>JABXIJ010000023.1 GCA_013373105.1 Flavobacteriaceae bacterium | reverse complement strand
TTTTTGATGCACAAGCAGGTATTGCCTTAAATGATAACTTTGTAAAAGTAGTTTCTTGGTACGATAATGAAATGGGTTATGCTACTAAGTTAGTTGACTTAGTTGAATATGCTGCTTCTTTATAAAATTATAAATTAAACAAAAAAAGCCTGATATATTTTATCAGGCTTTTTTTTATGATTATTTCTAGTTTTACTTAATTGCAATCATACTTATTTCAACATTTACAAACTTAGGTAAATTGGCTACTTCAACAGTTTCTCTTGCTGGGGCGGCAGTATTATCATTAAAATAAGAGGCATATACTTTATTTATTTCAGTAAAATTATTCATGTCTGAAATGAATATAGATGTTTTAACAACATGCTCAAAAGTCATTTCTGCAGCATCTAAAACAGCTTTCAGATTTTCCATAACCTGTTTTGTTTCTGCTTCAATAGAATCTAAAACTAGTTTACCACTATTTGGATTTATTGCTATTTGACCAGAAGTGTATAATGTATTACCACTTAGCACTGCTTGATTGTAAGGGCCAATAGGAGCAGGAGCTTTATTTGTTGTGATTATTTTTTTCATTTTAATGTATTTTCTAAATATTCTATAACTTTATTAAATTCCCCATTATTATTAAATATAACATAAGTTAACATACCGAATCCTAAAATTAGGTGGAAATAAAAACTGTAATTTCTTCCTTTGTTACTTTCTAATAAAATGTTGTAATTTTCTTTTTCTTTTTCGTTTTCTTTGTAGATTATGCCAACAGAGAAAGGAGGGTTTCTTTTATGTTTTTTAGTAATTGGATAATCTACCTCTTTTTCAATTTCTTTTCCTCTATTATTCTTAAACTTAACCATGTAGTTATAGTTATAGGTAGTATCTCCATAACTATCTGTATGTTTTGTTTCTAAAATTTGAGTAACAGTTGCATTAGTTTTAATGCCTTCTTTTTTAATGTTATAAATTTTATCAAGTTCTTTTATTGCTTTATAAATATAAAAGAATCCTAATAACGTAACTACATAAATTATTATGCTTTCCATTTTAAAACAATCTTCTATCTGGTGGTTTGTTTTTATCCCATTTTAAATCGGCGAGTGTAGAAGATTTAACACCTATAAAAAATGTATAGGAAGAGTTACTTCCAAATGGAACCCAGTTAAAATTGAATTGCCAACTATCTAAATCTCTTGTGAAATTGAATCTAGAAAATGAAAATGCTCCATTTTTTATATCATAACCAGAAGAATAACCAATTTTCCATTTTGGAGTTAATTCTATATTTCCACTAAAGCCAACAGTATGTACACCAATGGAACCTGGGTTTATTCCAGGTCTAGTGTAGTTTGCAGAATAGACTAAATTTAATGACCATGGTATTTTAGACCTGTATAGTTCTGTTTCTACAGTTTCACCACCAACAGCTCTGTTTCCTGGTATTCCACCTCTTGTTGTAGGGTCTATATTTGCACCCATGGTGTCTGGTGGATTATTAGCACCATTTCCTTTTTTCTTTTCTTCTTTTTCACCATCTTTTTTCTTTTCAAAGTCTTTACTAGAAATGCTATAATTTGCAGTAATATTAGCACTCGTAAGCCTAAATAACCCTTTGTTAAACTTATTTATTCTAACTGTAGATCCATTTACATCTATTACTTGATATGGATCTAAAACACCTGCAATATTTAAGGCTAATTTATCTTTAAATAGCCTTGTGCCTGCATTAAAACTAACAGTTGACCAACGTAAACTATCTGCTGCAATATTGTAAGATGCATTGAAATTTAAGTTGTTTAAAATCATTATTTTTTCATCTTCTTCATCAGAATCTGGGTCTTTTGGGGCTACTTTCGCTTCTAACACATTATTTAGTGCAATACCTATGGTGTTACTGACTCCTCCTGAAGGACTTCCATAAATACCTTGATCAAAAATGGTGTATTCTTCTAAGTCTAAAGGATTAGCACTTTGTTGAACGGTTCTTAAATAATTTTCTCTAAAGTCTGGTCTGTAAGAATAAGAAATACTAGGCCTAAAAGTGTGTCTAATTGCTTTTAAACGACCCTTTTTAAAGTTGAAAGTACCATAAATATTTGTAGATAAACTAACGCCTACATTGTATTCTCTAAAACTTTTGAATCCTCTTAAAGTATCTGTTACAACTACATTTCTTGTGGCATCATAATCTTTTTGAATATAGTCAAATTGCCAAACTTCTTCATAATTTGCATTTGGTGAAAGTGTAAAATACTTTAATACTTTAATATTGGTATTAGTACTTGTTCTATGTTGAACTCCAGCTCTTGCAGTTTCGAACATTTTACTTGTAAAAAACTCATCATCTGTTGTATTAATTCTATACTGACCTTGCATATTATAATTAAACCCAAGCTTTTGAATTGGGTTTTTCTTAACTCCTCCTTTACCAGCAAATGGATAAATTCTTTCCATGTTTAAGGTAATGTTTGGCAAAGTCATTGTGATACTTTCTGTGTTTGTATTTTGTTGATGTGTAGCTGTAACAGCCATGTTAAATGGTGTACCAACAAAATTTTTACTGTAATTTATACTTGAATTAAAGGTGTTGTTCTGGGTTTGTGCAACATTAAATTGATTTAAAGATTGTCTAAAAAATTGACTACTTCCAATATTAACTGAAGCTGAAAATCTAGAATTAGGACTTGCTTTTTGATCTTGACTATGATTCCATCGTAAATTAAAATTATTAGATTTTGAAAAATCATCAAAACCTCTTAAACCATTGATAATATTTTCAAAATTTAAACTAAATGTTCCATTAAACTTATAACGTTTGTTATAATTAGAATTAAACCTAACTCCCCAACTTCCATTAGACCAGGCATCACCAGTAACAGCTAAATCAAAATAGTCGCTAATAGCAAAATAATATCCACCATTTTGAAAACCAATTCCTCTTTGGCTGCTTCCAGTATCAAACTGAGGAACTAAAAACCCAGACATTGCTCTATCTGTCATTGGAAAATATGCAAATGGTAAAACTAAAGGAGTAGGAATATCAGCTAAAACTAAGTTACTTGTACCAACAATAATTTTTTTACCTGGTACTAGTTTTGCTTTATTTGTTGAAATGTAATAATCTGGTCTTTCTTTATCAGACGTTGTAAACCTAATGTTTCTTATATAAATGGTAGAGTCGTTTACACGTTTGGTTTTTGTACCATAAGTATACATTTCTCCTTGTTGAGTTTTTAAACCATAGATTAAAGCACGTTTGGTTTTAAAATTATAAATTAAAGAATCCTGTTCAGATTCTTGACTACCTTGTTTAAAAACTGGTCTTTGTTTATAGCCTGTTGTATCTACAATACCAGTAGCAAAAAGTGTGTTTTTTTTATAATCTATAATAACTTTTCCTGCTTTTAAATCAATATCAGTATACTTTATGTTAGCTTCATCATACAGTGTAACTGTTTGGTTTTTTGAATTTTGAATGGTGTAACCTTTAGCTGTATGAGTAATAATATCATCTACAGCTTCTTTAGGTTTAATAGAATCTTTTGCAATAGAATCTGTTTTTTTTGTAAGTAGACTATCTCTAGTTTTTTTAAGTATACTATCGTTTCTCTTGGTTATAATAGAATCTTTTTTAGTCAAAGGGATTG
Organism: Flavobacteriaceae bacterium; assembly: GCA_013373105.1. Taxonomy (GTDB): domain Bacteria; phylum Bacteroidota; class Bacteroidia; order Flavobacteriales; family Flavobacteriaceae; genus Polaribacter. The sequence goes on along the minus strand of JABXIJ010000023.1, from coordinate 28,143 downwards.
CTTTTTTTTCTTTTGATTTTATATCTTGAGAAAATATTAACTTAACCATAAAGACACAGCTAAATAAAAGTATGTTTCTTAGGTTTGTTTGCAATGCTATAAATACTATTTTTGTGTAAAAGTAAAAGTATGGCTCAATAATTGAAGCGCCAAATTATAGTTGCCAAAATTAATTAATTTTTATTGATGAATCCTAAGCTTAACTATAAAATTACCTATCAATTAAAAAACGTTTTTAAATCCTTTTTCGTTTTATTATTCTTGCTTATATCATCAAACCATATAATAGCACAAGATAATTATACTATTGTGTTAGATGCAGGTCATGGAGGAAAAGATCCAGGAAATTTAGGAAATGGTTATAAAGAAAAAGATATAGCTCTAAAAGTTGCTCTAGCAGTAGGTAAAGAACTTAACAACAGAAATGATATTAAAGTTGTATATACTCGTAAAAAAGATGTTTTTATAGACCTTTGGAAAAGAGGTGAAATAGCTAATAAAAAGCAAGCTACATTGTTTGTTTCTATTCATTGCGATTCTCATACTTCAAATGCCTATGGGGCAGGAACCTTTGTATTGGGTTTAAGAGGAAATAAAAAAAATCTAGAGATAGCAAAAAGAGAAAATTCATCAATTTTATTAGAAGATAATTATAAAGATCGTTATAAAGGTTTTGATCCAAATTCTGCTGAATCTGTAATTGGGCTCTCGCTTTTACAAGAGGAGAATTTAGATAATAGTTTACAAATTGCAAGTTTAATTCAACGCAATTTTACCCAACAATTAAAAAGAAGAGATAGAAAAGTAAAACAAGATAATTTTCAAGTTTTACGAGAAACAATTATGCCAAGTGTGTTGGTTGAACTTGGTTTTTTAACAAATAGGGCAGAAGGTAGGTATTTAAATTCTAAAAAGGGTCAACAACAAATGGCTAAAGCTATAGCACAAGCTATATTAAAATATGTTGATAATTTAAAATTAAATACAGTAACAGAACAGGTAAAAACTACACCAAAAAATAATGTAGAATTTAAAGTTCAAGTAGCTTCTGGTAAAAATAAAATAGAAACTAAGTCCTATAACTTTAAAGGATTAAAAGATGTTCAGCGTATTAAAATTGGCGACTATTACAAATACTATTATGGTGTTACAACAGATTATAATAAATCTATAGAATCACTTAAAGTTGCTAGAAAAAAGGGATATTCCTCAGCCTTTTTAGTAGCCTTTAAAAATGGAGAAAAAATAAGTATATCAGAGGCCAAGAAATTAATCAAGTAAGTATAACTTACCAAAAATTATTAGTAATATTGTTTTAAATTTCTATTCATGTCTAAAGAGCTAAAAACAGGAATTGTTTCAATATTAATAATTGTAGCCTTTATTTGGGGTTATAATTTCTTAAAGGGTCAAGATATTTTTCAACCTAGTAACAGGCATTTTAAAGTTGAATACAGCAATGTTGGCGGTTTAACTGAAGCAAGTTTTGTTACTATAAATGGTTTAAAAGTTGGGCAAGTAAGCAATATAGACTTTAACTCGAATCCAGAAAAAAGAGGCTCATTAATTGTAGGTTTTTTTGTTGATAACGACATTGAGTTTTCAAAAAATAGCATTGTAAAAATATATTCGCCAAATCCATTGGCAGGTTCTAGTTTGGCAATCATTCCTAAATATGATGATGAAATTGCTCAAGATGGTGACTATTTACAGGGTGAAATAGAGCCAGGATTATTATCATCAATAGGAGAACGTTTAGATCCTATTCAAACAAAGCTTGAGCACGTTATGGTTAGTGCAGATACACTTTTTCAAAAAATTAATCATCTTTTAGATGATAGCACTACTCAAAGTATTAAGCGTTCTATTCGTAATTTAGAAAATACTATTACAGATATAAGAAGTACGTTAAAATCTTTCAATGGTATAATTGATTCTAATAGTGTGGCATTAAATGAAACAATAAATAATTCCAAAAAAATCACTCAAAATCTAGCAAATGTTTCAGATACTTTAGCTAATGCAAATATTGGTGAAATTATGCGTAAAACAGAGTTTACGTTAAAGACTGTAAACTCATTGTTAGATGGTGTTAATAAAGGCGAAGGTACAGTTGGTAAACTTATAAAAGATGAGCAATTGTACAATAACTTAACAGCAATATCTAAAGAATTAGAGGAGTTGTTAAGAGACATGAAAATGAATCCTAAAAGATTTGTTCACTTTTCGTTATTTGGTAAAAAACCAAAACCTTATACACCAACAGAAAAAGATTCTATTAAGATTAAAAATTAATTGTTACTATTATAAATTAAAACATGCAGTATTTACCAAACTTACTATTTGCTTTAGCTCTTTTTGTTGGAGTTGGTTTCTTTGCAAGAAATGTTAGAAAACTCTCAAGAAATATAAAACTTGGGAAAGATGTTGATAGAACCGATAGAAAATCAGACCGTTGGAAAAATATGATAATGATTGCTCTTGGGCAATCTAAGATGGTTAAAAGACCGCTTTCTGGGTTTTTACATATTATTGTATATGTTGGATTTATCATTATAAACATAGAAGTTCTTGAAATAGTTTTAGACGGTTTATTAGGTACTCATAGATTATTTCAACCTATTTTAGGGAATGCGTTTTATGGGTTTTTAATAGGAACTTTCGAAGTGCTTGCACTTTTGGTTTTAATTGTAGTAATAATATTCTGGTTACGTAGAAATGCATCTAATATTAAGCGTTTTTTGAGTACAGAAATGAAAGGTTGGCCTAAAAAAGATGGTAACTATATTCTATATTTTGAAGTAGTTTTAATGTCGCTTTTTTTAACGATGAATGCTACAGATTCTGCTTTTCAAGAAGCAGGAATTGGAAATGTTATTAGCCAGTTTTTAGTACCGATTTTTGATGGATTTTCTCCAGAAAAATTACACTTAATTGAGAGATCAGCGTGGTGGGTTCATATTTTAGGAATTTTAATTTTTCTAAATTATTTATACTACTCTAAACACTTACATATACTATTGGCCTTCCCAAACACTTATTTTGCTAATTTAAATCCAAAAGGTCAGTTTTCAAATATAGAAGCTGTTACAAAAGAAGTAAAATTAATGATGGATCCAGATGCAGATCCTTATGTAATGCCAGAAGAAGGCGCTGAAGAAAGTGAGCTAGAAAAATTTGGTGCTTCAGATGTTACAGACTTAAATTGGGTACAATTATTAAACGCTTACACTTGTACAGAATGTGGTAGGTGTACATCTTCTTGTCCTGCTAATTTAACAGGTAAAAAACTGTCTCCAAGAAAAATTATGATGGATACTAGAGACAGACTAGAAGAAGTTGGTAGAAATATAGATGCAAATAATGGACAATTTAAAGATGATGGAAAACAACTTTTAAACGATTATATATCACCAGAAGAATTATGGGCATGTACTAGTTGTAATGCTTGTGTAGAAGAATGCCCTGTAAATATAGATCCTTTATCAATAATTATGGATATGCGTAGGTATTTAGTAATGGAGCAGTCTGCAGCACCACAAGAATTAAATATGATGATGACTAATGTTGAAAATAATGGTGCAATGTGGCAGTATAGTCAACAAGATAGATTAAACTGGGCAAAAGAAGACTAAATCTCAATACTATAATGAAACTCCAAACTCTTTCAATATACATCTTGTTGCTATCAACTTTTTGTACATCATACTCACAAGAAAGAGATGCAGATGGGGGTACATTAAAAATTTCTAACAAAGCTAAGGGAGAAAATTTGTATGATGTTGCTAAGCAAATGTTTATCAACATAAATAATAAAGATGTTGATGCTATTGTTAACATGAATCATCCTAAAATATTTGAAAGTATTGACAAAGCTCAACTAAAAACTCAGTTAAAAACTGAATTTGAAGGTAACAATTTGCTAACTATTGAGTACCCTAATAGAATTCCAGATTTTAAAGTTTCAGAGATTTCAAAATTAGATTACAAAGATGTTGAATATGCTTTTGTTAGTTATGAAATGCAGGCAAAAATAAACTTTAAACAAAAGTTAGATAAGCTTACTCAGAAATCGATGAAAGAGCTAATGAGTTCAAAAGGAATGGATGTTAAGTTTACTTCTAAAAACTCGATGTCTGTAATGATGAAAGATAAAATAACCATTCTTTTAAAAGACAAGTTAACTGGTAATAGTTGCAAAATGATTGATTTTAATAAAGATTTACCCTATTTAACTAAAGTAGTTTTAAAAGAAGTTTTAGATGCTGCTGAAAGGTATAAACAGGAACTAAATTGATTTAAATTATAAACTATAAATCTATGATAGTAAAAACAATGGCAGAATATTTTGCAGAAGGTAAACAACCAGAAATTTTATTTTGGGTTGGTTCTGCAGGTAGTTATGATGATAGAGCTAAAAAGATTACTAAGGCATTTGTAAAAATTTTAAATAAAGCAAATGTTCAATTTGCTGTTTTAGGAACAGAAGAATCGTCTACTGGTGATGCAGCCAAAAGAGCAGGAAATGAGTTTTTGTTTCAGATGCAAGCCATGATGAATATTGAAGTTCTAAATGGCTATGAAGTAAAGAAAATTGTGACATGCGACCCACATTCTTACAACACAATACAAAATGAATATCCTTCTTTAGGAGGTAAATACGAAGTTTATCATCATACACAATTTATTCAACAATTGGTTAAAGATGGTCGTTTAGAGATTGATAATGAAACTTTACAGAGTAAAAGAGTAACTTTTCACGATCCATGTTATTTAGGAAGAGCCAATAAAGTTTATGAGTCACCAAGAGATTTAATTCGTAGGTTAGGTGTAAATTTAACAGAAATGAAACGCAATAAATCTACAGCACTTTGTTGTGGAGCAGGAGGTGCGCAAATGTTTAAAGAGCCAGAAAAAGGAGATATGGATATTAATATTTTAAGAACTAAAGATGCTCTTGAAACAAAGCCAAATATTATAGCTACAGGTTGTCCATATTGTAATACTATGATGACAGATGGAATAAAATTTCATGAAAAAGAAGATCAAGTTTTGGTTAAAGATATTGCTGAATTAATTGCAGAAGCAAATAATTTATAAACTAATGAAATCTTTTAAAAATGATGTTGTTTTTAAGTTACCCAAAATAGAAGATGTTGAGTTTAATGAAATTAACAAACATTACTTAAATGTAATATTCATTAATTTTTTTATAACCTTCATACCATTTATTACAGCATTAATATTACTTAATACATACGTTTTTTCAGACAGTATTAAAATTTATTCAACTTTAATTTTTATTACCTTTTTTATTTTTTGGGGATTTATTCTTTTCTATTACATAGCTAGTTTTCCATTAAGAAAATATGGATTAAGAGAAAGAGATATCTCTTATAAATCTGGTTTATTCTTTAAAAAAATGACTACAGTTCCTTTTACTAGAATACAACATGTAGAGATTGATGAAGGTCCAATATCTAGGTTGTTTAACTTAGCCTCAATAAGCGTTTATACTGCAGGAGACTCTAGTGATGATCTTGTAATAAAAGGGCTACAAAAACATAAAGCACTACAAATTAAAGAGTATTTAAGTAAAAAAGTGAATGAATAAATCTTTTGATTTTTCTCAATATTCTAGACAATCTGTAAAAGGTATTTTAATATTATATATACAACAGATTTATGCAATTTTAAAAGTTTCTTGGGTTTTAATATTCTTTATTGTAAAAGACTTTTCTAAAGTATCTAAAATTGGAGAATTCTACATTTATGCTGGTGGTTTTTTGTTGCTCACTTTTTTTCTTGTAAGAGCAATTTTATTATATCGTAATTTTAAGTTTAAAATAGTAGATGGTCATTTTATTTTACAGAAAGGGATATTAAAAAAGACAGATACTTCAATTCCTTTTGAAAGAATTCAGAATATTAACTTTAAACAAAACTTAATCCACCAAATCATTAACATTCATGAACTTACTATAGAAACTGCAGGTTCTAGTAATACTGAAATTTCAATTAAAGCTATTGAATTAGATAAAGCAAAAGCCTTAAAAGAAGTAATTTTAGAAAGTGGTAAAATAGTGTCTAATACTATAAATACTAATGAGGATAAACCATTATTAAAAGTTTCAGTTTTAGAGTTATTAAAAGTTAGTCTTACAGAGAATCACCTTAAAAACTTATTCTTATTTTTAGCTTTATTAGTTGGTTTTTTTCAACAAATACAACAAATTGCTGAAGGATTTGGAAAAGTAGAGACTTTAGATGGTTTTATAGAGCAAAGTTCAAGTGCTTTAGCTACTAGTTTTGCACTGTTATTTTTAGCCTTAATATTTTTAATAATTATTGGTTTTATCTCTTCGTTTGTAAGGGTGTTTTTAGTTCATTTTAATTTATCTGCCTATTTAAAAAATAATGCATTTGAAATAAATCAAGGATTGTTTACTAAAAAATCTATTCTTTTAAAAAAACAAAAAATACAGACAATTACCATTTCAACAAATCCTTTAAAACGATTAATTGGAATTTCTTATGTTACTTTTAAACAAGCTGTTAGTGGTAAAATAAATACAAAAAAAGAAAAGGTAATTAGAATAGTTGGGTGTAAAAACAATCAAATTGAAACTATAAAAAACAGTTTGTTTACTGTTTCTGAATTTAAGGATTTAGAAAAACAATATCCAGATTCATATTACAAAAACAGAATTTACATTTATAGTTTTTTATTAATGGCTATTGTTTATGTGACTATAATATTTTTTTTAAAAGAGTATAAAATTCTTTTTTCATTAGCTTTGGTTTTACCTATACTTTTAATTTCTATTCGAAAAAAAGTTCAAAAGCGATTTTATAAACTATCTAAAAACTACTTATGTGTTGGAAAAGGTATTATTGAAACGCATAATACAATTTTAGAACTATTTAAAGTGCAAAATATTAAGTTAACACAAACTTTTTTTCAAAAAAGAAAAGATGTTGCAAACTTAGTTTTGCAAACAGCATCAGGTAAAATTACACTACCATGTTTAACAGTAAAAGAAGCGTTATTTTTGTACAATTACGTTTTATTTAAAGTAGAAACTAGCCAAAAAGAATGGATGTAACAAGTTTTATAAAAGCAGCTCGTTTACGAACATTACCCTTATCTGTATCTGGAATTATTGTTGGTAGTTCTATTGGATTCAATAAAGTAATGGTTCTTGAAAGCAAAAATTATTTACATGAAAATCCCATTTTTTGGTTGGCTATTTTAACTACAATTGGTTTGCAAGTATTATCAAATTTTGCAAATGACTATGGTGATGGTGTTAAAGGTTCAGATACCAATAGAAAAGGAGAGGCAAGAATGGTTTCTAGTGGTGCTATTTCACCAAGTCAAATGAAAAATGCAATGACTATTACTACCATTGTTACATTAACACTTGCTATTTTACTTATATATTTTGCATTTGGTAAAAGTAATTTTGTTTATTCTATTTTGTTTTTTGGTCTTGGTGTTGCTTCTATAGCTGCAGCTATTAAATACACAGTTGGTAAATCTGCTTATGGTTATAGTGGTTTTGGTGATTTGTTTGTCTTTTTGTTTTTTGGACTTTTAAGTGTTGTTGGAAGTTATTTTTTGTTTACAAAAAGCCTATCATTACCAATTTTTTTACCTGCAATTGCTATAGGTTTACTAAGTACAGCTGTATTAAATCTTAACAATTTACGCGACAGAAAAGAAGATAAAAAAAACAACAAGAATACACTTGTGGTTAAATTAGGTAATAAAAAAGCAAAAAAATATCACTACTTTTTAATCATTGGCGCACTAATTGTTTCTGTGGTTTATGTATTAATAAATTATAAATCGTCCATGCAGTTTTTATTTTTATTTGCTTTTATTCCATTATTTATAAATGTTCTTACAGTAGCTAAAAATAAACAACCAGAAATGTTAGATGGTGAGCTTAAAAAAGTAGCTTTAAGTACTTTTTTGTTTGCTATTTTATTTTCAATCGGGCAAAACTTTTAAATCAAAAACTATGAGAGCAGTATTAAAAACCTTTTTATTTGTATTACTTATTTCTTGTAATAATTCATCTAAAGAATCGCTAAACAATTTTGAAATATCAAGTATAGAAGCGCAAGCAGATGATGTAAAATTAATAAATCAGAAAAAATCATTTGATCTCAATAAAAACCAAAACGATAAAAAGCCTGGGGTTGAGAGAAAATTAATTAAAAACGGAAATATTGCCTTTGAAACTGAAGACTTAGCTAAAACAAAAACCAATATTTTAAACATTGTTAAACAATATGAAGGTTATATCTCTAATGAAAATGAGAACACTTATGGTGATCGAAAAACCATCAACTTAACTTTACGAATTCCTTCAGAAAGTTTTGATAGTATTTTAGAAGGAATATCTAAAAATGCTTCAAAGTTAGATAATAAAGATATTAGAATAACTGATGTTACAGAAGAGTTTTTAGATGTTGAAGCTCGTTTAAAAAACAAAAAAGAATTAGAAATTAAGTTTTTAGACATTCTAAAAAAAGCAAAATCTGTTCAAGAGATTTTAAATGTAGAAAGAGAACTGAATAAATTAAGAGAAGAGATAGAATCTACAGAAGGCAGACTTAAGTATTTACAAAATCAAGTAGCATTCTCAACACTAAGGGTTAGTTTTTATAAAACTAGTTATACCAACATAAGTTTTGGTAGTAAAATTCTTGAAGGCTTTAAAAATGGAGTAGAAAATCTAAAAGGTTTTTTTATTGGAATTATAAATGTTTGGCCATTTATTATTCTATTTGTTTTAATTTTGATAATTCTTAGAAAAAGACTAAAAAAGAAATAGAGTTAAATGAAAGCTATTAAAATAATTTTGGGTTTTATTACAGTAATAGTACTAGTTTTTTTTGCAACAGGAGTTATTGTAAAAGAAACAAATTACGAGGCAAGTGTAAGTATAAATAAACCAATAGAAACAGTTTTTAGAGAGTTTAACAATATGAACTCAAAACAACAATGGATGCCCGAAATTAAGTCTATAGATACAATTCAATCTAACTATGTAAAAACGGGTAGCATTTATAAAATTGTTATAGATAACAATGGTGAAGACATCAATATGACTGAAAAAGTGATGGTATTTATACCTAACGAAAAAGTAACTCTTTTTTACAATGCAGAAAACATTCTTAAAACAAATGACTTTATTTTTTTAGAAGAAGGTAACAAAACTACTATTAAATTAAATGCAAGTTGCACAAGCGATTCTTATGTAATGTCGTGCTTGTTTCCTTATTTTAAATCAACTCTAGAAGGTCAAGATCAACAATATTTAAATAATTTTAAAGCATTGTTAGAAGAAAATTAGCATGATTAAAGCTTCTTACAAAAAATATGTACTTAACTTTAAAAATCCAAGTGGAACTTCACGTGGAATTCTAAAAACTAAAGAAACTTGGTTTATTATTTTACAAAAAGAGAATTCTTATGGTTATGGAGAAACAGGTTTATTTAGAGGATTAAGTATTGATGATGTATATAACTACGAAGAAAAACTACAATGGGTCTGTAAAAATATAAACTTAGGGCTAGAAAATTTATTAGCTGAATTAATAGAGTTCCCCTCAATTCAATTTGGATTAGAACAAGCTTTTACATCGCTATTAAGTAAAGATGCTTTTAATTTATTTCCATCAAAATTCACTTTAGGAAATGATATTATTCCTATAAATGGACTAATTTGGATGGGAGATAAAGACTTTATGAAAAGTCAGATTAAAAATAAAATAGAAGCTGGTTTTTCTTGTATTAAAATGAAAATAGGCGCTATTGATTTTGATGAAGAGTTAACTCTTTTAAAAGCTATTAGAAAAGAATATTCTTCTAATGAAATAGAATTAAGAGTTGATGCTAATGGTGCTTTTCACACAACAAATGCTCTAGATAAGCTCGAAAAATTAGCAAAATTTGATATACATTCTATAGAGCAGCCTATAAAACAAGGTCAAGTTGAAGAAATGGCTTATTTGTGTGAAAAAACACCTTTACCAATAGTTTTAGATGAAGAGTTAATTGGTGTCTTTTCATTACAAAAAAAGACTGCATTACTGCAGTTAATTAAGCCACAATATATTATTTTAAAGCCAAGTTTGGTAGGAGGTTTTAAAGGTAGTTCTGAATGGATTAAATTTGCTGAACAAAACAACATAGGATGGTGGATTACATCTGCTTTAGAAAGTAATATTGGTTTAAATGCAATTGCCCAATTTACCTATACTTTACAATCTAATTTACCACAAGGTTTAGGAACAGGCAGTTTGTTTACTAACAATATAGAAAGTCCTTTAGAAGTAAAAAATGGAGCTTTACTATACAATACAAAATTAAATTGGAATTTTAAATTTTAACAATGAACTATATTCAACAAGGTTATACAGGCAAATTAGGATTGTGGAAATACTTAATTATTCCTGTTTTATTTTTTGGTTTTATGGCATTAAATTTTTTACTTATTGCCTTACTAGATTTAGATATAGATAAAATAATACAAGAAGAAATTAATACTAAAGGGACAAATAGATTTTTAGTAGAAAGTCTATTACCATTTGCTTTTGGTCTTTTTGCTTTACTTTTCTGGGTTAAAATTGTTCACAATCAAACCATAACATCTTTAACTACTGCAAGAAAAAAAATAGATTGGAAAAGAGTTATGTTTTCATTCATGTTATGGGCAATTATTACTGCGTTCTTTACATTTTTAACATATCAATTAGAGCCTGAATTATTTATTTATAATTTCGATTTAAATAAATTTTTAATACTATTAATTATTGCAGTATTATTAATTCCGCTTCAAACAAGTTTCGAGGAATATTTCTTTAGAGGATATTTAATGCAAGGGCTAGGAATTGCAACAAAAAATAGATGGTTTCCTTTAATATTTACATCAATCGTATTTGGTATGTTACACATTGCAAATCCAGAGGTTGGTAAATTAGGGTATGGAATTTTAGTCTATTATATTGGAACAGGATTTTTCTTAGGTATAATTACTTTAATGGATGAAGGGTTAGAACTTGCTCTAGGGTTTCATGCAGCTAATAATCTTATAACTGCCTTGTTAGTTACTGCAAACTGGACAGCCTTCCAAACAGATTCTGTTTTAATAGACGTTTCAGAACCAACACTTGGTGCAGATGTATATATACCAGTATTTATAGTGTACCCAATATTACTTTTTATTTTTGCTAAAAAATATAAATGGAACGATTGGAAAGAAAGATTATTTGGTAAAATAATAGCTATAGAAACCTCAAATAAAGAACACTAATATTTCTTTTGAATTGGAAAAACATAAATAGAAGTTTTAGATTAAATAACAGCATATTTTCATCTGAAAATGAATTGATTAATTATTTAGAAAACCAAAATACTGATATTTGTGATTTTCTAAAAATTTGGTTTAATAATCAGTCATACTTAGAAGTAAAAACATCTGGCTCAACAGGTTTACCCAAACCAATAACAATACAAAAAGAACATGTTATCCAATCTGCATTAGCTACTGGAAATTATTTTGATTTACCTGAAGAAACTACAGCTTTACTTTGCTTACCTATTCATTACATAGCAGGTAAATTAATGTTGGTTAGAGCATTAGTTTTAGGTTGGCATTTAGATATAGTTAAAGTTAATTCTAATCCACTTTCAGACATTACTAAACAATATGATTTTTCTGCAATGACCCCAATGCAAGTTGAAAATTCTATTGATAAATTAAATATCATCAAAAAATTGATTGTAGGTGGAGGTGTAGTTTCAAATTCTTTACAAACAAAATTAAAGTATTGTAAAACTAAAGTTTATGCTACATATGGTATGACAGAAACTATTACTCATATTGCTGTAAAAAAACTAAATTATATTAATACATTACCCAATTTTTTTGAAGTTTTACCAAACATTGAAATATATAAAGACAACAAAGATTGCTTAGTAATTAAAGCCCCAAAGATTTCAAATAATATCATTTTTACAAATGATGTTGTTCAGTTAATTTCTAATACACAGTTTGAATGGTTAGGAAGGTTTGATAATATTATAAATTCAGGAGGTATAAAGCTTAACCCAGAAGCTATAGAGCAAAAACTATCAAAAATAATAACTACTCGATTTTTTATAACTGGAATTTATGATGAGTATTTAGGAGAAAAATTAGTTTTATTAATTGAGGGAGAAGAAAAAATAATTGCCTTAGAAAACACCAATTTATCTAAGTATGAAATGCCTAAAGCAATTTATTTTTTACCAAAATTTATAGAAACAACTTCTGGAAAAATTCAACGTAAAGAAACTTTAAAACTTTTAGAAACCAGCAGCAATTCTTTCTAGTGCTTTTTTATCTAATATTTCAATATCTTTTCCTTTAAAAGTTATTATTTTATCCTTTTTTAAAGTAGAAAGTAAACGTATTGCAGACTCTGTAGCAGTACCAATAATATTAGAAATATCTTCTCTAGACAATTGTATGTTAATAGTGCCATCTTCAGATTTACCAAACTTTTCATGTAAGTTTAATAAAGTTTCTGCTAATCGTTGCTTAACACTTTTCTGAGCCATATCAACAATTAAATTCTCAGAATTTTTTAAAGAATTTGCCATCTTCTTTAAAACATCTAAAGAAAAAGCAGGGTTTTTTTCTAAGTCTTTTAAAATTTCTTCTCTTGGTATAAAGCAAATTTCCATATCACTTTGAGCATAAGCACTTAAATTTGAGACTTCATCACTTATTAAACTTCTCTCACCAATTAAATCACCTTTTTGTACAAGGTTTACAATTTGGTTTTTACCGTTTTCACTCATTTTAGAAACTTTACAAATACCATCTTTTATACAATAAACACCATTAATCCGTTCACCCTCTTCAAAAATAGGTTCACCTTTTTTTATATATTTAGATGTTTTACAGCCAGATATTCTAATAAGTTCTTCTCTGTTTAAAAACTTTAATGAATTGAATTGCTTAACAATACACTGATCGCATTTACTCATATTTAATTTGTTTTTCGTGCTTAGTGCAAGATAAAAAAAAAGTGATAATTATCATATTATAGTCTAAATTGTTCTATGAAATTTGTGCAAGGCAAAAGTGTAAATATGAGTACTTCTAAATGTTACCATTGTGGAGATCACTGCAATGATAATATTGTAATTTTTGATGAAAAACCATTCTGTTGTTCAGGCTGTAAAACTGTTTATGAGATTTTTTCTGAAAATAATTTAACTTGTTATTACGATTTTCAAGCCAATCCTGGAACTATACCAAAGGAAATTAAAGGAAAATATGATTTTCTAGAAAATGAGGAAATTGTTTCTAAACTCGTAGATTTTAAAGATGAAACATTTCAAATAATTACCTTATACATTCCTCATATACATTGTAGTTCTTGTATTTGGGTTTTAGAGAATCTTCGTAAAATAAATCCAAATATTTCTCAGTCTCAAGTAAATTTTCCAAAAAAAACAGTTAGAATAACTTACAATTCAAAAAGTATTAATTTAAAAAATGTTGTTGAATTATTAACTTCTATTGGTTATGAACCCTACATTTCTTTGGAAGATTATGAAACAGGTAAGAAAAAAGTAGACAGAAGCTTACTTTATAAATTGGGTATTGCAGGTTTTGCTTTTGGAAATGTAATGTTTTTATCATTTCCTGAATATTTTGAGGTTTCTGAGTTTTGGCTAGAACAATACAAACATGTCTTTAGGTGGTTAATGTTTATATTTTCAGTTCCAGTTGTGTTTTATGCTGCACAAGATTATTTTATATCAGCTTATAAAGGGTTAAGGGCTAAATTATTAAATATAGATTTACCAATTGCACTTGGTACTTCAGTATTATTTATTAGAAGTACAGTAGAAGTTATATTTGATTTAGGTACTGGTTTTTTTGATAGTTTAACAGGTTTAGTTTTCTTTTTATTGCTTGGTAAATTTTTTCAACAAAAGACTTACAATTTTTTGTCTTTTGAACGTGATTATAAATCGTACTTTCCAATTGCTGTTACAAGGGTTAACAAAGATAAAAAAGAGGAAAATATTCAGATTTATGAGGTAAAAAAAGGAGACAGATTGCTTATTCGTAATCAAGAATTAATTCCTGTAGATGGTGTTTTAATTAATGGTAATGCTTTAATAGATTATAGCTTTGTTACAGGAGAAGCCAATCCTGTATCTAAACTTTCTGGAGATAAAATTTATGCAGGTGGTAAACAACTTTCAGAGGTCATAGAAATGGAAGTTTTGCATGAAGTATCTCAAAGTTATTTAACTCAATTATGGAGTAATGACGTATTTAAAAACGACAAATCAATCACCTTTAAAACATTAACAGATGATATAAGTAAAAACTTTACTATTTGGGTATTATCTGTTGCATTTATAGCTACTTCATATTGGTTAATTGTTGATGTATCTAAAGCACTAAATGTTTTTACGGCAGTTTTAATTATTGCTTGTCCATGTGCTATTGCATTAGCAGCACCATTTACATTAGGTAATTTATTACGCATATTTGGTAAGCAAAAGTTTTATTTAAAAAATGCTACTGTTATTGAGCAGTTAGCTCAAATAGATAGTTTAATTTTTGATAAGACTGGTACTTTAACAACAAATGCTAAAAATAAAATTAACTATTTTGGAGAAACACTTTCTGCTAATGAGAAGAATATTATAAAAACTGCCTTACGTTCATCTAACCACCCTTTAAGTAGAGCCATTTATGAAACCTTTTTAGACAACAAAATTGTAGAACTGAACGATTTTAAAGAAGTTTTAGGAAAAGGAATAGAGGTTACTTACAATAATGAAACTGTAAAAATTGGTTCTTCGAATTTTGTAAATAATAATCAAAAAGATAATTTTTTAGATACCTCTGTACATGTAAGCTTCAATGATGTCTATAAAGGAAAATTTACAGTTAAAAATAACTATAGAAAGGGAGTTAAAAACCTATTTAATTCTTTAGATAACGATTATGTTTTAGCAGTAGTTTCAGGCGATAATGAAGGAGAAAAAAAATATCTTTCAAAAATACTGCCAGCTAAAACTAACTTTTTATTCAATCAAAAACCAGAAGATAAACTTCAAGTGGTAGAATCTTTGCAAAATAAGAATAAAAAAGTAGCTATGATAGGAGATGGTTTAAACGATGCTGGAGCTTTAGCAAAAAGTAATGTTGGTATAGCTATCTCAGAAAATATAAATGTGTTTTCACCAGCTTGTGACGCTATTTTAGATGCTTCTGAGTTTAAAAATATAACATCATTTTTACTAGCTTCTAAAAAAGCTATAAAAGTTATTAAATATGCATTTGTATTATCACTTTTTTACAATGTAATAGGTTTATACTTTGCAGTTACTGGTCAATTAATGCCTGTAATAGCTGCTATTTTAATGCCACTTAGTTCAATTAGTATAGTTGTTTTTACCACAGTGGCTACAAATTTAATAGGTAAAAAAAATCAATAATATGAATATCAATAAATACATAGACCATACATTACTAAAACCTACAGCAACTAAAAACGATATTTTAACTTTATGTAGTGAAGCTGAAAAGTATAGCTTTTATGCTGTTTGTGTGCATGGTAGTTATGTGAAACTTGCTTCTGAAACTCTAAAAAATTCCGATGTAAAAGTGGCTGCTGTAATAGGATTTCCTCTTGGAGCCTCATCTACAGATTCAAAAATTTTTGAAGCTAAAGATTGTATTGATAATGGAGCCTCCGAAATTGATATGGTTATAAATATTGGCAAATTTTTAGATGAAGACTTTAATTATGTTGAAAATGAAATTTTATCCATAAAAAAAGCTATTGGTAAACATATTCTTAAAGTAATTATTGAAACATGTTATTTAACAGATAAGCAAATAATTAAAGCTACTAATTTGGTTTTAAATACTGGTGCAGATTTTATAAAAACATCTACAGGTTTTGGAACTGCAGGGGCTAAATTAGAGCACATTAAATTAATGAAAAGTTTAGCAAAAAGCGATTTAAAGATAAAAGCTTCAGGTGGCATTAAAGATTATAATAATGCACTTGAATATATA
The DNA here is from genome assembly GCA_013373105.1 of Flavobacteriaceae bacterium. Taxonomy (GTDB): domain Bacteria; phylum Bacteroidota; class Bacteroidia; order Flavobacteriales; family Flavobacteriaceae; genus Polaribacter. The sequence continues at coordinate 12,025 of JABXIJ010000023.1, read as the reverse complement.
AAATTAGGTGCTTCTAGATTAGGAACTTCTTCTGGAGTGAAATTAGTAACAAAAGGTAAGATAGATTCTAATACGTACTAAATAACTTTTTTTTTAAAAACTAAATCAATCAATTTTAAAGTGAAAACACTCATAGAAAAATACAATGTTCCTGGACCAAGGTATACAAGTTATCCAACAGTTCCTTTTTGGGATGAAACTTCTTTTTCTAAAGAAAAATGGATTAGCTCATTTAAAAAATCATTTAAAGAAAGCAATAGTTCAGAAGGAATAAGCTTGTACATACATTTACCTTTTTGCGAGAGTTTATGTACTTTTTGTGCTTGTCATAAGTACATTACAAAACGTCATGATGTAGAAGAAGATTATATAAATACAGTTTTAAAAGAATGGTGTTTGTATGTTGATTTAGTTGATGAAAAACCAATTATTAAAGAATTGCACTTAGGTGGTGGTACACCAACATTTTTCTCAGCAAAAAACTTAAACAAATTAATTAAAGGGATTCTAGATATTGCAATTAAGCATCCAAATTTTGAATTTAGTTTTGAAGGTCACCCAAATAATACAACCCAAGAGCATCTAAAAACACTATATAATGCTGGTTTTAGAAGAGTAAGTTTTGGTGTACAAGATTACAACATAAAGGTTCAAAAAGCGATTCATAGAGTTCAGCCGTTTGAAAATGTAGAAAAAGTTACAAAATGGGCAAGAGAAATAGGGTATACATCAATCAGTCATGATCTGGTTTTTGGTTTGCCACATCAAACTTTAAAAGATGTAATCTATACTATTAAAAAAACGAAAGAATTAAGTCCAGACAGAATATCATTTTACAGTTATGCACATGTACCTTGGGTAAAAGGAGTGGGGCAGAGAGGTTTTTCTGAAACAGACCTTCCTGCAAATAATGAAAAGAGGAAGTTGTATGAAAAAGGAAAAGAAATACTAACTGATTTAGGCTATGAAGAAATAGGTATGGATCATTTTGCGTTAAAGTCTGATAGTTTGTATAAAGCAACAAAAAATAAGACTTTACATAGAAATTTTATGGGTTACACCTCTAGTAAAACTCAGCTTATGATAGGTTTAGGTATGTCTGCAATTTCAGATTCTTGGTACGCTTTTGCACAAAACGTTAAATCAGTAAAAGAATATCAAAGTATTGTAAATAAAGGAGAAATTCCTATATTTAGAGGACATTTATTATCTAACGAAGATAGATTAACCAGAAAACATATTCTAAATTTAATGTGTAATTTTTTAACTTCTTGGGAAAATGGAGAAATACAAAATTTAGATTTTCATTTAAAATTATTAAAAGATTTAGAAGAAGATAAACTTGTAAGAATTAAGCCTAATGGTATAGAAATACCAGATTATGCAAGACCTTTCGTAAGGAATATTTGTATGGCTTTTGATAAAAAGTTACATAAAAAAAAGTTGCAAGAAAATTTATTCTCGATGACTATTTGATGAAAATGAATTTACATGACAAATGTCATGTTTTAAAAATTGTAACCCAATTACATTTGATACATCATTTATCAGGCACGATATGAGCGTAATTTACCTTTTACTATCACTAAGTATTTTAGTGGCAATTATATTCTTTATTGCATTTATTATTTCAGTAAAAAAGGGTCAGTATGATGATTCTTATACACCCTCTGTTCGTATACTTTTCGATGATGAATTAATCAATAATAACCAAAAAACTAATAACTAAATTTAATTATATGGAAATGCAACAATTTTATTATGATAATAAAATCGTTAAAAAGTTCATCTATGCAACATTACTATGGGGTATTGTAGGTTTTACTGTAGGTTTACTTTTAGCGTTTATGTTTCTCTTCCCAAATCTTACAGATGGGATTTCTTGGTTAAGTTTTGGTCGTTTAAGACCATTACACACCAATGCTGTAATTTTTGCCTTTGTAGGTAACGCAATTTTTGCAGGGGTTTATTACTCATTACAAAGATTGTTAAAAACAAGAATGGCAAGCGACTTTTTAAGTAATTTTAATTTTTGGGGGTGGCAAATTATAATTGTTGCAGCAGCTATTACTTTACCATTAGGAATAACTACCTCAAAAGAATATGCTGAATTAGAATGGCCTATAGATATTGCAATTGCTTTAGTTTGGGTTGCTTTTGGTGCCAATATGATTTGGACAATTTTAAAAAGAAGACAACGTCACCTTTATGTTGCAGTATGGTTTTACCTAGCAACTTTTGTAACTGTTGCAGTATTACATATATTTAATAGTTTAGAATTACCTGTTAGCTTTCTTAAAAGTTACTCAGTTTATGCTGGTGTTCAAGATGCATTAGTACAATGGTGGTATGGGCATAATGCTGTTGCATTTTTCTTAACTACACCCTTTTTAGGATTAATGTATTATTTTATTCCAAAAGCAGCTAACAGACCTGTATATTCTTACAAGCTATCTATTGTGCATTTTTGGTCTTTAATATTCATATATATATGGGCAGGACCTCATCATTTATTGTATTCTGCATTACCAAACTGGGCTCAAAACTTAGGAGTTGCTTTCTCAGTAATGTTAATAGCTCCTTCTTGGGGAGGTATGATTAATGGTTTATTAACTTTAAGAGGTGCTTGGGATAAAGTTAGAACAGATCCTGTTTTAAAATTCATGGTGGTTGCTATTACTGGTTATGGTATGGCAACATTTGAAGGACCAATGTTATCTTTAAAAAATGTAAATGCAATTGCACACTTTAGCGATTGGATTATAGCACATGTTCATGTAGGTGCATTAGCTTGGAATGGATTTTTAACTTTTGGTATGTTATACTGGTTAATACCTAGAATGTTTAAAACCACTTTATTTTCTAAAGCTTTAGCTAATTTTCACTTTTGGATAGGTACTTTAGGTATAATAATGTATGCATTACCTATGTATGTTGCAGGTTTTGTACAAGCTTCTATGTGGAAACAATTTAATCCTGATGGTTCTTTAGTATATGGTAACTTCTTAGAAACAGTTAATGAAATAATTCCAATGTATTGGATGCGTGCAATTGGTGGAAGTTTATATATTCTAGGAGCTATTGTAATGCTATACAATGTTGTTAAAACAATAAAGTCTGGTAGTCAAGTAGAAGATGAATTGGCAGAAGCAGCAGCATTGACTAAAGTTTCTAAATTTAGAACTAAAGGCGAAGGATATCATACTTGGTTAGAGAGAAAACCAGTAAGGTTAACAATTTATGCTACTATTGCAATTTTAATTGGAGGGGCAGTACAAATAATTCCAACATTGTTGGTAGAATCTAATATACCAACTATTAGTAGCGTAAAACCTTACACACCTCTTGAGTTAGAGGGTAGAGATTTATACATAAGAGAAGGTTGTGTGGGTTGTCATTCTCAAATGATACGTCCTTTTAGAAGCGAGGTAGAGCGTTATGGAGAATATTCTAAGGCTGGTGAATATGTATACGACCATCCATTTTTATGGGGTAGTAAACGTACAGGGCCAGACTTACACAGAGTAGGTGAAAAGTATTCAGATAGCTGGCATTTAAATCATATGTACGACCCTCAAAGTACATCACCAGGTTCTATTATGCCATCATATAAGTGGCTTATTAATAAAAAACTAGATAAGTCTTCTACAGAAGACAAAATGAGAGCTATGGTAACACTTGGTGTACCTTATACAGAAGAAGAAATTGCTAATGCTCAAGCAGCAATGGAGGCTCAAGGAAAGAAAATTGAAGAAAATTTATACCAAGATCCAGACTTTGCTAAAAGTTATGAAGCCGATAAAAAGTATGCTAAAGAGAATGGTGAAGACTTTATTGAAATGAAAGATAGAGAAATAGTTGCCATTATTGCGTATTTGCAAAGATTGGGTACAGATATTAAAGTAAAGCCAGAACAACAATTAACTAAAAAATAAGCTATGTTAAAATTTGTAAAAAATCATATGGAAAGTATCACAGGTATAGAAATTTACCCATTGATATCGTTATTAATATTTTTCACATTTTTTGTGCTGTTATTTTGGTGGGTTTTTACTGCTAAAAAAGAATATATAAAAGAAGTTAGTAACATTCCTTTAGATTAAAAAAAGACAATATCATGAAAAAAAATATTCAATCAACCATTTATGTTCTTTTTGTTATTGTAACATTTATAGCTTTAGCTAAATCGTTTATGGTATATCAAAATCCATTTAATGTTTATGAAAATCCTTTAGTATGGTTAGCATTAATTGGTTTTGTAGCTGTAATAGTTTTAAAGGAAGTTGTAAATGTAATGGCAACTAGAAAGGCCGAAGAATTACAAAACGAAAAGTTAGGTATAACTCCTGAGCCAGAAGATCTTTGGTTAAAAAACCTTTTAAAAAGCTGGACAAAAGCTAAAGCAATAGAAGAAGAGAATGAAATTATCTTAGATCATAATTACGATGGCATTAAAGAGCTAGATAACTCTTTACCACCTTGGTGGTTATACATGTTTTATGCAACTATAATTTTTGGTGCAATTTATCTAGTAAGATATCATGTTTTAGGTGCTGATAATCAGCAAATGGAATATGAAAAAGAACTAGCAAAAGCTAGAATAGAAATTAATAAATTTAAAGCAACAGCTCCAAATTTAATTACTGCAGACAATGTTGAATTACTAACTTCAGAAGCTGATTTAAAAAGAGGTAAAGCTGTATTTAATTTAAACTGTGCTTCTTGTCATTTAGCCGATGGTGGAGGTTCAATTGGACCAAATCTTACAGATGAATATTGGATTTTAGGAGGAGGTATTAAAAATGTTTTTAATACAGTTTCTAATGGTGGTAGAAGTGGAAAAGGTATGGTTGCTTGGAACAAAACTCTAAAGTCAGAAGATATTGCAAAAGTAGCTAGTTATGTATTGTCTTTACAAGGTACAACACCTGAAAAAGCCAAGGCTCCAGAAGGAGAAAAATGGGTAGCAGAATAAAATTATAATAATTAGTTTTTAGTAGTTATATGGAAACTCCCAAGGATGAAAATTTTAGAGACACTATTGGTACTATCAATGAGGAAGGTAAACGTTCTTGGGTTTTTCCTAAAAAGCCAAGTGGTAGGTTTTACAAGTATAGAACTTATGTAAGCTACTTTTTACTCATTATTTTATTCTCATCTCCTTTTATAAAAGTAAATGGAAATCAGTTTATTTTATTAAATGTTTTAGAAAGAAGATTCAATATTTTTGGATTCCCTTTTTGGCCACAAGATTTTCATTTACTAGTTATTTCTATGATAACAGGGGTGGTCTTTGTTATTTTATTTACAGTTGTTTTTGGTAGAATTTTTTGTGGATGGATTTGCCCACAAACCATTTTTATGGAAATGGTTTTTCGAAAAATCGAATACTGGATTGAAGGAGATAGAGGAAAACAAATTAGACTAAACAAACAACCTTGGAATAGTGAAAAAATAAAAAAAAGAGTTTTAAAATGGATTACATTTTTTATTATTTCTTTTCTTATAGCTAATGTATTTTTAGCCTACTTAATTGGTGGAGATACTGTTATTGATTATATAACAGGAAATCCATTAGATAACATTAGGACTTTAATTTCATTATTAATTTTCACAGGAGTTTTTTATTTTGTTTTTGCTTGGTTTAGAGAACAGGTTTGTATAATAGCTTGTCCTTATGGACGATTGCAAGGTGTTTTATTAGACAATAAAACCATTAATATAGCCTATGACTATGTTAGAGGAGAAGGCGAAAATGGAAGAGCTAAGTTTAAAAAGAATGAAGATAGAACTGCTGCAGGTAAGGGTGATTGTATTGACTGTCATCAATGTGTTGTGGTTTGTCCAACAGGAATTGATATAAGAAATGGTACACAGCTAGAATGTGTAAATTGTACTGCCTGTATAGATGAATGCGATTCTATAATGGACAAAGTTGGTTTGCCTAAAGGTCTTATACGCTATGCAAGTGAAGATAATATTGCTAAGAAAAAACCTTTTAAGTTTACTCCAAGAATGAAAGGTTATACTGCAGTTTTAGGAATATTAATAGCAGTTTTAGTAGGTATGCTATTTTTAAGAAATAGTGTAGAAACCAATATTTTAAGATTACCTGGGCAACTTTATCAACATAAAGAGAATAACATCATAAGTAACGTATATACGTATAAAATTATTAATAAAACTAATAATGATATTGTTGATGTGAGCTACAAAATACTATCTCATAAAGGAACAATTAAAGTAGTATCTAATCAAAAAATTAATGTACCAAAGCAAGGGTTAGCTGAGGGAACCCTTTTTATAGAATTAAATGCTGCAATTCTTGAAGGTGAGAAAATGAAATTAAAAATTGGTGTATTTAGTGGTGATGAACTTATTGAGACAACAAAAACGGTGTTTTTGGGTCCTAGAAGTTATCGTTAGCTATAATTTTAAAATACAAAATATATGAAGTTTAATTGGGGTACTGGAATTGTTGTAGCAATCGTAGCTTTTATAGGATTTATTATGTTTTTTGTTGTTACAATGGCAACAGATAAAACTTATCATCATGATTTAGTTACAGAAAAATACTATCAAGAAGAGTTAAATTATCAACAAGAAATAGAAGCGCAAAAAAACGCGTCAATTTATAATGATAAAATAGTATTTACTAAAGTAGCAAAAGGCTTAGCAATAGGTTTTCCAGAAGATTTTAAAAATATAAAAGGTAAAGTGTTCCTATATAGACCATCTAATAAACAACTAGATTTTGAAATGCCAATTTCAACATCTAACTCAAATTTACTCGTGCCCAAAAACCGTTTATTAGATGGTCGGTGGAACATTAAAATTATATGGTCGAAAAACAATAAAACTTATTTAATTAAAAGAGAATTTACGTATTAATTATGTTGTTATCTGCACTTGTATTTGGACTTTTAGGTAGCTTTCACTGTATAGGTATGTGTGGTCCAATTGCATTTATGTTGCCAGTAGATAAAGAAAAACCAACAAAACGTTTTTTTCAAGTTCTAAGCTATCATTTAGGTAGAATTTTTACCTATGCCATTATTGGAATATTATTTGGCATACTTGGAAAAGGATTTTACTTATTTGGTTTTCAGCAACAGCTCTCTATAATTGCTGGTTTAACCATGATTTTAATTGTTGTTTTTCCAAAAATTACCAAGCATAATTGGCTTTCCAAAAAAATGAGCTTTGTAATTTTAAAAGTAAAAAGTGCATTAGGAAAAGAGTTACAAAAGAAAAAAAATGACACCTTTTTTGTACTTGGTTTTTTAAATGGGTTTTTACCCTGTGGTTTGGTTTATATGGCTGTTTTAGGTGCCTTAGCCACACCTACAATTACTCAAGCTAGTTTTTATATGATATTGTTTGGTATTGGTACCATACCATTAATGACAGCCTTTGTGTATTTAGGTAATTTTACTAAAGGTAGCTTTAGAAGCTACATTCAAAAAGCTATTCCTATTGTAGTTGTTTGTATTGGCATATTATTTGTTTTAAGAGGCTTAGGTTTAGGCATTCCTTTTATATCGCCAAATCTAGAAATGAATGTTACAAGTGCAGTTGTAACAGGTTGCCATTAATTTTATTACTATTTTTATAGAAATCCAACTTTTAAAGTATGTGTTTTCATATATCTATTTCAAAAAGTAAAAATCAAGTTTCAGATCGTTTTAAAATTGCTTTCGAAGATTTAGATTACAAACCTATTTTTCATTTAAATGGCTTTAGCAATCAAAAGTGTTATGTTATTCCTATTACAAATAAAAACAAACTCACTTCAGCAGTTTGGGGCTTAAAACCTGCTGATTTTTCTGCTACCGATAATTTTAATTTAAACACCTTAAACGCCAAATCTGAGACTGTTTTTAACAGTCCATTATATAGAAAACCTATTTTAGAAAACAGGTGTTTATTAATTGCAGATGGTTTTTTTGAAAGCAAGCAAGTAAATGGCAAGAAGTACCCACATTTTATTCATTTACAAAATAAACCTTTGTTTGCTTTTGCTGGAATTTACAATCACCATAAAGATGGAACTATTAGTTGTGCTATGTTAACTACAAAAGCGAATGATTTTATGGCTGATATTCATAACACCAAAAAAAGAATGCCCATTATTTTAGAAGAAACTTTTGAAGAAACTTGGCTAGATGAAACCCTTTCAGAAAACGACATAAACGATGTATTACAAACTGGTTTTACCAAAACAGAATTAGCGGCCTATACGGTTTCTAAAAGCATAAATAATACAAGGGTAGATTCTAATTCGCCAGAAGCTTTACAGCCCTTTTATTATCAGGAATTACACACGTTATTTTAGATTCTAATTACCTAACTTTCTTAAGCTATTTTCTGTTTTTCTTGTGCCTAACTGTCTTGGCTATGAGTAGTTGCGTAGGGAAGTTGTATAACAGCTAATTAGTGAAAAGCGATGAAAACCACCTTTTCTTTGTTATGTGTTGTTATTTATTATTTTCCTTATATGTGCTCCTATCTTGTAAAATTCCATAAATTGCTATATTGGATTTTACAAAAGCCCGAACAACTTCTGGTATCTGCTGGATGCAAATCCTAACTTTATATCCTTGTCCCATATCTTTAATTTCATTAACAAAATCCAATTCATTCAATGCACTTATAGCATTCTGTTTATCAGCAATCTCAAAATACACTTCTAACGTATTATCGCTGTAATCAAATGGGGTGTATTTCGTTTTTTGATCAATCATATAAATATATTCGTTATAGCTTGCAATTTAATATTAACTAATTACATCCAACGGCGTTCCGTGTATGGTGTCGTAGCATCCCGCAGGGTGCTATGCATTTTATACCTTGTTGTATGCCGTTTTTATTTTAGTCATTTCGTTTTTAGCGTTGGCGAAAAAGGGCTGCTGCAACCGCACAAAGGAGGATTGCAATGTGCTTGAACTTGCGTTGGCTTATCATATTTGTCCACCAACTCCTTTAAATTTATCTACAAATAAGGAAATCTTTTGAAACACACTTTGTTTTTTAGTCAAATACTGTGGATTCAATGGACTCATTTTCTATGGTAGCTAACGGTTAGTATATGAAAAGTAGGCGGTTTTGAAGTATCAAACTTTCTGTTAAGCACAAAGTTTGATACGAGCCAAAAGTCTTGAATGAACCACTGTTTCGCCTATTTTTTATATACATTGTTCTGTCCAGTTTCTATACGTTTGCACCTTTCATCATTTTATTCCAGTATAAATAAGGTAGCATATATTTTTTCAACATCCACAATCTCCAATGTTCCTTATCAGAGTTAAACACAAGCATTCGTTTTAACTTTGGGTCAGGAGTAAAATTGCCTTTGTAATCAAATTCTGCTAAAACCATCTTTCCATAACCAGTCACTAACGGACAAGACGAATAACCGTTGTACTTTTTATCTGTGATTCTACTGTTTTTTATTAAATGCAAAAGATTCGTAACCACCACAGGGACTTGTTTTCTAATTGCCGCACCTGTTTTTGCAGTAGGTAAGGCTGCCACATCACCTAAGCCAAAAATGTTAGGATATTTTGTGTGTTGCAAAGTTTCAATATTTACGTCAAGCCAACCCGCTTCATTCACCAAGTCAGAGTTTTTTATAAACAGTGGAGCTGTTTGAGGTGGTGCTAAATGGAGCATATCAAATGGCATTTTTATCGTCGTTTCGCCATGCAACTCTTCTCCCAACACATTTCCTTCATTCACTATGCATTGATTTTCACCTGGTGCTACACTTTGAAAGGTTATCTCTTTATTCTTACCATCTATTTTTATGGGTGCATAGAACGGTTTAAAGTGAATATCATATTTACTAATTACTTTCATCAAAGTATCTGCAATGGGTTTTACACCAAAAATGACAGAACCTGGTGTTGCAAAAACAACATTTGACTTACTTGCCAAAGTATTCTTACGCAAATAATCTGCTGCTAAGTATGCAATTTTTTGTGGTGCACCACCACATTTAATAGGAGTTGTGGGTTGCGTAAACACTGCATTTCCACCTTTGAAATTGCGTAAAACTTCCCACGTATATTTTGGATTTGTATAATTACTGCAAACAACACCCTTATCTAAACTCTCTTCCAAACCTTCTATTAATGTTAAGTCCATCACAAGCCCTGGTGCAACTACCAAATATTCATAAGTATATTTATTACCGTTTTTTGTGGTAACTTGATTTTCCGAAGATTGAAAACTTTCTGCATATTCTTTGATCCAATCTACACCTTTGGGAATAAGTGATTTCATTGGTCTTACAGTATCTTCAAATTTATAAGCATTTGCTCCAACCAAAGTCCATGCAGGTTGATAGTAATGTTTTTCTGAAGGTTCTATGATACCAATTTTTAAACCTGAATTGGCTTTTTTTAACTGTGCGGCAACCATTATACCTGCTGTACCGCCTCCAATAATTAGAATTTGATAATTTTTCATATTATGATGTTATTTTATGAATTGTTGTTTTTACTTGCCCATAACGGTCTCGGGCTATGAAACGTTGCGAAATTCGGAGTACAAACATGTCAACCTGAACAAAGGTTGAAGAGAGGCACATACTTTCAAATATGTACCTCACTCGCAATGCTTTATGAGCCCGTGTTATGGGCTGGTTTTAATTCTTTCTGGTATTATTAGCTATTGATGCAAGTGCTCTAAATTGTTCTGCTAAAAATCTTGTTGCCACAATAATCAAAAAACCATAGATTGGCATAAGAACTATAAAAAGCCATCCAGTTTCTAGAAAACCAAAACCTATTTCTCTTGATAAATTAGATCCTTCATCTCCTAAAATAATTGTTGTTAATAGTGCTGTCCCAAAACCTACAATTCCAATCCAAGTACCTAGCCATTCCCCTAAAGTTTGAATTAAATGTGAAAAAACAGGGGTAGCAACAAATTCATCACCTTCTATAGAAGTGTCTATAATCTTTGATTTCCTATCCCACCACAATTGAAAACTCACCCAACTGGCGAACGCAATTATTATCCACATAAGCAAAAACACAATGAAGAATTTTGCAGGGCTATCAAAAATTCGATTATCTACAGCCATATAGAAAACATACAAAGGTAATATCAAGTTAATTATCGCCAATATTGCATAAAGCCAACTGAATGGTTTACGGTAAAGATGTCCATTGTCAATAAATGACAAATAAGGTTTAATAAATGAGAAGAATTTAATATTCATAATTACTGCGTTTAATTTTCCTACTCATAAGGCTTTTCGGAATACGCCCCGTTTTTTAGAGTGGGGTCTGGCATCCACTTTTTTTATTTTCTATCACATTAGGAGGTCAGTCCTTTGGACATCGCAGACCGTCTTTGGTTTTTAAACTTGCCCATAACGGTTTGCAGCTAAGAAACGTGGGGCTTTTGAAGTACTTTCCTGTCCGCCCGTGACTAATTAGCCACGAAGAAGGAAATTTACGGAAACCACTGACCGCCCCATGTTTTCTTAGGTGCTGTTATGGGCTGGTGTATTTAGTCACATTTACCATCACTTACCTCTGCAAGTGAATTAGCCCAAGACATCATTAGTTTAGATTTCTCCTCCTGTGAGAGATTTTTAAGAGCTTCTTCATATTCCTTATTTAATTCTTGTTGTCTTTGCAAAGCTTTTGTTTTGTCCGACATTGAATTGTTATTTTTATCCATCACTACACAAAGAATATCTTTGTATTCTTTTACAATGCTGTCGTAATCACTCGCTTTTTTCCCGCAACTTGTAAGGATGGTAGCAACAATTAAAATTGCCCCAAAAATTGTCATTGATTTTTTCATTTCTGTTAAATATTAAATTTCATTCCTACTCTTGTGGATTTTCAGATTACTCCCTGTTTTTTGAGTGGTTTTCTTGTCTCCACTTTTTTATCTGTCACTTTAGGTGTCAGCCTGCCTTGAACCGCTATGTCGTTTTAACTTGCCCATAACTGGTTATATGTGTTATTTTGTCGTCGATAACCCGATAAAATTGCGGGATAACGAC
>JABXIJ010000022.1 GCA_013373105.1 Flavobacteriaceae bacterium | reverse complement strand
GGTAAAGCCCCAATACAGCAATGTATTGGGGCTTTTTTTGGTTAAAAATAGGTGTTATTGCGTCCGTACGCAATTAAAATTGCGTCCTGATGCATTATAACTTGCGTCCTGATGCAACTCATATTGCGTCTTGATGCAGTAAAAACTCAGTCTTTTTGTATGAATAGCCCTATTAAAACCTAAAAAAAATCAAGATTTTGGACTTTATTTTTAGATTTTAGGTAAATTTACTATTGGTGTAAAAAATTGTAAATAACATTATAACAGTATTTTACGAAATTTACTTTACAAATTTCAATACCTGAATTCTTAAAAAAATAGAGTAGAAGAGGCCAAATTTAGCCTACCAAAATGGTTGTTTCTTTACTCGTTTTTTGGTTAAATTCATCGAAATAAAAGTCAATTCTACCCAAATACAAACCATAGCAACCTACTTGATTTACCAGCATATTTTTATCGGCAACATTTTTAACGATAGTGGGTTTTGGTAAAAAAGTATGGGTGTGCCCACCAATAATTAAGTCGATATCTTTAGTGGCTTTTGCTAAATTTAAATCGGAAACAGTTTCTGGATGTCTTTTGTAATAATACCCTAAATGCGATAAACAAATAATTAAATCGCATTGTTGTTCTTCTTTTAATTCTCTGGTAATATCTTGTGTAATTGCAATTGGGTCTAAATACTTAGTTTCTTTGTAGTGTTTCTTATTTACTAAACCCTCTAGCTCAATACCCAACCCAAAAACGCCAATTTTAATACCGTCTTTTACCATAATTTTATAAGGTTTTATATGGGTGTCTAACACTGTATTTGTAAAATCGTAATTGGCAGATACAAAATCGAAGTTGGCATGGGGCAATTGCTTATAAAAACCTTCTATACCATTATCAAAATCATGATTACCAAGGGTAGCTACATCGTACTGCAGCTTACTCATTAATTTAAACTCTAACTCACCGCCATAAAAATTAAAATAAGGGGTTCCTTGAAAAATATCGCCTGCATCTAATAGTAGCGTATTTGTATTTTCTTGTCGTATGTTTTGTATTAGGGCTGCACGTCTAGCAATACCTCCTTTATTAGGGTTTCGGTTATGGTTGGGCCCAAAAGGGTCTATATGGCTATGGGTGTCATTGGTATGTAATATGGTAATGTGTTTTTGCTTTTTGGGTGCAAAACCCGTTAAACCTGCACCGCCAATCATAGCTAAAGAGGCAGCACTACCCAATTGTTTTACAAAATTTCTTCTTTTCATGGCTTTACAATTACACGGTTATCTATAATTTTTTCTAAACGATCTACTTTTGTAAAATAGTCGATAATGGCATTTCTAACTTTATAATTTAAAGGGATTAGTGCTTCTGGATTGGCAAAAAAGTTCATTCCATCGCCACCTGTTTGTAAATAATCGTTGGTTAATACATAGTACGATTTTTTTTCATCAAAGGCTTTACCATTAATGTTTAAGGTATAGGTGTTTTTTTGAATGGTTAAATTTACCTGTTTCGATAGTGGATGCGCTTTTTGTTTTGCTACAAAATAATCGAATAAGGCTTTTACTTTTTCTCCGCTTAACTTGGTAACTACCAATTCGTTTTCGAAAGGCATTAATAAAAATGCATTTTCAGTGGTTACCACTCCTTTAGGTATGGGAGCTCGTAAACCACCATTGTTCATTAATACAAAATCTATATTGGTATTGGCTATTTTTTTAAACACAGGATTCGCCATTTCGTAAGACAAATCTGCCATTAAATTCCCTAGAGAGCTTTGTAATGTTCCATCGTTTTTTACAAAATTACTAGGAGCAACACACAATTCTTTTTGCATGTTTTGTTGCAGTTCTTTTCTATAGGGGGTTATAAAATCTTCAATAGTTTTATCGCTAGCATTTGTGCTATCTATAGCAATACGTTTGCCCGTAATTTTGGTAACCTGTACCTCGGTTTTTGTACAAGCTATAAGTACAAACAGTAAAGCATAAAGGGTATATTTTTTCATTGAAATACAGTAGCTTTTATTTAGTTGATTTAATTAACCCCTAAAATATTAAATTTTTATGATGATTAAGGTTATTAAATAATTATCAAATAAAAAAAGGTGCTATTTTTAAATAGCACCTTTTTTTTATGGTTTTCATAGAAAACTAAGCTAACATGGTAACTGGGTTTTCTATAAAGGTTTTTAATGTTTGTAAAAATTGAGCACCCACAGCACCATCTACCGTTCTATGATCGCAAGTTAGGGTTAACTTCATGGTATTACCCACAGCTAACTGTCCGTTTTTTACCACTGGTTTTTCAACTATGGCTCCAACTGATAAGATAGCAGAGTTGGGCTGATTAATGATTGACGTAAAGTTATCGATACCAAACATACCTAAGTTAGAAACAGTAAACGTACTCCCTTGCATTTCACTAGGTTGTATCTTTTTATTTCTTGCTTTACCTGCTAAATCTCTAACAGCAGCTCCAATTTGAGTTAAGCTTAACGAATTGGTGTGTTTTATTACAGGTACTAATAAACCTTCGTCTACAGCAACAGCAACACCAACATGAATATGTTTGTGGTATACTGTGGTGTCGTTATTCCACGAAGTATTTACTTGTGGATGTTTTTGTAAGGCCATTGCACAAGCTTTTACAACCATATCGTTAAACGATACCTTAGTGTCTGGTATCGCATTTATAGTTTTTCTAGAAGCCATAGCATTGTCCATATCTACTTCAATAGTTAAACTAAAGTCTGGAGCAGAAAATTTAGATGCCCCTAAAGATTTAGCAATAGCTTTACGCATTTGCGAGTTTTTAACCTCTTCTGAGCTTTCTTCACCAGAAGCTACATAAGTAACAGCAGGGGTAGAAGTAGTACTAGCTTCTGCTTTTGGTGCAGCTGTACTAGCTGTGCTTGGTGTATAGTTTTCTACATCTTTTTTAATGATTCTACCATTTTCGCCAGAACCATTAACATCTGCCAAATTAATTCCTTTATCTGCAGCAATTTTTTTCGCTAAAGGCGATGCAAAAATGCGTCCGCCAGAAGTATTTGTCGATTGTGTTTTTTCTGATGATGCAGCACTTTCGGTTGCTTGTTTTTCTTCTTTTGCTGTACTTTCTTTAGTGTCTTCTTTTTTAGCGCTTTTGTTTACAGCACCTCCACTAGCAACAATAGCAGAAACATCTGTTCCTTCAGGACCTATAATAGCCAGTAAACTATCTACAGGAGCAGTTTCGCCTTCACCAACACCAACATGTAATAAAGTACCTTCGTAAAAAGATTCGAACTCCATGGTAGCTTTATCGGTTTCTATTTCAGCAAGAATATCTCCTTCATCAACACTATCGCCTACATTTTTTAACCAAGATGCTACAGTACCATCTGTCATAGTATCGCTTAAACGTGGCATAGTAACTACTTGTACACCTTCCGGAATTTCAACATCATCTGTAGCAGAAGTTTCTTCTGGGGCACTTTCAGTTTCTTGTTTCTCTTCTTTTTCTTCTTCAGCTGAGGCAGCAGTTGCTGCACCATTAAGTAACTCAGTTATATCTTCGCCTTCTTCACCAATAATTGCTAAAAGCGTATCTACAGGAGCAGTTTCACCTTCTTGCACCCCAATGTGTAAAAGGGTACCCTCATGAAACGATTCAAATTCCATAGTAGCTTTATCGGTTTCAATTTCAGCTAAAATATCGCCTTCATCTACTTTATCACCAACTTGTTTTAACCAATTTGCCACAACACCTTCTTCCATTGTGTCGCTTAAACGCGGCATGTTTATTATTGTAGCCATATGTTAACTTATAAATGGATAATCTTCTTGTTCGTAAACAACATCGTAAAGTTGTTGTGGTTCTGGCCAAGGAGATTCTTCTGCGAATTTTTCACACTCTTTAACCATTTTTTTAACTTCTTTATCTAATGCAGTAATATCTTCTTCTGTACCATAACCCTTTTCTAAGATAATGTCTTTTACTTGAGTTATAGGATCTATCTTTTTATATTCTTCTACTTCTTCTTTGGTTCTGTAGTGCTGTGCATCAGACATAGAGTGTCCTCTATACCTGTAGGTTTTCATTTCTAAGAATGTAGGGCCATCACCACGTCTTGCACGTTCTATAGCTTCGTCTACAGCTTCTGCAACTTTAACTGGGTTCATTGCATCTACAGGCCCACATGGCATTTCATAACCTAAACCTAGTTTCCAAATATCTGGATGATTGGCTGTTCTTTCTACAGAAGTACCCATGGCATAGCCATTGTTTTCACAAATAAAAATTACAGGTAATTTCCATAACATTGCTAAATTAAATGCTTCATGAAGCGATCCTTGTCTAGCTGCACCATCACCAAAACAACATAACGTTACACCATCTGAGCCTTTGTATTTATCTGCAAAAGCAATACCAGCTCCTAAAGGAATTTGACCTCCAACAATTCCATGCCCTCCGTAAAAACCAAATTCTTTCGAGAAAATGTGCATAGAACCACCCATACCTTTAGAGGTACCTGTAGCTTTACCATACAATTCTGCCATTACTTTTTTAGGATCTTCTCCCATACCAATAGGCTGTACATGGTTTCTGTAAGCAGTTATCATTTTATCTTTAGATAAGTCCATGGCATGTATAGCGCCAGCTAAAATGGCTTCTTGCCCATTGTAAAGGTGTAAAAAACCTCTAACTTTTTGCTGAATGTAAACAGAAGCTAATTTGTCTTCGAACTTACGCCAAAAAAGCATGTCTTTGTACCAAGCTAAATAGGTCTCTTTGGTGATTTTTTTCATTCTAAATTTTCGTTGTTTGTTATCTGTAAAATCTTAATGTTTAAAAAAGACTGAATACAAAAATAAAGGTTTTAGAAAGAATAAAAAAACAGTAAAAATTAAATTTAGCGCAATCGTTTTCGAAGACTGTTTATTTGTCTTTTGCTATTACTAGCGTTGCCTTAGCTCCAGTAGCTAAATTCCATTCGTTAGCAGAAAGTAACATGCCAGCATCATTATATACTTTAAAAGCGGCTGTATTAGGGCCAGAAGTACCTTGGTTAAGTGCCATAAACGAAATTTTATTTAACCCAACTTCTAAAGGAATATTAAAAGATTGATAACTTGTAGTTAAGGTAATGTTGTACACCACAGGAATTTCGTTTACATAAATGGTAACTCTATCACCATCTGGGTATTGAAAATCTCTACAAATAATATGTACATTGTTAGAACTGGTTCTTACACTCCCTAAATCTTGATCTATTTTAGGAATAATATATTGCCCATTTATTTTTTTAAACGATTTTAAAAAACGCTGCTCCTTTAATTTAGCTTGAGTTAAAATACCTTTGTTATTCTCGTTATTTTGTTGCTGTTGTTTTTTTAGCTTTTCTTTCTCTTTTTCAAAAGCTTTTTGAAAACCATTTAAATTACCCAATTCAATTGAATTTGGCTTTTTTATTTCTTTAGCATTATTTAAAACAATAGCTTTTATTTTCCCTTTTTCTTTGCTTCCTTTTGTTTTGTCTAACTGACTAAAAGAAATCTGTACAATACTTAAGGCGAAAAAAATAAATAGATAAGTTGTTTTAAAAGACATAAATAATTTATTCGTTGTTAATTGCTAAATAGTGTACAAATATAATGCCGATTTTAAACAAAGACCTTTACAAATTGTTAAAAGACTTATTCAACAGGAAAATTGAAGTAAGTTTTTGGAAAAGGTTCGTTGGCTAAGGTAAAATGCCACCATTCATTATCATAGGGCACAAAACCGTTTAGCAACATAATTTCTCGCAAATACATTCTATTGTCTTTCTGTTCTTTGCTAATGTTTTTATAAAATGGGTGCGACTCTTCACCAAAAAAATCATAAGGGCTACCCATATCTAACTCTTTCTTGGTGGTTAAATCTACAATAGTCAAGTCTACTGTGCTACCTCTACTATGGCCAGATTTTGCTGCAATATACCCTCTTTTAAATAGTTCTTTTTTAGGTACATTAGGGTAATATTGGGCTTTCATTATTGTATCGTTAATATCTTTCGCCCATTTTACAAAATGATTTACAGCCTGTTGAGGTCTGTAAGCATCAAATATTTTTAAACTCAATCCTTTTAAGGCTAGTATTTTTTGTACTTCTTTTAAGGCTAACGCTGTTTTTTTAGTAACCAACAAACAGTTGTTGTTATAACCCTCAATTTTTTTACCAATAAAATTGTTAGTAGAGTAGTAGCGAAGCTCAACTTTTATGGTAGGATCGATGTCTCCTATATACACAAAATTATCTGGTATTTCTTGTGTGTGTAGTAAAGAAGAAACAAATAATAAAACAATTAAAGTGATTGATTTCATAAGCTCAAATTTACCAAAAAGATTGATAGTATTAAATAGGATAGCTTCTTTTAAAGAACAATTAACAGTTAGTGCTTGCTAATAGTTTACAAAAAGTAAGCGCCGATCATTACAAACGACGCTTTACCAAGTAAACTAATAAAACCAAGTATTAGTATTGTTAATATTTTATAGAAATAAATGCTTTATAAAATTGTATAGCAGTAAGCTTAAATAAGCAATAGCTTGAACTACAATAGATTCTTTAAAAGGATTAAAAAAAGTATTCATAATAGTTGATTTTGGTGGGTTGATGTAAGTCTTTTGTTTTCCCTTTTATAGTTTTACAAAAGGCCTACAATAGATTGATTGGTTAGTTTTTTGGTTGATTGATTGTGTTTTTATTTGGCAGAAATACTACCTCCAGACGACGATTTTTTATTTACCTGTTTTGGGTTTCCTTTAAAATCGATATCGCCACCACTAGAAGCTTTTGCGCTAATACTTTCTGAGGCATAAATATTAATATCTGCACCACTAGTAACATTTACATTTACATTTTCGCTTTTTAAATCGTAGGCATCTATAGATGCACCACTAGTTGCTTTAGAAGTATGGTTTTTAGTAGTACCACTAATAGCTATATCAGAACCACTAGTAGAGCTTGTTTCTACAGTATTAGCTTCTACATTTATTCTAATATCTGCGCCACTAGTTGCCGATATTTTAAATACATCTGCTTGAATAACATCATTAGCATAAACATCTGCACCACTAGTAGCAACTAAGCTTTCTATAGTTTTTACGGTTACATAAACTTTTCTAGCTTTGGCTTGCCAAATATTTTGCTCAGCATAAATTTTTAAAGTACCATCTACAACTTCAGTGATAATAATATCATGAAGATTTTCGTCTGCTTCTACCATAATTTTTTGTTTAGAACCTTGGGTTAGGTATAAATCTAATCCTGTACTTACTTTAATTTTAGTAAAAGCTTCTTTTGTAGTTCTATCTGCTGTTTTAATGTTGCCATTGCCATTAATTCTATTAAACATGTTAACATTACACGATGTTAATAGTGTTGCTACAAATAAAATAGATAATAGTTTTTGGGTTGTTGTTTTCATGGGTTTTTAGGTTTTATTGATTACAAATGTCTTTGTGTAGACACAAATATTAAAAGTTAGGTTACTGAATTGTCAATTTTTATGACTGAATTGTAACTCAATAAATTGCTATTCTTCAATTTCTTCTTTTATATCTTCATCTAAGTCAGTATCACAATCTGTACAATCTAAGGTTACAGCTGTCATTTTAAAATAATGGTTTGCCATATCTTTATCGTAAATATCTTCTGTGTTGTCTACATTATACAAGTAGTTTTTAACAGTATTATCGAAATATACATACACACCTTCTGCAACGTAAAATATAATTTTAATTTCTTCGTCTTTCCAGATATTTTTAAAATCTGATAAGTAATAAGCATCTAAAATAACAGTGTTGTTTTCTACTTTAAAGTTGTACTGAATTTGTTCTGCATTTTTATTGGCGTTAAGTTTGTTTCTACCCCTAGAATCTTTCTGAACAACAAAGTAATTTTTGTTAGAATTACTCTTTACTACATCAACTTTTATATAGCTACCATAAGTCATGCGTTTACCATTTACTTCTACTTCTTCTTTTCTGGTAGTTCTTCTTAAATTGTGTCTGTAGTAAAGATCATCGTTATTAATCATCTTTAAATTTAAGGTGTCATTAGCAACTATATTTAAAGATTTTTTATCTGTAGTTTTACCATACACTGTATGTGAAGAGCCAAACTCTAAACCTGTAAAAATTAAACCTAATAAAGACACCAACCATATACCTAATAAGGTTAACGAAATGGGTTTGCTAATTTTTTGTACGTTACTCGAAAGTATTCTTAACCCTAGTATAAAAAGTACTAAAAAAGGAATTCCAACTAATAAGAATACAAATAAAGTAAGTAACCAAACTGGTAAAACCGATTCGTAAAAAAATGGTGGATAAGTTAAAATATCGCCATCTACGTTTAACCATTCTAAACTTCCTACAGAAAACCCTCCAATAATTAGAGATAAAATAACAGCTGCAGATACAAATATGATAATGATACCTATAAACTTACCAAAGATTTTAAATAAGGTAAGTATAATTTTACCTATGGTATCAAAAAAACTACTTGCGCCATTATTTTTTTTGGGCTTTCCCGAAAAAGTTTCGTTTACTTTTTCTGCACCTTCTTTTATTTTTTCTGAGGCTTTATTGGCAACTGTTTTAACATTTTCAGATACATTGTTAAATTCCTCACGAATTTTGCGCTCTATATTATCTATGTTTACTGGCTCACCTTGCATCTGTAATTTCTCTGCAGTGGTTTTTGCTTCAGGGAGTAAAATCCATAAAACAATATACAGTAAGAAACCAAAACCACCCAATACAAATGATGCTAGGAAAGCTAGACGAATCCAAATAATATCTACATTCAAATAATGTGCAATACCAGCAGCTACACCTCCTAAAAACTTATCTTCACCATCTCTAAATAATTTTTTAGTTGCTGCACTGTTTCTAGTATACGAATAACTAGCATCACTATAGGCATCATCAGTTTCTGCATAGTCTTCTGGTTGTCCCATAATTTTAATGATATCATCTATATCACCTTCATTAACAACTTGTCTAGCATCCGTAATTTTTTCTGATAATAATTCGCTTATACGTGCTTCAATATCGGCAATGATTTCATTTTTCCCTTGTGGATCATCGCTTAACGACTTAGAAATAGATTCTAAATATCGTTTTAATTTTTGGTAAGCAGTTTCATCTATATGAAAGAAAAATCCGCCTAGATTTATGTTTATAGTCTTATTCATTTGTAGTCGATTTTTTGCTTGTTACTTGGTTTACAGCAGTTACTAAATTGCTCCATGTTTTGTGTAATTCTTTTAAAAACATTCCTCCGTTTTCTGTTAAAACGTAATATTTTCTTGGTGGTCCAGAAGTTGACTCTTCCCATCTGTAGGTTAATAAGCCTGCATTTTTTAAACGTGTTAATAACGGATAAATAGTACCTTCTACCACAATCATTTCAGCTTCTTTTAGCGTTTCTAGTATTTCAGAAGTATACGCATCTCCATTTTTTAAGATGGATAAGATGCATAGCTCTAAAACACCTTTACGCATTTGAGCTTTTGTGTTTTCTATCTTCATGTATTGTGATTTATTTTATAAATTTTATAGTTAATGGATACTTGTAATTTTCGCCTTCTTTTGCTTTTAAAGAAGCAATTATTACTAAAGCAATACCAATAATGTAAATTAAACCAGCTACAGTTCCTAATCCTATAAAACCAAACAAGTTTGGTAAGCCAAGGTCTAAATGGAAATCGAAATTTGTGAAATTGATAAAATTATTATGCCTTCCAAAAAAAGAACCTATTGCTAGAGGAACAAATAACAAGCTTAGTAAAAACACATATAAGGTGTAACTAATATTAAAATTTACAGCTTCTTTACCTTGCTCATCTAAAAACAAACTTCTATCCTTTAAAGTTTGCCATGCAATTAATGGCGTAATTATATTACCAAAAGGAAAGAAAAATCCAGCAAAAGCAGATATGTGTATTAAAAAAGCATTGGTGTATTCTCTATTTTGTTTCATGGTTGTTATATTGATATAATACTTGCTTATGCAAATATATATCTAATAAAAGGTATTATGCAATACATAGTACTTTTATTTAACATATTATTAACATTTGTAAAGCAGAAATAAATAGTCTTTAATTAAATGTTAGTAGACGTTTTTATTTAATAAATGTGAGTTTTATTTAACCTAGTATTCTGGAGTATTTACAAGATTGCTCTAAACTTAATAGAACTGTTGTTTACTTTAATATTTTAAGTTTAGAGATGTTGTAATTATTTAATTATAACTAACTTTAAACATTAATTATTTTATATTTTTAATGAAGTTATCTCCAAGAAAAATAAACACCTTTATGTTCTTTAAATTGCCATTAGGTTGGTTGTCTGGCATGCGAGTTAAAGAACTAACACATAGTTATTGTAAGGTGAAGATTAAACACAAATGGTTGAATCAGAATCCTTTTAAAAGTATGTTTTGGGCAGCTCAAGGTATGGCTGCAGAAATGAGTACAGGTGTTTTAGTAATGCAAGCCATTGCAGCTACAGATAAAAAAGTTTCGATGTTAGTAACTCGTCAAGAAGGAAGTTTTTTTAAAAAAGCAACAGGTAATATTGAGTTTACTTGTAATGCTGGCGATACCATTAATAATGCTATTGCACTTTCGGCTAAAACTAATGAGGGTCAAAAGATTAGTCTATTGTCTAATGGAGTAAATAGTGATGGTGTAATAGTTACAACTTTTAAATTTGAATGGAGTCTAAAAGTTAAAAATTGTTAAAGCCTTAAATTGTTGATATTTATAAATATCTGATTAGGTATTTTTAACCTAAAAAAAATTTTTTTATTTAACATTTGCGCATTATATTTGTTTTTATTGAATTTTTAGTAATATAGTTGGGGGATTATTATTACAATAAAAAAGTTCAAGAAACAAAGTCGTGGTTCAACTACGACTTTTTTTATGCCTAATTGTAACATTTCTTCTTTTTATACCACTAATTTTATAGATACTTAAAAATTACATTTATGAATGCACATGAAATAGATTACCGCATTTTTGGTGAAGAAATGCAATATGTAGAAATAGAATTAGACCCTCAAGAAGGTGTTGTTGCAGAAGCAGGAACCTTTATGATGATGAATGACCAAATAACAATGAACACCATATTTGGAGATGGTTCTAACCAAGAAAAAGGACTTCTTGGAAAAATATTTTCTGCTGGTAAACGAATTTTAACTGGCGAAAGTTTATTTATGACTGTCTTTACTAATAGTGGCCATGGAAAAAAACAAGTATCATTTGCATCACCTTATCCAGGTAAAATAATCCCTATAGATCTAACTGAATTTGGAGGTAAATTTGTTTGCCAAAAAGATGCCTTTTTATGTGCTGCTAAAGGTGTAAGCATTGGTATAGAATTTTCTAAAAAATTAGGAAGAGGTCTTTTTGGAGGCGAAGGTTTTATTATGCAGAAACTAGAAGGAGATGGGTTAGGCTTTATTCATGCTGGTGGTACAATGGCTAAAAAAGTTTTACTACCTGGAGAAGTGTTAAAAGTAGATACAGGTTGTATAGTAGGGTTTACCAAAGATGTAGATTACGATATTGAATTTGTTGGTGGAATTAAAAATACCATTTTTGGAGGCGAAGGTTTATTCTTTGCCACATTACGTGGCCCAGGAACTGTTTATATACAATCTTTACCATTTAGTAGATTGGCTGGTAGAGTTTTAGCTATGGCACCAAGAAATGGTGGAAGTAGAGGAGAGGGTAGTGTACTTGGCGGTTTAGGTGATATGCTAGATGGTGATAATAGGTTTTAATCAAAATAAAATCCCAAACATTTTGTTTGGGATTTTTTTATTCTTGCATAGAATGATAGACGTTTTGCACATCATCATCTTCTTCTAATCTTTCCAAGAGTTTATTTACATCTTCTTGTTGCTCTTCAGAAAGTTCAGTTGTAGTAGTTGGAATACGCTCAAAACCTGAGGATAAGATTTCGATATTATTTTCTTCGAAATACGACTGTAAAGATCCAAACTGTTCGAAAGGTGCATAAATAATTACACCTTCTTCATCATCAAAAACTTCTTCAACTTCAAAATCTATCAGTTCTAATTCTAGCATTTCTAAATCTTCAATATCTTCTTTTTTTAAGGTGAAATTACAAGTATGATCGAACATAAAAACTACAGAACCAGAAGTTCCTAAGTTACCATCACATTTATTAAAAGCAGCTCTTACGTTAGCAACAGTTCTGTTGTTATTGTCTGTAGCAGTTTCTATAAGAACAGCAATTCCATGAGGTGCATAACCTTCAAACAACACCTCTTTATAGTTTTCTGTGTTCTTATCTGATGCTTTTTTTATAGCACGTTCTATGTTGTCTTTAGGCATATTTGCTGCCTTAGCATTCTGTATAACTGCCCTAAGACGTGAGTTAGTTTCAGGATTTGGGCCTCCTTCTTTTACTGCCATTACAATGTCTTTACCAATTCTAGTAAAGGTTTTAGCCATTGCAGACCAACGTTTCATTTTTCTTGCTTTCCTAAATTCGAACGCTCTACCCATTTCTATACTTATTATATTATTGATCGCAAAGTTAAAAAACGCACTTGTTATTAACAATACTTTTATAGCTACTTAAGAAGATATTAGTTGATAGGTTTGTTTGGCAATTTCAACTTCTTCATTTGTAGGAATTACCATTATTTTTACTTTTGATGCTTCTGCTTGAATTTCTCTAAGCTCTTTGCTGTGTTGCTCATTTTTTTGTTCATCTAATTGAATTCCTAAAAAGTTTAAATTTTCGCAAGATAACTTTCGCATTAAGGCAGAGTTTTCGCCAATACCTGCTGTAAAAATTATGGCATCTAAACCATTTAAAATAGCAGCATAACTTCCTATGTATTTTTTTATTCTATGTGCTGTTAACTGTAATGCATGAATACAGTTTTCATCTCCATTTTTTGCTTTTTCAGAAATCTCTCTTAAATCTGAATATCCAGTAAGGCCTTTTAAACCAGAATCTTTATTTAAAAGACTAGCCACTTCATCTGTTGATTTTTTTAGTTTATTTATCAAATAAAAGATTACAGATTGGTCTATGTCTCCAGATCTACTTCCCATAACCAAACCATTCATGGGCCCAAAACCTAATGAGTTTTCTATACTTTTACCATCTTTAATAGCACTCATACTGCAACCATTACCCAAGTGCACTGTAATAATGTTTTTAGAGTTTTCTTCACCTAAATAAGCTCTAGCTTTTTCAGAAACATATTTATGACTTGTACCATGAAAACCATAAGCTCTAATTTTATGTTTGGTTAAATATTCTTGAGGTATGGCATATTCATAAGCTACTTTTGGCATTGTTTGATGAAAGGCAGTATCGAAAATGGCTACTTGTGTTGCGTTTTTAAATATAGTCTCTGCAACTTCAATGCCTGTTAGGTTTGCTGGATTATGCAAAGGTGCTAAATCGAACAACGCTTTTATACTATCTTTTACTTCTTGAGTAATTATTCTGGTTTTACTAAACCTACTTCCACCATGTACCACTCTATGACCTACCGCTTTTATATCATCAACTTTAGCTAATACACCAAGTTTAGCATCTAACAAAGTTTCTGCAATTTTTTGTAGTCCTGTTTTGTGGTCTTTTATGGCCAAGACTTCTTGATGTTTTTGGTTGTTTTTTTGGTGCGAAAAAATAGCATCTTCCATACCAATTCTTTCAACTAAACCTACACATTTTACCTCTTGAGAAGGCATATCTATTACTTGATATTTCAATGAAGAAGAACCAGCGTTAAGTACTAAAATGTTCATATTAATTTTGGTTTGCTTGAATAGCAGTTAGTAAAACAGTGTTAAAAATATCGTCTACAGTACAACCTCTACTTAAGTCATTAACAGGTTTATTTAATCCTTGTAACATTGGTCCAATAGCTAATGCACCAGTTTCTCTTTGAATGGCTTTATAGGTATTGTTTCCAGTATTTAAATCAGGAAATATTAATACAGAAGCTTGACCAGCTACAGCAGATTCTGGCATTTTGGTTTTAGCAACACCCATATCTACAGCGGCATCATATTGAATAGGTCCTTCGATTTTTAAGTTTGGTTTTTTTTCTTTTACTATCTGAGTTGCTTTTCTAACTTTTTCTACCTCTTCTCCTTTTCCTGAGCTTCCAGAAGAATACGAAAGCATAGCTACTTTTGGTTCTATACCAAATGCCGCTGCAGATTCTGCAGAAGAAATGGCAATCTCTGCTAATTGTTCTGCATTTGGATTAGGATTTACAGCACAATCTCCCATGACAGAAACCCTATCTGATAAACACATAAAAAATACAGAAGATACCACAGAAACTCCTGGTTTAGTTTTAATAATTTGCAACGAGGGTTTTATGGTGTGCATGGTTGTATGAACGGCACCAGACACCATACCATCTGCTAAACCATTTAAAATCATTAAAGTACCATAATAAGAAACATCTCTTGTTAAATCCATTGCTGTTGTTTCTGTCATTCCTTTATGTTTCCTTGCTTCAAAAAGAGTTTTACCAAAAGCTTCATTATGTATGGAATCTTGTGGGTTTAAAATGTTTATTTTATTTAAATCTATTTGTAAACCTAATCTATCGCTTCTTTGTTGAATTTCATTTTTATCTCCTAAAATAGTTAAATCAACAATATTTAATAACTGTAAACGTGCAGCAGCAGTTATAATTCTATCGTCATTTCCTTCAGGTAAAACTATATGTTTCTTAGAGGCTCTAGCTTTTTGTAATAATCTATATTGAAACATGCTTGGAGTAAGCTTTTCTGATTGAAAATTAGTTAAAACTTGAGTTAATTCATCTACGTTAATATACTTGTCAAAAGTATCTAAGGCTAGTAATATCTTTTGGTTGTTGTTAGCATAAATTTTAGGTTTTATATCACCTACCTTATTGGTTACCTCAAAAGTGCCACCTTCTGCAGAAATAATAGGCACTGAGGATTGTACACCTTCTATGAGTTTTAGAATTGAATCTTCAGGAGTTAATCCTCCTGTTAAAACAATTCCTGATATTTTTGGATAGTTACTAGAAGCATTAGCTTGAAGAGCGCCAAGAATAATATCTGCTCTGTCACCAGGGGTTATTACTAACCCATTCTCTTTTAAATGCGTTAAATAATTTCTTAACTGCATTGCACCTGTACTATAATTGCTAATGGTATTATCTAAGAACTGTTCTCCAAAAAGCACTTTACTATCTAAAAGAGTAGATACTTCTCTAACAGTTGGATTAGCTAATAATTTAACTTTTGGAACTACATCTATATGTACATTTTTAGGAAACGCTTGTGTAAGTTTTTCTCTAATAAAATCAATTTCATTAGGGTCTATTTTATTGGCGATAACACCAATTACATCTACCTCTTTTTGAATAAAAGAATGGTAGCTAAGTTGCATTATGTTAATGAACTCTTGTTTCTTTTTGTTGTTTCCTGCACCCACAATTAAAACAGGAATACCTAGGTTTTTAGCAATCATTAAATTAACATCAACCTCAGTAAAACCACCTTCACCAGAAAAATCTGTACCTTCAACTAAAACATAGTCGTACTTGGCTTCAATTTCTTTGTATTTGGTAATTATAGTTTGAATAAAATCATCTGTTTTACCTTCACTTAATAACTGAACAACTTCATGTTGATCGAAGGTAATACAATCTTCATAACTAAGGTCTAAGTTAAAAAAGGAAAGTGCAGTATTGGTATGATCATCTTTTTTGTTAGCATTGTTTTGATTAACAATAGGTCTAAAATAACCCACTTTAGAAGACCTGTTTAACATCATTCTTAACATTCCTAAAGAAACTAATGATTTACCACTATTGGGTTCTGTGGTGGTAATAAATATTGATTTGCTCATAGACTACATCTTTATGCAAAAATAATGGATAAAAAAATGACCAAATGTGACATTGGTCATTGAATTTATAAATTACTATTTACAATTTAAACTTGTAAAACTCCTAAATTAAAAGGCTTTTCTATTGGAGCATGATTGGCTGCTTCAATCCCCATAGAAATCCATGTTCTAGTATCTAAAGGATTTATTACAGCATCTGTCCAAATTCTTGCAGCCGCATAATAAGGTGAAATTTGTTTATCGTATCTAGATTTTATTTTGTTAAATAATTCTGCTTCTTTTTCTGGTGTAATTTCTTCACCTTTTTTCTTTAAGGCTGCAGTTTCTATTTGTAATAAAACTTTGGCAGCAGAGTTGCCACTCATAACTGCTAATTCAGCACTTGGCCATGCTACAATTAGCCTAGGGTCGTAAGCTTTACCACACATTGCATAATTTCCAGCACCATAAGAATTACCAATTACTATTGTAAATTTTGGAACTACTGAGTTACTTACAGCATTTACCATTTTTGCACCATCTTTTATAATGCCACCATGCTCAGATTTGCTACCAACCATAAAACCTGTAACATCTTGCAAGAAAACTAATGGTATTTTTTTCTGATTACAGTTTGCAATAAAACGTGTGGCTTTATCTGCAGAATCATTGTAAATAACACCACCAAATTGCATTTCTGTTGGCTTAGTTTTCGATCCTGTAGTTTTTACTAATTTTCGTTGGTTAGCTACAATACCTACAGCCCAACCATCAATTCTTGCGTATCCTGTTAAAATGGTTTGTCCATAACCTTCTTTGTATTGCTCAAATTCAGAATTATCTACGAGTCTTTTAATAATTTCAAGCATGTCGTATTGTGCAGCTCTATCTTTAGGTAAAATACCAAATATTTCTTCTTCATTTTCTTTTGGTGGATGAGATTCACTTCTGTTGTAACCTGCTTTTTCATAATCACCAATTTTGTCGACAATAAATTTAATTTTGTCTAAAGCAGCTGCATCGTCTTTTGCTTTATAGTCTGTAACACCAGAAATTTCACAATGTGTAGTAGCACCTCCTAAAGTTTCATTGTCTATGGTTTCTCCAATAGCAGCTTTAACTAAATAACTACCTGCAAGAAAAATACTTCCTGTTTTATCTACAATGAGAGCTTCATCACTCATTATAGGTAAATAAGCTCCACCTGCAACACAACTTCCCATAACAGCAGAAATTTGAGTTATACCCATACTGCTCATAATGGCATTGTTTCTAAAAATTCTTCCAAAGTGTTCTTTATCAGGAAAAATTTCATCTTGCATTGGTAAATAAACACCAGCAGAATCTACCAAATAAATAATTGGCAATTTATTTTCGATAGCAATTTCTTGCGCTCTTAAATTCTTTTTACCTGTTATAGGAAACCAAGCACCAGCTTTTACTGTAGCATCGTTTGCAACAACTATACATTGTTTACCTTTTATGTAACCAATTTTTACAACAACACCACCTGATGGACAACCACCATGTTCTGCATACATATCTTCACCAGCAAAAGCTCCAATTTCTATAGATTTTGTATTGTTATCAAAAAGATATTCAATACGCTCTCTAGCTGTCATTTTCCCCTTTTCGTAATGTTTATCTATTCTTTTTTGGCCACCACCTAATTTAACTTTTGCTAATTTTCTCTTTAAATCTGATACTAAAAGTTTATTGAAATCTTCGTTTTTGTTGAAGTTTAAATCCATAAAGTAAAGCGTTTTGTAACGTTTTGTAAAAATACAAATTTAACCAATGGCTTAAAAAATATAAACAACAGTATTTTTATTTTCTTTTTACTTTAATTCTTCATTTATCATTGTATATTGATTTATAATAGTTTTATAAATGAATTTTAAGAATAAAATATCTAATGTTTCTCAAAAAATAATTTCTAGCTTTTGGGGAGAACTTTCTCATTTAAGTTTCGACTATCTTTTTAATAATGGTAAAATTAAAAGCGTAACTCACGAAGTTTATGGTAAAAGCGATGGAGTTGCTGTACTTCTTTACAATACAAATACAAAGAATGTTATATTAACCAAACAATTTAGGTCTCCTGTATATGTGGCAACAAATAACGGGGAATCTATTGAGCTTATAGGAGGTGCAATCGATAATAATGAAACACCAACTAAAGCTGCAATTCGTGAAACAGAAGAAGAAGTAGGTTATAAAGTTGATAAATTAACAAAAGTATCTACAGTTTTTCTCTCTCCAGGTATAGTAAAAGAGAAGGTATATTTGTTTATTGGTGAATATGATGAAAGCAATAAAACTGAAAATGAAGGTGGCGTTTTTAATGAAGATGAAGAAATTGAAGTTTTAGAAATTAACTTTAATAAAGCCTTGCAAATGATAAAAAATGAAGAAATTGTTGATGCTAGAACAATACTACTTCTTCAATATGTTTTTATAAATAAAATAATGTAAAATATTACCTTGGATATATATTCCTTGGAAAATAATAATATATTTCGTAACTTTGTGTCAGAAAGAAGAAAACAATAACAGTTAACATAAATTAAAGTTACTTAAATGAAAAAAGTTTTAGCATTTGCAGGAAGTACAAGTTCAAGTTCAATAAATAAAAAATTAGCCAAGTATACTGCAGAAAATTTGCAAAGTTCTGAATTTAATTTAATTGATTTGAGAGATTATAATGTTCCTATCTATAGCATAGATGAAGAGCAAAAAGGTATCCCAGAAGATGTACATAAATTCACAAACTTATTAGATAATTACCATGGTTTTATTGTGTCTTTAGCAGAACACAATGGTTCTTTTGCTGCTGCTTACAAGAATTTATTTGACTGGACTTCTAGAATTAACAAAAAAGTATTTAGAGATAAACCTTTATTATTAACTGCTACTTCACCTGGAGGTAGAGGAGGTGCTAATGTGTTAAATTCTGCATTAAGCTATTATCCATACATGGGTGCTAAAGAAATATTTTCATTTTCATTACCAAACTTTAATGATAACTTTAAAGAAAATACTTTAGTTAATAAAGATTATAATAACGATTTATTAGAAAAAATAAAACACTTTGAAAATGCTTTATAGTTAATTCTATACTATGTAAATTATTTTATTATGGGAGATATATCAAAAGACATAAAATCGAAATTTACCAACAATAAGGTTAAAGCTTTAGTAAATATTAAATACACTTTTAATTGGTTAAACAGTAAAGAAAACGAGTATTTTAAGCCTCATGGTATATCACCTCAACAATATAATATACTTCGAATTTTAAGAGGTGCAAACGAAAGAATGAAAGTTCAAGTTGTTAAAGAAAGAATGATAGAAAGAGCGCCTAATGCAACACGTTTAATGGATAAATTATGTGATAAAAACTTAATTGAAAGAGAACGTTGTAATGATGATAGAAGAGTAGTTTATGTAAAGATTACAGATAAAGGATTAAAGCTTCTAAAAAATATAGATGATACAGAAAACATATCTTTTTTAAATAATATTTCTGATGAAGAAGCTAAAATATTAAGTGATTTACTAGATAAGTTAAGATAAAAAATTTACCTAAATATTTTCCTTGGAAAATAAAAATAATAAGATGAAAACATTAAAAACCATAGCACATAAAGTAAAAAGTCCATTTGTAAATATGGGGCCAATACGTTTAAGACAGCCTTTGCCAACACAAGGTGTAGAAAATGTAGATCCATTTATATTATTACATCATTATGGGCCTTATGCTATTTCTGAATTCAACAACCCATTTGACTTAGGTCCTCATCCTCATAGAGGTTTTGAGCCTATTACTTTATTATTTAAAGGAGAGCAATTTCACAGAGATTCTTTAGGTAATGAAATGGTTGTTAAGGCAGGTGGAGTTCAATGGACAACAGCAGGAAGAGGAATTGTGCATGCAGAAGCGCCATCTAAAGAGTTTATAAAAAGAGGTGGTGATTTAGAAGGTATTCAATTGTGGTTGAATTTGCCAAAAAAACACAAAATGATTCCTGCAAATTATCAACATTTAGAAGATGAACAAATACCAAAAGTTTATTCTGATGATAAAAAATTGCAGTTAAACATTGTAGCAGGAACATTAAACTCAGTTAAAGGAAATATTAAAACTCAAACAGAAGTTAATGTGTTTACTGGCTCAGCTAAAACAGATGGAGCAATTTCTTTTGAGATACCTAAAACACACCAATCTTTAGTGTATTTATTAGATGGAGAATTAGTAGTAAATAAAGAGGTATTATCAAAAGGAAGTTATCAAATGGTAACCTTTAATAAAGACGGAGAAAATATTGAATTAAAAGCAAATAAGGATAGTGTTTTTTTAGTGCTGTCAGGTGTACCATTAGAAGAAAAAGTTACCCAATATGGACCTTATGTAATGAATACAGAAACTGAGATATTAGAAGCAATGCGCGATTATCAACAAGGAAAAATGGGCTATTTATATTAATATAATATTTAAAAAAAAATGAATAAAGTTATACATAAAGCAAACTCAAGAGGTTTTGCAAATCATGGTTGGTTAAAATCGTATCATACGTTTAGTTTTGCTAGTTACAACAATCCAGAGCGAATGAATTTTGGTATGTTACGTGTATTAAATGACGATGTTGTTCAGCCAAAAATGGGATTTGGAACACATCCTCATAGAAATATGGAAATAATTTCTATACCTATTTCTGGAGCATTATCACACAAAGATAGTATGGAAAATAAGCGCTCTATAGAAGTTGGTGAAGTTCAAGTAATGAGTGCAGGAACAGGAATTACACATTCTGAGTTTAACGATAGCTCAACTAAAGAAACTAATTTTTTACAATTGTGGATTATTCCAGAAAAATTAGAAGTTGAACCTTATTACAATCAGAAAAAATTTGATGCAGAAGGAAGAAAAAATAAGTTTCAAACTTTAGTATCACCAAGAACAAATCAAGTAGAAGGTTCATTGCCAATTCATCAGCAAGGGTATATTGCTATGGCAGATTTAGATGAAAATAAATCTCTATCTTACACGCTTAACAATGGTGCTTACTTATTTGTAATTGAAGGTGAAGTGGAGGTGGCAGATGAAATTTTAGAAAAAAGAGATGCATTAGGTTTAACAGATGTTAATTCTGTAACCATTAAAGCGAATAAGAATAGCAAATTCATAGTAATTGATGTTCCTATGAGTTAAAAGATTACAACTATTCTTTTAGAAGCCAAAGAATTCTACTCTTTGGCTTTTTTAATTTCATAAAATAAAGTTATCTTGCAAGTATTATGCATGCATAATAAATTTAATAACTCCAAGTATGAAATACAAGCACATTTTTGAACCTTTAGATTTAGGATTTACTACTTTAAAAAATAGAGTTTTAATGGGCTCTATGCATACAGGCTTAGAAGAAGAAAAAAATGGATATGAAAGAATGGCTGTTTATTTTGCAGAACGTGCTAGAGGTGGAGTAGGACTTATTGTAACTGGTGGAATTGCACCAAATATTCAAGGTTGGACAGCCCCTTTTTCTGCAAGACTTAGCTTTAAAAGTCATGTAAAAAATCATAAAAAAGTTACAAAAGCTGTACATGATGAAGATGGGAAGATTTGCATGCAAATTTTACATGCTGGTAGATATGGTTACCATCCATTTAATGTTGGTCCATCAAAAATAAAGGCACCAATTAATCCTTTTAAACCCTTTAAATTAACAAGTTCAGGAATTAAAAGAACCATTAATGATTTTGTAAATACTGCAAAACTTGCCAAAGAAGCTAATTATGATGGTGTAGAAATTATGGGTTCAGAAGGTTATTTAATCAATCAGTTTATTGCTAAAAGAACGAATACTAGAACAGATAAATATGGTGGTAGTTACGAAAATAGAATGCGTTTACCAGTTGAAATTGTAACTAAGGTAAGAGAAGCTGTTGGTAAAAATTTTATAATTATCTACAGACTTTCTATGTTAGATTTGGTAGAAAAAGGAAGTTCTTGGGAAGAAATAGTCACTTTAGGTAAAGCTATTGAAAAAGCTGGAGCAACTATTATTAATACTGGAATTGGTTGGCATGAAAGTAGAATTCCTACAATTGCGACTTCAGTTCCTAGAGCTGCATTTACATGGGTAACCAAAAAAATGAAAGAAGAAATTAAAATTCCTTTAGTTACTTCTAACAGAATAAATATGCCATCTGTTGCTGAAAAAGTTTTAGCAGAAGGTCATGCAGATATGATTTCTATGGCTAGACCTTTTTTGGCAGATCCAGAATGGGTAAATAAAGCAAAAGAAGAAAAAGAAGATGAAATTAATACCTGTATTGCTTGTAATCAGGCTTGTTTAGACCATGCTTTTCAGAAAAAAGTAGCGAGCTGTTTGGTGAATCCAAGGGCATGTCATGAAACAGAGTTGAATTATAATCCTACCTCAAATCCGAAAAGGATTGCAGTTGTAGGAGCAGGTCCTGCAGGATTATCAGCAGCTACTATTGCAGCTCAAAGAGGACATATGGTTACTTTATTTGATGCTGCTACAGAAATTGGTGGACAATTTAATATAGCAAAGTTAATACCAGGAAAAGAAGAGTTTTACGAAACAATAAGATATTATACTAAACAAATAGAATTACATAAAGTAACTATAAAACTTAATACAAAAGTTAATGCTGATCATTTAATAGCTTCAGATTTTGATGAGATTATTATTGCAACTGGTATTCAGCCAAGAACACCTAAGATTCAAGGTCTAAACCATAAAAAAGTATTGAGTTATATAGATGTTTTAAAGCATAAAAAACCAGTAGGAAAACGAGTTGCAGTAATTGGTGCAGGTGGAATTGGTTTTGATGTTGCAGAGTATTTATCACATCAAGGAGAATCTACCTCAAAAAATATTGATGCTTGGTTAACAGAATGGGGTATAGATAAAACGTTAAATGCTAGAAGTGGCATAGAAGGAATTCAACCTAATTTTGAACCATCAGCTAGAGAAATTTTTATGTTTAAAAGAAGCAAAGGCAAGTTTGGTGGAAACTTAGGAAAAACCACAGGTTGGATTCATAGAACAAACCTTAAAAAGAAAAATGTGCAATTTATTGGAGAGGTTTCATACGATAAAATAGATGATAAAGGTCTGCATTATACTCAATATAATAAGCAAAATATTCTAGAAGTCGATAATATAATTATTTGTGCAGGGCAAACCCCTTTTAAAGAACTGTTTAATGCGTTAGAAAATGCAAATAAAAATGTTCATGTAATTGGTGGTGCTGATGTAGCTGCAGAATTAGACGCAAAAAGAGCAATAGATCAAGGAGCAAGAATTGCAGCTAAGTTGTAATCATTTTGTATGTTTGCACAAACATTTATTATAATGAAAAACTTTTTTCTTATTACATTTCTTTGTGTTGGATTTTCAATATTTGGACAAAATGAACCTCCAAAAATGCCTAAGTATGTTGCTAAAAATGCAGCTGGTATTTTCTTTTATAATATTGTTGAAGCTACAGAAAAAGTAAAATTTAAGAGTAGCGAAAAAGATGTAATACCTGTTTTTACTAAAGAGTTAAAAAATTATAATAGTATAATTAAAAAGATTTCTTTCTTAAATACTCCCAAACTTATGGAAGTTGAACTTACAATAAATAGTATGGGAGAGCAAATTTATAAAAATCAAGATTTAGCTGATAGAGTTAAAGGTATGATTACTGAAGTCGTACTTCCTGTAAGAGATTCTGTTTTGAAAAAAGAAGAAGCTCTTAATAAAAAATTGGAAACTATTTTAAGTAAGCGATCTTTTAAAAGATGGATAAGGTATCAGAATAAACAAAAAGAGAAATTAATTCCTGAGCAACCACAAAACAATCAAAATAGAGCTACTAACAATAGCATGATGATGAGAAGAAATAGAATGGGAATGGGTGGTAGAAGATTTTAATTACTTTACCATTTTAAAATGAATTGGCAGAGGAAAATCATCAAAATAGCTGTTTTCTGCTTTAATTGTGTTAACAATTAAGAATGTAATTAAAAATAAGGCAAGCGATCTTTTCATATATAAAAGACCTAAAAGTATACTTAATGTTACATCATAAAAAATCTTTTAACAAATCAATAACCAATTATAAATTCAAATAATTTACGATATTTGCCCTTCACAAAACTTACATTTTTATATGGCAATGAATAAAAACACAGTATTAGGTTATGCAACAATTTTAATGATTTGTATGGGAATTATTCTTGTATTAATGGGCGCTTACAGATATGAAGACGTTGCAGGTTGGGGCTTTGCTACTGTTGGTATTGGGTTTTTCTGTATTGCTTGGGTGTTTAATGCACTTAAGGGTAGAGTGTAATACAAAGTCAATATTCTTTCAATTATTTAATTTAATATAGTCTCAATATGAGTGATGATAAGAAGGTAATCTTTTCGATGAATAAGGTTTCAAAAACCTATCAATCTACAGGAAAACAAGTTTTAAAAGATATATACTTAAGCTTTTTTTATGGTGCTAAAATAGGAATCTTAGGTTTAAATGGTTCAGGTAAATCAACCTTACTAAAAATTATAGCAGGAGTAGAAAAAAACTATCAAGGAGATGTTGTTTTTTCACCTGGTTATAAAGTAGGTTATTTAGAACAAGAGCCTCAATTAGATGAAAATAAAACTGTTTTAGAGATTGTAAAAGAAGGTGCTGCAGAAACTGTTGCTATTCTAGATGAATACAACAAAATTAACGATATGTTTGGTTTAGAAGAGGTCTATTCTGATGCAGATAAAATGCAAAAATTAATGGACAGACAAGCTGAGCTACAAGATCAAATAGACGCTTTAAATGCTTGGGAATTAGATACCAAGTTAGAAATAGCAATGGATGCTTTACGAACTCCAGAACCTGATAAGAAAATTGGTGTACTTTCTGGTGGTGAACGAAGAAGAGTAGCACTTTGTAGATTGTTATTGCAAGAACCAGATATTTTATTATTAGATGAGCCAACTAACCATTTAGATGCAGAATCTGTTCATTGGTTAGAACATCATTTAGCACAGTATAAAGGCACTGTAATTGCGGTTACTCACGATAGATATTTCTTAGATAATGTTGCTGGTTGGATTTTAGAACTAGATAGAGGAGAAGGAATTCCTTGGAAAGGAAACTATTCTTCTTGGTTAGATCAAAAATCAAAAAGATTAGCACAAGAAAGCAAGTCTGAAAGCAAGCGTCAAAAAACTTTAGAGCGAGAGTTAGAGTGGGTTAGACAAGGTGCTAAAGGACGTCAAACAAAACAAAAGGCTCGTTTAAAGAACTACGAAAAATTAATGAGTCAAGATCAAAAGCAAGTAGATGCTAAACTCGAAATTTACATACCTAATGGGCCACGTTTAGGAACGAATGTAATAGAAGCTAAAGGTGTTTCAAAAGCATTTGATGATAAATTACTGTATGAAAATCTAGAATTTAACCTTCCACAAGCAGGAATTGTTGGTATTATTGGACCAAATGGTGCTGGTAAAACTACCATATTTAAAATGATTATGGGAGAAGAAACACCTGATAAAGGAAGCTTTACTGTTGGTGAAACTGCAAAAATTGCTTATGTAGATCAATCTCACTCTAATATAGATCCAGAGAAAACCATCTGGCAAAACTTTTCTGATGAACAAGATTTGGTAATGATGGGTGGAAGACAAGTTAACTCTAGAGCTTATTTAAGTAGGTTTAACTTTTCTGGTAGTGAGCAAAATAAAAAGGTATCTACATTATCTGGTGGTGAACGTAATAGATTACACTTGGCTATGACACTTAAAGAAGAGGGTAATGTATTATTATTAGATGAGCCAACAAACGATTTAGATGTAAATACTCTTAGAGCTCTTGAAGAAGGATTAGAAAACTTTGCAGGTTGTGCTGTTGTTATTTCTCATGATAGATGGTTTTTAGATAGAATTTGTACTCACATTTTAGCATTTGAAGGCGATAGTCAAGTATATTTCTTCGAAGGTTCTTTTTCTGATTACGAAGAAAATAAAAAGAAACGATTAGGTGCAGATGTTATGCCTAAGAGAATTAAATATAAAAAGTTAATTCGTTAACAAATAAAAAAAACACCCATTTGAAAAAATGGGTGTTAGATAGAAAAACTACTATCAACTTTATGAAGTACACTTTTAGGTTTAAAGTTATTAGGTATAAGTGCTAAAGTTGCAAACTTACTTTCAGATCCATTACCCGAACTTTTTATAGCAGGATTTACTACACTAAAAAACACAGGGTGTTTTGCTTTAATAGCTAAAAAAATAGCATAAGGCAAATTAGGAACATAAAATAGGGCAGAAGGCCAAAACTCCCAATGTAAAAGTTTGTGTAGTTTTGGGAATTTCAAAACAATTATTTTTTGTTAAAAATTGACTTTTGTAATAAACCAAAAGTCTTATAGCCAAAATAAATAGTATAAAGCAATAATATACAACCTGCAACTAAAAGTAAGTAAGCTATATAAATTTTAGGAGCTTCAGTAAATTTATTAATGGCTTTAAATCCCATTGTAATAATAATAGGAGAAGCAATAAATAGAATGATTAATATTGCCAAACGCACTAAACTTTTACTCAATAAATTTAAATCTGTACTCATTTTTTAAAGTTATTTATAGCTTCTCTAACACTGCCATAGATATTTATAAGTTCATTTGCTTTTTCTCTGTTAATTTGAAGTGAGTTCATTAACATTTTTTCTCCTCTATCTACCAATTTATTGTTAGACAATTGCATATCTACCATTTTATTTCCTTTAACTTTTCCTAACTGAATCATTGTTGCAGTAGTAAGCATATTAAGCACTAATTTTTGAGCTGTACCTGCTTTCATTCTAGAGCTACCTGTTACAAATTCAGGCCCAACAACTACCTCAACTGGGTATTTAGCTTTTAATGCTAAAGGACTATTTTTATTACAAGTAATACAGCCTGTAATAATGTTTTCTTTGTTGCAAATATCAAGCGCCCCAATAACATAAGGTGTAGTTCCAGACGCTGCAATTCCAACTACAATATCATTTGAATTAATGTTATGCTCTTTTAAATCTAACCAACCTTGAGTAGTAGAATCTTCTGCAAATTCTACCGCTTTTCTAATAGCAGAGTCTCCACCTGCAATTAAGCCAACTACAAGTTCATGAGGAACACCAAAAGTTGGTGGGCACTCAGAAGCATCAACTATACCTAATCTGCCTGAAGTACCAGCGCCAATATAAAATAATCGTCCACCTTTTTTAAGTTGATTAACAATTTGTAGAGTTAATTCATTAATTTGAGGTAATGCTTTTTCTACAGCATATGGTACAGTTTTGTCTTCATTATTAATATTCATTAATAAATCTGCAATTGACATTTGCTCTAAATGATTGTAATTAGAATCTTGTTCTGTAGTTTTTGTAAAAGTCATCATTCAAAAATACATTTTTTATGTGTTTAAAGAATGATTTGTGGTAGAACTTATTAATTTTTATCCTCAAGAAAAATGGTAAAAGTATCAGTTTCTGATATATGAAAATACCCAAGAGGAAAATTATCTGTGTTTGTAGTGTTGACCATATTACCTAGTAGAGACGAAGGCACAGTTTCAAAAGGTCCACCAGCATTTTGCCCACTTTGATCTATTAATACTCTAAAATACGTGTAATACTCTTTTGTAATACCAGACATTTTAATCTTAACCGCAGTTGGCACTTTTAGTTCTTCTTCATCATAAAAGAAAGAAAAATTATAATCTGCACCATTAAAAAAACGATCTTCTATAGCTAGAAACAAATTATTTGTAAAGTCGAATAAATAATAATTTTCTTCATTAATATCATCTTTAAAAGCAACTTTTAATTCAGTTTCATTTCCAGAAAATAACGTTTCATCACCTTGAACTACAGAAGTAAATGTTGGTGATTTCATTTTGGAAGCTGTTCCTTTATAAACTTGATTATCATAAATAACAGTTAACTCATAAATGGTATTATCTGCTGGTATAAATGCGTTTATTGGTTCATAATCTCCATCTAAATTTGAATCAGAAAAATCAATAATGTTATTGTTACTTAAATCAGTTAAAAACACAGTAGCATTAGTAACAATTGGAATTTGAGTTTCGAAATAATCTGCAGACAATCTTAATTTAACAACGGTATTTGTTGTAACAGGATTTTCATCGAAATACACTTCAAAGGCTGCATCTATAATTAATTTAGGGTCAGTTGATGGTACATCAACATCAACAACTTTTTCACAACTTATAAAAACGAAAACCAACAAAAAAGTAAGTAAATATCTAATATTCATCGCTTAAAATTTAAAGTTATAAGTTATGGCAGGTACAATTCCAAAAATTGAGGTTTGAATGGCCTCATTACGTAAAGTCTCTCTATTTTGTCTAAAATTTATAGCTGCTGCATTCATTCTACCATATAAATTATAAATTCCAAAAACCCATTCTGCTTGCCATTTTCTGTTTTTATTTTTTCTAGGTGTTAATGTTGCAGAAATATCTAATCTATGATAAGCAGGTAACCTATCTGCATTTCTTCTGTTATCATCAAAAATTGGAACATTTAAACCTTGAACTTCATACTGACCAACTGGATAATTAGTTGGTTGGCCAGTTTGAAATAAAAAGTTGGCATTAAAAGTCCATTTTTTATTCAATTGATAACTTCCATTAATGGATAAATCATGAGTTTTATCAAAAGGTGTGCTATACCATTCTCCTTGATTTATTCCTGGTTCATTTGCATTTCTACCCAAAGTTTGTTGTTCTGATCTAGATAAAGTATAAGCTAACCACCCTGTTAGACTACCTTCATTTTTTTTAAGTAACACTTCTAAACCATAAGCTCTTGCTCTTCCATTTAAAATTACAGTTTCAATTTCATTATTAGCTATTAGGTTTGCACCATTTATATAATCAATTCTATTTTGAATGTCTTTATAAAACACCTCAGTTTCTAATGAATAATCTCCATTTTTTATTGATTTAAAATATCCTAAGGCATATTGATCTAAGAGTTGAGGTTTAATAAAGCGTCCACTTGGCGCCCACACATCTAATGGAGTAGGAGAGGCAGTATTAGATAGTAAATGTAAGTATTGAGCCATTCTGTTATAACTCATTTTTATTGACGTATTATCATCTAGTAAATATGATAATGAAAAACGAGGTTCAAAATTGCTAAAGTTTGCTAAAACATCACTTCTTTTAAAATTTTCAACTCCAGTAGCAATTGCAGATTCATATTTTTTTAATTGCTGATTGTAGATAACTGCTTCATTGTTAGCATAAACATTAAGTTCATCTTGACCTAATCTAGTAAAATTACTAAATCGAATTCCATATTGAAAAGTTAGTTTATTATTAACTTGATGTTCTGCATCTACATAAGCTGCAAATTCATTAGCGTATTTGTCTATTAATTTTTCAGGTTGAATTCCAGAGTCTGGTCTATTAGGAATAATTTCTCCAGGGTTAAATTTGATGTAAATATTATTAATACCATAATTCAAGGTAAACTTATCATTTAGGTAATGTTTAAAGTCGTATTTTAAATTAAAGTTTGTAATTCCAGAGTCCCATTCAAAACCAACAAAATCTAAGGTTAAACCATAAAAATAATCTGAATAAATTAAGGATAGGTTAGAGAATAATTTATCTGAAAACAAATGGTTCCAGCGTAAGTTGGCAACTGTATTACCGTAAGTATTTATAAAATTATCGCTAATACCAAACACATCTTTTCCAAAATAACCAGAGAAAAATAAATTGTTTTTTTCGGTTAATCGAAAGTTAATTTTTGTGTTCAGGTCGTAAAAATATGCTGAATTATCATTGTCAAAAAGTGGTAAAAATAGATGAGCGTATGAAGCTCTACCACCAATTAGAAATGAGCTTTTTTCTTTTTCTATAGGTCCTTCAGCTAAAAGTCTACTAGATACCAAACCTATACCACCTGTAATCTTAAAGTTTTTGCTGTTTCCTTCTTTTTGATAAATATCTAAAACTGAAGACAATCTACCTCCAAAACGAGCAGGAATACCACCTTTGTACAATTTAACATCTTTAATAACATCTGGGTTAAAAACAGAGAAAAATCCAAATAAATGCGATGAATTAAAAACAATTGCTTCGTCTAATAAAATTAAATTTTGATCTGCAGCACCACCTCTTACATTAAAACCTGAAGCTCCTTCACCTGCACTAGTTACACCTGGTAACAATATTATAGACTTAATAATATCAGATTCACCAAGTACAACAGGAATTTGTTTTATAGTTGAAGCTGATAATTTATTAACACTCATTTGTGGGGTTTTTACATTGAGTTTTTCAATATCAGATTCAATGATTATTTCATCTAAACTTTCGGTTTCTTCTAATAATTTAAAGTCTTGATTTTGTTTTTCATTTAAAACTATTTCTTTAACAATTGTTGTATAACCTAAATATGAAATCTGTATAGTATATGTTCCTTTTGGAATGGTAATAGAATAAAACCCATATTCATTTGTTGTAGTACCAGATTTTAAATCAGGGAAGTATATAGAAACACCAATTAGAGTCTCGTTTGTAGAGTTGTCGTAAACAGTTCCACTTAATGTTATCTTTTCTTGTGAAAAGACATATGATGAAAGCAATAATAGACTAACAATAGCGAATTTTTTTAAACTCATTTTGTTTAAGTAAACAGTTGTATTTTTGTACAAAAATACAACTATAAAATGATAACAAAACGTTAAAAGGAAATTCTAATCGTAAATAATATCTTTTACTTCAATTTTTTTATTTTCAATAAAATCATAAAGAGTTAGTCTTCTTAAAGTATAATAATCTACCCAGAATTTTTCAAGAGAATTTAGATAAGTAAGTACAGATCTGTCTTGCTCTTGTAGGGCAATATTTAAATCTGTAATATTAATTTTACCAAGAACAAAACGTTTTTTTGCTATTTCATAACGTTTTAAAGCTATTTCTTGAGCTTTTTTAGCGGTCTCTAAAAAGTTTCGTTGGTTTTGCCAATTTAAAACATGTAAATAGATTTCTTGTTCAAACTCTTGCTCTTCTATATCAACATTTGTGTTAACTAAATCTTTATTTGCTTCAACTAGCTTTCGTCTAGATTTAGAAACCCCCCAATCTAAAATAGGGATTCCTAAAGTTAAATTAACACTTTGTTGTTGATTAAAATCGTTGAATAAATCATTAAAAACTTGACCTTGTTGAGATACACCAAAGTTAGCTCTTAAACTCATTCTTAATCTATTATTTCCTCTTACTTCTGCAACATCTTGTTCTGCTTGTAAGCGTCTTCTTCTAAATTCTATAACTGCCTTCCTGTTAGATCTAGCTTCTTCTAATGCTTTTTCTACAGTAACAGTAAAAATGGTAAGTTCTTTAGGAATATCTAACTGAATGTTTTCTGTATCTAGTATTAAATAACGAGATAAATTTTGTGAAGAACGCTTAAAGTTAATTTCTTGCGTAGTTATTTCATTTTGAGAATTAAGGATAGATAACTCTATTTGTAATAAATCGTTTTCTGCAATTTTACCCATTTTAAACCTTCCTTTTGAGATTTGAAATAACGTATCTTGATTCGATAAATTCGTATAAGCTATTCTCTTTTGAACTTGAGCTCTTAATAATGCAAAATAACGTCTACAAGTATTAAGCGATATTTGCTCCATTTTTTCAATAAAATCTCTTTTTGCTTCTTCATACAATAAAGGTTCAATTTTCTTTAACCATTTAAATTCGTTATATAAAAGTGAATTCTGATTATAGTTTATTGAAAAAGGAATTACTGCATAGTTTGTTGCTTCAAATGGTTCTGAAACATCAACTCTTTCTAATTGTGTACTTACAGAAACTGTACCACCTGTTAAACCAATATTTTGATTTAAAGATAAAGTCCCATCAAATCGAATTTGGTTTGTTCTTCTAAATCCATCAGAACCATCATCTAAAGTAATTCTATTTACAGAATTTCTATATTGTGGTAAAGTTGCATCGAATCTAAGTTGTGGTAAAAACTGTGCTTTAAAATTTCTATACCTCCAATAACTCGCCTGATTTTGATTTAATAATGCCTTGTAATCTGGTGAATTTTGTTGTGCTATTTTTATAGCTTGATCTAATGTAATTAGCTTTTGTGAAAAAGCATGTATTGATAGTAATAGGGTTAAGGCTAAAAAATATTTTTTCATAATTATTCGTGTCTTATGGCTTCTATTGGACTTTTCTTAGCTGCAGATCTTGCAGGTGCAATACCGAAAACTAATCCTATTATGGTTGCAACAAAAAATGATAATAAAATTGAGCTTAAGGATAAAATGGTTTCTATACCAGTAGTAATTTCTAAAATATAGGATGAAAATATACCCAATAAAATACCTATTAAACCACCACCAATACTAACTAATACAGACTCAGTTAAAAACTGTAGAATTACATCTTCTTGTGTTGCACCAATAGCTCTAATAATTCCAATTTCTTTTGTACGTTCTAGTACAGAAGCAAGCATTATATTCATAATTCCAATTCCTCCAATAAGTAAGGAGATTCCTGCAATTATACTAAGTACAATATTGAAAATTTGCTTGGTTTTCTGTTGTTGTTTTAATAATTGTATAGGAATAGATATTTCAAAATCAATTACATCATTATGTCTACGTTTTAACATTCTAC
This sequence comes from Flavobacteriaceae bacterium, assembly GCA_013373105.1. Classification (GTDB taxonomy): domain Bacteria; phylum Bacteroidota; class Bacteroidia; order Flavobacteriales; family Flavobacteriaceae; genus Polaribacter. The sequence continues at coordinate 28,288 of JABXIJ010000022.1, read as the reverse complement.
TTAAAAGGTCTGCAGTAGCATTTAGTTCGCTTGAGTTATTAACTTGAACTATAAGTTTATCAATTTGATGATAATTACCTCTTGGCTTTCTTTCTTTTGGTCCTTGTTGATTTCTATTTGAAATAAAAAAACCATTATTATTATCTTCTTTGTCCTTTACATCATTTTTTCTGTCTTTGTAACGAACTAAAAATGTTTTAGCAGGTATGTATATATCTTGATTTAAATCTCTAATACCAAGATTTTCTTGCGCTGTTTTAGATACAAATTTCTCTTCTATAACTCCAACTACTTCAAGCCAAACATCTTTAACTTTTATATTTTTACCAATAGCACTTTCTCCTGTAAATAATTTTTTCTCAATTTTTTTACCTACTATACAAACAGGTAATGCATTTTCTGATTGAGTATCTGTAAAGTTTTTACCAGAATCAATGGTGATATTTGAAGCCTCAAAATAATCTGAATAAACTCCAATTAATTTAATTGGGTTTTGTCTACCATTTTTAGTAACATAAGTATCTAAAATAATTTCAGGACTAATTGCTTTAACAGAAGGAATATTATCTAAAATGCTGTTAACATCTAAAATATCTAAACCTTTAGAAAAACGTTTAGGTTCAGTAGAACCTTCATCTTCTTCTTCAGCACCACTTTCATTAGCTTCATCTGGAATTGGAGTAATTACAATATTATTAACACCAACCAATTCTAATTGAGACAAAATTTCTTTTTCTGCACCATTACCAATTGCAAGCATGGTAATTACAGCAGCAACTCCAAAAATAATTCCTAAAGAAGTTAAAAGAGTTCTTACTTTGTTACTTAATATAACACGAATAGCCTCACTAAAATTAGATTTTAGCTTTTCAATATAAACTTCGTCAAACATACGATTAGTTTAAAATGGCTATTTGAACATCATCATAACCTTCAGGCTTGTTTAGGTAAATTACATCACCATCTTTTAAACCTCTAGTTATAATGACTTCATTGTTGTTAGATTCTCCAATCTCAACTTGAACTTTTTTAACAGAGAAACCTGATTTTTTATATACATAAGATATAGAATCACTAGAGAAAAGTCCTTCTAAAGGTATGCTAAGTACATCTTCTTTTTTAAAGGTTAAGATTCTATTTGATGTTGTCATACCTGGCCTTATGTTATCATTGGCACCATTAAGTGATATCATTACTTGAAAAACATTAATATCTGATCCCTTTTTTTTCTCACCAACATTCGCAACATCAGTAACTGTACCTTGAATTTTAACATCTGGAAAAGCATCAAACCCAACAATAACAGGTAATCCTTTTTTAATTTTTCTAATATCTACTTCATTAGCATAAGTCTTAGATTCCATTTTAGATAAATCAGGGAGACTAGCTATACCAGGATTCCATGCACTAATATTCGATCCTACTTTTTTCTTATTACCATTCCATTCTCTTAAATAAGTAATCATTCCATCACCATCAGAGTAAATTGTAAAAGACTCTAAAAGCTCTTCTAAACTTTCTAAATCTTTTCTAATTTTTGAAACTTCATTACCAACCTCAACCATTTTTGCACTGGCTTGTCTTATTTTAATTTTGTAGTTTTCTCTTTTTTCTTTTAAATCTCGCTGTAATTTTTCAAGATTTATTTCTAATTTTTTTGTTGTAGCAGGTGGCTCAAATGTTGATTGCTTTAATTCTAATTTTGTTTCTTCTACTTGATATTCTAAATCTTTTATAGCAGTTCTTTCTTGCTTTAAAGTTAAGGTAGTGTCTAACTGTTGTTGTGTGTATTTAGATTGTGCAGTTTCTAAATTTAGGCGTGCGTCAATAATTTGTTCATTAACATCAGTTGGGTCTAATCTACCAACATAATCTCCTTTTTTAACAATAGTTCCTTCAGGTACTAAATCTTGAATTTTAATATCTCTTAAACGAAATTTTCTTAGATTAGATGGGCCTTTAATTTCTTTAGAACTAGTTGATTGTGCTTCTCCAGAAGTAATAACTTCACTTATAAAATCACCTTTAGTTACTTCTGTTGTTAAATAAACTTCAGATTCTGCAGCTGGTGAAAATACATAGTAAGCTATGGCTAATACAGCTAATACAATTACTGAGGTAATAGCTATTTTTTTCTTATTCATATATTTGGTTGATTAGTATTTAGATCAAAACTAAAAAAAAAAGAGTGTCTAACAGACACTCTTTATTGTAAATAAATCATAATTTTTTTATAAGATGGCATTTAAAGTTGCATTTGGACGCATTGCATTTATAGCCATTTCTTCTATAGGTAAGTAATAGCCACCAATATTTACCTTTGTGCCTTGAATTTCGTTTAATTGATTTATAATACTTCCTTCATTTTCAGAAAGTCTAGAATAAATATCTTTAAACTCGAATTTTAAGTCTTTGTCAATATCTTGATTCGCTAAAGCTTCTGCCCAATATAAAGCTAAATAGAAGTGAGAACCTCTATTATCTAGTTCACCAACTTTTCTTGAAGGCGATTTGGCTTCATCTAAAAATTTATCGGTTGCTTGATCTAAAGTTTCAGATAAGATTAATGCTTTTTTATTATTGGTAGAGTTTCCTAAATGCTCTAATGAAACTGCTAATGCTAAGAATTCACCTAGAGAATCCCATCTTAAGTGATTTTCCTCAATAAATTGTTCTACATGTTTTGGAGCAGAACCTCCTGCACCAGTTTCAAATAATCCACCACCATTCATTAAAGGTACTATTGAAAGCATTTTTGCTGATGTACCTACTTCTAATATTGGAAATAAGTCTGTTAAATAATCACGTAAAACATTACCAGAGACTGAAATTGTATCTAAACCTTTAGCAATTCGTTCTAAAGTAACTTCAGTTGCTTTAAAAGGAGATAAAATGCTAATATCTAATCCTTCTGTATTATGGTTTTGTAAGTATTTATTAACCTTTTTAATTAATTCTGCATCGTGAGCTCTTTCTTTATCTAGCCAAAAAATAGCTGGAGTTTCTGAAGCTCTAGATCTAGTAACAGCTAATTTAACCCAATCTTGAATTGGTAAATCTTTAGTTTGGCACATTCTCCAAATATCACCTTCCTCTACATCGTGTTCTATTAAAACAGAACTATTTACATCTATAACTTGAACTTTTCCGTTTGCAGAAATTTCAAATGTTTTATCATGAGACCCATATTCTTCTGCTTTTTGCGCCATTAATCCTACATTTGGAACAGTTCCCATGGTTGTTGGATCAAATGCTCCATGCTTTTTACAGAAATCAATAGTAGCAGCATAAATACCAGCATAAGAGCTGTCAGGAATTATAGCTTTTGTATCTTTTAGCTTCCCATTTTTATCCCACATTTTACCTGAATTTCTAATCATAGCAGGCATAGAAGCATCTATAATAACATCAGAAGGCACATTTAAATTGGTAATGCCTTTATCTGAATTTACCATAGCTAAGTCTGCTTTTTTCTTAATAACCTCATCAATATCTTTTAAGATTTCAGTCTTTTTTTCTAAGCTTAACTCTTCTAAATTACTTAATAAATTTCCTAAACCACTGTTAACATCAACACCAATTTCTTCTAAAGTTTTACCATGTTTTTCAAAAACTTCTTTGAAATATGTCTTTACAACATGACCAAATATAATTGGGTCTGAAACTTTCATCATTGTCGCTTTCATGTGTAGCGATAATAAAGTACCACTTTCAGTTGCATCGTTAATTTCTTTATCTAAGAAACTTAATAATGCTTTTTTGCTCATTACAGTTGCATCAATAATTTCACCATCTAAAAGTTGTAATTTGTCTTTTAGTATAGTTTGTTCTCCATTTTTAGAAATATGTTGAATGCGAATAGAGGTTGCTTTCTCAATGGTTAAAGATTTTTCATTGTGAGCAAAATCTCCAGAAGACATTGTAGCTACATGAGTTTGAGAATCTGCACTCCATTCACCCATTGAATGTGGGTTTTTACGAGCAAAATTTTTGATAGCTTTTGGGGCTCTTCTGTCTGAATTACCTTCTCTTAATACAGGGTTTACAGCAGAACCTTTTACTTTATTGTATAGTTCAAGAACTTTTTTGTCTTCCTTAGTTTTTACTTCTTCAGGATAATCTGGTATATCATAACCTTTTACTTGTAATTCTTTAATTGCAGCAATTAACTGTGGAACAGAAGCACTAATATTTGGTAATTTAATAATGTTTGCTTCTGGTTTTTTTGCAAGTTCACCTAAAAAAGCTAATGAATCTTCTACTTTTTGATGATCTTTTAAATACTCAGATAAATTTGCTAAAATTCTACCAGCCAATGAAATATCTTTAGTTTCTATTTCTATACCAGAGGATTTTGTAAAAGCTTTTACAATTGGTAAAAAAGAACGAGTAGCTAAAGCTGGAGCTTCATCAGTTTTAGTATAAATTATTTTAGCCATGTTAAATGTTTATTTGAGTTTATCTTGATGTTTTATGTTGAGTTTATTGCTTGTAAAATAAGCGATTGCAAATTTATAAATTACACCTGATATTACCCATATTATTTATATATAATTTAGGCTGATTTATTGATGATTTAATAAAATTTATGATTTTTTTTAAAGAAATATTGAATAAAAAATAAAAGCCATACCAAACAAATTACTTGAATGATATGGCTTCTTTGAAATAGCTCTTTATACTGTTTTGCATTTCTGCAATTCAAATAGGGTATTTACCCCATATTTCTTTATTGACTATAAAGAAATTATGTTTGCTATTTCATGGTTGAAGTTTCCCCTTCTAAATTTTACATCTTGCAAAACTTATTCTATTGAGTCACTTCTCATTACTATAATAACAAAGTTTAATTGAGCTTTACACTCAAAAATGCGGCTTAATCTTTTAGTTTTTACTAATACTCTTCTTTCAATTTACACTGATTTTCTAAATATTAATTAAAATTAAATTTTTTAAACCTAAGTTGTTAAATAATAATATGTTAAAGAACGTTACTTTAAATTGTTTAAGTTAAAAACTTAATTTACTTTTTAGATATTATTAAGCTTTAATCGTAAACTCTGATGTAAATGTAATTGTAAAATTGAATACTCCAAATTTTTTAATCAATTTTAAATCAACAATTTATAAACTGTAGTTATAAACATTTGTTAACAAAAAAGGCATTGTGATAATCACAATGCCTTTTATTTATAATTTGGTAAGAATTCTTAGTTCATTCTTTCTTTAATTCTTGCTTTTTTACCAGTAAGACCTCTAAAGTAGAATATACGTGCTCTACGTACTTTACCTTTTTTGTTTACTTCAATTTTTTGAATAGAAGGTAAGTTTAATGGGAAAATTCTTTCTACACCAACAGTACCAGACATTTTTCTGATTGTAAATGTTTCAGAAGAACCACTTCCTCTTTTTTGGATTACTACTCCTCTAAAAAACTGAGTACGTGTTTTATTACCTTCTTTAATTTCGTAATACACTGTAATTGTGTCACCAGCTTCAAATTCTGGTAATTCGTTTTTTGTAACAAATTCGTCTTGAACAAATTTTACTAAAGATTCCATATCTTAAAAATTATAATTAATCCAAAACAACTTTCACGTCTTTCGTCAGAGGTTATTTTAGCGAGTGCAAATTTAGTAATTATTTTTTGTTGATGAAACTAAAATTAAATATTTTATTTTCTTTTAATTTATTAGTCCTCAAGTAAGTCTGGCCTTATTTTCTTTGTTCTTTCGTAGGCTTTTTCAGTTCTCCATTCTTCAATTTTAGGAAAATTTCCAGAAAGTAAAATCTCAGGGACTAGCATACCTTTATAATCTGCAGGCCTTGTGTATACTGGTGGAGACAATAAATTATCTTGAAAAGAATCTGTAAGTGCAGATTGTTCATCTCCAATAACACCAGGAATTAAACGAACCACGGCATCAATTAAAACTGCAGCTGCAAGTTCACCTCCAGTTAACACATAATCGCCAATTGAGATTTCTTTTGTAATGTACTTGTCTCTAATTCTTTGATCTATGCCTTTGTAATGGCCAGTGAGTATAATAAGGTTTTCTTTTAATGAAAGGCTGTTTGCTGTACTTTGATTTAAAGTTTTAGCATCTGGTGTCATGTAAATTATTTCATCATACTTTCTTTCAGAAATAAGTTTATCTAAACAATTTGCAATAGGTTCTATCATAAGTACCATTCCTGCACCACCACCAAACTGTGTGTCATCTATTTGTTTATAGTTACCTAAACCATACTCTCTTAAATTATGAATTACTACTTCTATAAAGCCATTGTCTTGTGCTCTTTTTAAAATAGAGTGGTTTAGAGGGCTTTCTAATAAATTTGGAACAGCAGTAATAATATCAATTCTCATAATTTAATTTATTGGGTTCCTAGATGAAAAATTGCATCACCTTTATTAACTATTGGTGTTCTGTTTATGCAAAATATATAGGCATCGTGAGTTGCTGTAACTTTCTTTTTAAACTCACCAAAAGGATCTTGTATATAACCTATTATTTCTTTTTTCTTTATAAAACTACCATTTTTTACAACTGCTTGAAACATACCAGAGTGTGATGCTCTTTGCCATTTTGAATTTTCAATAAAAATAGTTTCTCTTTTAAGTTGTATTTCACCATCAATAAAACCTAAATGAACTAAAATGTTTTTTGTTCCTTTAACACCTTCTGCAATAATTTCTTTATTTAATTCATTGGCTTTTCCTCCTTCAAACAATAATATAGTTTTACCCATTTTATTTAAAGTAAATCTTACAGATTTTGAAATATAATTTGATTTAATAATAAATGGAGGATTGAATATTTCTGCCAATTTTAAGGTGTCAACTTCATTTGGATGAATTCTAATTTGTGATACATTATCTCGTTCTCCACCTCCTGTGTGATAATCGATAACATAATCTACATAAGGAGCGATTTCTGTTGTAAATTGATGTGCAAATTGGCTAGCTAAAGAACCATTTGCATTTCCAGGAAAAACTCTGTTTAAATCTCTTCCATCTGGGAATTCTCTACTATGAAAAAGATAACCAAAAATATTAAAAACAGGCAAGCATATAATAGTACCTGCCTTTGGTTTATTTAATTTTTGTTGTATAATTTCACGAATAATTCCAACACCATTAACTTCATCTCCATGTAAACCTGCCATTAGTAATATTACAGGTCCATCAACAATAGAGCGTTCAATTATTACAGGAACTTTAACTGTAGTTCTTGTATGAAGTTTTGCAATCTCTAGGTCTAAAACTGTTTTACTACCAGCAGGAATTTCTTTACCAAGAAGTTTAAAGGGTTTATTCAACATGTATTTCTAAAAAACGAATAATTTCTTTGGCAATATTTTTACCTGTAGCTTTTTCTATTCCTTCTAGGCCTGGTGATGAATTAACTTCTAAAACTAAAGGACCTTTTGATGATTGTAGCATATCTACACCAGCTACTGCTAATCCTAAAGCTTTAGCAGCTTTAATAGCTGTTTTTTCTTCTTCGTCAGAAAGTTCAATTACAGTGGCATTGCCACCTCTGTGCAAATTAGATCTAAATTCACCTTCTTTACCCTGTCTTTTCATTGCACCTACAACTTTACCGTCAACAACAAAAGCTCTAATATCAGCTCCACCTGCTTCTTTAATAAACTGTTGTGCAATAACTCTAGCTCCTAAACCATTAAAAGCTTCTAAAACTGAAGTTGCTGCATTTTTTGTTTCAGCTAAAACAACACCTAATCCTTGTGTTCCTTCTAATAATTTTAGTACTAATGGTGCTCCACCAACTGAGTTTACAACATGTTCTACGTCTTTAGTATAATTTGTAAATACAGTTTTAGGTAATCCAACCCCAGCTCTAGCTAAAATTTGTAAACTACTTAACTTATCTCTTGATCTTGTAAGTGCTGTAGAAGATACAGATGTAAATACCTTCATCATTTCAAACTGACGAATAACTGCTGTACCATAAAATGTAACTGAAGCACCAATTCTTGGAATTATTGCATCTATATTAGTTAAATACTCGCCTTTATAATAAATTTTAGGAGATCTTTTTTCGATTTCGATATTACATTTTAAGTGATCTACTACCAAAACTTCGTGTTTTCTTTTTGTAGCAACTTCAACTAACCTTTGGGTAGAGTATAATTTAGGATTTCTAGATAAGATTACAATTTTCATAAAATGTTATTGTGTTTTTAATTTATAGGATAGGTTAGATTTTGTAGTATCTATCACAAACTTTTTATTTAAAAATTTTCTACCCAAAAGGATAGGGAATTTCATCTCTGTACGTTCACTCAAAGTTAAATAAATAGGATATGTTTTATTAAATAATGTAATATTTGTTAAAATCATATAACGTTTTTCAGAAATACCATTAGAGCTTTTTACTATTTTAGAGCTAAATGTATCTGTTAGGTGTTCTTTTACATTAAAATTTCTATAGCTTTCATCAAGTAAATGAAACTTTAAGGTTCTTTTTTTATTGATGATAACTTCTTTTATAGATGAGCAATGAATAGATGAAGTATAAGCGCCTGAGTCTATTTTAATAGGGATGTTTTCAAGAGAAAATTCAGGGAAATCAGCTTTATCTATTCTGCCAATTATATTTTTTGTTTCCATTTAAATTGTAAAATTAAGCATATAAATTATTAATATACTTTTTTGCTGCAAATTTTAGTTAATTATTTAATAAGCCAGAGTCTTATTCAATAATTACAAAAATGAGTTTTAGATGTTTGTAATGTAATGAAAGAGATTAAAAAAACTATTTTCTAAGTTTAGAAATTATAGTGCTTCAAGTTATTGTAAGATACTTTTATATTCAAAAATACTTTCTTTAACTATAGAGATCCTGGAGCTAGTAAATCTGGTAGATTAATTTACAGAAAATATAGAAGTGATACAGACAATTATTGGACTTGTGAGATTGGTTTTGGAGCATCACCAGCTTTAGATAGATTTGCTCCTGGTTTTACAGGTTACGAAATTTTTCAGTTAGACTCTCAGGCATTAGTAATTGGTTACTTCTTTTCTACAAAAAACAAAAAAAATATTTGGGGCTTTAACTTAAGTGCATTTAGAGAAGAAAAACCTTTTTCAAAAGGCGACTATTTTATTTATACTTCATTAGGTGTTAACTATTCTATACGTTTTAAATAGTTTATAATGTTGCTCTAATCATTCTGTGGTTTTTAAATAAATCTCTTTTTAGAATAATATTTTTAAAACCTTTATCTGAAAGAAGAGTAACAGTTTCTTTTCCTAAGTATTGATTAATTTCAAAAAATAACAATCCGTTTTTAGTTAGACTTTTCTTTGCTAAATCAGCAATTTTATCATAAAAAACAAGTGGATTAGAATTACTTACAAATAATGCTGTATGTGGCTCATTATTAAGCACGTTATTTTTTATTTCAGATTTTTCAAGTTCTCTAACATAGGGTGGATTTGAAACTATAACATCAAATTTCTCATCTAAAGTTTCAGTTTTTAAAACATCAACCAATTTAAAGGTAATACTTACATTGTTAAGCGAAGCATTTTCAGTTGCTTTGTCTAATGCTTCTTTAGAAATATCAATTGCAGTAACCTTTGCATTTTGTAGATGTTTTGCTAAAGAAATTGCTATACAACCTGAACCTGTGCCAATATCTAGTATTTTAAAGTTTTGATTTATGTTTTCTTGAATTATCCATTCAACTAACTCTTCTGTTTCTGGTCTTGGAATTAAAATGTGTTTATTTACTAAAAATGGTAATCCGTAAAACTCAGTTTTTCCAATGATATATTGTATTGGTTCTTCTTTTAATAGCTTGTTTTCTAAAGCTTTTAACTTAGCTAAAATTGCATCTTTTATAAATTCATTTGGATTTAGAGTAAAATCAATTCTTTTAAGGTTTAAATATTCTTCTAACAACAAAAAAAAGATGGAATCTATTTCTGTTTTTGGATATAAATTAGAAAAAGTATTCGTAAAGTGTTCTCTGTATTCTCTTAAGGTCATATTTTCTTTGTCATCCATACATTACAATTGTAATGGCAGGTATTTCCTAAAGGGCCATCAATATTTTTAAAACCATACTTTTTGTAAAGTTTTACAGCAGCTTCCATATAAGGTAGCGTTTCTAAATAACAAGTTTCAAAACCAAAAGATTTAGCTTTTTCTAAACAAATGGTAATGAGTTTTGAGCCCAAACCTTTACCTCTTGCAACAGGTAAAAAGTACATTTTTTGAAGTTCACAAATATTACCATCATAATTGTCTAATTGAGCAATTCCTCCACCACCAACAATATTGTTTTTATGCTCTATTACAAAATAACAACTTTTCTTTTTTTGATAGTTTTCAAACATACTATCTGTAGCTTTATCCTCATAAGCTGTACCAACTTTAGGTGCTCCCATTTCTACGATAACACTTCTAATTAATTTTGCAAGCGCTGCATTATCTGAAGGTTTAATTTCTCTAATAATAAAATCTTCACTTGTCATTTAATATGGTATTTTTGCAAAGGTAAGTTACTTTAAGTACACTTAATAAAGGATACTTTCAAATTATTTTACATTTTGTTTATATCTATAGATGATTTTTATATGAATAGATGTTTGCAGTTGGCAAACAATGGAATTGGTATAACAAGACCAAACCCAAGTGTTGGAGCTGTAATAGTTTATAAAGATAAAATTATTGGTGAAGGCTTTACTTCTAAAGCTGGTGATAATCATGCTGAGGTAAATGCTATTAACTCTGTAAAAGATAAAAAGTTGTTACGTAAATCTACAATTTATGTAACCCTAGAACCTTGCTCTCATTTTGGAAAAACACCACCCTGTGCAGATTTGATTGTTAGTTGTAAGTTTAAAAGGGTTGTTATTGGTTGTTTAGATTCTAATCCAAAAGTTGCAGGTAGAGGAGTTAAGCGTTTATTAAGTGCAAATATTCAAGTTAAAGTTGGTGTTTTAGAGCAAATGTGTAGAGAACAACACAAACGATTTTTTACGAATCAAGAACAAAAAAGACCGTATATAATTTTAAAGTGGGCTGAAACTAAAGATGGTTTTCTAGCGCCAAGCACAAAAGATATTAAAAAACCATTTTGGATTTCTAATACTTATTCACAACAATTAGTGCACAAGCTCAGAGCAAAAGAAAATGCTATTTTAGTTGGAAAAAATACTGTTTTAGAAGATAATCCAACATTAAATGTAAGAAGTTGGTTTGGAGAAAATCCTGTTAGAGTAGTTATCGATAATACATTAGAATTGTCAGATAAACTTAATGTTTTTAATAATGAGGCAAAAACTATAATTTTTACAGGTGAAAAAAAATTAAGTGAAAATAACTTGATTTACGAGCAAATAGATTTTAATAAACCCATTGCGAAACAAATTTGTAGTGCATTATTAAAACATCAAATACAATCTTTAATTATAGAAGGTGGGGCAAAAACTTTACAAACTTTTATTAATGAAAACTTATGGGATGAAGCTAAAGTTTTTGTAGGCGATGTTACACTTAAAAAAGGACTAAAAGCACCAAAATTAAAAGTGAAAGAAACTATAAAAACCAATATTTTTAACGACTTTCTAAAGACTTTTCACAATGATTAAAAATATCATCTTCGATTTTGGAGATATTTTCATCAACTTAGACAAACCTGCAACATTAAAAGCATTAGCTAATTATGGGGTAAACCAAATATCTAATCATATGATAAGGGTTTATCAACAATATGAAAAAGGACTGATTTCAACTGATGAATTTGTCGAGTTTTTTCAAAAAGAATTCAATTTAGAAAGACAGCAGATTATAGATGCTTGGAATGCTATTTTACTAGATTTTCCAAAAGAAAGATTAAGTTTTTTAAAAGAATTATCTAAAACAAAAAAGTATAGATTATTTCTATTAAGTAATACAAATGAGTTGCATATTAATTGGGTAAAAAACTCGGTTGGTTCTGAGTTTTACAATGAGTTCAAAAACTGCTTTGAACAATTTTATTTGTCACACGAAATTCATCTTAGAAAACCAGATTTAGAAATATATGAATTTGTTTTAAGTGAAAATAAATTAAAAAGAGAGGAAACACTTTTTATTGATGATGCCAAAGAAAATACAGATGTTGCAAAGTTATTAGGGATTAAAACTTGGAATTTAAACCCAGGTAAAGAGGAAGTTAGTCAATTGTTTTCTAAAAACCTATTAGTTTGATATACATTCTGTTAAGTATATTGTTTTCTTCAGGTTTATTTGTAATATTTAAACTTTTTAATGCCTATAAAATAGACACACTAAAAGCTATAGTTGTTAATTATATTGTGGCTTTTATACTTGGTTTTGCAAATTCAGAACGTAAATTATCGATAATTGAAGTAACTCAGCAAAAATGGATTTATGGAGCACTTTTATTAGGTGTGTTATTTATTAGTGTGTTTTTTGTAATGGCAAAAACTGCACAAAACAATGGTGTTTCTGTAGCTTCAGTTGCAGGAAAAATGTCTGTAGTTATTCCTGTTTTTTTTGGTGTTTTTTTATACTCAGAAAAAATGACTGCTTTAAAACTTGCAGGAATTGTTATTGCTTTAATTGCGGTTTATTTAGCTTCAGTAAAAAAAGAAAAGAGAGTTGTAAATCATACAAACTTTATTTTTCCAATTTTACTTTTTATTGGGTCAGGAGCAATAGATACTATTATAAAGTATGTTGAAATTAATTATGTACCCAATGAAGAAGTATCTATATTTTCTGGAACCATATTTTGCATTGCTGCTTTTTTAGGTATTTTAATATCACTTTATAAAAACACTAAAGAAAAATCAAAATTTGAAATAAAAAATATTCTTGCTGGTGTAGTTTTAGGTGTGCCTAATTATTTTTCAATCATTTTTTTAATAAAAGCTTTACAGGTAGAAGGCTTTGAAAGTTCAACATTATTTACAATTAACAATGTTGGAATTGTGATAAGTTCTACACTTATTGGTTTAATATTTTTTAATGAAAATCTTAGTGTAAAAAATATTGTTGGTGTATTCTTAGCAATCTTTGGAATTTTAATAGTTAGTATTGCATAAGATATGAGCGATCTTTATAAAACTATAGAAAAACCATCAGAAGAAACTCTTTTTAAAGACAAAAACAGTAAGTTTTATGGTTATGCATTACCTGTGAGTAGTATTGAAGATGTTAAAAATAAATTAGAAGAAATACAAAAAAAGCATCCAAATGCAGGGCATTATTGTTATGCTTACCAAATAGGGATTGAAGAAATACAATATAGAGTAAATGATGATGGTGAGCCAAATAATAGTGCAGGAATGCCAATTTATGGTCAAATACAATCTTTTGATGTAACTAATGTGTTAGTAATTTCAGTGCGTTATTTTGGAGGTGTTAAATTGGGTGTCTCAGGTTTAATTAATGCCTATAGAACATCGGCAAAATTAAGTTTAGAAGCAGCAAATATTAAAGAAAAAACAATTAAGCTTTACTTTAAACTTATTTTCGATTACGATTTAATGAGCAAAGTAATGCGTTATATAAAAGAAAATAATCTTGAAATTATAAATCAAGAATTAGCATTAGATTGTAAATATGTTGTTGCTATTAGAAAGAAACATGCAAATAAAGTTTTTAACTTTTTTAAGCAACTTTATAAAGTTGAAGTAGAAAAATTAGATTCCAATTCTATCTAAAATATCATCTGGGCATTTCATAGGTTTGTTGGTTTTCATATCAATAAAAGCCAAAACAGTATTTCCAGTGCATAGAATATCCTTATTTTCATTTCTTATTACATAATCAAATTCAATTTTTACAACAGGTTTTTTCTTAAGAATTGTTTCGACAGTTATAACTTCATCGTAAAATGCAGATTTAAGAAATTTTAGGTTTAATGAGATAACTGGCAACATTATTCCGTTGGCTTCCATGTCTTTATATGTTACACCTAACGACCTCAGCCATTCTGTTCGTCCCAATTCAAAATATTTAGCATAATTTCCGTGATAAACTACACCCATTTGGTCGGTTTCACTGTAACTTACTCTTAATGAGGAGATATGATTAATCAACTTAAATATTTTGTTTAGTATGCCATAATTTTAAGTAAAAAAAAATTAAAAATCAATAGCGATTTCATTTTTTTTTAATGAAATTTATTCACACATTTGTGATGCTTTTGTTAAAGGTACTAATTCAACCTTGACCAATCAATTTTATTAATTTAATTAACGTTTTCTATAGATGAATCACACAGCCGAATCCGTTTGGAAAGATTGCTTGTCTTTTATAAAAGACAATATAAAACCGCAAGCATTTAAAACTTGGTTTGAACCAATAAAACCTGTTAAACTTTCTGGAGAGGCTATAACTATTCAAGTACCTAGTAAATTCTTCTATGAATGGTTAGAAGAACACTATATTAAGTTATTACGTGTTGCTTTAGTGAAATACTTAGGAAATGATGCAAAATTAATTTACGATGTTAGAATGGAAAATAATTACAGTAGTAATAGACCACAAACTGTAAAAATTCCGAGTTCTAATAGAAATCCATTAAAATCTCAAAAAGTTTCTGTACCCTTAGAGTCAAATAAAAGAGAGTTGAGAAACCCTTTTATTATTCCAGGGTTACAAAAAGTAAAAATAGAATCTCAATTAAATCCAAATTATAGTTTTGCAAATTTTGTTGAAGGTGATTCTAACAGATTAGCTAGATCTGCTGGAATAGCTGTTGCTAACAAACCAGGTGGAACATCTTTTAACCCACTTTTGATTTATGGTGGTGTTGGGTTAGGGAAAACACATTTGGCTCATGCTATTGGAGTTAATATAAAGGATAAATATGCAGATAAAACAGTTTTATACATTTCATCAGAAAAATTTACACAACAGTTTATAGATTCAGTAAAATCGAATACAAGAAACGATTTTATTCATTTCTATCAAATGATTGATGTTTTAATCATAGATGATGTTCAGTTTTTGTCTGGTAAAGCTGGTACACAAGATGTGTTCTTCCATATTTTTAATCATTTACATCAAAATGGTAAACAGGTAATTTTAACTTCAGATAAAGCACCTGTAGATATGCAAGACATTGAACAGCGTTTATTGTCGCGTTTTAAGTGGGGTTTATCAGCTGAATTACAAGCACCAGATTATGAAACTAGAATCTCTATACTTCAAAATAAATTATTTAGAGATGGTGTAGAAATGCCTGGTGAAATTGTAGAATATATTGCTCAAAATATTAAAACGAATGTTAGAGAGTTAGAAGGTGTTATCATTTCTATGATTGCACAGGCTTCTTTTAATAGGAGAGAATTTTCTTTAGAATTGGCAAAACAAATTGTAGATAAGTTTGTTAAAAATACTAAGAAAGAAGTTTCTATTGATTACATTCAAAAAGAAGTATCTAAATATTTTGATATGGATGTTGCTACTTTACAATCTAAAACAAGAAAAAGACATATTGTACAGGCTAGACAATTGGCTATGTATTTTGCTAAACGATTAACTAAAACTTCATTAGCAAGTATAGGTAATCAAATTGGGCAAAGAGACCATGCTACTGTTTTACACGCATGTAAAACTGTAGATAATTTATCTGAAACAGATAAACAGTTTCGTAAATATGTAGACGATTTAACTAAAAAACTAACCTTTTAAATTTTGCCTCACTAAGTGAGGCTTTTTTATATGAAAAAAGTTTTAATGGTATGCTTGGGTAACATTTGTAGATCTCCATTAGCTCAAGGAATTTTAGAATCAAAAGTTGACCCAGATAAAGTTTATATAGATTCTGCAGGAACAGCAGCTTATCATGTTGGAAATTTACCTGATGAACGCTCTATAAAGGTAGCAAGTAAATATGGTTTAGATTTAAGACATCAAAGAGCAAGAAAGTTTTCTGTAAACGATTTTGACACTTTTGATTATATTTATGCAATGGATAGTAGTAATTATCAAAATATTTTATTGTTGGCTAGAAATAAAAAGGATGAAGAAAAAGTGCAAATGATTTTAAATGAAGTTTATCCAAATGCTAACAAAAATGTACCTGACCCTTATTATGGTGGTACTGATGGTTTTGAAAAGGTATATAAAATGCTAGATGATGTATGCGAAATTATTGCTAGAAAACTTTAATTATGACAGGTAAACTTTATTTAATCCCTACAACTTTAGGAGAAACAGAACCTTTAGAGGTAATGCCTTTATCTGTAAAAAAAGTTATTGAACAAATAAACTATTATATAGTTGAGAATGAAAAAACAGCTAGAAGATTTATAAAAAAAATAGCCCCTAAAAAACAACAACCAGCTTTAACTATTAAGAAAATTGACAAATATGCTGAGGTAAAAGAAACTTTATCATATTTAGATGTTTGTAGTAATGGAGTAAATGTGGGCCTGCTTTCTGAAGCTGGAGTGCCAGCTATTGCAGATCCTGGAGCTAATATTGTAAAGTTAGCTCATGAAAAAGGTATTCAAGTTGTGCCTTTAGTTGGACCTTCATCAATATTATTAGCAATGATGAGTTCTGGTTTGAATGGACAAAATTTTGCTTTTAATGGATATTTGCCTATTGATAAATCAGAACGTAAAAGAGCTATTAAAGAGTTAGAAAAATTATCTTTCGATAAACAGCAATCTCAAATTTTTATTGAAACACCATACAGAAATGAGAAAATGTTTACTGAGTTAAAAGCAACTTTGTCACCTTTAACAAATTTATGTATTGCAGCAGATATTACTTTATCTACAGAATATATAAAAACACTATCTATAAATGACTGGAAACACCAACAGCCAGACTTGCATAAAAGACCAGCAATTTTTATAATTCAGAAGTAATCTTAATTATTTGTTTATAAAGAATTAACTGTTGCTTTTCTGTCAGCAGTTATAAAAGAAACATCGTAATTACCAAACTTTTTTAAATATTGAGAAATAGCAGTTCCATATGCATCCTCAAAAATTTCTTTACCATTACTTCTTAAAAACTTTTTAACATTTCCAGCACCACCTAAATGTGCTGCTGCTAAAATTCCAGATTCAGTAATAAGTATTCCATTTATTTTTTTTCCTACGGAACGTTTTATGTCTTTTCTTAAAATCCATTTATTAACTTTACACAATGCAATGAAAGCTTTTTCTTGTAACTCAGGGTTCTTTAAAAAATCATTTGCATTATAAATTTTTAAATATCTTAAAGTAGATTTCCCAAATTGATACTTACCTAAATACCCATAAGAATTTACAATTCTGTAATTACCTTGAGATTCTTTAAAGGCAATTGCTTCTTTGAATGCTACAAAGTTTTTTTCAAGATAAGGAATGTTGTAATCTATATAAACTGGTTTTATATTTTCCTTACTCTTCTTAGGTGGGTTTGTTATGTTTACAGAAAACACAGCAAAAGTTACTACAAAAAATAAAAACTTATTGATCATAATTCATATAGTTTTTGCTCGGCGAAATTACGTTAAAAAAAATAATAAGCTGATAATCATGTAATTAAATTTAAAATAATTATCATATTAACATCAAAAACATAAAATGTTTAGGTTTTTGATTGTATTACAACGTTTACAATTATGAAGTTTTTAAAAAAAATGTAGAATTAAACAGAATTACTAATTTTTTACTTTTTTATTCCGTTTTTATTGAGCCATCTTTGGTATTTAGCAGCGTTTCTATTGTGTTCAGCAAGACTTCTAGCAAATTTATGATAGCCTAATCTATCTACATCTGCGCACATATAAAAGTAATTATGCTCTTTTGCATTTAAAACAGCATCAATAGCATTTATATCTGGCATTGAAATTTGAGAAGGAGGTAAGCCTCTATATTTATAAGTATTGTAAGGTGAGTCAATTTCTAGATTTGCAGTTAATACTCTTCTAACCACATAATCATGACCTTTAATTTCTTTTAATGCATAAATTACTGTAGGGTCTGCTTGTAAAGGCCATCCTTGTTTTAATCGATTTAAATACAAACCTGCAACAATTGGTCTTTCTTCTGGCTTTGCAGTTTCCTGTTGTACTATTGAAGCAAGGGTTATTACTTCGTTTTTAGTTAGGTTTAATTTTTTTGCTTTAGATAGTCTATTGGTATTCCAAAATCTAGTATAATTCTTAAGTAGTTTATCCCTAAAAGTATCAGCAGATACTGTCCAATAAAATTCATAAGTATATGGGAGACAAATTTGCAAAACACTTTTTTCGGTAAATTTATTTTGTGCTAAAAAAGTACTATCTGTAAAACTATTTAAAATACTTGAAGCATCTAACTCAATTTGTTTTGCTATTCTATTTGCAAAAGCATTAAGAGTGTTTTGGTTGTTAAATGTTATTTTAATTGGAGTTTGATTACCACTTCTAAGTTTGTTTACCAAATCGTTATTAGATATACCTTTATTTAAAACATATCTACCAGCTTTTGGTTTGTTGTATTTTTTTAAGTTGGCAACAAATTTAAAATCATTTACGTCTTTTACTAAAGGAGATAACTTTTGAGTAACATCATCAAAATTATCAGTAGACTTTATAAATATTTCACTTTGTTTAAGTATACTTTCTCCAAAAATTTTAGTGTAGTAATTAAAGCCAATTACTAGGCCAATTACTACCAAAAAACCAACGACTATGAATATCTTTTTTTTGCTCAAAACTATTATTTAATCAATTGAAATAAAACTTCGTCTTTAAAAGTTTTGTTGTTGTATATCCAATCTTTTTTTACACCAATTTTAGAAAAATTATGTTTTTTAAACAAACCTATACTTTCTATATTGTCAACTAAAATATTACAATACAATTGATGTAAATCTAAATGAGTAAAAGTATATTGTATTAGAGAAGCTAGGGCTTCTGAAGCATAACCTTTTTTTCGATGGTTTTGTTCTATAAGAATACCAATTCCAGCTCTTTTATGTTGTGGATTAAAGTCGAATAAATCAATTAAACCAATAGCTTTTTCAGAAATATTTTCTACAATAACTAATCTTAGTTGTTTGGTTTCATAGATATCTAAATGAGAATTTTCTAAGTATAATTTTAAAACATATTTTGAAAAAGGAGTTTGAGTATGACTTACTTCCCAAAAATTTTCGTTGTTTTCTATAGAAAATAAAAAGTTAAGGTCTTCTGCCTCTAGCGCTCTTAAAGTTATATTTTTATTTTTAAGTGATTGCATCAGATTGTAATACTCCCTGAAAAAATAAATGTAGCAGGTCCTGTTAAATATACGTCTTTATAATTGCCATTTTTTTCTGTAAAGGACACTTTTAATTCACCACCTTCTACAGGTAATATTATAGAATTGGCAGAGGTTCTTTTGGTTTTATGCATTGCAATTGCAACAGCAGTTACACCTGTACCACAAGCTAAAGTTTCATTTTCAACACCTTTTTCGTAAGTTCTAACTCTAAATGTCTTGTCGTTTAATTGTTCAACAAAATTAACATTGCTACCAGGTTCTTTGTATGAATAACGAATAGTTTTACCTTTTTCAAAAACAGGATAGTTGTCTAAGTTTTCAACCATTTCAACATGATGTTGTGTTCCTGTGTAAACGAATACAGAATTATCATTGATATTAATTTCATTAACGTCAATCATTTTTAAGGAAACAATACCATTAGAAATAGTTGCAAAATGCTCACCATCTACTGCTATAAATTTTGTGTTGTTTTCAATAATTTTTAATTGTTTCGCAAAAGCGACTGCACATCTTCCACCATTTCCACAAAAGGTTTCAGTACCATCTGCATTATAGTAAATCATTCTAAAGTCAAAAGAATTATCGTTCTCTAATAAAATAATACCATCTGCACCAATACCAAAATTTCTGTCACATAATTGTGAAATTATGTCAGTTTTTTCTTTTGGAAAGGTTTTTGTTCTGTTATCAATCATAACAAAATCATTGCCTGTTCCTTGGTATTTATAAAACCTAATTTGCATAGAACAAATGTAATGATTTTAGTACTAAATAATAGCTGTTAAATTGTGGTTAAATTGAGTTAAAACAAGTTAAACAGATTATTTAAAATTGTTAAAATTGTATATTTGATTGTATTAAAAAATTATTATTATGAAAAAATTCTTCAATTTACTTAGTGTTGCAATTTTAGGAGGGGTGTTAACTTTAGGTGGTTATAAGTTATTTTTCAATGATCAAGTTATTCTACAGCAAAACTCTCCTGATTCATTAGAAACAATTCAAACGAATTATAATCCTGCATTCAATAAAACTAATGTAACTATTGATGATGATGCAGTTTCAATTGATTTTAGAACGGCAGCGCAAAAGACATTAAATTCAGTGGTTCATGTGAAAAATACAGCCATAAGAACGCAAACAAATCCTTTTGCTGAGTTGTTTTTTGGAGGTGGTGGAACTCGAAAATACGAGCAAATTGGAACAGGTAGTGGTGTAATTATTTCTGCAGATGGTTATATAGTAACTAACAATCATGTAATTGATTCTGCAAACGAAATTGAAATTACCTTGAATAATAAAAAGAAATATAAGGCAGAATTAATTGGTACAGATAAAAGAAACGATATTGCCTTATTAAAAATTGATGCTGAACAAGCATTACCATTTACTCCTTTTGCTAATTCAGATAATATTCAAGTAGGTGAGTGGGTTTTAGCTGTTGGTAACCCTTATAATTTAACTTCAACAGTAACTGCAGGTATAGTTAGTGCAAAAGGTAGAGATTTAGAAGGAAATGGAAATATTGAATCATTCATTCAAACAGATGCAGCTGTAAACCCAGGAAATAGTGGTGGTGCTTTAGTTAACGTTAGAGGAGAATTGGTAGGTATAAATACTGCAATTTCGTCAAGAACTGGTTCTTTTGTGGGGTATTCTTTTGCAGTGCCATCTAACATTGCTAAAAAAATAGTTGATGATTTATTAGAGTTTGGTATGGTGCAAGAAGCTGTACTTGGAATTAGTATAGATAATAGCGATACAGATATTGATGGTGTAAAAATAGCAGAAGTATTTTATGATGGTGGAGCAAGAAAAGCTGGTTTAAAAGATGGAGATGTTATTAAGAGAATAAATAATGTAAAAATCTCAAAATTCTCTGAACTAGTAGGTCAATTAACAGCTAAACGACCAGGAGAATATGTAAATGTTACTGTTGATAGAAATGGTAAAAACATTACTAAAAGTGTAGAGTTAAGTAAAAAACCTAAGCGATATATTTCTAACGCATTTAAATGGGAATTAAAAGATCTTTCTAAAAAAGAATTAAAAAGTAGAGGTATAAAAAATGGAGTTAGAATTATAGCTACTGCAGAAAGAGATAGTAGAAATAGCTTAAAGAATTATGTAATTACTAAAATAAATGATGAAGTAGTAGAAACTGCAGAAGAAGCTGTAAAACTTCTAGAAAAAGTAGCTAATAGTAGATACTCAATTGTTATAGAAATGATAAATACTGATGGTAAATTAGAGTATTTACGTTTTAGATAAAGATGAATTAATTTATGTATAAAATCCTGATAGAATTATCAGGATTTTTTTTTGGAAAAAAATATACGAAATCGATTTCGTATTTTAAAAAAATAAAATACTTTTGCAAAAATTTTAAACCCATTAAATAGCTATGTCAGCAATTTTAGATTACGAAAAAGAAGTAACCAATCAAGCAGAAACTAGAAAAGCTACTGTAGAATTTATCAATATTGTAAATGAATTATGGTATGATAAATCTATTGAACTTGTGTTTTTTAGAAATCCTTTAGTAGATAAAAGAGCAGGTGAGGTTTTAAACCTAATCAATTACGCTAAAGAATTTGTAAACAAACCAATTACAATTGTAGATGCTTTAAATATTGCAAAGGCAATTCATAAAATAGAATTACCTTCATCTAAACTTGATATTGGGAAATTGGCTTATGAATGTCATTTAAATCCTGCAGGTTGTGAAGATAAAATTGAGTTTGTAAAAAGACAATTGAAAGATGCAACTGTGTTTAAAGAAATTACTCCAAAAGATGTTGTACTTTATGGTTTTGGTAGAATAGGTCGTTTACTAGCTAGAGAATTAATGTCTAAAATGGGTAAAGGTTCTCAATTGCGTTTAAGAGCTGTTGTTACTCGTGGTGAAATTAACCAAGCAGTATTAGAAAAAAGAGCTTCTTTATTACGATCAGATTCTGTTCATGGAGATTTTTTAGGAACTGTTCAAGTAGAATTAGAACACAATGCATTAATAGTTAATGGTACAACTGTACATATGATTTCTGCAAATAATCCAGAAGATATTGACTATACAACATACAACATTAACGATGCTTTAATTATAGATAATACAGGTGCTTTTAGAGATGAAGCAGCATTGAGTAGGCACCTAAAAGCTAAAGGAGCTAGCAAAGTATTGTTAACTGCACCAGGTAAAGGTGTACCAAATATTGTTCATGGTGTAAATCATAAAAAATACAATCCAGATACTGTTGATATTTTTTCAGCTGCATCATGTACAACTAATGCTATAACTCCTGTCTTAAAAGTTTTAGAAGACACTTATGGTATTAAAAAAGGTCATTTAGAAACCATACATGCATATACAAACGATCAAAACTTAGTTGATAATATGCATAGTAAGTACAGAAGAGGTAGAGCAGCTGCTTTAAATATGGTAATTACAGAAACAGGAGCAGGAAAAGCTGTTGCTAAAGCTTTACCAGCATTAGAAGGAAAATTAACTTCGAATGCAATTAGAGTACCTGTACCTAATGGTTCTTTAGCTATTTTAAACTTACAATTAAGAAGTCCTGTTACAGTAGATGGAATTAATGCAACTTTAAAACATCATGCTTTAGAAGGAGACTTAGTAGAACAAATAAAATACTCGCTAGATAATGAATTGGTTTCATCCGATATTGTTGGTACAACAGCACCTTCAATTTTCGATAGTAAAGCAACCATTACAGATGGAGATACAATTGTAATTTATGTTTGGTACGATAATGAATATGGATATTCTCATCAAGTAATGCGTTTAGCAAAACACATTGCAAAAGTTAGAAGATTCACTTATTATTAGAATTCGTTTTAAATATTTAAATCAAAAAACCCAAAACAGTTGTTTTGGGTTTTATTTTAGAGTTAAAAAATCAACCAAACAAAAAATTTAAAACTCTAAAGTATAGGGATTAATTATTGTAAATTAAATGAAAAGTAGATGTGTGTTTTCTTGGTCTGCTCTTGAGTAAAAATCACCAACTGTTATAATATCATCTACTTCATCAATTAAATCTTTTCTTTCTAAATGAAACATTTCTACAGCTAATTTACAAGCCCATAATTTACAACCAGAATCAGAAAGTATTTCTAAAAACTCACCAACAGGAGGCATATCTAATTTTTCCATCTCTTTTTTCATCATTTTAGTGGCTAGAGCTTCCATTCCTGGTAAACCTCCTAACATTGTAGGTATGTGCATTGCAGGGTTTCCAACAGTTGCTACTCTTAAATGTTCTAATTTCTTTTTCTGAATTGCTTCTAAACCAAAGAAAGTAAAAAAGATTTCAGATTCTATACCTTCCATTCTTGCACCATTTGCCATAATAAATGCTGCGTAAACATTTTCTATTGTTGCTTTTGATAATATAAAAAGCATTTTTTTAACTTTTGTTTTGCTCATAATTTCTAAGTTTAAATACAACTTTTCGGTTTTGGTACTCCAGCAATTTTTGTAGATACTTTTAATGGTCCTCCTGGGAATAAAGCATAAAATTGTTTAATGTCTATAACGCCACTTTTTTTAATTCCTCTAATAGATAGTGGTTTGTTAGCTGCTACTTGTTCTTGTATATAATTAATTACTTCCCAGTGTTTATCTGTTAATTCTATATCGTGTTCTTTTGCTAATTCTATCCCAATTTCTTTTGTCCATTGAGAGAAATCTTGTAAATAACCTTCATCATTTACATTTAATTCTATGTTTTTAATTGTTTTTATCATGATTTCTATATTTTATTTGTTAATATTTTTTCCAGCTGTGCTCATGTTTCTTGAAACAAAAGGAATAGGTATTCCTTTAAGTAACATATTCCAATAAATCCATCTAAAGGCTAATTTTCCCCAGTGATTAAAAATGCTTTCTTTTAGCAGTTTTAAAGGTCCAATTTTTGCAAATGGAAACGTTCCTGAAACTGGTTCCTGTTCGTAATTAAAGTCTATTAAAAGAGCTTTGTTTTTACCTGTTTCTATGAAACAATTGGCATGTCCGTCGAATTCTTCTTTTAATGGTTTTTCATTAATATAAAGTAAGATATTATCGGTTAATGTCTCTGCTTGGAAATGAGCTACTGATCCCGCCTTTGAGGCTGGAACATTGGTTGCATCACCAATAACAAAAATATTTTTATGATCTATAGATTGTAAAGTATGTTTGTGTGTAGGAACAAAATTTAATTCATCACCCAAACCAGATCTTTCAATTACTTCGTCACCCATATTTGTTGGTACAGTAACAAGTAAGTCATAATCAACCTCTTGATCGGCATAATCTACAATCTTATTGTTTTCATAATCAACTTTCTCGATTGCGAAATCAGGTACCAATTTAATGTTCTTTTCTTCCAATAAGTACCCTAATGTTTTTGAGGTATATTCTTTGGTAAAAGCTCCTGAAAGCGGAGTAACATAGGTTATTTCAACATCATTTCGAATACCTTTTTTATCAAAGTAAGAGTCAGCTAAAAAGGCAAATTCCAATGGTGCAACTGGACATTTGATTGGCATTTCCGTAACATGCACCACCATTTTTCCTTTTTTGAAATTGCGCAACTTATTTCTAAGGGCTAAGGCGCCTTCATAAGTGTAAAAATCAAAGATTGATTTTCTCCATTCAGTACTGTGCATCCCCTCTACTTCATCTGGAGCAATTTTAGATCCTGTTGCAATAATTAAAATGTCATAACTCAATACGCCATTTTCCAATTGCACCAGATTATTTTCGCTATCAATACGATCAATTTTTTGTTGAACGTAATCAACACCTTTCGGAATAAATTTTTTACCTTCTTTTTTTACTTGATTTTCAGTGTAAATGTCAAAAGGCAAAAACAAAAAGCCAGGTTGATAATAGTGTGTTTTGTATTGATCTACAATATATATTTTCCATTCTTTTTTTGGTAATTTAGAAACTAAATGATTAGCCATCATTGTTCCTGATGTTCCTGCTCCTAAAATGACTAAGTTTTTCATAATTAAAAATTTATAGATCAAAACTACTTAAAATATAAAGCTCTAATTATGATAAAAGTCATATAATTCTGTTGTGTAACATAAGTTACATTTTATATTTATTTACTATTAACTTCTATAATTATTGTTTTATTTTTGAGCAACTATGGAGACTATAAGGCAAAAAATACAATCACTTCGAAATGAACTCAATGAACATAATTACAATTATTATGTTTTAGATAATGCTACAATATCAGATTTTGAGTTCGATACAAAACTTAAAGAATTAGAAAAACTTGAAAATGAAAATCCACAATTCTTCGACCCAAATTCTCCAACACAAAGAGTAGGAGGGGCAATCACAAAAAATTTTGAAACTGTGACTCATAAGAATAGAATGTATTCTTTAGATAATTCATATTCTAAAGAAGATCTTTTAAATTGGGAAAAAAGGATAAAAAAAATTTTAGGAACAGAAACTCTGCAATACACTTGTGAACTTAAATTCGATGGTGCTTCTATAAACTTAACTTATGAAAAAGGTCAATTTGTTAAGGCTGTTACAAGAGGAGATGGTTTTCAAGGAGATAATGTTTCAAATAACGTAAAAACTATTCGTTCAATTCCTCTATCAATAGCATCAAATTTTCTTAATGATTTTGAAATAAGAGGAGAAATTATATTACCCTTAGATGGGTTTTTTAAAATGAATGAAGAACGTGTAGCAAATGGAGAAGAGGAGTATAGAAATCCGAGAAATACAGCAAGTGGAAGTTTAAAGTTGCAAGATAGTAGTGAAGTTGCAAAACGTCCTTTAGATTGTTTGTTGTATCAAGTAGTTACATCAGAACGCAAATATAAAACACATTTTGAAAGTCTTGAGAACGCTAGAAAAGCAGGTTTTAAAGTGCCAAAAACTATACAATTAGTTAATACTATTGAAGAGGTTTTTGAATTTGTAAATTACTGGGATATTAAAAGACATGATTTACCCTATGAAACTGATGGAATTGTAGTTAAAGTTAATAATCTGGAACATCAAGAAGAATTAGGATATACCTCCAAAGCTCCAAGATGGGCTATCGCATATAAATTTCGGGCAGAACAAGTTTCAACTATTTTAAATGAAATAACTTATCAAGTTGGTAGAACAGGAGCAATTACACCAGTTGCTAACCTTGAGCCAATTCAATTAGCTGGAACCATTGTAAAAAGAGCTTCTTTACACAATGCGGATCAAATTGAA
The DNA here is from genome assembly GCA_013373105.1 of Flavobacteriaceae bacterium. GTDB lineage: Bacteria > Bacteroidota > Bacteroidia > Flavobacteriales > Flavobacteriaceae > Polaribacter. The sequence goes on along the minus strand of JABXIJ010000022.1, from coordinate 1,796 downwards.
AAATTAGACATTAGAGTAGGAGATACTGTTTATGTAGAAAAAGGAGGAGAAATTATTCCAAAAATTATAGGTGTTGATTTTAATAAAAGACATGTAAACTCAACAAAAACTAAATATGCAACTCATTGTCCAGAATGTAATACAGAATTAGTTAGAACAGATGGAGATGCAAAGCATTACTGTCCAAATGAATATGGTTGTCCTCCACAAATTACTGGAAGAATTCAGCATTACATCAGTAGAAAAGCTATGGATATTGAAGGTTTAGGTGGCGAAACAGTTGATTTATTAAGAAAAGAAGGTTTAATTGAAAATTATGCAGATTTATATGATTTAAAAGTTGAGCAAATTATTCCATTAGAAAGAATGGCAGAAAAATCTGCTCAAAATATGATTAACGGAATAGAAAAGTCTAAAGAAATACCTTTTGAAAAAGTTTTATTTGCACTTGGCATTCGTTTTGTAGGAGAAACAGTAGCTAAAAAGTTAGCTAAACATTTTAAATCGATAGATAATTTAATGTCAGCATCTTTTGAAGAACTAATAAACGTTGATGAAATTGGCGATAAAATTGCAGAAAGTATTATAGATTTTTCAAATAATTTAGGAAATATTCAATTAATAAACCGATTAAAAAGCTATGGTGTTCAATTAGAAGTTTCTGAAAAAAGTTTAGAGAATCTAACAAATAAATTACAAGGTAAAGTATTTGTGGTTTCAGGAGTTTTTCATCAAATGAGTAGAAATGAACTTAAAAAAGCTATTGAAGATAATGCAGGTAAAGTGAGTTCTTCTATTTCAAAAAAAACAAATTATATTGTTGCTGGCGATAATATGGGGCCATCAAAACTGCAAAAAGCTCAAGATTTAGGTGTACCAATAATCTCTGAACAAGATTTTATTGATATGATAAACTAAAATAAATCTATATAAATTTCATATTGAAAAAAATCCTTTTTACATATATAATATTAGTGTCACTTCAAACAAGTGCTCAAAAAAAAGAAGTCTTAGATTCCTTACCATACAAAGTAGAAGATTACACATTTGTAAAACCAGGAGATACACTTACAATAAAGTTTGATGAAATCACCCTTTTACCAAAACCAAAGTTTAAATCTAGAGAAGATATTCGTTATTATCTATGGTTTACTAGAAAAGTATTTAAAGCGTATCCTTATGCAAAACTTGCTTCTGAACGATTAGATACATTAAATGCTAGATTGTCAAGAATACCATCTAAAAGTAAAAAAAGGAAATATACTACATTAATACAAAGATATATAGAAGGTGAGTTTACAGATCAAATAAAAAAGATGACCAAAACAGAAGGGCGCATTTTAATTAAGTTGATTCATAGACAGACAGGTAAAACTGCGTTCAATAATATTAGAGGATTACGAAGTGGATGGCGCGCATTTTGGTACAACACAACTGCCAATCTTTTTAAGTTATCTTTAAAGGATGAATATCAGCCAGAAAAAGAAAATGAAGATTTTCTTATTGAATATATTCTACAGCAAGCCTTTCAAAAAGATCTTTTAAAAAGACAACCTTCAAAACTTAAATTTGATTTTCAAAAGATAATAATCGATAAAAAAGCACAAATCGATGTCCAAGTTTATAAAGATATGTTTGCTAAGATTCGTAAAAGAAAAAAATAAATACCCACTAAATTAAATAATAATTAGTTTTAACTAATTGTTTTTCATTGAGTTGATTTCAGGGTATAAAATTCTTTATTTTTTTCGTTAAAAAAATTTGGTTGATAAGGGATAGTAGTATTATCTTTGCAG
>JABXIJ010000029.1 GCA_013373105.1 Flavobacteriaceae bacterium | reverse complement strand
TTTTAAAGCTTATTTTTCATTAAATACGAATAAAAAAAGTGATGAATATCAAGAAATATTATTATTGTACACTTATAATTTAGATGCTTTAGATAATCCTGATAAACAAGTTGTAAAAAAGAAAGAGCAAGAACTAAAACAACGTACAGATTCTTTGGCATTATACTATAAGCAGGCAAAAACATTATTTGTAAATCAAGATTTTAAAGCATCAGATAATGCTATTACAAAGTTTTTAAAATTTGAACCATATACAACTTCAGCAGAATACAAAGAACTAATATCTTTAAAAGGAAAAATAAAAGATAGTCTTGAGGTTAAAAGAGTAAAAGATATTATTACAACTCTTAAACTAAAAAAAGAAGCAATAAATAATGTTATCATAAAAACAGATGGACAAGAAACTCAAAAAACAGAAGAAGATGAGATTAAATCTGTAGAAGAAGTATCTTTTTTAATTATAGAAGATGTACCTGTTTTTCCAGGTTGTTATGGTAGTAAAAACGAGTTAAAGGATTGTTTTAGTAAGAGTGTTCAAAGGCATTTTTCTTCTCAATTTAATGCAGATTTACCAAATACATTGGTACTATCTGCAGGAAGACATGGAGTTTTTATAGGTTTTACTATAAATAGAAGTGGAAAAGTTGTAAATATTAATTCTAGAGCACCTCATCCAAAAATTAAAGAAGAAGTTATTAGAGTGATGAAGCTTTTACCAACAATGACTCCTGGTAAACAAAGAGGAAAACCAATTAACGTAAAATACTCTATTCCATTTACTTTGATAGTTGATGGAGATGATGACAAAACAAAGAATTAATATATGAAGGCAAAAAATCATATTGTTTATTTTTTTGTTTGTAGCCTTACTTTATTTATTTCATGTGATAAATTACCATTTCTAAAAAAGCAAGAAACTCAAAAACTTGATACTATTGTAGATTTTACTTCTGTTGATATGTCTCCTTCTTTTAAAGTATGTGATTCTATTATAGATAAATCAGAAAAATCTGAATGTTTTAGAACAACTATTCATCAAAAAATAGGGGAGCAACTTAAAAACTTTTCTTTTACAAGTTCTGATAGTATTAATGAATCTATTGTTTTAGATATTCGAATAAATGCTAATGGAATAATAAGTTTAGATAGTTTAAAAAGCTCAAAAAACTTACAAGAAAAACTACCAGAATTAGATAGTTTTTTACAATTATCTATTAAAGGTTTACCTAAAATTTACCCAGCTATAAAGAGAGGAATACCTGTTACTACAAAATATCAATTACCAATAAAAATTATTCTAGAAGAGTAATTTAATTTAACATAGACCAAAGTTTGTCTTTTAACTCTGTTAAACCTATTTGAGCTAAAGATGATATAAAAATAGTTTCAATATCTTTTGGTAACTCTGCTTTTATTTCAGCTTTTAATTCATCGTCTAGCATATCTGTTTTAGATATAGCCAACAAACGCTGTTTGTCTAACAATTCAGGATTATGTTGTTTAAGTTCATTCAACAAAATTGCATATTCCTTTTTAATATCATCACTATCTGCAGGAATTAAAAATAGGAGTGTAGAATTACGTTCTATATGTCTCAAAAAGTAATGCCCCAAGCCTTTTCCTTCAGCAGCACCTTCTATAATTCCAGGAATATCTGCCATTACAAACGTGTGTTTGTCTCTAATATTTACAATTCCTAAATTTGGTTTTAAGGTTGTAAAAGCATAATCTGCAATTTTAGGTTTTGCAGCTGTAATAACAGACAATAAAGTTGATTTTCCAGCATTTGGGAAGCCTACTAAACCTACATCTGCAAGAACTTTAAGTTCTACTCTAAACCAACCTTCTTTACCTTCTATACCAGGTTGAGCATACCTTGGTGTTTGGTTTGTTGGTGATTTAAAATGCCAATTACCTCTTCCGCCTTTTCCACCTTCAAGCAATATAACTTCTTTTTTGTCTTCTGTTATTTCATGAATAATTTCTTCGGTTTCAGCATCACGAATTATTGTGCCAAGTGGAACATCTATATAAATATCTTCTCCATCTGCTCCTGTACTTCTGTTCTTGCTACCAGCTCCACCTTGAGTGGCTCTAAAATGACGTTTAAATTTTAAGTGGAAAAGTGTCCACATATTCTTATCGCCTCTTAAGATAATGTGTCCTCCACGTCCACCATCACCACCATCTGGACCACCTTTAGAATTGTATTTTTCACGATGCAAATGTGTAGAGCCTTGACCTCCTTTACCAGAAGAAGCGAAAATTTTTATATAGTCGACAAAATTTCCTTCAGTCATTATTTATTTTTTAATTTAAAGCAATACAAACTATCTAAAGTTTGTCAAATACATTTGAAATACGCTTTGTAATTTCTTCTATAGAACCAACACCATTAATACCAAAGTATTTACCTTGTGCTTCAAAATAGTCTTTTAAAATAGCAGTTTTGGTATTGTATTCGTTAAAACGATTACGAATTTTATTTTCATCTGTATCGTCTGTTCTACCACTTGTTTTTCCTCTTTCTAGCAGGCGTTCTACAAGGATATCTTCTGGTACTTCTAGAGCAACCATACCATTAATTTGTTCACCTTTTTCAGCTAAAAAATCATCTAAGGCTTCTGCTTGAGATTGTGTTCTTGGAAAGCCGTCAAAAATAAAACCATTAGCATCTGCATTTTTTTCTACTTCTGCTTTTAGCATATTAATGGTAACTTCATCTGGAACTAAATCACCTTCATCCATATATTGTTTTGCTAGAAGACCAAGTTCAGTTTTATTTTTAATATTAAAACGGAAAACATCCCCAGTAGAAATATGAACTAAATTATACATATCTTTTAAAAAGTTTGCTTGTGTTCCTTTTCCTGCTCCTGGAGGTCCAAATAATACTATGTTTTTCATTTTAGGTATTGTTAATTGATATATTTCTGGATAATTTCTTCCTAATCCATTGTAATCTAAACCATAGCCAACAATAAATTTATCATCGATATTTTTACCTATGTAATCTATTGGTAATTCTTTTCTGAAAACTTCTGGTTTAAAAAATAGGGTAGCAACTTTTAGTTGCTTTACATTTTTTGTTCTAAATATATTATAAATTTCTTGTAGTGTAGCTCCAGTATCTATAATATCTTCTAATATTACAACAGTTCTATTGCTTAAATCTTCGTTTATTCCAACTAATTGTTTTACATTTTCTGATGACTTTGTACCATTATAAGATGATAATTTTACAAAAGATACTTCACAGTCTCCTTTATAAGCTCTTATAAAATCTGCAGCAAATAAAAAGCATCCATTTAATATACCAACAAAAATTGGAATTTCATTTTTTGGCATTTCTTCATAAACTTTATCTGCCATAAAATGCACTATTGCATTTATTTCTTTTTTAGAAACATAAGGCTTAAAGTATAAGTCATGAAGTTTTATAATACTCATAAGATAGCAAAGATAATAGTCTAATGCTTAAAGAAAAAAACCGTTTTTAATTTGTGTATAAATTAAAAACGGTTTTAATATTTTATTATTTACAATTAGTTTTTCTCTTCTTTTTTAGTAGTATCAAACATAATTGGAGTTGCTACAAATAGCGATGAATAAGTACCAACTGCCACACCTACAATTAATGCAAACATAAATCCTTTAATTGAATCTCCACCAAATAAGAAAATTGCTAACATTACTAATAGTGTTGTTAACGAAGTATTGATTGTTCTTCCTAAAGTTGAACTTAAAGCTTTATCAACAACTTCTGTATATTTCCACTTTGTATGGATACCTGCAAACTCTCTAATTCTATCAAAAATAACCACAGTATCGTTAAGTGAATAACCAACTACAGTAAGAATTGCTGCAATAAATGATTGACCAATTTCCATGTCGAAAGGCATAACTTTATAGAAAATTGAGAATACACCTAATACAATTAATACATCATGGAATACCGCAACAACAGCACCTATAGAGAAGCTTACTTTTCTAAAACGTAATAAAATGTATAAGAATACTACTAATAATGATCCAAATACAGCATATAAGGCTGATGTTTTAATATCATCTGCAATTGTAGGTTCTACTTTTACATAGCTCATTACACCTGCACCTTCTTTTTCAAATCCAGGTTTAAAGTTTTCGTAAGTTAAATCTCCTAAATATGATTTTAAACCTGTATATAAAGTATTTTGTACTTCTTCATCTACTTCTGTACCTTCTTCATCTATTCTGAATACAGTTGTAATTTTTAATTGGTTTGATGTACCATATGTTTTTACTTCAGGAGCAGTGCCAAATACATCTTTTAAAGTTCCTGCAACTTCTGTAGCATTCATGTCTTGATCGAAACGAACTACATAAGATCTACCACCTTTAAAGTCTACACCTTGTTTTAAACCAATAGTGAAAATAGAAACTATACCTACAATAATTATAGCTCCAGAAATTATGTAAGCAATTTTACGTTTCTTTAAGAATTCTACATTTATATTTTGGAACCATCCTTTAGAAATAGATGTGTTGAAAGTTAATTGTGTTCCTTTATTAACTGCTCTATCAATTAAAATTCTAGTAATAAATACCGCTGTAAATAATGAAGTTGCAATACCAATCATTAAGGTTAATGCAAAACCTTTAATTGGGCCTGTTCCAAAAACATATAAAATTATACCAGTTAATAAAGTTGTAATATTTGCATCTATAATTGCAGATAATGCACCTTTTATAGAGAAACCTTCATTAACAGCTTGTTTTAAGCCTTTTTTGGCACTTAATCCTTCTTTAATTCTTTCAAAGATAATTACGTTAGCATCTACAGACATACCTATTGTTAAGATAATACCTGCAATACCTGGTAATGTTAATACAGCATTAAATGATGCTAATATTCCAAAAATGAATAAAATATTTACAGCTAGGGCTATGTCTGCATATAATCCTGATTTACCATAATAGAAAATCATCCAAACTAAAACTAAAATGATTGCTAAACCAAAAGAACGAACAGAAGCATTAATAGATTCCTGCCCTAAAGAAGGTCCAACAACTTCAGCTTGAATAATTCTTGCAGCAGCAGGTAATTTACCAGCTTTTAAAACAGTTGCAATATCTTCTGCTTCAGCAACAGTCATATTTCCTCCAGATATAGAAGTTCTACCTCCAGTAATAGCTTGGTTAACAGATGGTGCAGTATATACATAATCATCTAAAACAACAGCTACAAAGCCTCCAACATTATCACCTGTTAATTTAGCCCATTGTTTTGTTCCAGAGCTATTCATAGTCATAGAAACTTCTGGTTTGTTTAATTGGTTAAATACTTGAGCAGCATCTAAAATAACATCACCTTCTATATTTGCTCTATCGTTTCTATTAGATTTAATAGCATATAAACCAATTAACTCAGTTCCATTAGCGCCTTCAACAGATTTATAATCCCATAAGAATTTTACATATTTTAATTCATTTGGTAATAAAGCTCGAACTTCTTTTTTGTTCAATAAATTATTAACTGTAGCAGTATCTAAAACTCTAGCTTGAGCTATTAAAGAGCTCATTTGTTGTTGCGATTGTGCAACATTTGGATATAAGTATGTAAAAAGATTTTTTTGAACTTTAGTAGAATCTTTGTTTTCACCTAAAAGATCATCAATATCATCTTTCTTTACAGAATCTTTTTCTACTTCTAGTTTAGAATCATCTTTTAATAATTCTGCAACTTTTACATTAGCTTCGAAGAAAAAGTTCTGCATGTCTATATTTGTAAATACTTCCCAAAACTGTAATTCAGCTTTGCTAGTAATTAACTTTGTAACACGCTCAATATCTTTTGCGCCTGGTAATTCAATTTGAATTCTACCAGAGTTACCAATTCTTTGAATATTAGGTTGTGTAACCCCAAACTTATCAATTCTACTTCTTAATACCTCGAATGCTGTACCAATAGAACTGTTAATTTCTTCTTGTAAAGTTTCTTTAACTGTAGCATTATCTTCGTTAAAAGATATTTTTTCGCTTAAAGCTTTTGTTCCAAAAATAGATGGGTCACTTAATTTAGTATCGCCTGCTATTTTTTCAAATTCTTCGAAAAATAGATCTAAATAATTAGCATTACTATTTCTTTGTCTTATATCTGCAGCATCTAAAGCTTTGTTAAATGCTTCGTTTTTAGATTCGTTAGATAAACTTTTTAAAACCTCTTTTACAGAAACCTGTAAAATAGCGTTAATACCTCCTTTTAAGTCAAGACCAAGATTCATTTCTTTGTCTTTAACATCGTTGTAAGAATACTTAGCAATTCCTAAATCTACGATTTCTTTGTTAGCAACGCTATCTAAGAACTTTTGTTCTAAATTAGCTTTTTCTCTAGCGTTATTATCAGTTACTTTTGCTTCTGCATATACTTTAGCTTCATCTTCAACTTTAGTAGCTAAAAAAGTAAACGATAATTGGTATAAACTTACCAAACCAAAAAGGATTGCGAATAATTTTATAAGTCCCTTGTTTTGCATCTTCTTTAATTTATTGACTTCTTTATTTTTAAAACGTGCAAATATAGTATTTCAAAGTAGCCAAAGCAATTATTTTTAAACATTTATCTGCTATATTTTCTAAAGCTATTTATTAAGAATACTATATAATTGAAAGTTTTAAAAAGAGTATCTTTATTTTTGTAAAATTGATTAAAATTTAAAACCAAAACTTATGGCTCATTTGTCTGATATTGAAATTGCACAGTCAAAAGAATTAAAACATATAAAAGAAATTGCTGCAAAACTTAGTGTTAAAGAAGATGATTTAGAAATGTATGGAAAATACAAAGCTAAACTACCACTAGATTTAATTGATGATAATAAAATTGAAAAAAATAATTTAGTATTAGTTACAGCTTTAACACCAACACCTGCAGGTGAAGGTAAAACCACAACTTCTATAGGCTTAACAGAAGGTTTAAATAAAATTGGTAAACAAGCAACAGTGGTTTTAAGAGAACCATCTTTGGGACCAGTATTTGGTATAAAAGGTGGTGCAGCAGGAGGTGGGCACTCTCAAGTTGTGCCAATGGAAGATATAAACTTACATTTTACTGGTGATTTTAATGCTGTAGAAAAAGCCAATAATTTATTAGCAGCATTGATTGATAATAACATTCAGAGTAAGGTAAACAACCTAAACATCGATCCAAGAACTATTCTTTGGAAACGTGTTATAGATATGAACGATCGTGCTTTGCGAGATATAACTATTGGTTTAGGTGGTACTGCTAATGGAGTGCCAAGAGAAGATGGTTTTAATATTACACCAGCTTCTGAAGTGATGGCAATTTTATGTATGGCTTCAGATTTAGAGAATTTAAAAGAACGTTTAGGAAATATTTTTATAGGATTTACATATAATAATAAACCTGTTTTTGCAAAAGATTTAAAAGCAGAAAATGCAATGGCTATTTTATTAAAAGATGCTATTAAACCAAATTTAGTGCAAACTTTAGAAGAAAATCCGGCAATTATTCATGGAGGTCCTTTTGCAAATATTGCTCAAGGTACAAATACTATAATAGCAACTAAAATGGGGTTATCTTTATCTAATTATGTAGTAACAGAAGCTGGTTTTGGAGCAGATTTAGGAGCAGAAAAGTTTTTAAATATAAAATCGCAGTTTGCTAATCTTAATCCTAAATGTGTTGTGTTAGTTGCAACTATAAGAGCATTGCGTCATCATGGAGGAGCAAAACCAGATGAATATAATACTCCTGATTTGGATAAAGTAACTGAAGGATTTAAAAACCTAGAAAAGCATATAGAAAATATTAGAAAGTTTAATATTGAACCAGTTGTAGCAATAAATGCTTTTGTTTCTGATTCTAAAGAAGAAGTAGAATTCGTAATTAAAAAATGTGCTGATTTAGGTGTTGAAGCTGTTCTATCTGAAGGTTGGGAAAAAGGTGGAAATGGAACAAGAGATTTAGCAAACGCTGTAGTAAATGTTGTTGAAAATAAAGCTTCACAATACAAACCTTTATACAATTGGAATTCGCCAATTAAAGAAAAGATTAATAAAATAGCTGTTGAAATTTACGGTGCATCAGCTGTAGAATATAGCAAGCAAGCTCAATTAAATTTAAGAAGAATAGACAGGTTAGGGTTTAACAATTTTGCAGTTTGTATGGCTAAAACACAAAAATCTTTTTCAGATAATGATGCTTTAATTGGTAGACCAAAAGATTTTATAGTTACTGTTAGAGAAATAGAAATTGCTGCTGGAGCAGAGTTTGTAATTCCTATTTTAGGTAAAATGATGCGTATGCCAGGTTTACCAGCAAAACCAGCATCAGAAAATATGACCATTAATAATAAAGGTGTTATTTCTGGCTTATCTTAAATGTATCACGTTAGGGAGATAAAGTCAAATGAATATAAAAAGTTAGGTGAGCTTTTAGTTGAGGTTTACAGTAAACTTAAAGGCTTTCCTGGTCCAGATAAGATTCCAGATTATTATGATAACCTATTGAATATTCATCAGTTTTTAGAGAGTCCTAAAACTAAAATATTTGTAGTTGTTGATAAAGATGAAAAGCTTCAAGGAGGTGTTGTTTATTTTGGCGATATGCAATATTATGGTGCAGGAACAGAAAAAACACATCAACAAAAAGCAGCTGCATTTCGTTTTTTAGCAGTTAATCCTAGTGCTAGAGGAAAAGGGTTGGCAAAACTATTGGTTAGCCAATGTTTTCATCAAGCAAGAGCTGAAGGGTTTAAAAAACTCATGATACATTCAACAGCCTATATGAAAGATGCTATTAATATGTATAAAAAAATGGGTTTTGAACGATTTAAATATATTGATTTTGTAAAAAATGGAGTAAAAGTATTTGGATACAATTATGAACTATAAAGAAAAAAAACCAGCCACAAGGCTGGTTTTTTACTTTATAAAGAATAGTTTTTACACTATTTCATTAGATTAACGACCTCCAGATTTTGTGTAACCTTTAGGAATGTCTAAGCTAAATAAACTATTATCAACTGCTTGGTCTTTTACTTCAACAACCTCCATAGCTATGGTAACAGCAACACCACCTTCTGTACTTTTTATAAATACTAACATTGGAAACCCAGAAGTATTGTTTCTTAACAATGGATTATTAGGATTTATAGCCTTTATTTTATCGGTTGTGTAAATTGTCATATTGGTTGCTGCTCCACTAAAATTTCCAACTATATCATAACCTTTACATACATAACCTAAGATGGTTTTTGTTTCTCCATTTTCAGTAACAGTAACACCTTCAGTATTCTTGTTTTCTAGATCAATGGTATCTTCTTTGTATGTTTTACCCAACATCTTGTCATCTTGTAAAATCAGCATTCTTTTAGCATCGCTGTTAACAATAGTTGTATTGTTTCCTTGAAGAGGATTATTTATTTCAGATCTTGAATTGTTTCCTTTAAAATGAATCATCATGCTAACATCACCAACTAACATAGAAAGTTGATCATTCACTTTTGGATCATCACTAGACATGGTCATTTTTATTTTAACAACACCTTCGTCTATCACTTTTTGGCTAAATACACTCGTACTTAAAGCAATAAATAATATAAATATGGTTTTTTTCATGGATTCTAATTAAAATTCTAATAATCCGTTAGTTTTAGAAACACCTTCTGCAGATTCAGCTAAATGAGCTTTTTCTGCATCATTTAAATTAATTTCTACAATGCTTTCAATTCCGTTTTTACCTAAAACAACTGGAACACCAATACATAAATCAGATAACCCATATTCGCCATCTAATAAAGCTGAACAAGGATATATTTTTTGTAAATCACATGCAATTGCTTGAACTAAACCACTTACAGCTGCACCAGGTGCATACCATGCAGAAGTTCCTAATAATTTCGTTAATGTAGCACCACCAACTTTAGTGTCTTCTTTTACTTGGTTTAATCTTTCTTCAGAAATAAATTCAGAAACTTGTACTGAATTTCTAGTTGCTAATCTTGTTAAAGGAACCATTCCTTTGTCTGAATGACCACCAATAACCATTCCATCTACATCAGAAATAGGGGCATCTAAAGCTTCAGCTAATCTGTATTTAAAACGAGCAGAATCTAAAGCACCACCCATACCAATAATTCTGTTTTTAGGTAAGCCTGTAGTTTTATGTACTAAATATGTCATAGTATCCATTGGGTTAGATACCACTATAATTATTGTATTTGGAGAGTGCTCAATTAAATTTGATGAAACAGTTTTTACGATACCTGCATTAATTCCAATTAACTCTTCACGAGTCATACCAGGTTTTCTTGGAATACCAGAAGTAATTACACAAATATCTGAATTTGCAGTTTTCGCATAATCATTTGTGCTTCCAGTAATTTTAGTATCGAAACCATTTAATGAAGCTGTTTGCATAAGGTCCATAGCTTTACCTTCAGCAAATCCTTCTTTAATATCTAATAATACTACCTCAGATGCAAAATTTTTAATTGCAATATATTCTGCGCAACTTGCACCAACTGCACCTGCACCAACAACTGTAACTTTCATGTTTTTATATTTTTAAGTTTAAAATAATTTCATGCAAAAATACAACATAAAACATTTTTTGAAATATTATTAGGCATAAAAAAAAGACATCCAATTTTGGATGTCTTTTTTTAAGTTTTTTTTAAACTATTATCTAATACTTAATGCTATACCTGCACTAAGTGTATTAAACTCTTGCATTGTATAACTTCCGAAAATTTTGAAAAATCCTAAACTTATTCTAGCACCAACTGTAGTTGTAAAACCACTTACATCGTAATCTAAGCTTAAAGGATCATTTAAAATTCTTCTGTAACTAATTGCTCCATCTTGATATTCTAAATCATAAGTGCCATCTACACTTAAAGATGAAGATCCACCAACATAACCAAAACCACCATAAATATTAATTATTGGGAAATTTAAAGATGCTAATGCTTGTATTGTGTGAGAGTTTAACTTCAATTGTGCTAAACCATTTGAAATATTAATTTCATTTCCTGATGGATCATCAATAATACTATTAACTGTCATGTTAGTGAAACCACCCATAATAGAAACATGTAATGGTAATTTATCTAATGGACCAAACCAACTTGTAATTTCTTTTTTAAAGGCTAAACCAAATAATTTACCACTTACATCATCCCCAATTTCTGGCACAAAACGAACGCTTGCTTCTAATTTCCAAGGTAAACCAACACTAACTTGAACTGCTGGAGTTGGCACTCCACTTAAAGGTAAATCATCACCAAAACCATCTGGCATGGTAAAGTTTCTTGTTAATTCTGGATGAACACCTCCGTTGATGTTTGGGTCTGAATTTGCAGGTATTGTAACTTGAAAAGCATTTGAAACTGCACTACCAGAACCTAAAACTGTTGGTGATGTTGATGGATTTTGTGTAATTCTACTTGAAAGGTTTAAAGCATTAACATTAAACGATTCCATAGATGATGGTGTCATAGAAAAGTTTGCACCAATGGTAATGTCAAAACCTAATATTTTGTGAACTTTTGCTGTGTGATACCAGCCATTACTCATACCATAAATAAAACCTTCAGAAGCTGGTCTTAGGTATTCTAGAGTTAATTTATTTGCATCAGAAATATCTGCAAAAAGAATGTTTTCTAAACCATCTTGAGCTTTTGTGTTAATTGAAAAGGCTAAAAGATATAGGATTCCTAATATGGACTTTTTCATTTTTCTTGTTTTTTGATTAATAGTAGTAAAGATATAAAAAAAACACACCGTAAATTTTAGGTGTGTTTTTTTGTTTGAGCATTTTTAGTTGTTATGCATCAATATTTGCATACTTTGCATTACGTTCTATAAAGTCTCTCCTTGGTGGAACTTCATCGCCCATTAACATAGAGAATACTCTATCTGCTTCTGTTAAACTATCAATAGTTACTTGACGTAAAGTTCTAAATTCTGGATTCATTGTAGTGTCCCAAAGTTGCTCTGCATTCATTTCTCCTAAACCTTTATACCTTTGGATATTAACTCCCCCACCCATTTTTTCTGCAATTAAATCACGTTGATTATCATTCCATGCATACTCTCTTTTTTGTCCTTTTTTTACTAAGTAAAGAGGAGGTGTTGCTATGTAAATATAACCTTGCTCAATCATTTCTCTCATGTATCTAAAGAAGAAAGTTAAGATAAGGGTTGCAATATGCGAACCATCAACATCAGCATCACACATAATTACAACTTTATGATAACGTATTTTAGATAAATTTAAAGCTCTTGGATCTTCTTCTGTACCAATAGAAACTCCTAATGCTGTAAACATATTTTTGATTTCTTCATTTTCAAAAACCTTATGTTGCATCGCTTTTTCTACGTTTAAGATTTTACCTCTTAATGGTAGTATAGCTTGAAAGTTTCTGTCACGACCTTGTTTTGCAGTACCACCTGCAGAGTCACCCTCAACTAAGAAAATTTCACATTGTGCAGGGTCTGTTTCTGAACAGTCTGATAATTTACCAGGTAAACCACCAATACTCATTACAGTTTTACGTTGAACCATTTCACGCGCTTTACGTGCTGCATGTCTTGCTTGAGCTGCTAATATTACTTTTTGAACAATGGTCTTGGCATCGTTTGGATTTTCTTCAAGATAAATTGTTAACATTTCTGAAACAGCTTGAGAAACTGCTGAGGTAACTTCTCTGTTTCCTAATTTAGTTTTGGTTTGACCTTCGAATTGCGGTTCAGCAACTTTAACAGAAACAATTGCAGTTAAACCTTCTCTAAAATCATCTCCTGAAATTTCAAACTTTACATTTTTAAGTAAACCAGAATCATCTGCATACTTTTTTAAAGTAGCTGTTAATCCTCTTCTAAAACCTGATAAGTGAGTACCACCTTCATGCGTGTTAATATTGTTTACATATGAATGTAAATTCTCTGCATAAGAGTCATTATAAATCATGGCTACTTCAACAGGAATATCATTCTTTTCACCTTCCATGGCAATTACATCACCAATAATTGGGTTTCTTGTTGAGTCTAGATATCTAACAAATTCTGATAAACCTTCAGTTGAATGGAATGTGTCTGTTATAAAGTTTCCTTCATCATCTGTTCTTCTATTATCTGTTAAAATAATTGTGATACCTTTATTTAAATACGCTAATTCACGCATTCTGTTTGCTAAGGTTTCGTAATTATATTCTATTGTTTGTTGAAAGATAGATCTGTCTGGTAAAAAGGTAACAATGGTACCTGTAAAGTCTGTTTCACCAACAGTTTTAACAGGATACAAAGTTTTACCTTTTTCATATTCTTGTTGCCAAATTTTACCATCTTTATGAACTGTTGCTACAAGGTGGTCTGATAGTGCATTTACACATGAAACACCAACACCATGTAAACCACCAGAAACTTTATAAGAGTCTTTGTCGAATTTACCACCAGCACCAATTTTAGTCATTACAACTTGTAATGCTGAAACTCCTTCTTTCTTATGTATACCAACAGGTATTCCACGACCATTATCTTTAACAGTAATGGAGTTGTTTTCGTTAATAGTTACATCAATATGATCACAATGTCCAGCAAGTGCTTCATCTATAGAGTTGTCTACAACCTCATAAACTAAGTGATGTAAACCACGTACACCTACATCTCCAATATACATAGAAGGTCGCATTCTAACATGCTCCATTCCTTCTAATGCCTGAATACTATCTGCTGAATAATTATGCTTTTTTTCTTCGCTCATTTTGTATGATTATAATTATACTTTTTAGTTGATAGTTGTAAAAATTACAACCTACCAAATATAGCTAAAATCAATACTTTTTATGCTGTTTTGTTGATAAAAATAAAAATTGTTGATAACTAAGAAAATGGCTTAAATCGCCTAAAAATACCCTTAAAATCGATTTCATTAAAATTTTAAGAAGTTGAAATTTAATAAAATTCAAAAATTGATTTATACCTTTAATTCTAAATTTGATTTTTCTTTAATTATAACAAATCTTACTAATAAGAGCATTAATATTGAAGGAAATAATCCTCTAAAAAATGAAAATATAAAGTTTGGCATTTCGTCTAATTCAACAGATGATTTTAAAGAAAAAATCATTTCTCCATAAGGTTGACTTTCAAAAAAACAAGACATTATTAAATTGGCACCTACATGAAAACCTAAGCCCATAAAAATTGATTTGGTTTTATGAAAAGTATAAGCCCATACATAGCCTGTAAATCCTGTTATAATAAATACATAGGCTAATAATATAAATCGCTCATTAAGAATACCAAAACTAAACCAATGGTAAATACCAAACATTATCGCAGAAATTAAAATAGCCCAATTGGCGCCAATTCTTTTTATTAAAATATAAAGTATTGCTCCTCTAAAAACTAAATCTTCAGTTAAAGCAGATTTTAAGTGATACACAAATGCATTTAACAAATAGGGGTAATTGATTTCATTTTTTTGCCACTCAACTTGTTTTACAATGGTTTCCATATAAATATTGAGTAATACAATAATTGTTATAATAGTGAATCCAATTAAAAAATGTGAAAGGAATTTAATGCTAGGTTCAAATCCTAAAACCTTAATATTTTCCTTTTCAAAATAGCTTAGCAAACCCCATGAGATTACTAGTATTACAAATAATCCTATCATTTTTTTAATATTTTGAATACGTAATTATTCCTTTAAAAAAGGAATGCTTAAAGGATATCTACAAGTAGTGTTATTTAATGCAGATGATATGTTAAATATGGTTGTAATAATAGCAAAAAGTACAATAGTTATCATTAAAAAGAAATTTAAACCAGGTAAAATAAAAAATAGTAAACCTGATAAAATAAAATACAAAAGTATAGAACTATGGAAATTTACAATTTTCTTGCCATGTTTATCATATATAGAGTTGTCTTTTGCTTTATGAATCCATAAAAAAAGTGGGAATAAGATACTGCCAAAAGGAATAACTAATCCTAAAAATGGTGTTGCATGTAACAATAACAACCATTTTTTCTCGATGATTTCTTCATTTGGATTTTCAAGAACAATTAAATCATCTATATTAATCTTTAGAGCTTCTGCTAATAACTTAACAGTTTGTGTATGAGGTGCAACTTCTTCTTTTTCAATTCTTTGAATTGTTCTAATTCCCACATTAGAGATGTCAGAAAGTTCTTCTTGAGTTAATCCTTTTAATGATCTTTGATATTTTAAATTTTTGCCTAGTGTTTGACTTTTCATTTTTTTAATATTTGATGACACAAATGTACATTCAAAGCTAAGTTTTTGTTACGCCATTTAAATGTCACCTATCTGACAGTCACTTTAAAATAAAGGGTTTTATAGCTTTAAAGTAAAAAATCCTACCAAAAGTAGGATTTTAAATTAAATATGAAAGTAAAAATTAATAGGCTTGTTCATGAACATTTAAAATTGCTCTTCCTGAAGGTTCGTTCATGTTTTTAAAAGCTTCATCCCATTCTAATGCAGTTTGTGTACTACATGCTACACTTTTTTCTTGAGGAACACTTTTTGCAGCTGCATCACTTGGAAAATGTTCTTCAAAAATTGAACGATAATAAAATTCTTCTTTGTTTTGTGGGGTTTGATATGGGAATCTATATTTAGCATTTGCAAGTTGTTCGTCTGTAACTTCTTGCTCAACCATTTCTTTTAAGGTATCTATCCAAGAATAACCTACACCATCAGAAAATTGCTCTTTTTGTCGCCAAGCTACACTTTCTGGCAACAAATTTTCAAAGGCTTTTCTTATAATCCATTTTTCCATTCGTTCTCCATTTATCATTTTGTCTTTTGGGTTTAAACGCATGGCAACATCAATAAATTCTTTATCTAAAAATGGTACTCTGCCTTCAATTCCCCAAGCCATCAAACTTTTGTTGGCTCTTAGACAATCATACATATGTAGTTTGTCCATTTTACGAACGGTTTCATCATGAAATTCTTTTGCATTTGGTGCTTTATGAAAGTATAAGTAACCACCAAAAATTTCATCAGCTCCCTCACCAGATAACACCATTTTTATTCCCATAGATTTAATAACTCTTGCCATTAAATACATTGGAGTTGATGAACGTATTGTAGTAATATCGTAGGTTTCTATGTTATAAATTACATCTCTTATTGCATCTAAACCTTCTTGAATTGTAAACTTAATTTCATGGTGAATTGTACCAATATGATCTGCTACTTTTTGTGCTGCAGCTAAATCTGGAGAACCTTCTAAACCAACTGAAAATGAGTGTAATTGTGGGTACCATGCTTCTGTTTTATCGTCGTTTTCAATTCTTCTTTGTGAGTATTTTTTTGCTATTGCAGAAGTAACAGAAGAATCTAAACCGCCAGAAAGTAAAACTCCATAAGGCACATCACTCATTAACTGTCTATGAACAGCATCTTCTAAAGCTTGTCTTACTTCTAAAATACTAGTTTCATTTTCTTTTACCGCATCAAATTCTTTCCAATCTCTATTCCACCATTTTACAAATTCTCCTGTTTTACTAGATAAATAATGACCTGGAGGAAAAAGTTCTATTGTAGCACAAATTCCCTCTAACGCTTTTAATTCTGATGCAACATAAAAAGTTCCATTTTGGTCTCTACCTGTATAAAGTGGAATAATTCCCATATGATCTCTAGCAATTAAATACTCGTCTTTTTCTTTATCGTAAAGAGCAAAACCAAAAATTCCATTTAAATCATCAAGAAAATGGGTTCCTTTTTCTTTGTAAAGTGCTAGAATTATTTCGCAGTCAGATGCTGTTAAAAAATTATATTCTTGTTTAAGTTTATTTCTTAACTCTCTATGATTATATATTTCTCCATTAGCAGCTAAAATTAGATTTTTATCATCGCTAAACAATGGTTGTTTTCCAGATGCTGGATCAACAATTGCTAATCTTTCATGAGCCATAATAACATTATCATCACTATAAATTCCACTCCAATCTGGACCTCTATGTCTAATTTTTTTTGACATTTCTAATATTTGTGGTCTTAAAACTTCTGTTTTTTGTTTTAAATCGAAAGCACAAACAATTCCGCACATATTATTTTATTTTAATTTATTTATGATACAAAAAAGTCAATAATAATAGTTTTTATAAACTAATAAATTAGAATAGGTTATAAATAATAATATATATATTAAAAATTTGAATAATATGTAACTAAATTATTAGTATTTATCATTTAAACTTATAAATTGTTATTTGAAAAAAATAATTCTAATTACTTGGTGGAATAAAAATCACTTTCTAAATTTGCTATCAAATGAAAAAACAATTAAACATCTGGTGGTGGAACTCTCTTATCTATAATAAGTGAGAATATACTAGTGTAAAAAAATATACAAAAGGCTTATCTCACGATAAGCCTTTTTTCTTGGTTAAAACAAGTAACTATAAAATGAAATAACTGAAATAAATTCAGCATAAATGAAGAAAATACAGTTTAAAACCTTATCAAAAACTACAATTGCAGATACCATAACTCCTGTTGGTTTATATTTACGTTTTAGAGATAAATACCCAAATACATTACTACTCGAAAGTTCTGATTACCATAGTAAAGAAGAAAGTTTTTCATTTATTGCTATTGAACCAATTCTAACTATAAAAGCAAAAAATCATCAGTTAAATTATTACCATAAGGAAACTCTTGTAGAGAGTAATACTATTGAAAGAAATTTTAATCAGCTTTTTGAAAAATATTCTAATTCAATACAACTAGATTGTGCACCTGAATTAAAATCTTTTAACGGTTTGTATGGTTATACAACCTATGATGCAGTTCAATATTTCGAAAATATAAAACTCAACGTTTCAGAGGCTCCTTCTGCAATACCTTTATTGCAGTATAGTTTTTTTAGGTTTATTATTGCCATAAATCATTTTAATGATGAAATGACTTTGATAGAAAATATTGAAGAAGGAACGGAGTCAAGAATACATGAAATTAAAACCATAATTGATGCTCAAGCTTTTAATGCTCAAAAGTTTGATATTGTGGGTAATGAAACTTCAAATTGCACCAAGGAAGATTTTAAAGATTATGTAAAAAAAGCTAAATACCATTGTAAAAGAGGAGATGTTTTTCAATTGGTGTTGTCTAGACAGTTTCAACAAAAATTTAAGGGAGATGAATTTAATGTATATAGAGCTTTACGCTCAATAAACCCTTCACCTTATTTGTTTTATTTTGATTTTGGTTCATTTAAAGTTATGGGTTCTTCACCTGAAGCTCAAATTAAAATCAACAAAGGCAAAGCTATAATTAATCCTATTGCAGGTACTTTTAGAAGAACAGGAGATATGGCTAAGGATATTCAGTTAGGTAAACAATTAGCTGCTGATAGAAAAGAAACTGCTGAGCATGTAATGTTGGTAGATTTAGCTAGAAATGATTTAAGTAAACATGCAGATAAAGTAACTGTTGAAGTGTTTAAAGAAGTACAATATTTTAGCCATGTAATTCATCTAGTTTCTACAGTTAGTGGTCAATTAAAAGGAAACCCAATAGAAATTGTAGGTGATACTTTTCCAGCTGGTACTTTAAGTGGTGCACCAAAATATAAAGCTATGCAATTGATTGATACTTATGAAAATCAATCTAGAGGATTTTATGGTGGTGCTGTTGGTATAATTGGATTAGATGGCTCAGTAAATTTAGCAATCGCAATTCGTTCTTTTGTGAGTAAAAACAAGACGTTATACTATCAAGCAGGTGCAGGAATTGTTATTCATTCTAATGAAGAAAATGAATTACAAGAAGTAAATAATAAGTTAGCAGCATTAAAAAAAGCATTAATCTTAGCAGAAAAAATTTAAGATGAAAATATTAATATTAGATAATTACGATTCTTTTACCTACAACCTAGTTCACATGGTTGAAGAAATTACTGGGAATTTTCCTGATGTATATAGAAATGATGAAATTTCTATAGAAAATGTCGATAATTTTGATGTAATAATGCTTTCTCCAGGTCCAGGAATTCCTGATGAAGCAGGAATTTTAAAAGATGTAATAAAAACGTATGCAGGAAAAAAACCAATTTTTGGTGTTTGTTTAGGTTTACAAGCAATTACAGAAGTTTTTGGAGGTAAAATTTTAAACTTGAATGAAGTGTATCATGGTGTAGCTACAGAAATGACTGTTGTCGATAAAGATGCAGTAATTTTTAAAAACATTCCTGATAAATTTTTGGCTGCTAGATATCATTCTTGGTTAGCTTCAGAAGATGGTTTTCCTTCTGATTTAATTATTACAAGTAGAGATGAAGAAGGTGGAATACAGGCAGTACAACATAAAACATATAACATAAGTGCAGTTCAATTTCACCCTGAATCAATTTTAACAGAAGTTGGTAAACAATTGGTTACTAATTTTATTGAAAATGCTAAAATCAACAAAAGTTAAATTCATGAAATCAATTTTAAATCGATTATACAATCATGAGCGACTTACAAAAGAGGAAGCTAAACAAGTATTGATTGATATTGCAAATGATAAGTTTAATGAAGCTCATTTAACATCTTTTATGACCGTTTTTATGATGCGTCCTATAACTGCAAATGAGCTTTCTGGTTTTAGAAATGCCTTAAAAGAATTAGCAATAAAAGTTGATTTTTCAGACTTTAATACCATTGATATTGTAGGTACAGGAGGTGATGGAAAAGATACATTTAACATATCAACGTTAACTTCATTTATAGTTGCTGGTACAGGACAAAAAGTAGCTAAACATGGTAATTACTCTGTGTCTTCTCAATCTGGTTCATCAGATATGTTAGCAAGTTTTGGGTATCATTTTACAAATGATGAAGCTGTTTTAAAAAAGCAACTGGATAAAGCAAATATTTGTTTTTTACATGCACCTAAATTTCATCCAGCTATGAAAGCAGTTGGGCCAACAAGAAAAGCTTTAAAGTTAAAAACCTTTTTTAATATATTAGGACCATTAGTAAATCCAAGTTCACCTAAAAACCATATGTTAGGTACTTTTAACTTAGAGGTTGCACGTTTATACAATTATATTTTACAAGAAGAAAAAGGTATAAATTATGGTATTGTTCATGCTATAGATGGCTATGATGAAATTTCGTTGACTAATAGTTTTAAATTATTTACTAGAAATGATGAATTGTTAATTACCCCAGAAGATTTAGGTCTAAATAGAGTTAAACAATCGTCTATCTTAGGAGGTAATTCAGTAACTGAAGCAGCTACAATATTTAAAACTATTATTAGTGGAAAAGGTACAGAAGAACAAAATAATGTAGTGCTAACCAATGCTGCTTTTGCTTTAAAAATTGTTGATGAAACGAAAAGTTTTGAGTTTGCTTATGAAGAAGTAAAAGAATCTTTGTTTGGGGGTAAAGCACACCAATGTTTACAAACTTTAATAAATAATTCATAATAGAATAATGACAATTTTAGATAAAATAATAGCTTTTAAAAAAAAGGAAGTTGCTAAAATTAAAGCTGAAGTTCCTGTTCAGAAATTAGTGAAAAGTCCTAAATTTAAGAGAACACCAATTTCATTAAAAAAGGCATTGTTAGAAGTTGGTTCAACAGGAATAATTGCTGAATTTAAAAGACAATCACCTTCCAAAGGAATTATTAACGATAAAGTTTCTGTATCAGAGGTAACTCAAGGTTATCTTAATGCCAATGTTGCTGCACAATCAATTTTAACAGATACTTCGTTTTTTGGAGGTTCAATCGCAGATTTAATGGAGGCTAGAATTGTTAATCAAGAAAAACCAATTTTAAGAAAAGACTTTGTTGTCGATGGTTTTCAAATTGTTGAAGCTAAGGCAATTGGGGCAGATGTAATTCTTTTAATCGTTTCTTGTTTAAATGCTAAAGAGTTAAAAAATTATGGAAACTTGGCTACAGATTTAGGATTAAGTGTTTTATACGAAGTGCATACACAAGAAGATTTAGATAAAATTAGTGATTTAGACAATAAAATTATTGGTATAAATAATCGTAATTTAAAAACATTTGAGGTTGATTTAGAGCATTCTATTAAGTTAGCCAATCAAATTCCAGACAATTCAATAAAGGTTTCTGAAAGTGGAATTTCAGATCCTAAAATTATTACAGGTTTAAAAGAATTTGGTTTTCAAGGTTTTTTAATAGGAGAAAATTTTATGAAAGAAGAAGATCCAGGAGAAGCTTGCCAAGATTTTATCAATCAAATTAGATAAAATGAAATTAAAAGTATGTGGAATGAAATATGTAGAAAATATTCAGCAAGTTGCTGATTTAAATCCTGATTATTTGGGGTTTATTTTCTACGATAAATCAAAAAGAAATTTTGAAGGAATTATTCCTGAAATTTCACAAAATATTAAAAAAACTGGCGTTTTTGTAAATGAAATTCAAGAGATAATAATTTCTTTAGTTGAAGAGTATAAGCTAGATGTTATTCAATTGCATGGCGATGAGACTACTGATTATATCTCTAATTTAAGAAATGAATTAGCAGAAAGAAGAGCTATGTTTATCGAAGAAAATAAATTTATAACAAAGCGAAAAAACAAACTTTATGTTTCAAAAAATCCAATAGAAATTATAAAGGTTTTTAGTATTAAAGATGAGTTTGATTTTTCTATTCTAAAGCCCTATTTAGATATTGTTGATTATTTTTTGTTTGATACTAAAGGTAATGAAAGAGGGGGTAATGGCATACAATTTAATTGGGAGGTTTTAAAGAACTATCCATACAAAAAGCCATTCTTTTTAAGTGGAGGAATAGGAAGTGAAGATGTAGAAAAAGTAAAGGAAATAACCACTTCTGGCTTACCAATTTATGCAATTGACATTAATAGTAAATTTGAAATAAAACCAGGTTTTAAACTTGTAAATGAAGTAAAAAACTTCAAGAATAAATTAGAAATATGAAATCAAAATTTCACCCAGATAAGAACGGATATTTTGGACAGTTTGGTGGCGCATTTATTCCAGAATTGTTGTATCCAAATGTTAAAGAATTAGAGGATAATTACATTAAAATTATCGAATCTGATGAATTTCAAAAAGAATATAAAGCATTATTAAAAGATTATGTTGGACGCCCAAGTCCACTATATTTTGCAAAGCGACTTTCTGAAAAATATGGAGCACATATTTATTTAAAGCGAGAAGATTTAAATCATACAGGGGCTCATAAAGTAAACAATACTGTTGGTCAAATTTTAATTGCTAAAAAGTTAGGTAAAACCAATATTATAGCAGAAACAGGAGCAGGGCAACATGGAGTTGCAACAGCAACTGTTTGCGCTTTAATGGGGTTAGATTGTACTGTTTTTATGGGTGAAAAAGATATTGAACGACAAGCGCCTAATGTTGCCAGAATGAAAATGTTAGGAGCAAAAGTTGTGGCAGCAACTAGTGGTTCAAAAACGTTAAAAGATGCTACAAATGAAGCGATAAGATTTTGGATACAGAATCCAGAAACTTTTTACTTAATTGGTTCAGTAGTTGGTCCTCATCCACATCCAGATATGGTAGCTAGGTTGCAAGCAGTTATTTCTGAAGAAATGAAATGGCAATTAAAAGAAAAAACAGGAAAAGAAAACCCTGACACCATTATTGCTTGTGTTGGTGGAGGTTCTAATGCAGCAGGAGCTTTTTATCATTATTTTGATGATACTGATGTAGAGTTGATAGCTGTAGAAGCAGCTGGTTTAGGAGTGAACTCAGGAGAAAGTGCAGCAACATCTCAATTAGGAGAAGTTGGAATAATACATGGTTCTAAAACTATTTTAATGCAAGATAATTATGGGCAAATAGTAGAACCTTATTCTATTTCTGCTGGATTAGATTATCCAGGTGTTGGACCCTTGCATGCTTATCTTTTTGAAAGTGGTAGAGCAAAATTTATGAATGCTACAGATAAAGAAGCATTAGCAGCAGCTTACGAATTAACAAAAATTGAAGGTATTATTCCAGCTTTAGAATCTGCTCATGCATTAGCTGTTTTACCTAAAATGAAATTAAAAAATAATCAGGTTGTTGTAATTAATTTGTCTGGAAGAGGAGATAAAGATCTAGAAACTTATATTAAGCATTTAGAAGAGTAGGCTATGAATTCAATACAAAATTTATTTCAAAAGAAAGATAAAAATTTATTATCAATATATTTTACTTGTGGTTATCCAGAATTAGAAGATACCACAAAAATTATTGAAGCATTAGAAGAAAGTAATGTCGATTTTATTGAAGTTGGTTTACCGTATTCAGATCCATTAGCAGATGGACCAACTATTCAAGATAGTAGTCAACTTGCATTAAAAAATGGAGTTAATTTAGATATTGTTTTCGATCAATTATCTACCATAAAGAAAAGTTTAAAAACACCACTAATTTTAATGGGGTATTTGAATCAGATGCTTAAATATGGTGAAGATAAATTCTGTAAAAAGGTATTAGAATGTGGTATTGATACTGTTATTATTCCAGATTTACCAATGGTTGAATACGAAAATCATTACAAAGCACTTTTTGATAATTATGGTATTAATAATGTTTTTTTAATTACACCTTTAACGTCAGAAGAAAGAATTAAAAAAATTGATTCCTACACAAAAAGTTTTATTTATATGGTGGCATCAAGTTCTATAACAGGTGCTAAAGGAGAAATTACTAATGCTCAAATAGATTACTTTACTAGAGTTAATAAGATGAAATTGAAAAGTAAACTAATAATTGGTTTTGGTATTTCTGATAAAACCACATTTACTAAAGCGTGTGAATATGGTAATGGCGCAATTATAGGCTCTGCTTTTATTAAGTTTTTAGGTAAGCATGGTGTAGTTAAAATCACAGAATTTATATCATCTATCAAAAGTTAATTTTTAACTTTAGTAACTTATATAGAAAT
>JABXIJ010000010.1 GCA_013373105.1 Flavobacteriaceae bacterium | reverse complement strand
GGTTTTGGCGTTGCCAAAACCCGAATTTATGGACTAAAATTATCCAACTATTTTATCTAGAAATTTCTAAAATTTCAAACTTCATTATACCATTTGGAACTTGAATTTCAGCAATATCTCCAACAGATTTACCCAGTAAACCTTTACCAATTGGCGAGTTCACAGAAAGCTTACCATTTCTAACATCTGTTTCAGAATCTGCTACTAACCTGTAATTAAACTCCATACCATTTGTAGTATTCTTAATCTTTACGTTAGAATGAATTAAAATTTTAGAGGTATCTAACTGACTTTCATCTAAAATTCTTGCATTAGCTATTACGTTTTTAAGCTTTGCAATTTTTGTCTCTAAATGACTTTGCTCTTCCTTGGCTGCATGGTATTCTGCATTTTCACTTAAATCGCCCTTATCTCTAGCATCTGCAATCTCCTGAGTTACTCTTGGTCTTTCAACTTGCTCTAGATGATGTAATTCATCTTTCAACTTCTTTAATCCTTCTGGTGAATAATAAGATATGTTACTCATAATTATGTCTATTTAAAATAAAAATCTCATCGCCAAAATAGGAATGAGATTAGGTTACAAATGTACAAAATATTTGTAAATTGGCATCGTTAATGCTTTTAAACTATTCTAGATCATGCTAAAAAAGCTGACTTATTTTTTTGTATTTATAACATTAATTAATTGTTCTTCGAACGAAAATTTAGTGAATTGTATTCAATCTCTTCCGTTAAATATTAATACAGATTTAAACAATCCACAATTAATAAATGCTCAAATTCCAGGTGGTCATGCCAATCTTAATGGAGGAAATAAAGGAATATTATTGTTCAACAAAAACGGAACCGAATTTGCTGCTTTTGATAAACTATGTCCTGTTAATGATTGTAATGAGCCTATGATATTCGAAAATAGACTTTTAAAATGTCCTTGTGACAATAGCACTTATAGTGTTGACTTTGGAGGAGCACCTCAAACAGATGGATATAATTGTCCTGCAATTGAGTATCAAGTAATAAAAAACGGCAGTGCAATAAGAATTACTAATTTTTAGGCAAAGTTGCTATTGTTGCTTATTTTTGCTAATATTTAATTAGCTATTGTGAAAAATTATTTTTCTTCAGATTTTAAGTTAGGCGTTTTAGGTGGTGGTCAATTAGGTAGAATGCTTTTGGCAGAAACCCAAAAATATGACATTCATACCTCAATTTTAGATGGCAGTGCAAATGCGCCATGTGCAGAAATTTGCAACACTTTTGTTCAGGGTGATTTATTAGATTTTGATGCAGTGTATAACTTTGGTAAAACTGTAGATCTATTAACCATAGAGATTGAACGTGTTAATATTGAAGCCTTAGACAAACTAGAACAAGAAGGATTAACGATTTATCCAAAACCCAAAGATTTAAGAATTATACAAAGTAAGGCTAGACAAAAGAATTTTTACATAGATCATAATATTCCTACAGCTCCTTTTTCACATTTTGCATACAAAGAAGAACTGTATCACAATATAGAAAACTCTATCCTTAATTTTCCTTTTGTATGGAAAGCAGCACGATTTGGTTATGATGGTAAAGGTGTAAAAATTGTTAGAGATTTTAGTGATTTAGAATCTTTACCAAATGTAGAATGTATTACAGAAAAACTAATTCCTTTTAAAAATGAATTAGCTGTAATTGTTGCTAGAAATGCAAATGGTGAAACCACAACTTATCCTGTTGTAGAGATGGAATTTCATCCAGAAGCAAATCAAGTAGAATATGTTATTTGCCCAGCAAGAATAGATGCTACTGTTGCTGAAAAAGCAAGAGCTACTGCACTTAAAATAGTTGAAAAATTAGATTTTATAGGTTTACTTGCAGTTGAAATGTTTCAAACTGAAAACGATGAAATTTTAGTAAATGAAGTTGCACCAAGAACACACAATTCTGGTCATTATTCGATTGAAGCGAGTTACACAAATCAGTTTGAACAACACATTAGAGCAGTTTTAAACTTACCTTTAGGTAATGCAGAAAGTAAAGTTGCAGGAATTATGGTAAATCTAGTTGGTGAAGAAGGTTATTCTGGTGAAGTAATTTATGAGAACATTGAAGATGTTTTAAAAATCAATGGAGTTACACCTCATATTTATGGTAAGAAAGAAACACGCCCTTTTCGTAAAATGGGACATGTTACCATTGTAAACGAAGACGTAAACAAAGCTAGAGAAATAGCACAAAAAGTAAAAGAATTAATAAAAGTAATTAGCAAATAATATGGTAGGAATTATAATGGGAAGTGACTCAGATCTTCCAATAATGCAAGATGCAATAGACATACTAGAAAGTTTAGATATTCAATTGGAAGTCGATATTGTATCTGCTCACAGAACTCCTGAAAAGTTGTTTGATTACTCAAAAAACGCTCATAAAAGAGGTATTAAAGTTATTATTGCTGGTGCAGGGGGTGCTGCTCATTTACCAGGTATGGTAGCTAGCATGAGTCCTTTACCTGTAATTGGTGTGCCAGTAAAAAGTAGAAACTCTATAGATGGTTGGGATTCTGTTTTGTCTATTTTACAAATGCCTGGTGGTGTACCTGTAGCAACCGTAGCTTTAGATGGTGCTAAAAACGCTGGCATTCTTGCAGCACAAATTATTGGTGCCTCAGATAAATGTGTACTTGATAAAATTATAGCCTATAAAGAAGGGCTAAAACTTAAGGTAGAAAAAGCTTCTGAACGTGTAAAGAAGTAAAATTACCAAACACTTTTTTTACAATTTAATATAAAACTTATTTAATAATGAATCCATTATTACAAGATTTTAATACTGCTCCTTTTCAACAAATTAAAAACGAGCATTACAAACCTGCTATTGAAAAAGCTATAGCATTAGCTAAACAAGAAATTGACGAAATTGTAAACAATACTCAAACTCCAACTTTTGAAAATACTACAGTTGCTTTAGATTTTACTGGAGAAAAACTTAATAGAATAACATCAATATTTTTCAATTTAAATTCTGCTGAAACAAATGATGAAATTCAAAAAATTGCTCAAGAAATTTCTCCTTGGTTAAGTGAATTTAGAAACGATATTACATTAAATAAAGCATTATTTAAACGAGTAAAAGCAGTTTACGATTCAAAAGAAAGTCTAGACTTAACTCCAGAACAAAGCATGTTACTTGATAAGCAATACAAAAGCTTTGCTAGAAATGGAGCAAATTTACCTGAAGATAAGAAAACCAAACTAAGAGAAATAGATACTAAACTTTCTAAGCTTTCTTTACAATTTGGGCAAAATGTATTAGCAGAAACCAATGCCTTTGAATTGCATATTACAGATGAAAAGGATTTATCAGGATTACCAGAGTCAGCAATAGAAGCTGCAAAAGAAGTTGCAAAACAAAAAGAAAAAGAAGGTTGGGTTTTTACTTTAGATTATCCAAGTTACATACCTTTTATGACTTATGCAGACAACAGAGAATTGCGTAAAAAAATGGCGATTGCATTTGGTGAAAAAGGATTTCAAAACAATAAATACAACAATGAAAAAATAGTTTTAGAAATAGTAAATCTTCGTCATCAACGAGCAAATTTATTAGGTTATAAAACCCATGCTCATTTTGTATTAGAAGAACGAATGGCTGAAACTCCAGAAAAAGTAATTGAATTTTCTAACAACTTATTAGAAAAAGCAAAGCCAGCAGCTGTTAGAGAGTTTAAAAATTTAGCTAATTATGCTAAAAAACTAGATGGAATTGAAGATTTACAAAAATGGGATGGTGCTTATTATTCAGAAAAATTAAAGAAAGAATTATTTGATTTAGATCAAGAAGCTCTAAAACCTTATTTTAAATTAGAAAACGTAATTGATGGTGTTTTTACCATAGCTAATAAGCTGTTTGATTTACATTTTGAAGAAACATCTGAATTAGAAAAATACCATGAAGATGTAAAAACCTATCATGTAAAAGATGGTAACAATAATTATGTTGCTTTATTTTATGCTGATTTTCATCCTAGACCAGGGAAAAGAAATGGTGCTTGGATGACATCCTACAAATCACAACAAATAAAAAATGGTATTAACGAAAGACCTCACGTTTCTATCGTGTGTAATTTTACCAAACCAACAGCAACTAAACCATCTTTACTTACATTTAACGAAGTAACTACTTTATTTCACGAATTTGGTCATGCTTTACATGGCATGTTAGCCAACACAACCTACAACAGTTTATCAGGCACTTCTGTTTCATGGGATTTTGTAGAATTACCAAGTCAGGTTTTAGAAAATTGGTGCTATGAAAAAGAGGCTTTAGAACTCTTTGCAAAACATTATGAAACAAGCGAAGTAATTCCTATGAAATTTGTAGAAAAAATTAAAGAATCTGCAAGTTTTCATGAAGGAATGCAAACTTTACGCCAATTAAGTTTTGGTATTTTAGACATGAAATGGCACAGCCAAAATCCAGCTGAAATAACATCTGTTAAAGATTTTGAAAAAGTAGCTTTTTCTGATACACAATTGTATCCAGACATTCCTGAAAACTGTATGTCAACCTCATTCTCTCATATTTTTCAAGGTGGTTATTCATCTGGTTATTATTCTTATAAATGGGCAGAAGTTTTAGATGCAGACGCCTTTGAATTGTTCTTAGAAAAAGGTATTTTTAATAAAGAGGTAGCTACAAAGTTTAAAGATCACTTGCTTTCTAAAGGTGGTACAGAAAAACCAATGAAATTATATAAGCGTTTTAGAGGACAAGAACCAAAACCAGAAGCTTTATTAAAAAGAGCTGGATTGATAAAACCTTAACACTGTTTAACAATTTAGATTAAAAAATCTGATTTTCATTGATTACTTTAGAATTATGAAAATCAGGTTTTTTTTTACTTACTTTTTGCTTCAAATATAATTGTTGCTCAAAAACTAGTAAAAGGTAGCGTTTACTTTGATAGTAAGCCCCTAGAAGGTGCTTCAGTTTATCTAAACAATACTATGTTGGGAACAACTACCAACGAAAAAGGAGAATTTACAATTACGGTAAATAAAGGAAATTATGAGTTAATAGTTTCGTATTTAGGTTTTGAAACTATGGTGTATAACTTAAATATTGCCGAATATAAAAATCCATTACGTTTTAACATGCAAGAATCTAGAAATCAACTAGATGAAATTGTTGTTAAAAAAATTGTTTATGATGATGAGTGGAAATACAATTTAGAAGTATTTAAAAAGGAGTTTTTAGGAGCAAGTGAATTAGCAAAAGATTGTAAAATATTAAATAAAGAAGTTTTAGGTTTTAATTTTGATGCTAAGAAAAATAAATTAGAAGCTTTTGCTAGAAAGCCTATTGAAATAAAACATAACAAATTAGGATACCTAATAAAATTTGATTTAATAAGCTTCGAAAGAAGTGGAAATCAAGTATCGTATTTAGGTTATACAAGATATGCACCATTAAAAGGAGGAAAAAGAAAACAAAGACGTTGGAAAAAAAATAGATTAACAGCTTATAAGGGTTCTCCTGTTCACTTTTTTAAATCTTTAATGAACAAAAATTTAGTTAAAGAAGGGTTTGTTGTTAATCAGTTTAGAAGAGAATTAAACCCAGATAGACCATCAGAGGAAGAAATAAAAAATGCCAGAGAATTACTTAAATTAAACAACAACTTTAGTGTAATAGATTTATCGAATAAAAAACCAAAAAACTACACCGCATTAGATTCTGCTATGGCAGTTCTTAGAAAAGTAAGACTACCCAAATACAAAGATTATTTGTATAAATCTCAATTAAAAGAAAAAGAAATAGTTACAGCACAAAAAAACCTTTTTAAATTAGTATTTAAAGATAATTTATTAGTTGTTTACAAAGGTGAAAAAGAAGAAGTTGGATATTTAAAAATGAATCCATTCAGTAAGAAGTTGCGTGAACCAACGTTTCAAACATCGAATATGATTCCTTTAGTTAAAGATATTTATTTTGATAAAAATGGTTCGTTAACTAATCCTTTAGCACTTTTTTATGAAGGTTATTGGTCCTACGAAAAATTTTCTCATAGTTTACCTTTAGATTATAAACCAGAAGAATAATTTACTTATTTTTTTCTTCAATCCACTTACTCATAAACTTAGTAGATTGTAATGTTTGAAGTTGCAACATGCTGCCGAAAAAGTTTTGCAACCTATGCTTTTTTAGTGAAGTTATAGTTGCTGAAATAGTATCTATAAATGGAACTGATAGCTTATTTATATTATATACTGTATTTATAATTTCAACTCCATTTTTTTGTGCCGCTAGCCAATGTTTTTTTGATGTATATAAAGTAACTGCTTTATTAGAAAACTCTTTAAAATCATTAGTTACAAAACCATTCCAAGGCAAATTTTTATGCATACCTTCTGCTCCAATTATTGTGGTTATAGATGGTGTCCCCAAACACATAGCATCTGTTAATTTTCCTTTAATACCAGCCCCAAAATTTAAAGGAGCTAACATAATTTTGGAATGAGAAATTACTTCATTTGCATCTTTTATAAATCCTTTAATTAAAAAACCCTCTTTATCATTATGTAATTGCTTTATTTGCTGATTTACATATGCACCATAAATATGCAATTCTGCATTTGGTAATTGTTTTTTTATAGATTCCCAAATATGATTTTTTAAGGTAATAACTGCATTAATATTGGGTTTATGATGATAATTACCAATAAATACAAAATGTTCTCTTTTTTCGAAATCAACCCAATTATTAATAGTTTTAGAAGTAATTTCATTTAACAAAAAAGGTAAATAATACAGTAGATTGTTATCAATCTTAAATACATTAGTAAGCAACTCCATTTCAAAAGTTGAAATGATTAAAGTTAAATCACAACGTAAAATTGAAGCTATTTCTCTTTTAGTATCATCAGAAGCTAACAAAGCCTCAATTGTAAACTCTTCTTCTTTTTTATATTGTTGATGACGAACCTTACGAAGAAAATGTAAATCTTCTGAATCTAATATTCGAAGTGCATTTGGGCAATTTTCTGCAACTCGCCAACCAAATTGTTCTTCAGTTAAAAATCGATCAAAAACAACAATTGTCGGTGAAATTCCAGTAATAAATTCATCAAAAGTAGATGAGTTTAATACAATAATTTCTTCTTTAACTCCTAATGCTTTGAGAGAAATTGAATTAGTAGATTTCTGAGCTGCACAGGCAAATGTTACTTGCCAAGTTTGTTGTAAAAAGAGTTGAATTAACTGCAACATTCTAGCACCTGCCGCTGATGAATTAGGCTCAACCCAAACTGTTCCTATGATTAAAACATGTTGCAAAAAATATTATTTAGTCATTTGCTTTTTGTAATTTGCTTGTGCTTTTTTAGCCCAAGCTACCACAGCATCAATTTGTGCTTGTGTTAGATTAGCATCAGCATGTGTCCATGTATAAGAATTTAATGGCATTTCTTTTTTCTCTACCTCTTCATATAATTCATCCATTTTATGTTCTTTTCTTTTTAAAGAGTATTCACTCCATTTGGAAAAGTCTAAATGTTTTTTTCCATCTCTAATATGCTCATCTAACCAATAATTAACAGGAGTTATGTTATTATACCAAGGATAATTTGTTTTTGCTGAATGGCAATCAAAGCATGTTGCTTTTAAAATTTGAGTGACTTCAGCAGTTGGATTAGTCTCAACTATAAATGCATTTACTGTATCTAAATTTCCATCATTTTTCTCTGGTCCAAAAAACTGAGCTATTACTAAAGGAATTAATAAAAGAATACCTATTTTTTTTAAAACTTTCATAAGTTAAACATTAAAATTGAATCTGTGTAAATCTACAAAATTCTCTTATTATTCTCTAAAATATATGTATTTTTGTAGTTCACATTTTCTTAAAAAATGAAATACGATATTATAGTTATTGGTTCAGGCCCAGGAGGATATATTGCTGCAATTAGAGCATCACAATTAGGTAAAAAAGTAGCCATTATTGAAAAGTACAGCACTTTAGGTGGTACTTGTTTAAATGTTGGTTGTATTCCTTCTAAAGCTTTATTAGACTCTTCTCATCATTATTACGATGCTGTGCATCATTTTGAAGAACATGGAATCTCATTAGAAAAGCCAACATTTGATTTCGCTAAAATGATTGAAAGAAAAGCAAATGTTGTAGAAACTACTACTGGTGGTATTAAATACCTAATGGACAAAAACAATATTGAAGTTTTTGAAGGTTTAGGATCTTTTGAAGATGCAACACATGTAAAAATTACTAAAAATGATGGCTCTTCTGAAATTATAGAAGGTACAAATATTATTATTGCAACAGGTTCAAAACCATCAACTTTACCATTCATAGAAATTGATAAAGAACGAATAATTACTTCTACAGAAGCCTTAAAATTAAAAGAAGTCCCAAAACATTTGTTAGTAATTGGTGGTGGTGTTATTGGTTTAGAGTTAGGTTCTGTTTATAAGAGATTAGGTGCAGATGTTACAGTGATAGAATATGCACCAAAAATTACACCAACAATGGATGCTGATGTTTCAAAAGAATTACAAAAAGTTCTAAAGAAACAAGGTATGAAATTTAATGTTAGTCATGGTGTTACAGCTGTTGAAAGAAATGGAGAAGAAGTTATAGTAAAAGCTACCAACAAAAAAGGAGAGGAAGTAACTTTTTCAGGTGATTATTGCTTAGTTTCTGTAGGTAGAAAAGCTTATACAGAAGGTTTAGCTTTAGATAAAGCTGGTGTAAAAGTTAATGAAAAAGGACAAGTTGAAGTTAACGATCATTTACAAACAAATATCTCTAATATTTATGCAATTGGTGATGTCGTTAGAGGAGTAATGTTAGCTCATAAAGCAGAAGAAGAAGGCGTTGTTGTTGCAGAATATCTTGCTGGAGAAAAACCACATATTGACTATAATTTAATTCCTGGAATTGTATATACTTGGCCAGAAGTGGCTGCAGTGGGTAAAACTGAAGATGAGCTTAAAGATGCTGGTATTGCTTACAAAAGTGGAAAATTTTCTATGCGTGCTTTAGGACGTTCTAGAGCAAGTGGAGATATAGATGGTTTTGTAAAGGTTTTAGCTGATAAAAACACAGACGAAGTATTAGGAGTTCATATGGTTGGTGCAAGAGTTGCTGACTTAATCATGGAAGCTGCTGTTGCTATGGAATATAGAGCTTCTGCTGAAGATTTAGCAAGAATTTGCCATGGTCATCCAACGTATTCTGAAGCAGTTAAAGAAGCTGCTAAAGCTGCATGGGATGGTAATCCTTTAAATGCTTAATAGTAAAAAAATAATATATTTAAAACCTCACTATTGTGAGGTTTTTTAATTTATAAAAAAGTGAATATTAGTTTAAAATGATTAGGACAAAGAAAACTTTTTTAGTTGAAAACAGTACAGAATTTAAAACTAAGATTCTTAACTGGGGGCAGCAATTTGAAACAATTGTTTGGCTAGATTCTAATCAATACAAACAACAATATTCAAGTTTTGATTGTGCTTTGGCTGTTGAAGAATTTACAGCTATAAAAACAGACTATTTAAATGCTTTTAATAAATTAGAAGAATATCAAAAAACTACAAAAGATTACATTTTTGGATATATTTCATACGATGTTAAGAATGATACTGAAAACTTATCTTCTAAAAATTTTGATGGTTTAGACTTTTCTGATTTGTATTTTTTTCAACCACAAAAACTAATTTTCATAAAAGGAAATACCCTTGAATTTCACTATCTAAAAATGGTTGATGATGAAATTGAAGATGATTTTGAAAAAATTAAAAAATCAACAATCCAGAATTCAAAAAAATCTAAGCAAGAACTTAAAATAAAGCTCAGAATACATAAAGATGAGTATAATTCTAAGGTACAAATAATGCAGCATCATATTAAAAGAGGCGATATTTATGAAGCTAATTTTTGTCAAGAATTTTTTGCAGAAGATGCACACATAAATCCTTTACAAGTATATACAGATCTTAATAAAATATCTGAACCTCCTTTTGCTACGTTTTTAAAAGTTGAACATCAATACTTACTATCTGCATCTCCTGAACGCTACATTAGAAAGGAAGGAAACAAAGTTATTTCTCAACCAATAAAAGGAACTGCAAAACGTTTGTTGAG
This sequence comes from Flavobacteriaceae bacterium, assembly GCA_013373105.1. Lineage (GTDB taxonomy): Bacteria > Bacteroidota > Bacteroidia > Flavobacteriales > Flavobacteriaceae > Polaribacter. The sequence continues at coordinate 41,950 of JABXIJ010000010.1, read as the reverse complement.
TAAAATTCATGATGAAAAAATTGCTAACGATTTAAGTAGAGATATAAAAGAGCGTTCAGAAAATGTAATGATTGTTGATTTGGTAAGAAACGATTTATCTAAATCTGCAAAAAAAGGAAGCGTAAAAGTTGAGGAATTGTGTAAAGTGTATACTTTTAAACAAGTGCATCAACTAATTTCTACTGTAGTTGCAGAAATTGATGAAGAAACTTCACCCATTACAATATTAAAAGATACCTTTCCTATGGGAAGTATGACAGGTGCACCAAAAGTTTCTGCCATGAAAATAATAGAGGAATTAGAAGAAACTAAACGTGGTTTATATTCTGGTGCAGTTGGTTATTTTACTCCTCAAGGTGACTTTGATTTTAATGTTGTTATTAGAAGTATTCTATATAATGAGCTCAAAAAATATATTTCTTTTTCAGTGGGTAGTGCCATTACTTATAAGTCAATTCCTGAAAAAGAATACGAAGAGTGTTTATTAAAAGCAAAAGCAATGAAATATGTTTTATTGAATTCTAAATAAGTATCTTTAAGTCATAATTTTTTCTGTATGACACACCAAGAATTCGATTTTATCTATCATAATACCAATTTTTTTGGACAATTTTGGAAAGCAAAAAGCACAAATGCTGTAGTTGTTATTGCACATGGAATGGGAGAGCATTCAGGACGCTTTAATGAAGTTGCAAAAAAACTAACAGACAATTACTTTTCTGTTGTTGCTTTTGATCATTTTGGTCATGGAAAAACATCTGGTAAACGTGGACATAATCCTAGTTTTGATGCTGTTCTAGAATCTCTTTCAATTACAATACAAAAAGCAAAAAAATTATTTCCCAAAAAACCAATATTTATCTATGGTCATTCTATGGGTGGTAATGTAGTAATTAATTATGCACTTAGAAAAAATGAAGATTTAAAAGGTGTAATTGCTACCAGTCCATTTTTAAAATTAGCTTTTAGTCCGCCAAAAGTAAAACTTATGGCTGGTAAATTATTGCAAAAAATAGCTCCTTCTGTAACTATGGGAAATGAATTAAATCCTAATAATTTGTCTAGAGATAAAAATGCTGTTGAAGCTTATTTAAATGATGAATTAGTGCACGATAAAATAAGTCCAAATTTCTCTTTAAGCTTTTTAGATAGTGGTTTTTGGGCAATTAAAAATGCTGATAAATTAACTACTCCTTTATCTATTTTTCATGGAGATGAAGATAAAATTACAAGTCATTTAGCTTCAAAAGAATTTGTAGATAAAACTGAGTTAGCTACACTTAAACTTTATAAAGGAGGATATCATGAATTACAACATGATTTATGCAAAGAAGAAATGCTACAAGATGTTGTTGATTGGTTGAATTCTCAACTGTAAATTCAGTATTTTTGAAGACAATTTATGCTTCAAAGGTTTCAAGAACATATCAATAAAAATTTTCCATTTATTAAAGGAAAAAAAATACTAATTGCCATTTCTGGTGGATTAGATTCTGTAGTCTTAACACATTTATTGAATGTATTAAAAATTAGTGAAGTTGCCTTAGCTCATTGTAATTTTAAACTTAGAGGTATTGCTAGTGATGGAGATGAAATATTTGTGAAAAAATTATCTCAAAAATCGTCTAATCAGATTTTTACAGCTTTTTTTGATACAAAAACATATGCTACAGATAATAAAATTTCAATTCAAATAGCTGCTAGAGAGTTACGTTATCAATGGTTTCAAGAAATTGCAAAAAATCACAATTTTGACTATATAGCTACTGCACATCATGCAGATGATAATTTAGAAACATTTTTAATCAATTTATCACGTGGTTCTGGCTTAGAAGGATTTACTGGAATTCCATCAAAAAATGGTAATATTATTAGACCATTATTAGAATTTTCTAGAGCAGAAATTTCAAATTATGCTACAACAAATAAGTTAGAATGGAGAGAAGATTCTAGCAATGCAGAAACCAAATATATAAGAAACAAAATTCGCCATAAAATTGTGCCTGTTTTAAAAGAAATCAATCCAAATTTATTAGAGTCTTTTACTAAAACACAAGAACATTTAAAAGAAAGTCAACAAATAATTGAGGATAGTATTTCTAACATAAAAAAAGATATTGTAGAAAAAGATGACTCTGAAAATACTATTATTTTTAAAATTGACATCAACAAGATAAAGGAACTTTCAAATCCAAAAGCATACCTGTATCAATTGCTAAAAGACTACAATTTTACAGAGTGGAATGATTTACTTCAACTTTTAAATGCACAAACTGGCAAACAAGTATTTTCGGAATATTTTAGACTTTTAAAAAATAGAAATTATCTACTATTAGTTAGTAGAAATAATGAAAGTTCTATTAATTCTTTTACAGAAATAAATGAAAATATAAAAGAGATTACCTTTCCTGTACATTTGAGTTTTACAGAAATAAACCAAGTAAAAACACAAACTAAATCTAGTATTTATGTTGATAAAGATTTGTTAAAGTACCCATTAAAAGTTAGAAAATGGGAAAATGGAGATTATATTTATCCAACAGGAATGCAAGGAAAGAAGAAGGTGAGTAAGTATTTTAAAGATGAAAAATTTTCACAAATTGACAAAGAAAATACTTGGTTGCTTTGCAATAAAGAAAACGATGTTATTTGGATTATAAACCACAGACAAGACAAGCGTTTTTTAGGAAATCAAAATCTAAAAATTCAATTTCATTCATGAAAAAATTACTAGTTTTTATAAGTGTATTATCATCTATATTTTTAAACGCTCAAACAGCAGAAGAGCCTATAAAACTAGAAGCTGAAATAAATAAAATTTCAGATACAGAATACGATGTTATCTTTAAAGCTACACTTTTTAAAGGTTGGTATTTGTATTCTCAATACAACCCAGATGAAGCATCATTACCATTAGTAATTTCAATTCCTGATGGAGAATCTGGTTACAAATTGGTTGGTAAAGCTATTGAAAAAGATACCTTTAAAAAATATTCTGATGTTTGGGAAAAAGATGAAATTGTTTTTAAAGATAAAGCTTTAATTACGCAAAGAGTTCAGCTAACCAACAAAGAAATTACTCAAATTAAACTGAATTTCTTTGGTCAAGTTTGTGAAACTGCTTGTATAAATGTCGATGAAGATTTTACATTTTCCCTAACAGGAAAAACTATACAAGAAAAAACTACATTAGATGATAGAAGCAAATTATTATCTAAAAAATTAAAACTAAATCTTAAAAATACTGCTCTTTTAAAAGCAACAACAGAGGGTAATGATGAATCATCAAATGGTTTATTTAACATCTTTATTCTTGGTTTTGTTGGTGGGTTATTGGCACTCTTAACGCCTTGTGTTTTTCCAATGATACCCTTTACAGTATCATTTTTTACAAAACAAGCAAAAAATAAAAGAAAAGGTAAGTTTAACGCTTTATTATACGGATTTTTTATTGTTTTAATTTACCTGTTATTAAGCATACCATTTCACTTTTTAGATAATATAGATCCAGAGATTTTAAATACCATTTCTACCAACATTTGGTTAAATATTTTCTTTTTTGCCATTTTAGTATTTTTTGCATTTTCATTTTTTGGTTATTACGAAATTACTTTACCAAGTTCTTGGGGAAATAAAATGGATTCTGCTTCTTCTGTTGGAGGAATTATTGGTATATTTTTTATGGCTTTAACTTTAGCTATAGTGTCATTTTCTTGCACAGGACCAATCTTAGGTTCTTTATTGGCAGGTTCATTAACTTCAGATGGTGGAGCTATACAACTTACAGCAGGAATGTCTGGTTTTGGTTTAGCCTTAGCTTTACCTTTTGCATTATTTGCTTTATTCCCAAGTTGGTTAAACTCGCTACCAAAATCTGGTGGATGGCTTAATACAACCAAAGTAGTTTTAGGTTTTTTAGAGTTGGCTTTTGCATTTAAGTTTTTATCAAATGCAGAATTAGTAGGTCATTGGGGAATATTAAAACGTGAAATTTTTATAGGAATTTGGTTGATAATATTTATTGCTCTAGCCTTGTACGTTTTTGCTAAAATTAAATTTCCTCATGATTCACCAATTAAAAAACTATCTTTTTCAAGAATTTCTTTTGGGGTGCTAATTCTAGCTTTTGCCATTTATATTGCACCTGGAGTTTTGAAAAATCCAACATGGAATTTAAGTTTATTGAGTGGATTTCCACCTCCGCAATTTTACAGTATCTACGAACAAGAAAGTGATTGCCCATTAGGTTTAAATTGCTACAAAGATTTTGATGAAGGGTTAGCAGAAGCTAAACTACTCAACAAACCTATTTTACTCGATTTTACAGGATGGGCTTGTGTTAACTGCAGAAAAATGGAAGAGAATGTTTGGAGTGATCCTGCTATTTACAAAATATTAAATAATGATTATATTTTAATCTCTTTGTATGTAGATGATAATGAGAAAGAATTACCCCTAGAACAACAGTTTGATTTTTTAAAAGCAAATGGTAAAATAAAAAAGATTGAAACTGTTGGCGATAAATGGTCTACTTTTCAAGTTATTAACTTTAAAAATGCTTCACAGCCATATTATGTATTATTGAGTCCAGATTTAGAAATTCTAAACTCAGCTCAACAATACACAGACAAAGACACTTATTTAAATTGGTTAAAAAAAGGTTTAGATAATTTCAAAAAATAAATAAAAAGGATATTATTTAAATGACTATAGTTAAATCGTTTTCGTAGAAAATAGATGATTTAACTACAATCCATTTTCAATTTTTGTAATTTAGATACATAAACTTAATGCTATGTCTTTATTACCAGAATTAGCACGTTTTAACGAAAATGTGTTGTCTAAATACCAAATTTACAATGGTATTTTTATGAATTTACCTTACGATAATACTTCAAATACTGGAGTGTATTTGCCATTGTTTCATCAAGTGTGTAAGAGTGGTTTCGAACAAGGTAAAAACCCAACAGAAATTATAGATTATTTCTTTAAAAAGTTTAAAGACAGACCTAGAGAAAAAGAACGAATTGACACCATGTTTAGTTTTATACAATACATTGAGCGTCAAGTAGTTTTGTTCGACGCTATTGAAGATGCAGCCTTTGCTATTATTAATAATATGGAAGGTATAGGTACTATTAGAAATCTAAAAGCAACTGCATTTTCATCACACAAAAAAGAAGCTTTAAAAACTCATTTTAAAGAATTTAAAATTCGCCCTGTATTAACTGCGCATCCAACTCAATTTTATCCTGGTAAAGTCTTAGGAATTATTACAGATTTAAGTGAAGCTGTTAAAGTAAATGATTTAAGTACTATTAAAAGACTTTTAGCACAACTTGGTAAAACTCCATTTTTTAAAAAAATAAAACCAACACCTTTTGATGAAGCTGTTAGTTTGGTTTGGTATTTAGAAAATGTATTTTATAAATCTATTCCAGAAATTTATAGCTACATTCAAGAACATATTTTTGAAGGCGAAGAGTTAGAGAATGAAGTTATAAATTTAGGCTTTTGGCCAGGTGGCGACAGAGATGGAAATCCTTTTGTAACACCAGAAATCACCCTAGATGTTGCAGAAATATTACGTCAAACCATTTTAAAAAAGTACTACGAAGATGTTCATCTACTTAAAAGAAAACTAACTTTTAAAGGTGTAGAAGAAATAATAATTAGAGTTGAAAAAAGACTATACAAACATGTAAAACGCAGTTATAAAGTAGTGAATTTCTCTCAGAAAATTCTACTTAAAGAATTGTATGCTATTAGAGAAATACTAATTACAGAACATCATTCTCTGTATTTAGAAGAACTCGATTACTTTATTAAAAAAGTAAAACTTTTTGGTTTTTATTTTGCTTCATTAGATCTAAGGCAAGACAGTAGAGTACATTATGAAGCTTTTACTAATATGGTTAAAGAACTTCATGAAAAGGGTGACAAAATTTTCCCAAAAAACTATCTTGAATTATCAGAAAAAGAACAAATTGAGTTTCTTTCTACTATAAAAGGTAGTGTAAATCCAGAAGATTTTTCTGATCACATGTTAGTAAAAACCTTAGCGTCTATGCAAGCTATAAAAACTATTCAATATAGAAATGGAGAAAAAGGTTGTAACAGATATATTATTAGCAATAACCAAACTGCATTAAATGTAATGCAAACTTATGCGATGTTACGTCTAAGTGGTTTTGAAGAAGATTTGCCTGTAGATGTTGTTCCGTTATTTGAAACTGTAACAGATTTACAAAATGCTCCTGAGGTAATGGAAACTTTATATCGTAATAAAAATTACAGAAATCATATTACAAAAAGAGGCAACAAGCAAACTATTATGTTAGGGTTTTCTGATGGAACAAAAGACGGTGGTTATTTAATGGCAAATTGGTCTATTTTTAAAGCCAAAGAAGCTTTAACTGCAATTTCTAGAAAATATGATATTAAAGTTTTGTTCTTTGATGGACGAGGAGGACCACCTGCAAGAGGTGGTGGAAAAACACATAAGTTTTATGCATCATTAGGGCCAACTATAGAAGATCAAGAAGTACAATTAACTATACAAGGTCAAACCATTAGTTCTAACTTTGGTACACAAGATTCTTGTCAATTTAATATAGAGCAACTTTTAAGTTCAGGAATTACCAATGAGGTTTTTGAACCAAAACCAATGTCTAAAGCACACACAAAACTAATTGAAGATTTAGCTAACAAAAGCTATCATGCCTATAAAGATTTTAAAAATCATCCAAAGTTCATTCCGTATTTAGAAAAAATGAGTACTCTAAAGTACTATGCTAAAACTAATATAGGTAGTAGACCAAGTAAACGATCTAATTCTGACACTTTAGATTTCTCACAGTTAAGAGCAATTCCTTTTGTTGGTAGTTGGAGTCAATTAAAACAAAATGTACCAGGATTTTTTGGAGTAGGAACTGCATTAGAAAGTTATGAGCAAAGTGGTGAATTTGATAAAGTTGTAGATTTCTATAAATCGTCTGACTTCTTTAAAACTCTTGTCGAAAATAGTATTATGAGTATTACAAAATCATTCTTTCAACTTACAGCTTATATGGAGCAAGATGAAGAATTTGGTGATTTTTGGAAATTGATTTATGAAGAATACTCAAAATCTAAACGATTGTTGCTTAAACTTTCTGGACATGAAACATTAATGGAAAACTATCCAAGTGGTAAAGCCTCTATAAAGGCTAGAGAGGAAATTGTTTTACCATTACTTACCATTCAGCAATATGCTTTAAAGAAAATACAAGAACTACAAAAGAAAGAAAACCCAAATAAAAGAAAAATTGAGGTTTATGAAAAAATGGTAACTCGTTCTTTATTTGGTAATATAAATGCGAGTAGAAATTCGGCTTAAATAATTTTTTTTACTTTTAAAGAAAAAAATGCTAGTTAAAGTTTTTGGCTCTGCAGTTTTTGGTGTAGAAGCAACAACCATTACTGTAGAAGTAAATATAGATAAAGGTATTGGTTATCATTTAGTAGGTTTACCAGACAAGGCTGTTAGTGAAAGTTCTTACCGTATTTCTGCAGCATTAGCCAATAATAATTTTAAACTTCCTGGGAAAAAAATTATAATAAATATGGCACCAGCTGATATTCGTAAAGAAGGTGCTGCTTATGATTTAACCTTAGCTGTAGGAATTTTAGCTGCTTCAAATCAAATAAAATTTGATGCTATTGAAGACTATATAATTATGGGTGAATTGTCTTTAGATGGCAGTTTACAACCCATTAAAGGGGCATTACCAATAGCTATAAAAGCTAGAGAAGAAGGTTTTAAACACTTTATTTTACCCAAAGAAAATGCTAAAGAAGCTGCTATTGTTAATGATTTAGAAATTCTAGCTGTAGAAAATATACAAGAAGTAATTAATCATTTTAATGGTGATGCAAAAATAGCACCTACTATTATTGATACTAGAGCAGAGTTTTATAAAAATATCGATTTTCCAGAATTTGATTTTGCTGATGTTAAAGGACAAGAATCAATAAAACGTTGTATGGAAATTGCAGCTGCTGGTGGCCATAACATCATTTTAATTGGTCCTCCAGGAGCAGGAAAAACTATGCTTGCCAAAAGATTACCTTCTATTTTACCACCAATGACTTTAAGAGAAGCTTTAGAAACTACCAAAATTCATTCTGTGGTGGGTAGAACTAAAGATAATGGTTTAATGGTACAAAGACCTTTTCGAAGTCCACATCATACTATTTCTGATGTTGCTTTAGTAGGTGGAGGACAATATCCTCAGCCAGGAGAAATATCATTATCACACAATGGAGTCTTGTTTTTAGATGAATTACCAGAATTTAAAAGAACCGTTTTAGAGGTAATGCGTCAACCTTTAGAAGATAGAGAAGTAACCATTTCTAGAGCAAAATTTACAGTAACATACCCAAGTTCGTTTATGTTAGTAGCTAGCATGAACCCAAGTCCATCTGGATTTTTTAACGACCCAGATTCACCAATGACCTCATCACCTCAAGAAATGCAACGTTATTTGAGTAAAATATCTGGACCTTTGTTGGATAGAATTGACATTCATATTGAGGTTACTCCTGTTCCTTTTGATAAATTATCTGACGAAAGAATAGGTGAATCTTCTATTGAAATTAGAAAACGTGTAACTGCTGCTAGAGAATTACAATCTGAGCGTTTTAAAGAATATGAAAACTTGCATTACAATGCACAAATGAACGTAAAACAAATTCGAGAATTTTGTAAACTAACGTCAGAAAGTAAAACGCTTTTAAAAACAGCTATGGAAAAACTGAACTTATCAGCAAGAGCTTATGACAGAATTCTAAAAGTTGCTAGGACTATTGCAGATTTAGCTAATGAAACTGATATTTCATCAAACCACATAGCAGAAGCTATTCAATATCGAAGTTTAGATAGAGAAGGTTGGTTGGGGTAATTTAATAATCTACAACCTCAAAATTTGCCCATCTAATTACATTAAAATGTTGTTGTTTAAATTTACTTAGTTCAGTTTTATTAAAAACCAAAGAAACCTCATTTGTAAATTCATCAACAGATATTAGCCATGGAGTGGAAATTAAATTGGTTAGTCTAACAGCTTCTTGAATTGTTTTATTTTCTTCTATTTCTATAACAAAAACTAGCTTAAATGAATTTGAAAATTTTTGGTAGGGTGTAATATTTTTAACCTCTAAAGAGTTTAAGATGTTTTTTATCAATCTACCTAGTTTTTAAGCTTTTTCAATGGTGTTTTGGTTTTCTGTAATTACAGTTAATTGACATAGTTTCATAGTAACAAAATATTTTTAATTTATAACATCCTTAGCCACTCCATTTACATATTTTGAAATTATTTTTAACTCTTTTACAAAATCAGTACCATTAAAACTAGTGATATCTTTTTTGCTGAATTTTAGTATTACTAAACAACAGGTAAAATTTTCATCAAAAAAACAATGGAATAATAAATTGATAGTATAAAATCAATAACGCTACAGCAATAATATTAAGTACAATTCCTGCTCTTACCATCTGATTAACTTTTACATAACCACTTGCAAAAACTATTGCATTTGGTGGTGTTGCCATAGGTAACATAAATGCACAACTACTTGCCATAGTAACAGGAATTAATAAGTTTAACATGGGTATATTTAAACCAATTGCAATACCAGCTACTACTGGTGCTAAAACAGCAACTAGTGCAACATTACTCATTAATTCTGTCATAAATAACATTAAAATTATTAGTAGTGAAACAGTAAGTAAAATTGGAAAATTTCCTTTGGCTATTGTTGCTGTAATTATATCTACTAAGCCAGAAGAAGCCATTCCTTTAGCTAAAGCTAAACCTCCTCCAAAAAGTAGCAAAATACCCCATGCAAGTTTACTAGTATCATTCCATTCTAGTATAAAATTTCCTTTTGTAAAGTTTAAAGGAATTGCAAATAAGCTTACAGCTCCAATTAAACTAATAATGGTGTCAGATAGTTTTAACTCTGGAAAAATAGAATTGATAAGTGTTCTTGTTATCCAAAGAAAAACGGTGATTGCAAAAATGGTTAATACACGTCTTTCTTGTTTTGAGATTTTACCAAGTTTTTGAAGTTCTGCATCTATTAAATTTGCTGATGATGTGAACAAAATATCTTTACAAGGAAACATCCATTTTACTAAAACCACATACACAGCTGAAATCATTAAAAGTGAAAAAGGTAAACCAAAACTCAACCATGTTACAAAAGATATTTGTGTGTTATATTGGTTTTCTAACAGTCCAATTAATACTGAATTTGGTGGTGTACCAATAACTGTTGCAATACCTCCAGCATTAGCAGCAAATGCAATTCCAAGCATTATACTTAAAGCAAAATTTTTATCGCCTTTGGTAAAACCATCTTTGTCATCAATTAATAATTTTATCACAGAGATTGCAATGGGTAACATAACAACTGTAGAGGCTGTATTGCTTATCCACATACTCATAAATGCTGTGGCTAGCATAAAACCTAACACTACTTTTTCTGGTGTTGTACCTGTTAGCTTTACAATAGTTAGCGCAATTCTTCTATGAAGATTTACTTTTTCTAATGCCAAAGCCAATACAAAACCACCAAAAAATAAAAAAATAATTGGACTACCATAATTGGCCCCAACATCTGCAATTGGCATTACTTTTAAAAGAGGAAATAAAATAAGTGGCAGTAAGGCGGTTACTGCAATATGAAGAGTTTCTGTAATCCACCAAATAACCATCCAAATAGCCACTGCAATTACGCCATCTGCTTTTTCAGACACCAAAGTTGTTGGTAGAATTTGAAGGATAAAAAATAATATAGGACCTAAGAGTAATCCTATTTTTTTGGATAGTTGCATAGTTTAGCTTTGTGCTAAAATAAAAAAACCCTTACAAAGATTGTAAGGGTTTAGTATTATATATTACTCTAAAAAATTCTAGTATCTATAATGTTCTGGCTTAAATGGTCCTTCAACAGTAACACCAATATAATCTGCTTGGTCTTTCTTTAATTCTGTTAGTTCAACACCAATTTTTTCTAAGTGTAATTTTGCTACTTTTTCATCTAAATGTTTAGGTAGCATGTACACTTTGTTTTCATAAGCATCAGCATTTGTCCATAACTCAATTTGTGCTAGAGTTTGGTTAGTAAATGAGTTACTCATTACAAAACTTGGATGACCAGTTGCGCAACCTAAGTTTACTAACCTACCTTCTGCTAATAAAATAATATCATTACCATTAATGTTATACTTGTCTACTTGTGGTTTTATTTCAATTTTTTCGCTGTTATTGTTTAACCAAGCAACATCGATTTCATTATCAAAATGACCAATATTACAAACTATAGTTTTGTCTTTCATAGCTTGAAAATGCTCACCTCTAACTATATCTTTGTTTCCTGTAGTTGTAATTACAATATCTGCATTACCAATAACAGTTTCTAAACGTTTAACTTCAAAACCATCCATAGCTGCTTGTAACGCACATATAGGATCTATCTCTGTAACAGTTACAATAGAGCCTGCACCTTTAAAAGAAGCAGCTGTACCTTTACCAACATCTCCATAACCACAAACAACTACTCTTTTACCAGCTAGCATAACATCTGTAGCTCTACGAATTGCATCTACTGCAGATTCTTTACAACCATATTTATTATCGAATTTTGACTTGGTTACAGAATCATTTACGTTAATTGCTGGCATTGGTAAAGTTCCTTTTTTAACTCTTTCGTATAATCTGTGAACTCCTGTTGTAGTTTCTTCAGATAAACCGTTAATACCTGCTGCTAACTCTGGGTATTTATCTAATACCATATTTGTTAAATCTCCTCCATCATCTAAAATCATGTTTAATGGTTTACGATCTTCACCAAAAAACAAAGTTTGTTCAATACACCAATCAAATTCTTCTTCATTCATTCCTTTCCATGCATAAACTGGAGTTCCAGCAGCAGCAACTGCTGCAGCAGCTTGATCTTGAGTTGAGAAAATATTACAAGAGCTCCAAGTAACCTCTGCACCTAAAGCTTGTAAAGTTTCAATTAATACTGCAGTTTGAATGGTCATATGTAAGCAACCAGCAATTCTAGCACCTTTTAAAGGTTGAGACTCACCATATTCTTCTCGTAAACTCATTAATCCAGGCATTTCTGCTTCTGCCAATTCAATTTCCTTTCTTCCCCAATCTGCAAGAGAAATATCTTTAACTTTGTAAGGTACGTATGCTGTTTTTGTACTCATTTTTGTATTTTTATATTCTAATTTTTGCGATTGCAAAGATACATTATCCTTTTTAAAAACCATGCCTCTTTACAAAACTATAACACTAGACAACACTACTAAAGTTCTGATTTGGAAGATTGAAGAATCTATTGATGAGCTAAAAAATGGAATTGAGTTAACTAAAAGTAGTTTAGCTCGTTTTAATTCGATGAAATCTGAATTGCATCAAAAAGGTTTTTTAAGTATACGCCATTTATTAAATAAAGTAGGATTACAAGATGCTGATATTACTTACGATGAATTTGGTAAACCTCACTTAAAAAAAGGATTTATTTCCATTACACATTCCTTTCAGTTCACAGCTATAATTATTTCTGAAGATAAAATTGTTGGTATAGATATAGAGAAAAAGCGAGAGAAGATTTTAAAAATAGCACATAAATTTACACCTATAGAAGAATATAGAACCATTGCTAATACAGATGCTTTAATAAGTAAACTAACTATTGTTTGGGGTGCTAAAGAAAGTTTGTATAAAATTTATGGCAAAAAAAACTTGCTATTTTTACAACATATTTATATTGAAGATTTTAAGTTTGAAGACCATAAAACAACAGGAGAAATTCGTTATAAAAACGAATGCAATACATTTAATATAGAATTTTTAGAGTTTGAAGATTTTATTTGTGTATATGCGTATTAACTTTACTACATGAAAAAAAGAAAAACTTGGTTACTCTTAGCTATTTTAACTACAACTGTTTCAGCTTATTTATTAATAACAGGTTCATCTATATTAAATAAATTGTTTCTAGAAAGTTTACAATTACCTTATGGTACAATAATTACTTGGTTAGGTCTAGTTGGTTTGTCTTTAAGTGTTTATTTAGGAATTGAGAAATTAAGAAATCCCAAAAATTGGTTAACTAAAATTTTAAGTATTCAATTAAGAATAACATTAATACTTGCCCTTTTTTGGATTGTTATTTCTGCAATTTTAGCTGGAAACTTATCATTTTCATTTTCTCAAACCGATAGTTTTCAAGGTGGTCAATTAGCAATGAAAATCTTTTGGGTAATCAATTACGCACTTGTTATTATACCTATACTAGTATTTGTATCCTTTCACATTTTAAAGAGCTTAAAAATTAAAAATAAATAATGCAAGAGCTCTTTAATTTCTTTTTAAGTCAATATCAAAATTCACCTACAAGTTTTATAGTTTTAGAATTTATAGCTTTTATTTTTGGAATTGCAAGTGTGTGGTATGCTAAAAAAGAAAATATTTTAGTGTATCCAACAGGTTTAATCGCTACAATTATTACAGTTTATTTACTTTATAAAGCTGAATATTTTGGAGATATGATGATGAATTTCTACTATTCTGTAATGAGCATTTATGGTTGGTGGAACTGGTCTAGAAAAAAGGATGGTGAATATGTTGTTCCTATTTCTAGAACAAATCTTAAAGAAAAATGGATTGGATTTATTTTGTTTTTACTAACAATGGCAGTTACGTATCTTGTTTACTCGTACTCAGGTACAACCATTGAGACAGAAAATTATATAGATATTTTTACTTCAGGGGTCTTTTTCACAGCTATGTGGTATATGGCAAATAAAAAAATAGAAAATTGGACACTCTGGATTTTTGCAGATATTATTACAGTTCCATTATATGCTTATCGTGGTTTAGGAATGTTGTCTCTACAATACCTTATCTTTACAATTTTAGCAATTCAAGGTTATTTAGCTTGGAAAAAAACTTAAACAAGAATATATCAACCTAATGATAGGGTTTATTTTTAGGCATACTTAAATCTAAAATGAATATAGAAGAAGTTATAAAAGAATTGAGTTTTAAAGCCATTAGAAGTTCTGGTGCAGGTGGGCAACATGTAAATAAAACATCATCTAAAATAGAACTTACTTTTGATATAGAAAATAGTGATGCCATTACAGAAAAGGAAAAAGAAATTTTACAAATAAAGTGGAACTCAAAACTTAGTAACGAAAATAAATTGATCCTTTTTTGTGAAGAGTTTAGAAGTCAGCACAGAAATAAAGAGTTAGCCATAAAACGATTTTTAGATTTACTAAAAACCAGCTTAAAAAAAACCAAAAAGAGAAAAGCTACAAAGCCAACTATAGCATCAGTAAAAAAACGGTTAGACAACAAGCAAATTAATTCCAATAAAAAAGCCTTAAGAAAAAAACCAAAAATTGAATAATTTTTAAATTATTTATTTCAAAATAGACTTTTCATTACTAATTTTGCATCGTTCTCAAAAGGGGTGCTATTTAACTTTTAAAGTTTAAATTGGCTGAGATCATACCCAATGAACCTAGAACAGGTAATGCTGTTTAGGGATATTTTAAAAAGTCATTATTAAATGACACTAATTATTCAATAATAATCACAAGAATAATTACCTCTTTTTATTCGTTTTAAATTTTTTTAAAATGAAAAAAATAATCATTTTTTTATTCTTGTTTACAAGCATTCTTGTAAACGCCCAACAGTTTAAACTTTCTGGTAAAGTTGTAGATGAAAACAACAATCCATTATCAAATGCTAACCTTGTAATAAAAGAAACTAAACAAGGCACAACAACTAATTTTGAAGGGGAATTTGCTATATCTCTAAGAAAAGGAAATTACACAATTAGAATAACTTATTTAGGTTACAAATCTCAAAGCAAAGAAGTAGCTTTAACAAAAGACAGTACCATTAATTTTGAATTATTACCAAATGAAACTTTATTAGATGAAGTTTTAGTTTCTGCAGTTCGTGTAAACTCAGACATTCCAGTAACATTTTCTAACCTTTCTAAAAAGGAAATTGCCAAACGTAACCTAGGTCAAGACATTCCTGTTTTAATGAACTATTTACCAAATGTAGTTTCTTCATCTGATGCTGGTGCAGGAGTGGGCTATACCTACATGAATATTCGTGGTTCTAATAGTGAAAGAATTAATGTTACCATTAATGGAATTCCTTATAATGATGCTGAAAGTCATGGAACATTCTGGGTAAATCTTGGTGATTTTGCTTCTTCTACTGAAAACTTACAGTTACAACGTGGTGTTGGAACATCTACAAATGGTTCTGGTGCATTTGGCGCTAGCTTAAATATTTTAACAGATGCAATTTCAGAAGAAGCTTTTGGTGAGATCTCTAATTCTTTTGGTTCCTTTAATACCAGAAAACATACTGTAAAATTTAGTACAGGGAAAATAAATGATCATATAGAAATTGCAGGACGTTTATCTAACATTTATTCAGATGGTTATGTACACAGAGCTTTTGCTGACCTAAAATCGTATTTTCTTCAAGCAAGTTATACATATAAAAACACACTAATAAAAGCAATAACTTTTGGTGGAAAAGAACGAACATATCAAGCATGGTTTGGTTTAGATGCAACTCAATTAGCACAAGATAGAAGGCAAAACCCTTATACTTATGACAATGAAGTTGACGATTATAGTCAAGACCATTATCAATTACATTGGAATGAAAAATGGAATGAAAAATGGTCTACTAATATTGGTTTAAACTACACAAAAGGCGCTGGCTTTTTTGAACAATTTAGAGAAAATGAATCTGCAGCAGATTTTAATAATTTAATTGTTGATGGTTCAGATGTTATTGTAAGACGTTGGTTAGATAACGATTTTTATGTAATAAATTTCAATACAGAATACACTGCTGAAAAAATAAAACTTATTACTGGAATCTCATATTCAAATTATACTGGAGATCATTTTGGTGAAGTAATTTGGGGAGAAGATTTGGCACCAAATGTAAACATTAGAGATCGTTATTATTTTTCTGATGCTACTAAAAATGACTTTTCAATTTTTGCTAAAGCTAATTTTGGAATCACTGAAAATTTATCTGGTTATATAGATTTACAAGGTAGGTTTGTTAGCTATAGAACAGAAGGTTTAACACCTAATAGGTTACCTCTTGATGTAAATACAAACTTCGATTTTTTTAACCCAAAAGTTGGATTCACATACGAGCTTAATAACCACAATAATTTATATGCTTCATTTGCAGTTGCTAATAGAGAACCAAATAGAAACGATTTTGAAAACGGTGTTTCTACACCAGAAACATTATTTGATTATGAGTTTGGATGGCGTTTAAAATCAGAAAATGTTAGGTTAAACACCAACATTTATTATATGGATTACGACAATCAATTAGTGTTAACAGGTGCCATAGATAATGTTGGGCAACCTATAAGAGCAACATCAGGTAGTAGTTTCAGATTAGGTTTAGAAATTGATGCAGATATTAGGTTATCAGATAAATTTACATTGAGACCAAATGCTGCATTTAGTTCTAATAAGAATAGAAATTTTGTCGCTTCAATAAATGGAAATCTTATTGATTTAGGCAACACAAATTTGTCGTTATCACCAAATGTAGTTGTAGGAAATATTTTTACTTATCAACCTAAAGAAAACGTTCAAATATCATTTCTTTCAAAATTTGTTGGTAAACAATTTATGAGTAATCTAGACAGTAATGTTTCTAATGCTGATGTTTTAGACAGCTTTTTTACTAGCGATTTAAATGTTGTTTATCAAATTAAGCCAAATAAAGTTTTTAAATCTATAACACTAACAGCCTTAATAAATAATATTTTTAGTGCAGAATACGTAGATAGAGGTTATTATGGCACTTTTGATTTTCAAGGAAATAATAACAATACAGTTACAGTAGACTTTGCAGGGTTTTATCCGCAAGCTACAAGAAACTTCTTGTTAGGAGCTACACTACGATTTTAAAAAAAAAGGGAAAGTTTAAACTTTCCCTTTTTTTTTATTCTGCAATATAATTGTCAACTTTTTCATTAAGTAATTCTCTAACATCATCAAATGCATTGGTTAGTTCAGACCAATTTTTTCTAACTTTTGTTGTAGACTTAAAACGTTCGTCAATTAAGTTATCATACTTCTTTTGAGCATCTTTAATTTCTTTAACTAAATCTTCAGATTTTAACCACTTTGGTATGCTATTATGTAAGTTATTTACAGCTTCTTCATACACACCAACTGTACTTACTGGAACTCTAAATTCCTTACTTTCTGCAACATGTAATCTAACATTAAGTAAATTAAAATCGTTCCAATTATTAAAAGAGTAAGTACCAAAATCGTCCTTTTTTAATAAAACAGTTTTATCTTCGGTAATATCTACTAAAGCTAAATCATCGTTTTCAATAAATTTATCATTCTTGTTTTTGCAAGATATAATTGACAGACAAAATAATAGTAGTGTAAAAGTATTCCTCATCATTTTTAAATATTTCATATCCTATAAGGTACAAAATTAAAATCAATTTCAAAATTTGAGTTGTTATAAAATTGCAAAATTTGAGTTGTTTTTCGTTAAATTTAATTGAAAAACTCACAAAAGCGGCTCATTTTTAGTGTAAATGACTAATTTTTAGTAAATTTGCATTTGATGAAAAATTCTGCAATTTATCGAAAAAGAAACGCTAGGGTTTACAACTTTACAATTTGCGTTTTTAAAAATCAATCCGATAAGTTTATTCCGCCAGTTTTCTAGCTAGCATTAGCTTCGTTTTTTTCTATTCCTAATTATTAAAAAAATAAAAAAACAGAGTGTTCGTAAACATTCTAAAAACTATATTATGAAAATTCTTACTATTAAGAGACAAACAAAAAATAAGAAATTTTACTCCAAAAAAATGGGTATGATAAATGTACCTGTTACCTACATTAGAAAATACCTTCTAGGGTTTCGTTTAAAAACAATACACCAATACAGAGAAACGTATTATGGAGAGGTAAAAAATTGTGAAGACTGTAATATTTACGCATAAACTTAAAAAAACAAAAACTACATGAGGCAACTAAAAATTACAAAACAAGTAACCAATAGAGATACAAAATCTTTAGAGAAATATTTTCAAGAAGTAAGTAAAATAGATTTAATTACTGCTGACGAGGAAGTAGAATTAGCTTTAAGGATTAAAGAAGGAGATCAAAGAGCTTTAGATAAATTGGTGAAAGCAAATTTGCGATTTGTAGTGTCTGTTGCAAAACAATATCAAAACCAAGGTTTAAAATTATCTGACTTAATTAACGAAGGTAATTTAGGTTTAGTAAAAGCTGCAAAACGTTTTGATGAAACTAGAGGTTTTAAGTTTATTTCTTATGCTGTTTGGTGGATTCGTCAATCTATATTACAAGCGCTTGCAGAGCAATCTAGAATTGTGCGATTACCTCTAAATAAAATTGGTAGTATTAGTAAAATAAACAAGGTTTACGCTAAACTAGAACAAGAAAATGAACGTGTACCAACCTATGTAGAAATTGCAAATGAATTAGATACAAAAGTTAGCGATGTCAAAACTAGTATGAAAAATTCAGGCAGACATTTATCAATGGATGCTCCTTTTAAAGAAGGTGAAGATTCAAACTTTTATAACATTTTACAAGCAGACGATACACCTAGGCCAGATAACGAATTAATGAAAAATTCTCTTACAATAGAGATTGATAGAGCTTTAGAAACTTTAAGTTATAAAGAAGCAAAAGTAATTAAAATGTTTTATGGTATTGGCAGACAAACAGCATGTTCTTTAGCTGAAATAGGTGAGGAATTCAACTTAACAAGAGAACGTGTAAGACAAGTAAAACAAAGAGCTATTAGACGTTTACAATCTAAATCTAGAACGCAAGTTTTAAAGTATTATTTAGGGTAGAAAGTAATCTGAGAAAATTAATTTATATTTGGATAATTGTCTTTAAATAAAGACAATATAGCGTTAATCCCCAATTTTAAAACTAATGCGATTCTACCATTTATTATCAGGCTTACCTTTTATTAAAAAAAGTTTTTCACTGAAAATTTTATTTATTGCTTTTATAGGTATTCATATTCCATTATTTGGAATTATCGGTTACCTTTTAAGTTCAGATATAGAAAATATTTCTGCGTGGAGTATTGGTATTTTTACTTTACTTTTTACCTTATTCGCTACAGGTGTAACACTTATAATTCTTAATAGATTATTAAAACCAGTATTACTTGCAAAAGACGCTTTAATTGAATTTAAAGAATATAGTAAGTTACCAAATTTACCAACATAATATATAGATGAAGGTGGAGTTTTAATGAGAGAGGTACAACATACTATTGAAGCTTTAGCTAAAATTAACAATGAACGTGAGAGTGTGATTCATATTTTAAGACACGATCTTCAAAGCCCAATTAATAACTCTTTAGCTGTTTTAGAATTAATTAAAACTGATAGTTTAGATAAAGAATCTATAGAAGTACTTCAAGAAAATTTTAAAATACAACAGAAGCGTTTAATAAACTCTATTGATTTTATTAAAAGTCAGCAAAATTTACAATCTCAAAAAGAATCTTTAGAGCAAATATCTATTAAAGAACTAGTAAAAAATGCAATAGAAAATCTTCATTTTGAAATTAAAACCAAAGAAGTTAATTTTAACTTAAACAAAGTAGAAGAAGATAAACGTTTATTACCAAGAGTCATTTTAGATAGAGTTTTAACCAATATTTTAGACAATGCAATAAAGCATACACCCAAAGAGAGTGAAATTAGAATAAGCTCATTTATAAACGATAATGTTTTAAATATTAAGATTGAAGACTCAGGTGAAGGAATATCTGAAAATATTCTTCCTAAATTATTTAAATTAAGACACAATAGTGGTGAGTAATATGATGCTAAAAAACCTTCTATGGGATTAGGTCTATATTTATGTCAAAAATTAATGCAGTCTGTAGGAAGTAAAATTACCGCAGAAAATAACGAAAATGGTATAGGTGCCAATTTTACAATCGAATATATTTTAAGGGCTAATAATTAGTTCTAAGTTCTCAAAAAATTTAATTCGACTTAAGAATCTAATCTTCCAACAGCACAACTAACAAATGATTTAGCTTTATGAACTACTGTATTTTTGTCTCCCACTTCAGGGTAACCTAATTTAGAAAGTTTACTCTTTACAGCTTCAATATTGTTTTTAGACAATTCTAGTGTAACTAACGATTTAGCCACATCTACAGAAACTCCTTCTACACCTTCTATTTCTAATAATCCTTTTTTAATAGTAGCTGCACAGCCACCACATTTTAAATTTTCTATGTTAATATTTGCTTTCATAATTTAGTTTTCTTTTTTCCATTGCATGTAACCTCCTAAAACATTATAAACATCAAAACCTTTTTCTTTTAATAGTTTTGAAGCCTTGCTACTTCTACCTCCACTTCTACAATAAAGGTATACAGCTTTATTTTTATCTAACTTTTTAACAGCTTTTTCTACAAATTGCTCATCAAAAAAATTAATAAAAATTGCTGATTGTATACTTCCTTGATTTATTTCTTCTTGAGTTCTAACATCAACTAATTGAATGTTCTCTTTTGTTAGAAGTTTTTTCAATTCAACTGTTGAAATATTTTTTACTTCATCTTGCGCATTACAATTCGAAAGTAAAAAACTCACAAAAAGAAAAAATACATACTTTTTCATGATACATTATTTTAATGTTGATGGGCAAGCATTTGCTGTTTTAGCAATACTTGTTTTCTTTAAATCTGCATAACCCCCAGCAATATCAATTACATTATGATAGCCTCTAGCTTTTAAAATTGATGCTGCAATTACTGAACGATAACCTCCTGCACAATGCACATAAAAATTATCTTTTTTTGGAAACTCAGAAATATGATCGTTTATAAAGTCTAAAGGTGTAGTTTTTGCAATTGTTAAATGTTCGCTATTATATTCTCCTAGTTTTCTAACATCAAAAACTAATGGATTTTCATCAATCATAGCTTCTATACTAGAGGCTGAAACAGATTTTAGAGTATCTATTTCTTTACCTGAGTTTTTCCAACTTGCAAAACTACCATCTAAATATCCTAAAACATTATCAAAACCAACTCTAGAAAGTCTAGTTATAGTTTGTGCTTCTTTACCTTTTGGAGTTACCAATAAAATTGGTTGTTTAATATCTTTAATTAAAGCTCCAACCCAAGGTGCAAATGTACCTCCTAAACCAATAAAAATAGACTGTGGAATGAATCCTCTTATAAATTCTGATTGATGACGCACATCTAAAACTATTGCATCTGTTTTGTTTGCTATAACTTCAAATTCTTCTACAGATAAAGGTTTTGCACTAGTTTTAATAATATCGTCTACATCTTTATATCCTTCTTTATTTAGTTTTACATTTAGAGGAAAGTATGCTGGTGGTGGTAATAAACCATCTGTAACTTCATCTATAAACTCTTCTTTAGACATATCTGCTCTTAATGCATAATTGGTTTTCTTTTGATCGCCAATAGTACCTACAGTTTCTTTACTAAGGTTTTTACCACATGCAGAACCTGCACCATGAGCAGGGTATACAATTACATCATCAGCTAAAGTCATAACTTTATTTCGTAAACTATCGAATAAAAAGCCAGCTAAATCTCTTTCAGTAATATCGCCTTTTTGTGCCAAATCTGGTCTACCTACATCACCTAAAAACAAAGTATCTCCACTAAATAAAGCATAGTCTTTTCCGTTTTTATCTTTTAACAAATAACATGAGCTTTCCATTGTATGACCTGGAGTATGTAAAACAGTTAAGGTAACATCACCCACTTGAAACACTTGATTATCTTCAGCAATAATAGCATCGAAATTTGTTTTTGCAGATGGCCCATAAACAATTTTAGCTCCTGTTCTTTCTGCCAACGTAATATGACCACTTACAAAATCTGCATGAAAATGGGTTTCAAAAATATACTTAATTTTTGCATTATTTTTATTTGCCCTATTGATGTAATCTTGAACCTCTCTTAAGGGATCTATAATAGCAACTTCGCCATTACTTTCTATATAATAGGCTCCTTGTGCTAAACAACCTGTATAAATTTGTTCTACAATCATAACTCTTGAATTATATTTAAAATCTATAAATTTCTTAATTATTAATATTTATCATCATCAATTATAATAGGCCTGATGAATGTATTTGGCATATTTTTCTTGATGTTTTCTGTCTCCTGTTTTATAAAATTTAATGGCATCATTTGCTCTCATAAAAAAATGATTTAAATCGATAATATTAAGTAAACCACCATTAAACATCGAATCTCTTACTGGACCTTTAACTCCTGCAAAATAAAATTGTATTCCTTTCTTCTGAAAGTATTTAATACGTTCTTTTAACATTTCTACACCAGTACTGTCTATTCTATTTATGCTCTCTGAATCTAAAACTATCAATTTTAGTGCCTCTCCTTTACTGTCTGCCATTTCGTCTAGTTTATCTCTAAAATAGTTAGCATTTGCATAGAATAGTTGTGCATCGAATCTAAAAACTAAAATATCATCTTCTAAAATAACTTCTTCAAAACGATTTTTATTTCTATAAAAGTTTGAATTTGGTACTTTACCTAACTCTGTTACATGAGGTTTAGAGGTTCTGTAAATTAAAACTACTAACGACAAACCAACACCAACAATTATTCCATATTCTATACCGAAAATTAAGGTTGAAACAAAAGTTGCTATGAGTAACCAAAAATCTAAATTATTAGCTTTCCATAAAAAAACTGCTTCCTTAATATTAATTAAACCAAAAACAGCCACAATTATTATAGCTGCTAAAACTGTTTTAGGTAAATAATAAAAAACTGGTGTTAAGAATAACAAGGTTATAACTACCATTACAACAGCAACTAGAGCAGACATTCCTGTTTTACCTCCAGATTCTGCATTTATTGCTGATCGAGAAAAACTAGAAGTAGATGGGTATGCTTTAAAAAATGATCCTACAATATTGCTTAATCCTAATGCAATTAATTCTTGATTTGGTCTAACTCTATATACATCTTGTTTTGCTTCTAAAGATTTACCAATTGAAATGGTTTCTAAATAACCAACCATAACTAAAGTTAATGCTATAGGTAACAATTCTCTTATCTGATCTAACTCTATTATTGGCATGCTAAAACTTGGTAAACCAGATGGTATTTCTTTTACTATTGCTACTTCAGAAATTGTACTACCAAAATATTTCATAACAACAATTCCGAAAGCAACTACAATTAATGCATTGGGTATTTTTTTATTTATTTTTCTAAAAATTATTATTGTTATTACAGAAATTAAACCAATTACTGTAGTTGGCAAATTAAAATTTTGAATTTGATTAAAAATATCAACTATTACTAACTGTATTTGATCTGATTGTAAAAAATCAATACCAAATAAATTTCTAAACTGATTAATTCCAATAATTAAAGCAACAGCAGAAGTAAAACCTGTAATTACTGGTTTAGATAAAAAATTAACCACAAAACCAAGGCTAAAAACACCAAGTATAAATTGTATAACTCCTACCATTAATGCCAATAAAATAGCAATAGCTATATAACTGTCTGAACCTGTTAAAGCCAATGTTGAAACACCTGTTGCTACAATCAAAGAATCCATTGCAACAGGGCCAATTGATACTTGTCTAGAAGAACCAAAAATAGCATAAACTAATTGAGGCATTAATGCACAATACAAACCATAAATTGGTGGTAAACCTGCAATTAAAGCATAGGCTATACCTTGTGGAATCATTACTATACTTACAGTAATTCCAGCGATTAAATCGCCTTTAAAAAGCGATTTATTATAGTTGGGTAACCATTCTAATATGGGTAAGACTTTTTTAATATTCATGTATCAAAATAATTCTCCCTGATTTCTTCCTTTATTTTTACCTAAATGTTTATAGGCTAATTCTGTAACTTCTCTTCCTCTTGGGGTTCTCATAATAAACCCTTTCTGAATTAAAAAAGGTTCATATACTTCTTCTAGGGTTTCTGTATTTTCTGAAACTGCAGTAGCTATTGTACTAATACCCACTGGCCCTCCTTTAAATTTATCGATTATGGTTGAAAGAATTTTATTATCCATTTCATCTAAACCATGTGCATCTACATTTAATGCTTTTAAAGCATATTTTGCAATTTCTATTGTAATAATACCATCGCCCTTTATTTGTGCAAAATCTCTAACTCTTCTTAGTAATGCATTAGCAATTCTTGGTGTACCTCTACTTCTGCCTGCAATTTCAATAGCTGCTTCCATAGAGATTGGTACATTTAAAATCTTTGCACTTCTTTGAATAATTGTACTAAGTAATTCTGTAGAATAATAGTGTAATCTACTACTAATTCCAAAACGTGCTCTCATTGGTGCTGTTAACAATCCTGAACGCGTTGTTGCACCAATTAATGTAAATGGCTCTAAATTGATTTGAACTGTTCTAGCATTAGGGCCAGATTCTATCATAATATCAATTTTATAGTCTTCCATTGCAGAGTATAAATACTCTTCTACAATTGGACTTAACCTATGAATTTCATCTATAAATAGAACATCTCGTTCTTCTAAATTGGTAAGTAATCCTGCTAAATCTCCTGGTTTATCTAAAACAGGACCAGATGTAACTTTAATACCTACGTTTAATTCATTAGCTAAAATATGAGCTAAGGTTGTTTTTCCTAAACCTGGTGGACCATGAAATAAAGTATGATCTAATGCCTCATTACGTTGGTTTGCTGCTTCAACAAATATTTTAAGATTGTTTAACGCTTGATCTTGTCCAGTAAAATCATCGAAAGAGAGTGGACGTAATTTTTTCTCTACATCTAACTCTTCATTTGTATAATTTGTATTTTCTGGATTAAGATTCTCATTCATATCTACAAATATAAGGTATTTAGCAAGAGATCAAAGTAGCTTAAGTTACAAAAAAACCTTTCCAATTTGGAAAGGTTTTTTATATATGTTTCAATTCTTATGATGGTTCTTCACCAGGTAAAAGCGGTGTTGTTTGTAACACAAAATCTTCACCATGTAAGTAATCACTATCATCATCATTAGGATCTACTCTTTTACTATAGTCATAAGCCCATCTGTGAACTTCAGGAAGTTTACCTGGCCAGTTTCCATGAATATGCTCAACAGGTGTTGTCCATTCTAAAGTATTAGATCTCCAAGGGTTTTGTGATGCTTTTTCTCCTCTGTAAATTGAGATAAAGAAGTTAGCTAAGAAAATTAACTGTGCTACACCACCAACAATAGCAAATAAAGTAATTACCACATTAATATCTGCAATATCATCGAACATTGGGAAAGCTGTATTTGTATAATATCTTCTAGGTAAACCTGCTAATCCAATAAAATGCATTGGCCAAAATACACCATAAGCACAAATTATTGTTATCCAGAAATGCCAATAGCCTAATGTTTTATTCATCATTCTACCATACATTTTTGGAAACCAATGATAGATACCTGCATACATACCAAATATTGCAGAAACACCCATTACTAAGTGGAAGTGAGCTACAACAAAATAAGTATCGTGTATTGCAATATCTAAAGCAGAATCACCTAAAACTAACCCTGTTAAACCACCTGTAACAAATGTTGATACTAAACCAATTGAGAATAACATTGCTGGATTTAACTGTAAATTACCTTTCCATAGTGTAGTTACATAGTTAAATGCTTTTACTGCTGATGGAATTGCAATTAATAAAGTTGTAAATGTAAATACTGAACCTAAGAAAGGATTCATACCTGAAATAAACATATGGTGACCCCAAACAATTGTAGATAAAAATGCAATTGCCATAATAGACATAACCATTGCTCTATATCCAAAAATTGGTTTTCTTGAATTTGTAGATATAATTTCAGATGTTATACCCAATGCTGGTAGTAATACAATATACACTTCAGGGTGACCTAAAAACCAGAATAAATGTTCAAATAATACTGGTGAACCACCTTGATAGTGTAATACTTCTCCAGAAATAAAAATATCTGATAAGTAAAATGATGTACCAAAACTTCTATCAAAAATTAATAAAAGTGCTGCTGATAATAAAACTGGGAATGACACAACACCAATAATTGCTGTAATAAAGAATGCCCACATTGTTAATGGCAATCTTGTCATTTTCATTCCTTTTGTTCTTAGATTTAATACTGTTACAATATAGTTTAAGGCTCCAATTAAAGATGATGCAATAAATATTGCCATAGATACTAACCAAAGTGTCATACCTGTTCCAGAACCTGGGATTGCTTGTGGTAATGCAGATAATGGTGGATATATTGTCCAACCTGCAGATGCTGGTCCAGCCTCTACAAATAAGGAAATTACCATAATTACACTAGACAAGAAAAATAACCAATAGGAAATCATATTTAGAAATCCTGATGCCATATCTCTTGCTCCAATTTGTAATGGAATTAATAAGTTAGAGAATGTACCACTTAAACCTGCTGTTAATACAAAAAATACCATTATTGTACCATGTATTGTAACTAGCGCTAAATACATATCTGGGTTCATTACTCCATCTGTTTGATGAGGACCTAAAAAAGCTTCTATAATAGAAAACGATTTTTCTGGCCAAGCCAATTGCAAACGGAATAACATAGACATCATAAGTGCTATTATACCCATTATCATTCCTGTAATAAGGAATTGCTTAGAGATCATCTTATGATCTTGGCTAAAAATATATTTTGTTACAAATGTTTCTTTATGATGATGTTCTGACATAATCTTATTATTTGTAGTGTCTTAATTTCTTATTTTTTTAATACTTCTGCTAACGTTGGTTGTTTACCAATCCAATCTTCAAATTCTTCTGGTTCAACTACAGTAATCTTCATTTGCATGTTGTAGTGAGATGCTCCACAAATCTTATTACAAAGTAATAGGTAGTCGAATTCGTATAAATCTTCACCTTTTGCACTTCTTACTTTATTAATTCCTTTTGTTTTGGCAACAACTTCAGATTGTTGTCTCATTTCTTCTGTTGTAAATTTTGGTGTAAAACCAAACTCAGTAACCATACCTGGTACGCAGTTCATTTGTGCTCTAAAGTGAGGCATATATGCTGAGTGTAACACATCTTGTGAACGGAATTTAAAATGTACTTTTCTTCCTTTTGGTAAATACAGTTCTGTTACTTGTATGTCATCTTGAGAATTCTTATCTGACATGTCAACTCCCATTGTATTTACTCCTTCAATGTAGTTTACATTTCCTAATCCTAAGGTTTTATCTTCACCTGCATACCTAGCATCCCATCTAAATTGTTGCGCGTAAACTTCTATTACTAAAGGGTCTTCAGCATCAGATAAGTCCATTACATTATTCCACTGCCATAAACCATAACCTATTAATACTACTAATACTAAAGCTGGTGTAATTGTCCAAATAGCTTCTAATTTGTGACTATCTGCATAGAATTTTGCTTTATTATCTTTATTTCCTTTGTACTTGAATGTAAAATAGAATATGATAAACTGCATAATAAACTGCACAATACCAATTAACCAGAATGTAATGTTGAATAATCTATCATCATGTTCACCTTCTACAGAAGCAGATTCTGGTAACATAATTACATTCATAAAGATTAAGCAATAAATCATCATTGCATATAAAAACACCATAAAATAAATGGCATACTTACCCTGCTTAGCATTATCTGCGTCATTGGCAATAGAAGTTCTAAAGTTTAAAATTCTAGTGATTTGCCAAAAACTTACACCTATTGCAACACCTATAAAAATATAAAATAGAGCTAGCATATATTTCTTTTCTTAATTGTTTAAATTTTATTTTTAATGATGATCTGCTGATTCACCTCTATGTTCAATATTATAATAATGGAAATGTTCACTTTCTTTTAAGAATGGATTTCCTTTTGGTATTGGATTTGCTTTTGCAAATGAGCTAAATACCGTGAAAATAAATATTCCTAAGAAGAATAAGAATGCACCTAATTCAGCAATTCCAAATGACCATTGTACACCAACTGTACCTGGCATAACCATAACAAAAATATCTACATAATGTCCTGTTAATATTACTATACCTCCAATAATAACAAACCAAGGAATGCTTTTAAAGTCGCTATTGATTAATAATAATATTGGGAAAACAAAATTCATAACTAACATAGACAAGAATGGTAATTTATACTCATTAAATCTTGCCATAAAGTATGTGGTTTCTTCAGGTATGTTTGCATACCAAATTAACATAAACTGAGCAAACCATAGGTATGTCCAGAATACAGAGAAACCAAACATGAATTTTGCTAAATCGTGAATATGACTATCATTAACACCTGGCAAAGCATTTTTAGAACGTAAATAAATAGTTACAAATGCAATAACAGTTAAGGCACTTACTAATAAACTTGCTAACACATACCAACCAAATAAGGTTGAAAACCAATGAGGATCTATTCCCATAATCCAATCCCAAGTTGCCATAGATTCTGTTAGCATAAATACTAATATGAATACTACTGAAACATTGTAATTCTTTTTAAAGGTTTTATTACCATCGTTAGCAGTATCTTCCGCAATTGAGCTTCTTCTAATGAAAAACCTATAAGCATTCCATAATAACAAATAAATAATTCCTCTAATTGTCCAACCAGGAACGTTAATCCACCAAGATTTTCCATCTACAATTGCATCATATTTTGGGCTAGTTGGATCGAAAGTTCCAGGAGTCATCCAAGAGAATAAATGATTCATATGCATTACTGATGCAATAATAATTACCAACATTATAATTGATGTTGGAACTAAATTGGCTGTAATTGCTTCCATTACTCTAAATAGAACAATAGACCAACCAGATTGCGCTACTCGCTGAGCTGCATAAAATGCCAATACTAAGAGTGATATTCCTAAGAAGAATAATAAAGACACATATACTGCAGACCAAGGTTTGTTTTGTAATTGATGTAAAACATGTTCTGCATGAGCATCATCATCATGATGTTCTCCATGTGCTTCTTTCTTTTTATCTGTATGATGAGTAGTTTCTCCATGATGATCATCACCATGAGAAGCTTGATTAGCTATAATTTCTTTAGCTTCTTTTACAGTACTTGGAGCTTGTAAGAAACCATAACCTATACCTAATGCACCTACTATAATAAGTATTATTGATGCTAACTTAAGTTTACCTGAGAATTGATACATATTTTTAGTATTCTATCTTTTTGTAATTATTTCACTAGGTCAGCACGTAGATTTTCTACGTAATGAACTACTTGCCAACGTTCTTTATATGTTAATTGAGATGAGTGAGAACCCATTAAGTTTTTACCATGCATAATTACATGATAAATAGTACCTGCGTTTATCTCTCTATCTGCATAACTTGGTATTCCTAAAAACTTTTCTGCCTGAGCTAAATAACCATTTCCATCACCTTTCTTTCCATGACAAGAAATACAGTAAATTTCATAAAGTTCTTTACCTTTTTCTAAATTCATTTCATTAGCTACTAAAGGGTTTTTTAATTCTAACTTAGCTTTATCGTATCCTTCAGGAGTGTCAGGTATATCGTAAGCTGGCTGACCACCTCTTTTAATTGTACCTGCAACTGGCTTTATATTTACAGGTGCATTATTTATACCATTAGCACCATTTGCATCATAAGGAACAGACTCATACATATCTGGCATGTATTGTAATTGACGTTCTCTTTTATTGTTACAAGACATTAAAAGACTTGCAAAAACTGTAAAAGCAATAATTGATTTTAGGTTCTTCATTCTCTATATATTAGTGCTTATCTACTACATTAATTTCTACAGCTCCAGTTTTAGATAATAAAGCTTTCAAATCTTCTTCATTATCGCCAACAGGAATCTCCATTAAAAAGTGATCATCTGTTGTTCTTGGGTCTGGGTTTTCTGCTTCTTTAAATGGCCAAATTCTACTTCTCATGTAAAAAGTAATTACCATTAAGTGGGCTGCAAAAAATACGGTTAATTCGAACATAATTGGCACAAATGCTGGCATGTTTTCGAACCAAGAGAAACTTGGTTTACCACCAATATCTTGAGGCCAATCTTGAATCATCATATAATTGGTCATCCAAATTGCAATACCAAGACCTGTAATACCATACATAAAAGCAGTAATTGCTAATCTTGTTGGAGCTAATCCCATAGCTTTATCTAAACCATGAACAGGAAAAGGGCAAAATACCTCTTCAATATGATGATGTTCTGCTTTTACTGCTTTAACAGCATCTAACAAAATCTCATCATCATTATATAATGCATGTATAACTTTAGATGATTCCATATCTATTCTTTATCTTTTTTATCAGATTTACTTTCTTTCTTAGCAGCTGGTTTTGCTACTTTAATTTCTGGTTTTGTTGGAATTCCTTGTTCTCTTCTTTTCTTATAAAATTCTCCTGAAGATTTTAAGATTGTTTTTACCTCAGCTTGAGCGATAACTGGGAAAGTTCTAGCATATAATAAAAACAATACAAAGAAGAAACCAATGGTTCCAATAAAAATACCCACATCTACAAAAGTAGGTTCAAAACGCCACCAAGTAGAAGGTAAATGACCTTTACTTAATACAATTGCAATAATATCAAAACGCTCAAACCACATACCAATATTAATTGCAATAGAAATTATGAAAGACCAAATAAAACTTCTTCTAATTTTCTTAATCCATAATAACTGAGGTATTGCTATGTTAAATAACAATAACGAATAAAATGCCCACCAGTAAGGACCAGTTGCTGCTCCTACAGATAAATAAGTGTAATATTCGTAAGGTGAACCTGTATACCATGCAATAAAGAATTCAGTTGCATAAGCTACAGCTACTATTCCACCAGTTAAGATGATAACTATATTCATATACTCAATATGTAATCGAGTAATGTATTCCTCCATGTTTGTTACTTTACGCATAATTCCTAATAGCGTTTGTACCATAGCAAATCCTGAAAAAATTGCTCCAGCAACGAAGTAAGGAGGGAATATTGTTGAGTGCCAACCTGGGTTAATTGAAGTAGCAAAGTCGAAAGATACAATTGTATGTACAGAAAGTACTAAAGGAGTAGCTAAACCAGCTAAAACTAAAGATACTTCTTCAAAACGTTGCCAATCTTTTGCTCTACCAGACCAACCAAAACTTAATAAGGCATATATTTTCTTTTGAAAAGGCTTAACAGCTCTATCACGAATCATTGCGAAATCTGGTAATAAACCTGTCCACCAGAAAACTAATGATACAGATAAATATGTAGAAATTGCAAATACGTCCCATAAAAGTGGTGAGTTAAAGTTAACCCATAATGAACCAAATTGATTTGGTATTGGTAATACCCAATAACCATTCCAAGGACGACCCATGTGAATGATTGGAAATAAACCTGCTTGAAAAACGGCAAATATTGTCATTGCCTCTGCAGATCTGTTAATGGCCATTCTCCATTTTTGACGGAATAATAAAAGTACTGCAGAAATTAATGTTCCTGCGTGACCAATACCTACCCACCATACAAAGTTTGTGATATCCCAAGCCCAACCTATGTTCTTGCTTAATCCCCAAACTCCAATACCAGTTCCAACTGTATAAAAGATACATCCAAATCCCCATAGCATTGCTGCTAAAGAAATATAAAATGCCATATACCAATTCTTGTTTGCTTTTCCTTCTATTGGTTTTGCAATATCTTCAGTAATGTCATGATAACTTTTATCACCTAAAACTAAAGGTTCCCTAATGGGTGCTTCGTAATGAGACATATGCTATATCTTAAATTTTAATTACGCTTCGTTTGTGTTTTTTATTTTTACTTGATAAACCACATTTGGTTTTGTTTGCAAGTAATCTAATACGTTGTATGCTCTTTTGTCTGCAATTAAAGAAGTTACTTCATCTTCTTTGTTATTGATATCTCCAAATACTAAAGATCCTGTTGTACAAGCAGAAGAACAAGCCGTTTCAAACTCATCAGTATTTACTGGTCTTCCTTCTTTTTTAGCTTTTACAATAGTAGCTTGAGTCATTTGAATACACATAGAACATTTTTCCATAACTCCTCTTGAACGCACAGTAACATCTGGATTTAATACCATTTTACCATATTCATTGTTCATGTTAAAGTCGAACTCATCGTTATTAGCATAGTTAAACCAGTTAAAACGACGAACTCTATATGGACAGTTGTTTGCACAATATCTTGTACCTACACATCTGTTATATGCCATTTGGTTTTGACCTTGGCGACCATGAGATGTTGCAGCAACAGGACACACAGTCTCACAAGGAGCATGGTTACAATGCTGACACATCATTGGTTGGAAAGTCACTTCTGGGTTTTCAGCTTCAGTTTCTAATGCTCTATACATTTCACCTCTACTTAAACCTAATTCTTTGGCGTCTTCTCTAGTTTCTACTTCAGAAGAGTAGTATCTATCTATACGCAACCAGTGCATATCTCTACCAACTCTAACTTCTTTCTTACCAACTACTGGAACATTGTTTTCTGCATGACATGCAATAACACATGCTCCACAACCTGTACATGAAGTTAAGTCTATAGATAAATTAAAATGATGTCCTAATTCTCTATTGTGTTCATCCCAAATATCGATAGTATTTGCTTCTACTTCTTTATGATCATATGAAACATACGCTGGTTTATTCCAACCATGATGATGATCTTTAGGATCTACAGTTTTGTATTCTTTTAATGAAGCAACTTTTAAAATATCATGACGTCCTGCAATTGTTTTTTGAACTTGAGGACAAGCAAACTCATGATTACCTGAAACTTTCTCTATAGAAACTCCATATTGAACGTTACTTGCATTTGTATATAATGGGTAAGCATTTACACCTACTTGCATTTCTTCTTTTAAACCAAAAGTTCTACCATAACCTAATGATAATCCAAATGAACCTTTAGCCTGACCTGGCTGAATAATAACAGGTACAGTTACTTCTTTTCCATTTACAGAAACTTTAGCATAGTTTCCATCTATAGCACCATTATCTCTTACAGGATTTGCAAAACCTAACTCATTGGCATCTGCCATAGACATGGTTAAGTAGTTATCCCAAGATACCCTAGTAATTGGATCTGGAAATTCTTGCAACCAAGGGTTATTTGCTTGTTTACCATCACCTAAACCAGTAGTGGTATGCAATGTTAATTCAAAACCATTTGCTTTTCTAGCTGAATTTGCTAAAGCTGATGCTGCTGCTGATAAATCTACAGTAGAATCAAATGCTACAGCCTCTGATAATTCTTTTGTATAGAAACCATTGTGTAACGCAGTATTCCAAGAACTACCACCTAAAATATTTTCTGTAGCAAATGCTTTTAAATAATCGTAATATTTTATTGAATTACCAGACCATAATAATAAGGTGTCTTGTAATTGACGAGAATTAAATAATGGTTGAATAGTTGGTTGTGCTAAACCATAAGTAACTTCATCGAACATTGTATCACCCCAAGATTCTAAGAAATGTGGGGCAGGTAATGCAAATTCCATTGCATTAACAGTATCATTATTCTCTGTTGAATATGCTACTTTTAGCGAAACTTTACTTAAAGCATCTACAAACTCTGAAGCATTTGGTAAAGAATAAGCAGGGTCTACATTATAAGCTAACAAACCACCAACTTTACCAGCTTTAATATCTGCAACTAATTGAGATACTTCAGCATCATTTCCTTGACGGGTATTTAAGGTATTATTTGTATCAAAAACTTCACTATTTAATGCCTTGTTAATAGCAAAAGCAATTAATTGTGCGTTTTTATCATTTAATCCTGTTAAAACAACACCTTTAGAACCAGCTTTCTTAAGTTCTACTGCCATTGCTTTTACTTCAGCATCAACTGGAGTTGCTTTTGATGAAACTGAGCTACCAGTTACAGCATTATATAAATTTAGTAATGCAAATACTTGTTCAGATGGTTTTAAAACCACTCTTTTATCTGCATTTGCACCAGTAAGAGACATGTTACTTTCGAACTGTACATGATAAGACATGCTACCAGTTTCTGGCTTTCTACCATTTACATATTGTTTCTCAAATCCTCCATGAAAATCTCCTAAAAAATCTGCACCAAATGAAACAATAGTTTTTGCTTTATCTAAATGATAGTTAGGCAAAGCACGTTTACCAAACATAGCCATCATTGCATCTGCAGCACCAGATTCAGAAACTGCATCATAAACAACATGCTTAACATTAGGATAAGCGGTTATAAATTCAGAAATAATTTTATTTGTAGAAGGACTAGCCAATGAACCTGTTAAAAATACTACAGGAGTATTTGCTTCTTTTAAAGCACTTAATTTAGCTCCAATAGCTGCATCAGCATCTGTCCAAGTAATAGTTTCGCCATTTCTTGTAGGCTCTTTTAAACGAAGTTTTTCATCGTATAAAGATAAAACTGAAGCTTGCACTCTTGCAGATGTTGTTCCATTAGCCTCTTTATTTGGCATAATTTGAATTGGACGTCCTTCACGAGTTTTTACTAAAACATTTGCAAAGTCAAAACCATCTGCTATAGAAGTTGCATACCAATCTGCAACACCAGGAATATAATCGTTTGGTTTTACAACATATGGTATAGATTTTCTAACTGGACCTTCACAAGCTGCTAATGAAGCTGCAGCAGTAGTGAAACCAATATACTTAAGAAAGTCTCTACGAGTTGTAGATGAATTTTCTAAAGACTCTTTATCTCCTAAAAATTCATCAGTTGGTATTTCTTCTACAAACTCATTTTTACTTAGCGTTTCAACAATAGAACTATTTGTTAGTTCTTCAACACTTTTCCAGTATTTTTTGTTTGAAGCCATTTATTTATTGTTATTTATTTTTAGCTTTAAGACTAATGTATTAAAACTAATTTTCATCTTTTATTAATAGTGACACTTACCACACTCCAATCCACCTAACTGTGCTATTGTAACTTTTTCTACATTGTATTTTTTAGCTAGTTCTTGGTGAATTTTCTCATAATACTCATTACCTTTTGTATCTACATCAGTTTCTCTATGACAATCTATACACCATCCCATAGTTAAAGGTGAGAATTGACGCATTTCATCGTACTCTTCTACTGGACCATGACATTTCTGACATTTTAAACCTGCTACAGTTACGTGTTGTGAGTGATTGAAATACGCAAAATCTGGTAAATTGTGAATTCTTATCCATTTTATAGGTTTTTCATCACCTGTATACGATAAGGTTTCAGGGTCCCATCCTGCAGCCTCATAAACTTTTGCAATTTCTTTATCTAATTCAGCTTTACCATAGGTAACACCATCCCATTCTACTTTAGTTCCTTCTGCAACCTCAGCAATATTTTTATGACAGTTCATACAAATGTTAACTGATGGAATTCCAGAATGCTTGCTATGTTTTGCTGATGAATGACAATATTGACAGTCAATTTTATTGTCTCCTGCATGAATTTTATGTGAAAATGCTATTGGTTGTAAAGGCATATAACCTTCATCTACACCAACTTTATATAATGTTCCAAAACCAACATAAGCAGCTATCAACAATAATAAAATGGTTGACATTACTTTAATGAATGTATTTTGAACAATCCCTTCCCAAAGTTCAGATAAATCTCTCTGTAAATTAGATTTTTGACCTTCTGCAACATTTCCTTTTAGTTCATTAACTTGTTTTAATAAACTAGCTATTAATAAAAAGGCAACAATAATTGCAGCTGCTAAAATATAAATTAGCCATTCTGGTGCACTACCTTGAGCTGCTACTACAGTAGCTCCATCAGGATTTACTGGATCTGCTTTCTTTAGTTCGCCAACAGTTGTGTAATACAAAATATCATTAATCTGTTGATCTGATAATTGTGGAAAAGCAGACATTACAGAACCATTGTATTCTTCGAAGATTGCAATTGCATCTCTATCTCCTGAAGCTCTTAACTCAGCGTTGTTTTTAATCCAAGCAAGTAACCACTCATTTTCTCTTCTTTCTTCTACTCCACCAAGAGCAGGGCCAATTAATTTCTTATCTAATTTATGACAAGAGGCACATAAAGATTGGAATAATTTTTTACCAGCCTTTTGACGTGCTTCATCTACTTCTTGTGAATTAGATGATAAACTAAAAAAAATAAGAAAAATGAATGTGAAGCTCTTAATAAGTACTCTTCCTAGCCTATTGTGTACAGATACACTTTTCATATATACAATCTATTTAGTATTGTTTAATTACTCAAAAAATATAGTATTTGAGCAGTCGCACAAAAATACTACATATTGCCATTATTTAAAAAACATAATATATGTTAAAAATTAATTTATAACTATTCTAAATAAGATGGATGACAATTTTTTTTATCTACAACTCGTTACTTTTGTGTAAACAATTTTAGACATGAAATTTAGATTAATTTGCGGCTTATTTTTAGCGCTTTTTCTTTGTAGTTCTGGTAACTTATATTCTCAAAATCAAACTAATAGTAGTGTTGAGATAAAAAAACTAATCGCAAAAAAACGCGAGTTTAATGCAGAGTATGGTTATGGTTTTAGAATCCAAATTTTTTACGGAAGTGAAACTAAAGCGAGAAGTTTAAGAAACAAGTTTAGATTATCTTTTCCTAATGTACCAACAAATCTAAAATATGAACAACCTTATTGGAAGGTTCAAGTAGGTGATTATAAGACAAGGTTAGAAGCAGATAAAGCGTTATTAAAATTTTCTGAAAAGTTTGCAAGTTTAATTATAATTCCGCTAGGAAAATAAAAAAACTACTAAATAAAAAAACCAAATTCAATTGAATTTGGTTTTTTTATTTATGCATTCTACTTAAAGTTTCTTTTTAACTGCTACCTCTTTATACGCTTCAAGTTGATCTCCTTCTTTAATATCATTATATCCTTTTAATTGAAGACCACAGTCGTACCCTTTAGCAACCTCCTTAACATCGTCTTTAAAACGTTTTAACGAAGCCAATTCTCCATCATGAACAACAATTCCATCTCTAATAACTCTAACTTTAGAATCTCTATAGATTTTACCTGTCATTACCATACAACCAGCAATATTACCAACTTTAGAAATTTTGTAAACCTCTCTAATTTCTACATTACCAGTTACCTCTTCTTTCATTTCTGGAGATAACATTCCTTCCATAGCATCTTTCAAGTCATTTATAGCATCATAAATAATTGAATATGTTCTGATATCTACTTCTTCTTTATCGGCAACTGCTCTTGCATTTCCTTGTGGACGAACATTAAATCCTACAATAATTGCATCTGATGCTGTAGCTAACAACACATCACTTTCTGTAATAGCACCAACACCTTTATGTAAAATATTAACTTGAATTTCTTCAGTTGATAATTTTTGGAAAGAATCTGTTAAGGCTTCTACAGAACCATCAACATCACCTTTTAAGATAATATTTAATTCTTTAAAGTCTCCTAACGCAATTCTACGACCAATTTCATCAAGTGTTAATGTTTTTTGCGTTCTAACAGATTGTTCACGTTGCAATTGAGAACGTTTTGCTGCAATTTGTTTTGCTTCTCTTTCGTCTTCAAATACATTAAATTTATCTCCTGCTTGTGGTGCACCATCTAAACCTAAAATTGATACAGGTGTTGATGGCCCAGCTTCTTTAAGTTTACGGCCTTTGTCGTCGAACATAGCCTTAATTTTACCACTGTTTTTACCAGCTAAAATATAATCACCAATTCGTAAAGTACCTGCTTGTACTAATATAGTTGTTACATAACCTCTTCCTTTATCTAGCTGAGCTTCAACAACAGTACCTACAGCATTTTTATTAGGATTAGCTTTTAATTCTAAAATTTCTGCTTCTAATAATACTTTTTCTAAAAGCTCATCAATTCCTTGACCTGTTTTAGCTGAAATATCTTGAGATTGAATGTTTCCACCCCATTCTTCTATTAATAAATTCATAGAAGAAAGTTGTGTTTTTACATTATCTGGATTTGCATTAGGTTTATCAATTTTGTTAATCGCAAAAATGATTGGAACACCTGCTGCTTGAGCATGTGAAATTGCTTCTTTTGTTTGCGGCATTACATCATCGTCTGCAGCTGCAACAATAATAACTAAATCTGTTACTTGGGCACCTCTTGCACGCATTGCTGTAAAGGCTTCGTGACCTGGTGTATCTAAGAATGCAATTTTTTCATCTCCAACATTAACTGCATAAGCACCAATATGTTGCGTGATTCCTCCACTTTCTCCTTCTACAATATTTGCGTTTCTAATGTAATCTAATAATGAAGTTTTACCATGATCTACATGACCCATTACAGTAATAATTGGCGCTCTTTTAACTAAATCTTCTGGTTTATCTTCTACTTCTTCTATAGACTCTTCTACTTCAGCTCCAACAAATTCTACTTTGTAATTGAATTCTTCTGCAACAATAACTAGAGTTTCTGCATCTAGACGTTGGTTCATTGTTACCATCATTCCTAATGACATACATGCAGAAATAATGTCTGTTACAGGAACATTCATCATTGTTGCAACTTCACTTACTGTAACAAATTCTGTTACTTTTAGTGTTTTGCTTTCTGCTTCTTGTGCTTCTAACTCAGCTTCTGTTTGCTCTCTGTGAGCATCTCTTTTACTTCTTCTATATTTAGCACCTTTACCTTTAGATGATCTACCTTGAAGTTTCTCTAAAGTTTCTCTTACTTGCTTTTGGATTTCTTCTTCTGTAAGTTCTTCTTTAGGTGTTTGCCTTTGATTTCCTCTTCCTCTGAAACCTTTGTTATTAGCTCCTCTATTGTTTCTATTGTCGTTACCACCAGAAACAGGTTTGCTAATACGTTTACGTTTTCTTTTAGTTTTAGAGTCAGAAGTCTCTTTTTTAGCAGTTTCTTTTTCTGGTTTTTTCTTTTTAGGTTTTTCAAATTGTTTTAAATCAATTTTCTTACCTGTAAAGTTAGGACCATCTAATTTTTTGTACTGCGTTTTAATAGTATCAGATTTCTCTTCTTTTACTTCTTCAGTAGGGTTAGATTCTTGCTTTTCTTTAGCTTCTACTTTTTCTACCTTTTTAACTTCTTTTTTCTCTTCCTTTACTTCTTCTACAGTTGGTTTTTCTTCTTTTGGAGCTTCTTGTTTAGGCTTATCTTCTTTCTTAGGTTCTTCTACTTTTTCTTCAGTAGGTTTTTTATCTAAGTTTTCGATATCAATTTTCCCAACAGTCTTAAACTCTAATTTGTCTGCCTTTGCTTTATGAACTTCTTCTTTCTTTTCCTCTTCTTGTCTTTTTCTTTCTTGCTTAGCTTCAAGTTCTAATCGAATGGCTTCTTTTTCTTTACGCTTTTCTTCACCAACTTCTTTAGAAGCTGCTTTTTTATTAGCATCAGTTTCAAAACCATCTAAAAGAACATTATATTCTTCTTCAGATATTTTGGTAGTTGGTCTAGCATCAATTTGAAAACCCTTGTTTGCTAAATGCTCTACAGCTCTATCTAAAGAAATATTTAATTCTCTTAAAACTTTATTAAGCCTCATTGTTTTGCCTACAGACATATAATTCTTTTAACTTTATACTTGTAAAAATATACTTTTTACTTTACTTTAACGTTATCTTTTTTATTCTTCGAATTCTTCTCTTAAAATTCGTTGAACATCTATAATTGTTTCTTCTTCTAAATCGGTTCTTTTTACCAATTCAGGTACACTTGTTTCTAATACACTTCTTGCAGTATCTAAACCAATATTTTTAAATTCTTGGATTACCCAATCTTCTATTTCATCTGCAAATTCTGTTAACTCTACATCTTCTTCTTCTAAACCTTCTCTTTGAACGTCTATTTCATAACCTGTTAACTCACTTGCTAAACGAATATTTACACCACCTCTACCAATTGCTTTAGAAACTTCTTCTGGCTTTAAAAGTACATTTACTCTACCTTTTTTACCATTTTTTTCTTCTTCGAAGTTTTCAATTTCCATTGATGTAACTTTAGCTGGGCTTAAAGCTCTAGATATGTATAGTTGTTCGTTTTTGGTATAATTAATAACGTCTATGTTTTCATTACCTAATTCACGAACAATACCATGAATTCTTGATCCTTTAACACCAACACATGCTCCTACAGGATCTATTCTATCATCATAAGAATCTACTGCTACTTTTGCTTTTTCTCCTGGTATTCTAGCTACACCTTCAACTGTAATTAAACCGTCGAAAACCTCTGGTATTTCTTGCTCAAATAACTTTGTTAAGAAAACAGGTGATGTTCTTGATAATATAATAGCAGGTTTGTTTCCTCTTAATTCTACAGTTTTTATAACACCTCTTACAGAGTCTCCTTTTCTAAAGAAATCTGAACGAATTTGCTCACTCTTTGGTAACACAATTTCATTACCTTCATCATCTAATAAAATAATGGCATTGTGTCTTATATGATGAACTTCTGCACTGTATATTTCACCTTCTAAATCTTTAAATTGCTTAAATACATTTGTACTATCGTGTTCGTATATTTTAGATATTAAATTCTGACGTAAAGCTAAAATAGCTCTTCTTCCTAAGTCAATTAATTTTACTTCTTCAGATACATCTTCACCAATTTCAAAATCTGGTTCAATTTTACGTGCTTCTGTTAAAGTAATTTCTTCATTATCATCTTCTACTTCACCATCTGCTACAACAACCCTATTTCTCCATATTTCTAAATCTCCTTTATCTGGATTTATAATAATATCGAAGTTATCATCTGAACCAAATTTACGTTTTAAAGCGGCTCTAAAAACCTCTTCTAAAATAGACATTAAGGTAACTCTATCTATACTCTTATTGTCTTTAAATTCCGAAAACGACTCAATTAACGCTATATTTTCCATTACATCTTTTGCTTAAAATACAATTTTCACTTTTGCTTCTTTTATCTCATTATATGATAAAGTAGCTGTTTTCTCTACAGTTACTTTTCCTTTACCTATTGGTTTTGGTTCTCTTGCTTTCCATCTTAATTCGATTTCATTTTCGTCTGCTTTAGCAAGTGTTCCTTCAAAATTTTCTTCTTCAGTTTTTACCTTTAGAATTCTATTGATGTTCTTTTTATACTGTCTTTTATTTTGAAGTGGATGCGAAATATCTGGTGAACTTACTTCTAAAGAAAAATCTTCTTCTTCTCTATCTAAATTATGCTCAACATTCCTGCTGATTCTAATACATTCACTTAAAGGAACGCCATTATCACCATCAACTATAACTTGAATTTTATTAGTAGAAGAAATATATAAATCAATTAAAAAAAGTGATTTATTTTCTTCTAAGGCTTCATCTACTAAGGCTCTAATTTTGTTCAAATCCATTTAAAAAATCTTACTTTAAAATATAAAAAGAGGGGACTTTAAGTCCCCTTCATCAATTCTTTATTTTGATTTTTTCAGTTGCAAATATACTAAATGTTTGGGATTTACCAAACTAAAAAAATCATTCAGTTTTTTTGTATTTTTATATTATATCAACCTAAATTAAATAAATTCTAATGAATAAAATTTTAGTCCCTATAGATTTTTCTGTGAGTTCAGAAGTAGCTGCAAAAATGGCAAACATGATTGCCAAAAAATCGAAAAGCGAAGTATATTTATTACATATGATTAAATTACCATCTGGTTAAGTAGACATGGGTGCTGGCAGCAACTTTAGTATACCAGAAAGTATGTTGTATTTAAGAAAAGTAAGAGATAGGTTGTTAACATATAAAGAAGATTTTTTTGAGAAAGC
>JABXIJ010000016.1 GCA_013373105.1 Flavobacteriaceae bacterium | reverse complement strand
TAAGAAAGTGTGATTGCCTTTCTAATTATTAAAAAATATTTGGTAAGCTTTAAAAAGTAGTGTAATTTTGAAATGCTAATAACAAAAACACTTTTACTTTTTAAAGTGTTACCCAACCTTAAAGTATCACTGCTTTAAGGTTATTTTTTGTAATTAAGTGAAAAATTTAGCCAAACCTACCCATTACCATAACGCTCTAGAAAAGTTATTT
Source organism: Flavobacteriaceae bacterium (assembly GCA_013373105.1). Taxonomy (GTDB): domain Bacteria; phylum Bacteroidota; class Bacteroidia; order Flavobacteriales; family Flavobacteriaceae; genus Polaribacter. The sequence goes on along the minus strand of JABXIJ010000016.1, from coordinate 4,188 downwards.
TTATAGGAATAATTAAGACACTTTTTTTCTCTTCTAATTACAGGTACAAGTTCTATAGATTTTTTCTATACTGCAAGTAGTTTTTATACACAAATACCGGGACTTTTTAACAAGAACTATTTTCTACAATTCAAAAATACAGTCTTATTCGCTTTTTTATTATTTTGTATATCAACAACTTAAACACATTAACCTCTGTAAACTCCTGTTATTATTGATATTCTAGAAAGTTGTATATTTAAACTTAAATCCAGCCTTTTTGTACGTACATCTTAAGCTCTTCTTTTAAAAGAAGTGTTGTATTGTTTTGGCATCTACAATTTCAAAAAATTATTTTTATTGCTTAATAGCTATAAGTGCCTTAAAAAGTATTTCTAACTAAAAAGCTGTAATGATGTATTTGTTTTTTTTTATTTTTATACAGCTATGAAAGAAACAACTATAGTATATTCTTATGTTCAGAGTCATGCGTTAAAAGCAATCAACAATCCGTTAGATTTAATTGTGGCACAGTATAAAAACTCACAAAAAAACACTAGATTTATAACGGATAAAAACGATTAATATACGTCGTTATCCCGCAATTTTATCGGGTTATCGACGACAAAATAACACATATAACCAGTTAGCGGCAATTTAAAATGAAGAAACAACTACTTTTCGGACATCTTTTGACACTAATAATCGGTGGACTGATATACATTTCGTTCCGGGTTGACAGTTTGGTAATGTTTAAATGGTTTGCTGCTCTGTCACTTGACACACCAATAGAAAATTTAAGAGAAACAACCTTGACCGTAAAGCAACACTTTCCAAACTGGTTTCTGTTTTCACTACCAGACGGACTTTGGATTTTTTCCTACATCTCATTGACATTACTGATTTGGGGTAACAACATTAACAAGCGAAATCTTTTTTGGGTTTTCTTAATTCCATTCATTGCTATTTCATCTGAACTCGGGCAGTTATTCAATATCGTCCCTGGAACTTTTGACGCTATTGACTTGACCTTTTATATTACGGGAGCAATTTCTCCATTCATATTTTTCACCAATAATTTATTAACCTTTAAAACAAAAACAACATGAACGAAAAGTTACGACACATTGCATCTGCAATCGCAGTTGCAGGATTTTTATTCATCGCATTCGGTAGTGATGACGAAAAAACAACTGAAACAGAAATTGCAGCGGAAACCCCTGCAATAGAAGTTTCTGCTCGACAACTTTATGCTGACTATGAAGCTAATGGAGTTGCAGCAGATGAAAAGTACAAAGGAAAAGTACTTCGAGTTACAGGCAAAGTCAACACCATTGACAGAGACATCATGGACAAAATTTATGTAACGCTAAAAGGAGACGAATACTTTGGAGATATTCAATGTTTTTTCGCAGAAGACCATGTGAAAACTGCCTCGCAACTATCAAAAGGACAGACTATTACTGTTAAAGGAAAATGCGATGGAAAAATGATGAATGTTCTTCTGAAAGGATGTGTAATCGAATAATTAACCCTTAAATATCAATAACTATGGCTTTATTAAATTGTAAAGAATGCGGTGCAGAAGTCAGCGACAAAGCACTCGACTGCCCAAAATGAGGAGCAACATTAAGAAAACCCAAAAGAACGCTTTTTGGAAAGTTGGTAAAATGGACATTCATTGGATTTAATATTCTAATGCTTCTTTGGATGATTTTTGGTGTAGGTGGAGCAGCAGAAACCATTGACACGGCAGCAAGTGATGCCGAAAAAGCAGGTGCAGCAATCGGGACTGGACTGGGTGCTATGATGATATTATTCATCTGGGTAGTAGAAGACGTTGTACTTGGACTTATGACATTGCTGACAAGACCGAAATAATAAAAAAAGCCGCTAACAAAGGCTAAAAAAACATAGGGCTGACAGGGGTTTCAGAAAGTTTCGTGCTTTCAAGAAACTTTCTGCTCGGCTGACAATGACATTTCTATAATGCCCTACGTTTTTTAGCCAAACCGTTTTGGTTCATTAAAAACAATAAACTAACTAAAATAAACAATCATGAAATATTTAGCATCTTCCGCACTAATTACATTACTACTCATTACGAGTTGTGCAGATAAACCAAACAACAACGAAATAGATAAAAAGAGTAGTTATTTTGACTATTCCAGTAGTAATGACCAAATTACTGGTGGTATTAAAATGATTCCAATTGAAACACCAAAAGGTACTTTTAATGTCTATACAAAGCGTATGGGCAATAATCCCAAAATGCGCGTATTATTACTTCATGGTGGTCCTGGAGGAACTCATGAGCAATTTGGAAATTTTGACGGTTATCTGCCAAATGAGGAAATAGAATACATATATTATGACCAACTAGATTCATATTACAGTGACAAACCAAATGATTCCAAACTTTGGACTACCGAACATTTTGTTGAAGAGGTAGAGCAAGTTAGAAAAGCCCTCAACCTAACTAAAGACAACTTTTATTTACTTGGTCAGTCTTGGGGTGGAATATTAGCCATGGAATATGCATTGAAATATCAGGATAATTTAAAAGGGCTAATAGTCTCTAATATGGTGGCGAGCGTTCCTGAGTACAATAAATATGCACATGAAGTATTAGGACCAAAACTACCAAATGATGTCTTGAAAGAAATAAAAGAAATCGAAGCCAATAAAGATTATGCTAATCCGAGATACGAAGAACTCTTAATGGAACATTTTTACACTGAGCATATTTTACGCAAACCTTTGGAGGAATGGCCAAAATCTGTTCACCTATTATTTGAACACTTAAACTCTGACATTTATATCTATATGCAAGGCCCAAGCGAATTTGGCATTACTGGTGATGCCTCATTAAAAGATTGGGATATATCTGGTAAACTGAAAGATATTAAAGTCCCAACTTTAATGTTAGGTGCTAAACACGACACTATGGATCCTAAATATATGGAATGGATGGCAACTGAAGTTCAGAATGGTCGCAGTATTACCACCAATGGTAGCCATCTATCTCAATTTGATGACCCTGAAACTTTTTTCCCAGCGGTAGTGAATTTTATCAAAGATGTAGATAAAGGAGAATTTAATTAAAAACGAACCACAACAATGGCTAAAATGTCAATAGCCTCCATTCGTCGGCTAATGCATTTAGCCAGAGCCGTTGGCAACAATTTAAAAAAAACACCGAAACAAAAAATGAACTAGAAAAAAAAATAAAGAAAATGCAATAGCTTTTTACAAAACAGCTTATGAAGAAAATCCAAAAAAGGCGGTTGAACTTTATGTTGGCTATGAATATATCCAACACAATCCAGACGTGGCAGACGGACTTAATGGATTCATCGAGTATTTTAATAGAATGCAAAAAGAATATCCTAAAAAGTCTATCGAGTTTGTAAGGTGCATTGCAGAAGGCGACTTGGTTGCTCTGCACACGCATCAAATATGGCCAGATAATGACCAATATGTTACAATGGATTTCTTCCGTTTTGACCAAAATGGTAAAATCTGTGAACATTGGGTTTCTATCCAACAAGTACCAAAAGAATCAGCGAACCCAAATACAATGTATTAAAACAAAATCGACAAATGAAAAACTTATCTGTTCTATTATGTTTATCAATCTTAATTCTCTCGTCCTGCGAAGAAAAAAAAGAGTTCAATGGGTTTACATATCCTAATGGGTATTACAAATCTCTAATATTGAGCTATGATGATGGAACGATTGAAGACCTTGAACTGGTTGATTTATTCGATAAAAACAATCTAAAAGGCACATTTAACCTCAATTCAACTTATTTAGGTGCTACTCGTGGTTGGCCACAACAAAATGGCGATACTATTTACCAAAAGTATGTACCTAAAGATTCTTTGAATCAAATATACGCTAATCACGAAATTGCTGTTCACGGTGCATTGCACAAGGACTTTATCAAAATAACAGAGAACGAAATTCTCGAAGAAGTTAAAACCGACCTCAAAGTGCTGAAAGAATTGACGGGAAGAAATATAATCAGTATGGCATATCCGTTTGGTAATACAAATGATACTATCGCTGAAATTGTTTCAACTACTCAAATTACCAATGCCAGAACCGTTGATGACACCTATACTTTTGATTTGCCGAGTAATTTATTGATTTGGAATCCAACTTGTCACGATAGTAAGGTTCTGGAATTTGCAGAAAAATATTTG
>JABXIJ010000028.1 GCA_013373105.1 Flavobacteriaceae bacterium | reverse complement strand
TCAGGTTCGCAAATAGCCGATAAAAATGCAATTTCTTTTTGATGATTGGCACCCATTTCTATTATAGCTATTTCATGATCAGGTGTAATGGAAAGCAAGGTTAGAGGAACACCAATATGATTGTTTAAATTTCCCTTAGTAGCAAGCACTTTGTACTTTTTAGCTAAAACTGTATGGATTAATTCTTTGGTTGTTGTTTTTCCATTGCTACCCGTAAGCCCTATAAATGGTATTGTTAATTGTTTTCTATGATAATTGGCTAATTGTTGTAAGGTTTCTAAAACATTATCAACAAGAAGTATATTGTCTTTGGTTTGGTATTGGGATTCATCTATAATAGCGTATTTAGCACCTAAGCTTAATGCTTCTTCTGCAAATGCATTACCGTTAAAATTGTCGCCTTTTAATGCAAAGAAAATGCTGTTTTGTCTAATGTTTCTGGTATCTGTATCTACTAAATACGTTTGAGTATACAGTTGGTAAAGTGCATCAATTTTCATGTAATAACTATAAAAAAACCCCATTACTTTTGAATAATGAGGTTAAACTATTTTTTAATATTTTACTATCTAGATGGGTTTCTAGCTCTTCTTTTTCCTGAGGAAATTGGTCCTAATTTGTCAGATACACATCTAAAGCCTATATAATTGGTTGCCATATATTCTGGCAAATACCTTCTTTGTCCTGGGTCTAACCAATATTCACCATCTGCCCAAGAACCTCCTTTATAAACTCTAGTTTTATCACTTATTAAGGTTGTTCTACGTTTATCATCGTTTTTAAGAATTACATTTCCAGTAATAGAATCTATAATTCTCGTTGGTTTTTTTGGTGAATTGTACATGCTTGGTCTATTGTTAAAACTGTCTGCATCATCTTCATAAAAACGCGTTGATAATAAATCACCATCACCAATATTAGCGTTGTTAGCTCTAGCAAAATTTCTTCGTAAGGTTACATCGCTTTTTGTAATAGGTACATATTTAATGCTACCTGGAATATATTTTGGCACAATTTTACCATTTGGTAAGGTGTCGTATTCAACTTTAGTGTTTTCATCGTTTTCGGCAAATACTACATTTCCTTTAGCATCGATTAATTTTTTGGTAAATAAGTTGCCCCTATAATAATTAAAGTCGTTCGCTTCATTATCAATAATTGGTCGATATACATCTGCTACCCACTCAGCTACATTTCCAGACATATCGTATAAACCAAATCCATTTGGTGGATACGATTTTATAGTGTTAGGAATATCTGCTCCATCTGAACTCCAACCAGATAAACCACTATATTCTCCTTTACCTTGTTTAAAGTTTGCTAATTGATCTCCTCTAGAACGTTTGCTTTTAGAACGAGTATATTTACCATCCCAAGCATATTTTTTTCTACCTCTAATATTGTTGTATTCTCTGTTTTCGATGTTTGCTTTTGCAGCAAACTCCCATTCAGCTTCTGTTGGTAATCTAAAACGCTGAGTTAAAATTCCATCTGCTTTGGTAATTTTACGACCTCTAAAAGCATCTCTATCAGGTCTAGGTTCACCTCGTTTTCTTAAGGTTTGTCCTATTCCTCTTTTATATATGGTAGTATCGCCATCAAATAATTTTGAATCGTCTGTTAAGAAAACATCTGTATCAAAGAAATTACTAATGGTATCCATTTCAAAAATATTTTGAATATGACCTTTATCAATTAATGTTTTTAGGTTTACAGCATTAGTTCTCCATTTACAGTATTCGTTTGCTTGAATCCAACTTACACCAACTACTGGATAATCTGAATAAGCAGGATGTCTGAAATAGTTTTCTGTTAAAATATCTGTATTTCCTAAACTTTTACGCCACACTATAGTATCTGGTAATGTAGAGCTATAAATATGTCTGTAACGCTCTTCAGCAGGATTAAATACTTCTTTCATATACTGTACGTATAAGAAATATTCTGAGTTGGTAACCTCAGCTTCGTCCATATAAAATGAACGAACGTGCATTTTTCTTGGTGTTGTATTCCAATCGAACATTACATCATCTTGCACTTGTCCCATAGTAAAAGAACCACCTTCTATGGTAACCATACCTAAAGGAGGTTTTTGATCTGGGTCGTATTTTCCTTTGATGAAATTACCGTATTTGGGGTTGTTAAAAGCTAAACCTGTTAACCTAGAAGTGTTTGAGCTACTTTTGTTACTACAGTTGAAAAATAATAATGCAGTAAAAACTACAATAGTTGTCTTAAATATGTTCCTCATCTCCTTATTTAAAAATTGGGGGTTTTATAACGACGAATTTACAATAAATTTAATTTTGAACAAGTAAATAATTAATTTTAACTAAACAAAAAATTCACTGTTATTCTTTATTAACGATTGCTTTTTTGGTTTAGTATGCTATATCTTTGTTTATGCTAAAATAACTATTTTAGTTTTACGTTATTTTTGTGATGCTAATGAAGAAACAATTCCTGCTATTTTTACTCTATTTCTCTACTTATTTTGTGATTTCTCAAAATGCAGATGCTGTTTTAGCAACTGGTGAATGGTATAAATTTAGTGTGGATACCACAGGAGTTTTTAAAATTGATGCTAATTTATTGCAACGAATAGGTATTAACACCAGTGGTTTAGATCCTAGGAAAATACATATTTATGGTAATGGAGGACAGTTATTACCTGTAGTTAATAATGACTTTAGGTATAATGATCTTCAAGAAAACGCAATTTATGTAGCTGGTGAAAATGATGGTAGTTTTGATGCTAATGACTACATACTTTTTTATGCTAAAGGGCCACATGATTGGGAAGTAAACCTTACCACAGAAACGGCTACTCATCGACAAAACATCTATTCTGATAAAGCGTATTACTTTATAACAGTTAATGAAACCAATGGTAAAAGAATTACAACTCAACCATCAATTTCTGGCCCAAGTACCAGTTCAATTAACATTTATGATGATTTTACTTTTATTGAAAAAGAGGAACGTAACTTATTAGGTGCAGGTACACAATGGTTTTACAATAACGATTTTAATATTAATAATGCCCAAGAATTTACGCTGCCTTTTAAAAATGCAGTTGCCAATGAAATGATTAATGTTAGAGTTAGAGGAGTTTGTAATTCAGTTGTAAGTTCATCCATGGCTGTACAAGTAAATAGTCAAGATTTATTTACGATATCTTATCCACCAGTGAATGCAAGTTCATTAAACAAAGCTATTGCTCTACAAAGAAGTGGAAGTATAGCTAACAGTTCAGAAAATATAACTGTTTCTATAAATTATGATAATAGTGGTAACCCTTCTGCAAATGCTTTTTTAGATTATATAGAAATTAGAGGAAAGAAATATTTAAGATTTTCAGATTTTCAGTTTTCGTTCAGAAGTTTTGTGCAAGCAAAAGCATCTGGAAATGTAAGTTATCAGATAGAAAATGGTGTTAATGCTTTTCAAGTTTGGGATGTTACAGATTATATAAATCCGCAACAAATTGTTAACGAAGGCAACTCAAATAACTTTAGCTTTACAGTAAATGGAGGCACATTACGAGAATATGTGGTTTTAGATGCTAATGATTTTTACATTCCTGAAGCAATACCAAATGGAAGAATAAACAATCAAAACTTACACGCTTTACAAGACATTAATTATTTAATTATTACGAATGATAATTTATCAAGTGAGGCACAACGTTTGGCAGATTATCATGAAAATAACTCCAATTTAACCACAAAAGTGGTCTTGATAGATGAGATTTACAATGAATTTTCATCAGGTTCTAAAGATATTACAGGTATTCGAGATTTTATAAAATATCTTTATTACAGCAACACTACTCCCGATAAAAAACTACAATATGTTTGCTTTTTTGGTGATGCTTCTTACGATTATAAAGACAGAATTGAATCTAACAATAATATTGTTCCTGTAAAACTTTCAAACATCAGTTTTAATTTGGCTACCTCTTGGGTTACCGACGATTTTTTTGTAATGTTAGAGCCAAATGAAGGTAGTATGCAAACGAGTCATACCATAGATGTTACCTCAAGTAGAATACCAGTTTCCACAGTTGTAGAAGCAACCCAAGTAGTCGACAAAATTTTATCGTATTATCAGAAAAATGCTATAGGTGATTGGCGAAATACAATAACGCTGTTAGCCGATGATATTGACGATACTGGTGATATTGTTATACAAGAAGGAGTAGAATCTATTGCAGATGAAATTAAAGCTAATAAACCAATTTTTAACATTAGTAAACTTTACTTAGACTCTTTTGTGCAGGAAAATACTGCAGGTGGAGAACGCTATTCTGAAGTAAACAGAGCCATTACCAATGCTATAGAAAAAGGAACATTAATCTTTGATTATTTTGGTCATGGAGGTGAAGATGGTTTGGCTCAAGAACGTATTTTAGATAAAGAACAGATTCAGAATTTTAACAATCCAAATACTTTACCTTTATTAGTTACAGTTACTTGTGATTTTTCAAGATTCGATAATCCAAATAGAATTACTGCTGGAGAATTGACGTTTAAAAATAAAAATGGTGGCTCAGCTAGTATGGTAACAACCACAAGAGAAGTTTTTATTTCTGTTGGTCAGAATTTTAACGAACAATTTATCCGAATTTTACTCGGTTTTAATGATGAAAATTACACGATTTCAGAAGCGTTAAAACAAGCTAAAAATCAATTTTCAAATAGTCAGAAATTTTTTATTTATCATTTTGGAGATCCTGCAATGCGTTTGGCTATTCCAAACCCCAATGTTAAGATTACCAAAATGAATGATGTGGCTATTACACAGCAATTAGATACCATTAAAGCCTTATCGAAAATTAAGTTTGAAGGTGTAGTAACCGATAATTTAAATAATCCATTAACAGATTTTAACGGTACATTATCTACTACTGTATTCGATAAAGTTATCGACAAACAAACCATAGATAATGATGGTTTTGGTGTAATTATGCCTTTCGATACACAAGATAGTAAGCTGTTTAGAGGGAAATCTACCATTACTAATGGTGCCTTTGCCTTTGAATTTATTGTGCCCAAAGATATTAAAATTGCTTATGGTAAAGGTAAAGTAAGTTTTTATGCAGACAATGGTGTTACTGATAAATCTGGAGCAAATTTCGATATTGTAGTTGGTGGAATTAATGAAAATGCACCAGATGACACAGTAGGTCCTGAAATTGGTTTGTATATGAATGATGAATCGTTTATAGATGGAGGTAATACCAATACTTCTCCAAATTTAATTGCTGTGCTTTCAGATGCAAGTGGTATAAATACATCTATTACTGCTGTAGATCATGATATTGTAGCTATTCTAGATGGAGATACTGCAAACCCAATTATATTAAATGATTTTTACGAAACCGAATTAAATGACTTTACCCAAGGAAAAGTAGTCTATAAATTGCAAGATTTAGAAGTGGGTCCACATACGTTAACTTTAAAAGCTTGGGATACTTACAATAATTCTTCTGAAACTACGTTGAATTTTGTGGTTGTTAGTGATAGCCTATTAAATTTAGAAAATGTATTGAATTATCCAAATCCTTTTGTAAATTACACAGAGTTTTGGTTTAATCACAACAAACCCAATGAGCCTCTAGAGGTACAAGTACAAATATTTACGGTTTCTGGGAAGCTTGTAAAAACCATAAATCAGCTTGTACAAACTACGGGTAATTTATCGAGAGAAATAGTGTGGAATGGTTTAGATGATTTTGGAAATAAAATTGGAAAAGGCGTTTACGTTTATAAATTAAGAGTAACATCAACAACAAGTAACTTGGTTTCTGAGAAATACGAAAAGCTAGTTATTTTACAGTAATCAAAATTATATAACCAACAAGTAACTTAACATGAAAAAAATTGGAATTTGTATTGCACTATGTGCTTTAGTTAGCTTAAAATTTAGTGCTCAAACCAATACACAACAAACAGGGGGAATTACTACAGCAACACCATTTTTATTAATCGTACCAGATGCTAGAGCAGGAGGTATGGGAGATGTAGGTGTAGCCACATCTGCAGATGCTTGGTCTATTTTTCATAACCCTTCTAAAATGGCTTTTAACGATAGAAGAGTTAAAACAGGAATTACCTATTCTCCTTGGTTACGAAATTTAACCGATGATGTTTTTATAGGTAGTGCATCTTACATTAATAGGTTTAGCGAAAACTCTGCTTGGGGAGCAGAATTCCGTTATTTTTCTTTAGGACAAATAGATTTAACAGACAATTCTGGAAACCCTAATGGAAGTATTAACCCTAATGAGTTTGTTTTAACAGGTGCCTATGCTTTAAAGTTAAGTGAAACTTTCTCTATGGGTGTTGGACTAAAATTTATACGTTCAAACCTTGCGTTTAATGGAACTGCAGGGAATACTTTACAACCAATTAATTCTTTTGGTGTAGATGTTTCAGGGTATTTTCAATCTTTAGAAGAGAACTATGGTACGTTTAATGGGCGTTATCGAATTGGTTTTAATATTACCAATATTGGCCCTAAAGTTTCCTATACTCCAGGTCAAGAAGATTTTATTCCTACCAACTTAAAATTTGGAGGTGGATTTGATTTTATTTTAGACGATTATAACATTATTTCAACTAATGTTGAGTTTACCAAATTATTAGTGCCAACCCCACCAATTAGAGATGCTAATGGAGATATTGTTGAAGGAAAAGATGATAATGTAGGTTGGGTACAAGGTATTTTCCAATCTTTTGGTGATGCACCAGGAGGTTTTTCTGAAGAACTACAAGAGTTTACCTATGCCTTTGGAGCTGAGTATTTGTACAACAATGCATTTGCTTTACGATTGGGATATTTTCATGAAAGTGTAGATAAAGGAAACAGAAAATATTTTACTTTAGGTGGAGGTTTTAAAACCAATGCACTTAATATAGATTTAAGTTATTTAATAAATTCATCAGATGTTAATAATCCTTTAGAAAACTCATTGCGATTTTCATTATCATTTGATTTAGGTGAAATTTATGACAATTATTAATAGTCGTAGATTTTACTTAACTTTATAACCTATAAGCAGTCTAATGACTGCTTTTTTTGACTATAATCTTATGAGAAAAATTGAGATAAGCACTTCAGCAACTATTTTTGATTCATTGGCAGAACTTTCTAAAGATGATCAACTTTTAATGCAAAAAGCAATTGAGGCCAAAAACACTTCATATGCACCATACTCACAGTTTCATGTTGGTGCAGCAGTTCTATTAGAAAATGATGTAATTGTTTTGGGTAGTAATCAAGAAAATGCTGCTTATCCTTCAGGAATGTGTGCAGAAAGAGTCGCTGTTTGGAAAGCTTCTAGCCAATACCCAAACACTTCTATCTTAAAAATTGCCATTTCAGCAAGTTCTAAACACACAAAAGTAGATAAACCTGTAGGACCTTGTGGAGCTTGTAGACAAACCTTATTAGAATACGAAGTAAAACAGCAACAACCATTTGCTCTTTTATTTATGGGGGAAACAGGAGCTGTTGTTAAAACAAATTCACTAGTAGATTTACTTCCTTTTTCTTTTGATAAGTCTTTCTTATAATTGCCTAGCTTTCGTTGACTATCGTAAATTAAAAGCTTTAAATCATAGCTAATTAATAATTTATGTATTGATAATCAACTATATAAAATTTATTATTGGGTTATGTAACTTAATTTTAACACTTTGAATTTCGGCCATAATTTTTTTCTCTCTTGATATTGCTTACTAGCCTTTGTAGTTTTACTTAAAAATTATATCTAAATGATTTCAGCTAAAATTACAGGAACAGGCACATTTATTCCAACCATAAAAAAGGAAAATGAAGCTTTTTTGGAAGCAAACTTTTTTAATAACGATGGTTCCTTATTTGATTCTGGTAATGAAGTAATTATAGAAAAGTTTAAAGCCATTACTGGTATTGTAGAACGTAGGTATGCCATTGAAGCATATACAACTTCTGACTTAGCCTTTTTTGCATCAGAAAAAGCAATTAAAGATGCTGGTATACAAAAAGAGGAGTTAGATTACATCATTTTTGCACACAATTTTGGCGATGTTAAAGAAGGTGCAATTCAAGGTGATACTCTACCAAGTTTAGCAACAAGAGTAAAATATCGATTAGGAATAGAGAATCCGAATTGTGTAGCTTATGATGTTTTATTTGGTTGCCCAGGTTGGGTAGAAGGAGTCATACAAGCACAAGCTTTTATTAAAGCTGGAATGGCTAAAAAATGTTTGGTGATTGGTGCAGAAACCCTATCAAGAGTGGTTGATAAGCACGATAGAGACTCCATGATTTATAGTGATGGAGCAGGTGCTTGTATTGTAGAGCAAACAAATGAACAATCTGCAGGGATATTGAGTCACGCTTCACAAACCTTTGCAAAAGAAGAAGCTTATTATTTACATTATGGAGGTTCTTACAACAAAGATTTAGACCCCGATGTACGTTATATAAAAATGTATGGTAGAAAAATTTATGAGTTTGCCATAACCAATGTGCCACAAGCCATGAAGATTGCCTTAGATAAAAGTGGTGTTGCTATAGATGATGTTAAAAAAGTATTTATTCATCAAGCCAATGAAAAGATGGATGAAGCCATTATAAAACGTTTTTATAGGCTGTATAAAAAACCAATTCCAGAAGGTGTAATGCCTATGAGTATTCATAAATTGGGTAATAGTTCTGTGGCTACAGTACCTACTTTATTAGATTTAGTTTTAAAAGGAAAAATAAAAGACCAAGAAGTAAATAAAGGCGATGTTGTTATTTTAGCTTCTGTTGGAGCAGGAATGAATATTAATGCAATTGTATATCAATATTAAGTTTAGAAAACATCCATTAAAAAAATCATAATTCTAAACTCGCAAATCTAAAATCATTGTATTATTTTTGCGCATGCAACAAGACCACGTACTTATATTAGATTTTGGCTCTCAATACACACAATTGATAGCTAGAAGAGTAAGAGAATTAAACATTTATTGTGAAATTCATCCTTACAATAAAATTCCTGAAAATTTAGAAAATTATAAAGCTGTTATTCTTTCTGGTAGCCCAAACTCTGTGAGAGGAGATGAGGTTTTACATATTGATTTAACAAATATTAGGGGTAAAAAACCCATATTGGCAGTATGTTATGGAGCGCAGTATTTAGCACATTTTTCAGGAGGATTAGTAGCGCCTTCGAATACCAGAGAATATGGTAGAGCTAATTTATCTTACATTAAAGAAGATGAGGTTTTCTTTAAAGATATTCCACATAACAGTCAAGTTTGGATGAGTCATTCAGACACCATAAAAGAGTTACCAACAAATGGTGAGCTTTTAGCAAGTACTTCAGATGTAGAAAATGCTGCTTATAAAATTAATGGTGAAACAACCTATGGAATTCAATTTCACCCAGAAGTATACCACTCAACAGATGGTAAACAATTGTTGGCAAACTTTTTGGTTACTATTGCAGGGATTGCTCAAACTTGGACTCCAGATTCATTTGTAGAAAGTACAGTTGAAGCAATTAGAGAAAAAGTTGGTAACGATAAAGTTGTATTAGGTTTATCTGGTGGTGTAGATTCTTCTGTAGCTGCTGTTTTATTGCATAAAGCTATAGGCAAAAACCTGTATTGTATTTTTGTAAATAACGGACTTTTACGAAAAAATGAGTTCGAAAGTGTGTTAGCGCAATACGAAGGCATGGATTTGAACGTTAAAGGAATAGATGCTTCTGAACGTTTCCTGAAAAAGTTAAAAGGATTAACAGATCCAGAAGATAAACGTAAAGCTATTGGAAACACTTTTATTGATGTTTTTGATGATGAAGCACATTTAATAAAAGATGTAAAATGGTTAGCACAGGGTACTATTTATCCAGATGTAATTGAATCAGTATCTGTAAATGGAGGTCCATCAGCAACCATAAAAAGTCATCATAATGTTGGTGGTTTACCAGATTTTATGAAGTTAAAAATTGTAGAACCTTTACGAATGATTTTTAAAGATGAAGTAAGAAGAGTAGGTAAATCTTTAGGTATAGATAGTAATCTTTTAGGGCGTCATCCATTTCCAGGCCCAGGATTAGGAATTCGTATCTTAGGTGAGGTAACTGCTGAAAAAGTTAGAATTTTACAAGAGGTAGATGCTGTGTTTATAAACGGTTTAAGAGAAGAAGGTTTATACGATAAAATTTGGCAAGCAGGTGCAATGTTGTTGCCTGTAGATTCTGTAGGAGTAATGGGAGATGAACGAACTTATGAAAAAGTAGTCGCTTTAAGAGCGGTTGAAAGTACAGATGGTATGACTGCAGATTGGGTAGATTTGCCGTATAAATTTTTACAAAAAACATCAAATAAAATAATCAATCAGGTAAAAGGTGTTAATAGAGTAGTGTATGATATTAGCTCTAAACCACCTGCAACTATAGAATGGGAATAGAACATATGAAACATTTAAAATTCTTTGTTTTTCTGTGTATTTTAACATTCACAGTTTCTTGTGGACAACAAAAAAGATACATACAATATAAAGTAAAAAAAGGAGAAACTATGAGTGCTATAGCTCAGAAGTTAAAAATGAATACTCCAGATTTGTTACGTTTAAATCCTGATGTTGTTGGCGATCCAAAGGCAAATACTTTTATAGTTGTTCCAGAAAATAAACTACAAGCTTATAAAAGAAATACACCTGAGGTTGAGATTGAAAAAGACTCGATAAAAGAAACTACAGTTATAACTGAAAAAGATTCACTCTTACTAAAACTAAAAGAAAAGTATCAGGTTTATGAAGTTAAAAAAGGTGATACTTTCTTTAATATTAAACAACGTTTTGGTAAAAGTAGAGAAGAATTATTGGTTTTAAATCCAGAATTAAAAGAAGGCTTAAAACTAGGAATGTTATTAAAAATCAAAGAAATTGAAATAGAAGATGATATAGAAGACGCATTTTATTCAGATATTATTGAAGCTGATAGCAACTTAAAAGTAGCACTTCTTTTACCTTTTAGAGCTACAAACTATCAAGCAGATGCATTATCTTTAAAAGAGATTTTTGTACAAGATGCCACCTTATTAAATATAGTTACAGACTTTTATTTGGGAGCTGAATTAGCTGTTGATTCCTTGAGAAGTAAAGGGGTGAACATCAACTTAAATGTATTTGATACTGGCTTAAGAAATAGTGGTATGTTGCCCACTTTTGTAAGACAAGAAAACTTAAATAGTTACGATGCTATTATAGGACCTTTATACTCTAGTGAAGTTGAAACTGTAGCTTCTATGGTAAGAACACCTGTGGTGTTTCCTGTTTACTCTAATAATCAATCGAATTTTACGTATAATAATATCATAAAAACATCACCAGAAAAAAGATTTTTTAGAGAAGAGTTAGAGAACTATATCAAAACAAATTTTGAAGAAGGCAATATTATTATTGTTTGTGATGATACAGCAGCTTCTATACAAACAGCTTCATTAATGCAAGCTAACTTACAAATTGGAACTTCTGCCAATGTAACTATTATTAAACCAAATGAGGGTTATATTGCAAAAGAGCGTTTTTTAGAGTTACTTACAGCAAACACTAATAATTGGGTTGTAATTGCAACAAGCAATCAAGTAATAGCATCAGATGCTATAAACTCTCTAATAAGCTTACCAGAAGAAACTACTGCTAGAGCTTTTACTTTTGATAAAGGCAATGCTTATAATAAAATTGATAATGCAAAATTAGCTCAAGTTGGTTTTACTTATGTTAGTGATGAGTTTGCAGATGAAACAAGCTTTGAAGTTAATGCATTTAATAGTATGTATTTACGAAAAAATAAAACCTTACCATCTTACTATGCTATTAAAGGTTTTGATATTACTTACGATATTTTAATTCGTTTAGCTTCTGGAAATGATTTAAAAAGAACATTTTCTGAAGGTATTTCGAAACGAGTAGAAACAAAATTTGATTATACCCCAGGAGCAAGAATTTCTGAAAACAGAGGTGTATATATTGTTAAGTATAATGAAGACTTAAGCTTGACAAAGCTGAAATAAAAAAAATCCGCTTTAAAGCGGATTTTTTTATTTTATATTTTCTTCATTTGTTGTTTCATCATTTGCATTTGCTCTTTTAGCATGCCATGTTTATCTAACTTTTTTGCTTCAGTCATTAAATTCATAGCTTCACGCTTACGTCTTTTTGTCATGGCAATTCCAGCCAATTGTAATTTAGCCATTGCTAAATCATGATCCATTGCTAAACCTAATTTTACAGCTTTTCTTAAATACTTTTCAGATTGTGTAATATTAGTCTGACTTAACATAATTCCATGCAAGTAGTTGTAGTAACCTTGTTGCTTAGTTGTTAAGGCTGATTCTGGTTTTTTAATGTAAGCTAACCATTTTTTAGCTCCTTCAAAATTTTGCTTTCGTAATTGTAAAAAGGCTAATAAAATGAACTCGTTTTTAAAATAGAATAACACAAAAATTCCAGCTAATAAAAGAATGGAAATACCATTCATAATATTACCTTGACTAAATTCATATACAGACCATGCTGTAATTAAAACTGCTAAGACTAACTTTATATTTTTATTGAACATAGATATCTAATTTAGGCTGCAAAAATACATTTTTCTATGCATTAGAAAAATCTTACTTGCTGTAATGTTTTTTATATTTTAACCATGAAAGTGTTCCTAAAATTGCAACAAATGCTATAGAATAATACACAAAACTTGGTGTAATTACTTTGTCACCACTTGCATACGAATGCAATCCTGATAGGTAAAAATTAACGCCAAAGTAGGTCATCATTATAGAAGCATATCCTATAATAGACCATAAGTTAAAAGTGTATCTGCCTCGTAAACCTGGAATTAAACGCATATGTAAAATAAACGCATATACCATAATTGAAATTAAAGCCCAAGTTTCTTTTGGATCCCAACCCCAGTAACGACCCCAACTTTCGTTGGCCCACATACCACCTAAAAAGTTTCCTATGGTTAACATAACAACACCAACCGTTAAAGCCATTTCGTTAATTATGGTAATTTCTTTGATATTTAAATCCATTTTCTTTTTATTCTTTTTGTTGGTAAAGAGCATTAAAAAGAGTGCAAAAATTCCTAATATCATTCCTAATGTTAATGGACCATAACTTGCTACAATAATTGAAACATGAACTAATAACCACCAAGAATTTAAAACAGGTTGTAGGTTAGCAATTTCTGGGTCTAACCAATTTAAACTTGCAGTAAATAAAATAATAGAAGTTACAAATGTAGTTGCTGCAATGGTTAAAGCCGATTTTCTTCCTAAATAAAAACCAAAAAGCATGGTAGTCCAAGCTACATAAATAATAGATTCGTATGCATTACTCCAGGGCGCATTTCCACTAATGTACCATCTTACAATTAAGCCTGCTGTGTGCATTAAAAATAAGAAGGCTACTAAACCTATTAAGGCTTTAACAGTATAGCTAACCCATTTTTTTGTGCTAAAAATTTGTGCTATTACAAAACCTATTAGAAATAGACTTGCTAAACCATAATAACGAACCAATTTTGTAAAAACATTGTATTTGTTGTAAGCAATTTCTAATTCAATTTTTTTATCTGATGGATAAATTTCAGCACCAAATTTCTTTTGAAACTTTTTGATACCCTCTAAAACTTGATTAGCCTTTGAATAATCATTGGTTTTTTTTGCGGTTTGTAATAACTGAATGTATAATGGTAAAGATTTACGAACAAAAATAGTGTCTGTAGCTTTAAAACCTTTAGTATTGAAAGTTTCTGGCTGAGAAACCCATTTGTTATTTTCGTCATTTGGTATAGGGTAAATTTTTAAAATTCCACCCCCAATAGCACTGTATAATAAACCAACTCTTCTGTCGATTTTTATTAAATCTTGCTCAAATTTATTTTGAATTTTTTTCTTTTGTGCTTCAGCAACCTGAGCTCTAATTTTATATTCTCCTCTATCTGTAAAAAAATCAGATAATCTTGCATATTTTGTAGTATCAGCTAAACCAAGTTGTTGGCGAATTTCCATATTTTTCTTTTCAAGATAAATTGCTGGAACTTCATACCACAATCTCGAATTTTCTATGATTGATAATAAAACCTGACTAGGTTTCATACCGTGTAATGTTTCTGTTTGGCTAACCTTTCTTACCAATTCTGATGCAAAAGTATGAGCTGGTTTCATTCTACCACCTGCATCTTGAATCACTAATTTGTTAAAATCTTCAGCATGCTCTAAAGAAACCAAATTGGCCTTTAAAATAGAATCTATTTGTTGATTAGAAACAACATGATTGGTATGTTGTGCAAAGGAAACACTTGTTATACCTAGAAGAAAAGCTAAAGATAAAGCAGCTTTTTTATTTCTAATTTTTCGCAGCGAATTTTTAAGTGAATCAAATCGTGTGTATTTGGCAAAGAAAATGCAAATCATACCAGTATAAAGTAGTGAATAACCTAAATAGGTGATAAATGTTCCCCACCAATCGTGATTTACAGATAGGTGAGTTTGTTCTTTTCCACCAGATAAATCATAGCTTGCCTGAAAGAACTTATACCCTTTATAATCTAGAATGTTATTCATAAAAATTCTATAATCAAAAGTTTCTTCAGGAGCTATAACAGTAACTTCACTTGCATAAGAAGCAGCACTTTCTGAACCTGGATATTTCTCTAATTGGAAGTCGTTTAACTTAACACTAAAGGGAGCTTGTAGCACTTTTGCACCATACCACATTCTAAAATTCAATCCGTTTACAGAAACTTCTTTTAAATTATCGTTACTAAACTTACCACCTAATAGTTCAACTCTTTTAGTTTCATTTCCAGAGCTAACATCTAAAACTATAATATCTAATTTTTGATCATCTTTTGGTCCACTTTTTCTTACCATTTTTCCTTTTTGTGGATATTGAGGTACTACAAAAGGCAAATCAGCTACATTGTAAAGCGATCTTAATTTAAAATCTTGAACACTATCTTTTGTAATGGTTCCTTTTGTCATATTGGCCATTACTTGATAATTACCATCAAACTTTGTAAGGATTTTTAAGGAATCGTTTCGCTTAAAAATATTAATAGTAGCATTGTTTTCTGGACTGTTATAACCTACTAAAATATTGTGAATATTCTGTATAGTTCCAGATTTTATATAATGTTCATGTCTGTTGCCACTAGAAGACTCTACTAAAAATAAATAATCATCACCATTCTCATCCACTTCAAAACTTTCTTCAGCCCAAGGAATATAATCGACTAGTTTAAATGAAAAATCTTTGCTGGCTTCTTTGGTAGTAAAATCACTAGAATATGACCATGAGTTTGAGCCCCAAGCAGACAATAAAATAGGTTCATTTATTTCTGGTTTTTGCATACTACCATTATCTACAATAGCATTTACGTAAGTTGTTTCAGATAAAAATGTGTTGGTAGTTTCACCTTCATCAATTAACATAATACCTTCATAACCAATATATCTTGTAACTCCAGCTCCAATAATGATGAATAAAAAAGCCAAGTGAAACATTAGAACAGGCCACTTATCTTTTTTGTGTAAGCGATACCTAAAAATATTTCCAAAAAAATTGATGATAAAGAAAACCATTATAGCTTCAAACCACCAAGAATTGTATACTAAAGCTTTGGCAGTTTGAGTACCAAAATCGTTTTCAATAAAAGTTGCGATACCCATGGCTGCTGCAAATACAATAAATAGTACAGCCATTAAACGAGTTGAGTATAAAAAATTTAGTGCTTTTTTCATCCTAAAAAACCTATGCAAATTAAGTTGTACAAATTTACGGATTAATGCAAGATTTTAGGTGCCTCAGCTTCTTTTTTTAATGTTTAGAATTGTTAAAAATAAAATAATTATTATCGCTTTATTTTTGAGCAGGAATTGGTGGAGGTCCATCTGGAATTATAGGTTTGTACACCACATCACCTTTACGTTCTTTGTATTCATTTTTTACTTTAGTTACCAAATCTGGATTTTCAAATAAATCTAGCATAGTCATAGACATAGCTTTGGCAGCATATACTATTCCTTTATGACCAATACTCATACCGCCACAGGCAACAACAGCCCATGAATGCCAAGGTGTATCTTTTGGAGCTACTGTAACATATAAATTAATATTAGCGACATTCCAACTTACATCACCAACATCTGTACTTCCTCCACCAGGATTTTCTTCTGTAACACGTAAAGGTTTAATGGAGCTATCCATACCAATTTGTGGTTTTTGTGTTGCTTCTTGAATCTTTTTACCAAAAGCAATTTCTTCTTTGGTGTAATCAATAGGGCCTAATAATTCTAAATTTTGCTGCATTATTTTACCACCTTCTCTGTTTACTAAAATTTCATAAATTCCTGAAATTAAAGAAACTTTGTAATCTACATTTGCCATTATTGCAGCTCCTTTTGCCATTTCCATAACTCGTTTATAGACTGGCATCATACCTTCTCGTTTAGAATCTCTAATTCTTACCCAAAGTCTTGAATAATCTGGCACAACATTTACAACTTGCCCACCATCTTGTATATGATAATGCATACGTACAGTTGGTTTTACATGTTCTCTGTAATAGTTAATTCCTGAAGTGTATAATTCTAAAGCATCTGATGCAGAACGTCCATTCCAAGGATCAGCAGCAGCATGAGCAGCTTGTCCAAAAAACTCTACTTTAAAGTCTACCAAAGCTAGTGAGCTTTGTACATCTGCCTCTGTTTTAGCTCCTGGATGCCAGCTAATGTTAACATCAACGTCATCCCATAAACCTGCTTTAACCATCCAGATTTTTGCAAAGAATTTTTCTTCAGCAGGTGTGCCTAAAAATTTTATGGTTCCTTTTATTTTTCCTTGTTCTATGAGCTCTTTTATTGCAATTGCAGCACCTAAACTTCCTGTGCCAAATAGATTGTGTCCACAACCATGTCCATTGCCTCCTTTTACTAAAGGATCTTTTGTAGGTTTTGTTTTTTGGGAGATTCCTGGTAATGCATCAAATTCACCAAGAATACTAATTACGGGTTTGCCCTCGCCAAATGTAGCTGTAAATGCAGTTGGAATATTGGCAACACCTCTTTTTACAGTAAAACCATTCTGTTCTGCATAATTGGCAAGAAATTCAGCAGATTTAGTTTCTTCAAATGCTGTTTCTGCAGCAGCCCAAATTTTATCACTTATGTCAATTAAAGCTTTTTCATGTTTTTCAATTGACTTTATAAGAGCTTGTTTGTTTTTAGAAAGTTTTTGTGTTTGCGCAATAGAAATTGACGAAATTAAGATCAACAATGTAAAAAAATAGCTTTTCATAATATTTAGTGTATTATTAATATTCTAAATATACAGAAAAGCAATTAATTAGATAATTAGTAGGTACTATTCTTGTACACTATCTATTAAAATTTCTAATAAATCTATGGCAGCTTGTGCAATTTTAGTTCCAGGACCAAATACTCCTACAGCACCAGCATCAAACAAAAATTGATAGTCTTGAGCAGGAATTACACCGCCAACAATAACCATAATATCTTCACGCTCGAATTTTTTAAGTTCGGCAATTACTTGGGGAACTAGTGTTTTGTGGCCAGCTGCTAGCGAAGAAATTCCTAAAATATGAACGTCGTTTTCTACAGCTTGTTTAGTAGCTTCTTGAGGTGTTTGAAATAAAGGACCTATATCTACATCAAAACCTAAATCTGCATAACCAGTTGCAACCACTTTTGCACCTCTATCATGACCATCTTGACCAAGTTTTGCAATCATTATTCGAGGGCGTCTACCTTCTAGCTTAGCAAATTTATCTGCTAAATCTCTAGCTTGTTTAAAAAGTTTATCGTCTTTTATTTCTTTACTATACACACCTGAAATGGTTTTTGTTGTGGCTTTATGTCTGCCAAATTCAGCTTCTAAAGCATCAGAAATTTCACCTAATGTTGCTCTGTTTCTTGCAGCTTTTACAGCTAAATCTAATAAATTTTTATCACCTGATTTTGCTGCATCTGTCAATTCTTCTAATGCAGATTTTACTTGAGATGAATTTCTTGTTGATTTTAGTTGTACTAAGCGTTCTATTTGCGATTTACGAACAGCTTCATTATCTACTTCTAAAATATGTAATGGATCTTCTTGTTCTAATTGGTATTTGTTGACACCTACAATTACATCTTGACCACTATCTATTTTTGCTTGTTTAATTGCAGCAGCTTCTTCAATTCGTAGTTTTGGAATTCCCTTTTCTATAGCTTTGGTCATTCCTCCTAAATCTTCAACTTCTTGAATTAATTCCCAAGCTTTGTTGGCAATCTCTTCAGTAAGTTTTTCAACATGATAACTTCCAGCCCAAGGATCTACTGTTTTAGTGATATGTGTTTCTTCTTGTAAATAAATTTGGGTGTTTCTAGCAATTCTAGCAGAAAAATCTGTGGGCAAAGCAATAGCTTCATCTAATGCATTTGTGTGCAAACTTTGTGTACCACCAAAGGCAGCAGACATCGCTTCTATGGTTGTTCTAGCAACGTTATTAAATGGATCTTGTTCTGTTAACGACCAACCACTTGTTTGAGAATGTGTTCTTAAAGCTAATGATTTTGGATTTTTAGGATTGAATTGTTTTACAATTTTTGCCCATAACATTCTAGCTGCACGCATTTTGGCAATTTCTCTAAAATGATCCATGCCAATTGCCCAAAAGAATGATAATCTTGGAGCAAAAGAATCGATATCCATACCTGCTTCTAATCCTTTTCTAATGTATTCTAATCCATCAGCTAGTGTGTAAGCTAGCTCAATCTCTGGAGTAGCTCCTGCTTCTTGCATGTGATAGCCAGAGATAGAAATTGAATTAAATTTCGGCATATTTTGGCTGGTATATTCAAAAATATCAGCAATAATTTTCATGGATGGAGAAGGAGGGTAGATGTAGGTATTTCTAACCATAAACTCCTTTAAAATATCATTTTGTATGGTTCCTGAAAGTTGTTCAGGTGACACACCTTGCTCTTCTGCAGCCACAATATAAAATGCTAAAATGGGTAGTACAGCACCATTCATGGTCATAGAAACCGACATTTTATCTAGTGGTATTTGATCGAACAATACTTTCATGTCTTCTACAGAATCTATGGCAACACCAGCTTTACCAACATCACCTTGTACTCGCTCATGATCAGAATCATAGCCTCTATGTGTTGCTAAATCAAAAGCAACAGAAAGGCCTTTTTGGCCTGCAGCTAAATTTCTTCTATAAAAAGCATTACTTTCTTCAGCAGTTGAAAATCCTGCATACTGTCTAATTGTCCAGGGTCTTCTTACATACATCGTAGAATAAGGACCTCTTAAGTTAGGAGCTATTCCTGCTACAAAACCTTCGTGAGAGAAGCCTTTAGCTTTTGGCTCTTGACTTTTCGCTAATTTTATATTAGAGATATCTTTTCTACTCATTTTCCAATCGTTCTTTTTCCAAATCTTCAGATAAACGTTTTCTGATGATGGGTTTTATTAGTGTTTTTACATTTCTTTGTTTTACAAAAGGATACAATTCCAAATTGTCTTTCATTTTATCATTGACATTTGGTTGCAAGTTTGTTCCTAACAAAACCTTTTCTTTGTTGTTAAACTTCTCTTGCTCATTTGATGCACTTTCAGCAATTTTCTTTTGAATGATACCTTCTTTAAGTTGCTTTAAAAATCCTCCTCCTTTTTCTATTTGCTTAAAAATTTCTAAACTTTTTTCGGCCAATTGATGGGTGATAGATTCTATATAGTAAGCACCATCAGCAAAATTTTGGGCTTCTTTAAAATAGCTTTCTTCTTGTAAAATGATGAGCTGATTTCTAGCAATTCGTTCTCCAAAAGTATTTGCTTTGTGATAAATTGTATCATAAGCAATGTTTGCAATTGTGTTAGCGCCACCTAAAACTGCACTCATACATTCAGAATTTGTTCGTAACATGTTGGTGTTATAGTCGTATAATGTTTTGTTTCGCAAACTTGGCTGAACAAAAATATGTGCGTTATTTTCTATTCGGTACTCTTTTAGTAAGGCTTCCCATAGAAGTCTAAAAGCTCTAAGCTTGGCAATTTCAAAAAAGTAGTTACTACCTACACTAAAATTAAAATGAATTTTTGAAGCTGCTTTACCACCAAAATTATTTAAATATTCATTAGCATGAGCAAGAGCATAGGCTAATTGTTGAATAATTGTAGCGCCAGCATTTTGATATAAGCTAGCGTTAATACAAATACAGTTATTTGAATTTTGAACAATTTTTTCTAATTGTGTATGATCTTCTTTTAAGTTAAGAAACCAGTTTCCAGTTTCAGCTAAATTGCCAATAATATCAGTTTGAAAAAATGTATTTTCTGCGTCACAAAAGGCTGCTAATTTATTTTGAAACGTTGCTTCTAAAAAGCTAAGATTAAAATATAGAGGTGTTTTACCAGGAAAACCTTTTAATAAAGTCTTAGCATCAAAAGGTTTGGATGCTTTAAACTGAATACTAGTGGCGCCTTTTTGTAATGCTTCTATAGCAAGTGCATTTGCTTTTTCTTCAGAGTTTATATAGATAGATTGGCAAATTTTAAAACCTTCATTGGGTAAGTTTATTTGAGTATTCTCACTATCTTCTTTTGTGTAAAAGGGCTTAACATGTATACCTTCATCTGTTTTCCAAATTAAAGTTTCATTATAATCTGCGCCTTTTAAATCAACTTGAATTATTTGTTTCCAAGCAGCAGGAGACACAGGTTTAAAGTCATCAAATAAATAAGTACTCATTAGTTCTTTATGGTATCAAATTCTATAATAAACAAATCTTCATTTTCTTTCTTCATCAAATACTTTTCTCTAGCAAAGCGTTCTAATTCTAAAGAATCTTGTAACTTTTTTATAGTTTCTTTATCTTTTTTTATTCGCTCTTTATAATAGGTAATGCTGTTTTCTAGTTCTTTTATTTCTTCGTCAAATTTTCTATGAACTATGTAAGAATTTTCATCAAAAAAAAGCATCCAAATAATAAATGGAATTAAAATCACTACAAAAATGTTTGTAAGCAGTTTAAAAACTACATGATTTTTTAGTTGTTTGAATTTATTCATTTACAAACGCTCATTTATTACACTTCTAACAATATCTATAGCTACAGTATTGTGTCTGTCATTTGGAATTATAATATCTGCAAAATTTTTAGTAGGCTCTATAAACTGCTGATGCATAGGTTTTAAGGTTATTTGATAACGATTTAAAACTTCTTCTACATCTCTGCCTCTTTCTAAAATATCTCTTCTTACTCTTCGTATTAAACGTTCATCTGTATCTGCATGCACAAATATTTTGATATCGAATAAATTACGTAATTCCTCGTTATTAAAAATTAATATACCTTCTACAATTACTACTTTTCTAGGATGAGTTTTTATTACATCTTTAGTTCTGTTGTGGGTTGCAAAAGAATATACAGGTTGGTTTATGGTTTTGCCCTTTTTTAACGCTTTTAGATGTTGTATCAACAAATCGAAATCTATAGCCCTTGGATGATCGAAGTTAATTTTAGTTCTTTCTTCAAACGATAAATTATCTGTTGATTTGTAATAAGAGTCTTGTGGAATTACACAAACTTCGCCTTCTGGTAGATGCTGTACAATTTTATTAACTACTGTAGTTTTACCACTACCTGTACCACCTGCAATTCCTATTATTAACATCTATTTTAGTTGATTTCTTACTTAGAATTATAAAAATACTAAGTTTTTATAAATTGGTGAAATTGTTAATTTTTATTCCTTTAGCTTTAAGGTCGAACATTAAATTGTATAAACCAAAAAAGGTTCTGTTCATGTATATAAAATGTTTAGAACCTCTGCTAGCATTATAAGAGCGTAACTCTACATTTTTTGAATATCGTTCACCAAATTCCGATATTTTTCCAAAGAAAACTTCGTCAGAAAAATCGAATTCTTCTGAATGAAATGGTTGTGTAAAAATGCTTAACATTTCATGAAACATTGCTTTAAAGAACTCAAACTCTTCTTTGCTATCTTCTTTTCTTAAAATGTCTAATTCTAACATTTTTTCAATAAAAAAAGTTTCATTTTCTAAGGTAGTTTTATCTGCTAATTCAAAATAAGGATTGTAAAAATCTAAAGGAATAGTTTTCATACAACCAAAATCAAGTGTAATTAACTCACCTTTTTTAGAGATTAAAAAATTACCTGGATGTGGATCTGCATGTACCTTTTTTAGGTTATGAATTTGAAACATGTAAAAATCCCATAAAGCTTGACCGATTTTATTAGCCAATTCTTGATTTGAGTTTTGATTTGTAAATTCAGAAAGGTGTATGCCTTTCATCCAATCCATTGTTATTATTTGTTTCGATGATAACTTAGGATAATACTTAGGGAATTTTAAATTAGGTATGTGTTTGCAAGCTTCAACTATATCTTGACTTTGCTTAACTTCTAAGGTATAATCTGTTTCTTCTAAAAGTTTATCTTGTACTTCAAAGAAGTATTCATCAGATGTTTTACCTTTCATATTAAACATTCGAATTACAAAAGGTTTTAATAAGGCTAAATCAGACTTTATACTTTCTGCAACACCTGGATATTGAATTTTAACAGCCAATTCTTGTCCGTCTTTTTCAGCTTTATGTACTTGGCCAATACTAGCTGCATTGTATGCTTTTACATCAAATTTATCGTAAATTTCTGATGGATATTTGCCAAAGCTTTTTTTGTAAGTTTTTAAAACTAAAGCTTCAGAGAGTGGAGGTACAGAAAACTGAGCTAAAGAAAATTTTTCTACATAAGCTCTAGGTAAAATACTCTTTTCCATACTTAACATTTGAGCTACTTTTAAAGGACTACCTTTTAAGTCTTTTAAGCTGTCATAAATATCTTCAGCATTTTCTTTGTTAAGTTTTTCTCGAGCTTTTTCTTCAGATTCTGTAATTTTATTACCATAATACTTAAGGTAATTTACCCCAACTTTTGCTCCTGTTTTTACAATTTTAGAAGCTCTTTGTATTTTTGAAATTGGTATTTTACTTGCTTTTTTCATACACTAATTACTGCTTTTTCTGGAAGGTTTCTTTGTAGACAAACTTTCCTAAATCAAAAGCATTTTTTAAAAATTTGTTTTCTATAAGTTCGAAACTAGTGTTGATTGATTTTTCTATAAAAATATCTGTCTTTTCAGCATTTTCTGAAGTGTCTTCTAACCAAAATTTTATGGTTATTAAAAGCTGAATCCATGCAGTTTGATTCACAAAATTACTCTGTAGTTTTTCTAAACCATCTATTGGTAAAAAAGCTTCAGTTAAATCTAAACTGGTTATAAATGCAAAAAACTGTTTTCTTAAACCTGAGAAAGATTTATAAGAGCTAAGCTGATTTTTGCATCCGCCTAAAACTACAGCTACATAAGTTCTGTTTAAGTTTAAGTTTTCGAAAAAAGTAAAATATAAACTTAGTAATTTGTTTTTACCATCGAAAGCTAAAAACTCTTCACTTTCATGTAAAACTTCTAAAGAGTTTTTAAATAGCTCTTTAAAAATAGCACTTTCAATCTTTTTTAAGGAAGAAAAATACTTGGTAAAAGTATCTTCGGTAATGTTAACATTAGAACAGAATTCTTCGATATCAGATGGCCTCATATTGTATTCAGAAACAAAATCCATATACAAAGTATAGAGTTCTATTTTAGAGATTTTTTTCTTTTTTGCCATTCTATTATTTATCTAATACAAAAATACGAAACGTTTTGTGGTTGGCAGATATATGAATGACATAAAAACAAAAAGTCAAGTTAAAATTTAACTTGACTTTTTTAAAACTCAAAACTTATGTTAACTATGAAAAAACTTTTCGTAATCGTTTTGAACCATTAACAAAATGATTCTTGTATGCTTCTAAAGTATTAAAAACAATGTTTTGTTGATTGTCTAATAACTTGATACCACCTTTTAAAGCTTTGTCTGTAACTTTTTGCCATTCAGAAGCTATATTTATAGTTTCTGTAACTACATCTTCTGTGGTTTTTAAAGCAGTATCATTAGCTTTTTTTGCATTTGCTTTTACTTTGTTTACTGTTGATTTAAATGTAGCAGTAAAGTCAGCTTTTTTGTTTTTTAAAGTACTCATCATTTAAGTGTTTACTATTTTCTTTCCCAATTTTTTACAGCTTCCATATCACCTTTTAAGGCTAATTTAGCTTGTGCTTTCCAACCTGATAAATCATAAATTTTTGCGTTAATACCTGCATCATTTAAGATTGTAGTCATGTTTTTAATTGTCATTTTTGCAATTTGGCTGTATGCTGTAATGTTAAGTTCGTTTAAAGACTTTTCTAAAACAGGGCCAATTCCTTTAATTACTTTTAAATCGTCTTTTTCTTCAACTTTTTCTACAACTATTTTCTCTTCTACAGCAACCTCTTTTTTAACTACTTTTTTCTTTGCAGTTTTTTTTGTTTTCTTAGGTTTTGCATCATCTAATGTATCATTTACTTTATTTAATGCGTCTTCTGTATAGTGTTCTATTTTACCTTTAACTTCATCAATTGTGATTGAAATATTTTTCTTAAACTTATCTGACATTTCTTCTGCCTTTTTAACAAGTTTATTGTTAGCGACTTCTTTCTCGAACTTCTCTTTCATTTCTTCAGCTTTTCTAACTAAAGGATGTTCACTAACTTTCTTTTTTGCATCTTCTACAAACTTAACATCGTAACCAACCAAGTTTTTTAAACGATCTGTACCACTTTCTAACTGACCTTTTATAGATTCTGCAGTTTCAACAACCATGTTAATTTGTTGTTTTGTTAAAGGTTCTGCTTTCTTAGCTAATTTAGCAGTTAATTTTTGCCATTTTTCTCCAGTTTTAACTGTTGTTTCAATTGCATTGAAAGAAGCGTCTATTAAATCGTTATTAATTTTTTTAACAATAGCTTTTGCTTTTCCAAGCTTATCGTCATTTTTTTTCTTTGTTGCCATTATATTGTGTTTTTTAATTCTAAATTTTAATACAAATATAAAATAGTGTAGTTGCAAATGAGTTACAACTTACTTTTTGCTAAATAAGTCAACTACCTTGTTTGCTTTTTTCCAAATCGATTTTTTTCCTGCTTCTAATGCATTAAAAATATTGTTCTGTTTTTTATCTGAAAATTGTAATCCTTTTTTAATTAAACTATCTGCTTTTAATTGTGCTTTTTCTATTACTTCAAAAGAAGAGTTAACTACTTTCTCTGTTTTATCTAAGGCTAAATCATTTAATTTAGTAATGTTTTTAGCACTATTTTTTATTGAAATTGTTTTCATCTGTTTACCAATTTTAGTAATTATGATGCAAACATAAACTTTGGTAGTTGCAAATGAGTTACAAGTTGTAAAATGAGTCTGTTAGCTATTGAATAGCTTCTATTTCTTTAAGTAGATTTTTGGTTTCAGGTAAAGGTGAAATGCCATATTCTTCTTCTAGAATTACTTCACATTTCATGTAAGTTTTAATGGCTTGTGGTCTGTTACCTTTTTTAATGTAAGCTTGCATTTGTATTCTATAAGCATCTTCCCAAGTAGCATCAATTTGTAAAGCATGTTGAGCTAAGCGAATACTTTCTATAGGATTTTTTCAAGTAATATTTCAGCTAAAGTTATGTAAGCTCCAAGTACTAAAAGTTGTGTTTTTTCACGTTCTTCAGAGGTCCAATCTTTATAAATTCTATTAGGCAAAAAAGTGCCTTTATACAGTTGAATTGCATTTTGATAGGCTTCTTTTGCAGTAGTTATGTCTTTAGATATAAGATTATTACCAATAATTATATATTGTTCTAAGGCTTCAACATCTATCCAAACTTTTTCAATATCTATTTGATAACTTACACCTTGTCTTAAAATATATTCTGGTTCTGTTCTAGAAGGTCTGTTAGGT
>JABXIJ010000053.1 GCA_013373105.1 Flavobacteriaceae bacterium | reverse complement strand
TGGTGGAATTGGTAGACACGCCATCTTGAGGGGGTGGTTTTCGTAAGAAAGTGGAAGTTCGAATCTTCTCGTGCGCACACAGAACATCTTCACATATAATTAACCTTTTGCAGATGTTTTAATGATTAAATTTGTTTTTATGCAAAAAATCCTTTTTCTATTATTTGTATCATTTTTCACATTACAATTGTTTTCACAAAATGATACCATTCCAGAAACTAAAGTCTTAAAAGGTCAAATTGTTCATGTAGACACAAAAGAACCATTAAGTGCAGCTCATGTTTTAAACTTAAACACAGTACAAGGTACTATAACAAATGAAAATGGCTTTTTTGAATTACCAACAAGAGTTAATGATACAATTCTAGTAAGTTATCTTGGTTTTACATCAATTAAATTAAAAATTACTAATGATTTATTAAAGGGTAATGAATTAGAAATTGCACTTTACGAGAAACCTGAAGAAATAAAAGAAGTTGTTATTAGATCTACTAAACTAATTGGTGTTTTAGAAGTTGATGTAAAAATGGTGCCAAAAGACAGGTTTACAAGAATAAAAATAAACGGTTTACCACAAACTTACGAAATTGGTAAGCCTCAAAAACGTAAGTTCTCCTCTCCTATTGCTGCTTTATTTAATCCTGTAGATTTTCTATACAGTCACTTTGGTAAGAAGCCTAAACAATTAAAAAAGCTACAAAAGCTTAAGAAAGAAGATGACTTACGTAAAATAATGGCAGGGAAATTTGATAGAGAAGTTATGATGGAGTATTTAGATATGGATAGACAAGAGTTAACTGAATTACTAACTAACTGTAACTACTCTGATTATTTCATAAAAAAAGCATCAGATTTACAAATGATTGAAGCTGTACTTGATTGTTATGAAAATTACAAAGCTTTAAAGAAAGGTAAAATAGAAAGAGATAAATTACCTAAGAAAAATTAAAAAGAGCCAGTATAACTTAATATACTGACTCTTATCAACTATTAAAAACTAACTAATTATAATTTAAAATACTGTAGTTACGTATTTATAATTATACTTTCTTATGTTATTCCAGATATATCTTTTTGTACTATTATTTTTCATTTTATTACATCCATAAGACGTAGAACAGTAATACTTGTTACATCCTAATTCTATGTTTAACAATTCATTAAGAAAAAAGCCAGCAAGAATGCTGGCTTATAAAAATGTAATAAAATGGGTTTCTGCTATTGATTTCCTAATATAATTGGTAAACCATCTTTACCAGAACCAATAACAACTATCTTACTATTATTAGACTGCGATAATTGTAAGGTAGCTTCTATACCTTTCTCTTGAAGAATTTTTTCTGTTAATGATGCACTTAAAATTCTGTTTGCAGCCGCTTTACCTTCAGCATCAATTTTTTGTCTTTCAGCTTCTTTTTTAGCTTTAGCTAACCTAAACTCATATTCTAAAGATTCTTGCTCTTGTTTTAATTTAGTTTCAATTGCAGTTCTAATAGTTGGTGGTAGTTTAACATCTTCTACTAATACTCTCTTAACTATTAAATACTGATCTTTTAAAAGTATTTGAACTTCATCTAATATTTCTTGTTCAATTACATCACGTTTACTAGAATATAATTGTTCAGGTGTATAACGTCCAACAACACTTCTAGCTGCAGCATTAATTGCAGGATCTAATAGTTCTCTTTCATAATCTTCTCCTTTAGTTTTTATTAATAAACCTAAGTTACTGAATTCTGGTTCATACCATACAGTACCACTTACTTTTACTTCTAATCCATTAACTGAAAGAACATTCATTTCATCTGAAATTGATTGTTGACGCACTTTTCTGATAATCATCTCATTCCATGGTGCAACTATTTGAAATCCTTCACCATACGTTTTTTCTGTATTAATACCATCTCCAAAACGCTCAAAAACTACTCCACCTTCTCCTGGACCAATAGTTACTGTTGATTTTGAAAATAAAATTATTGCTGCTATTACTACAAAAATTATAAAAATACTTCCTTTAGGAAAGTTTAATTCCATTTGATTATTTGCCATTTTACTTAAAATTTAGTTTATTCAAATTTACGACTTCTATTTGTGAATAACAATGAAAGTTTACTTAAGAATGTTTAAATACCGTAAGTTTTATCGAAAGATAATATTTAAATTTTACCAATATATTTTCGCAAAAACCATTCTGCACTTAGTAGAATAATAATAAAAAATAAAATCCATTTCCAGTTAATAAGTGGTTGTTCTCTAGTATTTTGCTTTTGAATTGTAACATATTCATCTTTTGTAAGTAAAGTATTTATTAGATTATTTACTTCAGTTGGATAAGTTAATACTGCATTAGAATTACTGGCTAATTGACTTAATTTATTAGAATTTGCGTTGGTAAACTGTTTTTCTATATCAAATTCAGAAACTCTAAACATACCCTTTCTACTAATATTTTGTCCAATTACATTAACAATATAACTATAGTTTCCTGAATCTAAATTTTCAATACTTACTTTAAAAGATGAGTTATTTAATGATAATGGAAACTTTTTTACTTCGTTAGTTTTTTCATTGGTAAGTGTAACTTCTAAATTAGCTCTAGCATCAAATTTGTAATTTTTATCAGTGTAAAAAGCAGTAATATCTACATTTGAATTTGCTCTATAAATTGAATTTGTATTTACTTCTAATCGATTTCTTTTTTTTGTTGAAGCTAAATATTGAATTAGATTTCCTATAAATTCATCAAAATCAGAAAATGAGTTGAAACTTAAAAATGAAGCTGCTCTCCACTTCCAAATGTTTTCTCCCAAGAGTAAACCAACTTTTTGGTTGTTTTCAGAAAAAGTAGCTAATAATGGTTCATTTGTTGATACTCCATTAATATTTTGATAAAATAAAACTTGATAATCTTTTGATAAGCTTACTCTACCAAACTTATCTTTAAGTGGTGGAAAATTATCAAAACCAATATCATTTTGTATAAATGTTTGATAACTATCGTTAAAGCTCGAAGTATAATCTTCTAGCTGATTAATGGCATTTTTAGAATATCCTAAGTTTTGACTGTTTAGAAAACTCCAATCTGTTGCAGAGCCAGATATCAATAAATAATTAACTGCATTTTCTTTAACTTTTGTAATAACATTTTTAAATTTAATATTAGGCTGATATAGTATTACTAACTGATAATCTAATAGGTTTTGTTTGTAATTATCTATAGAAACAATTTCTACACTGTTTTTTTTATTTGAAGCTATGGCATTTTTTAATGCCCCTAAATCTGGATGTACTATAGAACTTATTATTAAAGTTTTAGATTGTTCGTTAATAACCTCTACAGAAAACACTTTTTTATTATTTTCTTTATTTTTTTCTTGTTGCAAAGGAGTTATACTTGCAGAATAAAACTTAATACCTTCTTCTTTAGATGAAAGGTTAGTTTTTATAGTTTCTGTTTTTATAGTTTCAGAAAATTTCACGTTTTTTCTAAAAACAACCTTACCTTGTTTTTGTATTATAAATTGAGAAGTAACTTCTTCTTTTCCTTCATAGTTTAAAATTACTTCAACAGGAAATTGATTTTCTATAAAACTATATTTATTGGCATTTAAAAGGCTTATTTTTAAATCTATATATTTTGTTGTATCACCTATTAATATTGGGTAAACATCTTGTTGTGATGAAAAATATTCGTAATCTGAACCAACAGTTTGATTGCCATCGCTTAAAAGAATTATAGGAGCAATTTTATTTTTATTGATATCATTTACACTTTCTAATGCTTTATAAATATTAGTGTTATTTTTTGTAAAAATTAAAGAATCATTATTGTGTAAAGTCTCATCGAACTGAAAAGTTTTTATTGAAAATTTATCAGCTAATTTTGTGTTAGTTTTTAATGTATTTAATAAAGATTTCACTTTACCAACATCTTTAAAATATTTTATAGATGAAGAATTATCTACTAGTAAATTTAAAATTGGTTTTTCATTAATAAATTCCTTAATCTTTATTTTTGGGTTAATTAAAAGTAGAAGAAGTAAAAAAAATGCTACTGTTTTTAAAGAAAATAAAAGTACTTTAAACCTTATTTGTTTTTGTCTAAAATAATATTGAAAGTAAGCTATACCAAGGCTAAATAGAAAAGCAAATCCAATTAATAGATATATCATATACTTACTTTGTTAATTATAAATGAAGATATAAATATTGTATATAATAGAAAAACCTACAACGTTAAATATTGTAGGTTTTTTCTATTACTTAATATGTTAGGGCATATTAAATTTTTATGTAATTATGTTAATGAATAATATTTCATATTATCTTTAATGTAACTTTTTTGAATGCCATTATGCATTAAGTCTTCTATAACGTTATAAAGTTCTAGAATAAAAGACATGTCTAGTTTATTCAATATTTGAAAGCTAGTTAAATCACCTTCACCTAAAGCATCGATTACTTTTAAGTGAACGTTAGAGTAATTACTAGAATCTAAATTATTTACATTTTGCATCCTGCAAATATAAATAGGTAAATATCGATAATTTTTACAGTGATGTTTATGTAAAATAAAGTATAGATGAAATACAAATAAGTATAGATAAGCTGTAAAATAGAAACTATAAGTTACTATTTATGTAAGCATACCACCATCTACAGAGAGAGTTTGACCTGTAATATATGCACTCATATCTGAAGCTAAAAATACACAAGCATTTGCAATATCTTCTGGAGTTCCACCACGTTTTAAAGGAATACTATCTCTCCAACCTTGAACTACTTTTTCATCAAGTTTATCGGTCATTTCAGTTTCTATAAAACCTGGTGCAATAACATTACTTCTTATGTTTCTTGAACCTAACTCTAATGCTACAGATTTAGAGAAGCCAACAATACCAGCTTTAGATGCTGCATAGTTAGTTTGACCAGCATTACCTTTTAAACCAACAACAGAACTCATGTTAATTATAGAGCCTCCTCTTTGTTTCATCATTGGTCTAATAACTGCTTTTGTAAGGTTAAAAACAGATTTTAAATTAACTTCAATAACTTTATCAAAATCTTCTTCTGAGATTCTCATCAATAAGTTATCTTTAGTAATACCTGCATTATTAATTAAAATATCAATAGCTCCAAATTCTTTTAAAACTTCTGCTGCTAAATTTTGTGCAGCATCAAAATCTGCTGCATTTGATTGATATCCTTTAGCATTTACACCTAAAGCTTTTAATTCATTCTCTAAAGCATTAGCAGCTTCTACAGAAGAACTATATGTAAAAGCTACATTAGCACCTTGTTTAGCAAATTCTATAGCAATTCCTCTACCAATTCCTCTTGTAGCACCTGTAATAATAGCAGATTTATTTTCTAGTAATTTCATAAAATCTATTTTTAGTTGATAGTCAAATATAAAAAAGAAATTCCCGTTTTCACGGGAATTTGTATATGATTATTAGTTTTGTATTAGTTTAAAACACTAGCAACAACTTCTCCAATTTTAGCTGGTGAACTAACTACATGAACACCATTTTCAGCTAAAATCTTCATTTTTGCTTGTGCAGTATCATCTGCTCCACCAACTATTGCTCCTGCATGTCCCATTGTTCTACCTGCAGGTGCAGTTTGACCAGCAATAAAGCCAACTACTGGTTTTCTGTTTCCATCAGCTTTAATCCATCTAGCAGCTTCTGCTTCTAAATTACCACCAATTTCACCAATCATAACAATAGCTTCAGTTTCATCGTCATTCATTAACATTTCTACAGCTTCTTTTGTAGTAGTTCCAATAATAGGATCTCCTCCAATACCAATTGCTGTAGTTATACCAAATCCTTGTTTTACAACTTGATCTGCAGCTTCATAAGTTAATGTACCTGATTTTGATACGATACCAACTTTTCCTTTTTTAAAGATAAAACCTGGCATAATACCTACTTTAGCTTCATC
>JABXIJ010000005.1 GCA_013373105.1 Flavobacteriaceae bacterium | reverse complement strand
TTTTTATCGTCTTGGTTTTTATTGCCTTTGTCATCTTTATTTTTATCGTCTTTTTTGTCTTTATCATCACCATCTTTCTTATCATCGTTCTTGTTTTTATCGTCTTTGTCTTTTTTATCTTTGTTTTTGTTGTCTTTTTTATTCTTATTTTTATCCTTGTTTTGCTGATTTTGCTTGTCAAGTAATTTTTGAGCTACTGCTAAATTATAACGAGTTTCATCGTCATTAGGATTGTTTCTTAACGAATTTTTGTATGCGTCTACAGCACCTTGATAGTTTTTGGTTTCCATAAAAGCATTGCCCATATTATGATAAGCTTCTGCTTTGGTGTATTTATCTTCTGCTGTTTTTGCTGTTAACTCAAATTGAGGTATTGCTTCTTTAAAATTTTGGCCTTGATACAAGGCATTACCTAAATTATAACTTGCTTTGTCGTAATAAGAACTGTTTGAAAGTGCTTTTTTATAGGCTACAGAAGCATCTGTAAACTTTTTTTCTTTGTATAAAGTATTACCATCTCTAACAAACTTTCTTGCTTTTCGTTGTTGAGCAATAGAATCTTTTTGAGCAAAAATGTTTAGCCCAGAGCATATAAAAATAGTGAGTACAATGTAGGTTATTTTACTTTTCATGTTGTTACTTTTTAGTTTCTTCTTCATTAAATAAATCTACTTTCTTCAACCATTTGGTTTTCTTTTCAAATAAGAAAACGTCCAATAATAAAAATAAAAATCCAAAACCTAAAAACCATTGAAATTGATCTTTATAATCAGAAAATTGTTTGGTTTCAAATTCATTTTTTTGTGCATTTGCCATAATTTCTGAAATCTCATTCACTGGATTTTCGGTTAAATTACCATCTATATATTTTCCATTTCCAATATCTGCAATATCTTGTAAAACAGTGCTGTTTCTTTTTGTAATTACTGTTTCGCCCTTATTGTCTTTTTTATAACCAATCATACTTCCATTTAAACGCATTGGAATTGGACCGCCTTTTTCTGTTCCAACGCCAACTGTATAGACTTTTACACCTTCATTAGATAAATTTTGTGCCACTTGTCTTGTTTCTTCTTGGTGGTCTTCACCATCTGATATTATAACTAAAAAACGATTGGTTTGCTCATCATTATTATAATATGTTTTTGCTAACTCTAAAGCTTCATTAATTGCTGTACCTTGACTAGAAACCAAATCTGGATTTGCATTCTGTAAAAACATATTAGCAGCTGCATGATCTGTAGTTATAGGTAAAAGCGGATATGAATTTCCGGCATAAATTATAACACCAACTCTATCACTACCTAAGTTATCAATTATTTTAGAAATAATTTGTTTTGCTTTTTCTAATCTGTTAGGTGCAATATCTTCTGCTAGCATACTTCTACTAACATCTAGAGCAAAAACTACATCTACGCCTTCTCTTTTTACTGTTTTTAATTTAGAACCCATTTTTGGGTTTACTAATGCTAAGATTAAAAATGATATTCCAAGAATTAACATCAGTAATTTTAAAGTCGCTTTAAATGTTGATGTATTTGGAGCAAGTTTTTTTAACAACTCTAAATTAGCAAACTTCTTTTGGGATCTTTTTTTCCACCATAAAACCAATAAGAATATTACAATCATAATTGGTATGATTGTAAATAGATAAAAATAAATTGGTTCTTCTAGTTTATACATATTATATAAAACTCTTAAATATTGTGTGTCTTAATAAAAATTCTAAGCCAATAAAACCTATTGCTAAGAATACTAAAGTTCTGTACAATTCTCTATAATTGTAATACTTAAATTCTTCTATTTTAGTTTTTTCAAGCTTATCTATTTCTTCATAAATTTCTCTAAGTTCAGTGTTGTTTGTTGCTCTAAAATATTTTCCTTCTGTTTGAACTGCTATGTAATTTAACAAGTCTTCATCGATTTCTACTTGTTGTTTTCTAAAGTTTAATTGACCCGTTCTTGGATCTTTACTCCATGGAAAATCTGCCATTCCATTTGTACCAATACCTATAGTATATACTTTAATTCCTAATTCTTTAGCCAATTCTGTAGCAGTTCTTGGATCTATATTTCCTGAGTTATTTACACCATCTGTAAGTAAAATAATAACTTTACTTTTTGCCTCACTTTCTTTTAACCTATTAACTCCAGAACCTAAGCCCATACCAATTGCAGTTCCACCTTCTAAGCTTCCCCATTGTAATTCAGAAATTGTTCTTTTTACAATTCTTTTGTCACTAGTAATTGGCGTTTGTGTAAAGCTTTCTCCTGCATAAACAACAATTCCAATTCTATCATTAGGTCTTCTATTTACAAAATTTATGGCTACTTGCTTTAATGCTTCAAGTCTATTTGGTCTTAAATCTCTAGCTAGCATACTTGCTGAAACATCAATTGCCATAACAATGTCTATACCTCTGTTAGTTTTAGTTCGTTTGCTAACTGAAACATTTCTTGGTCTTGCTAAGGCAACAATAATAGCTGCTAAAGCTAATAATCTTAAAATATAGAGTAGTGGTTTTAATTTTGATAGTAAAGATGAAGTGTTAAATCCTTTTGTAGAAGGAATTGTTAATACAGCCGCATCTTTTTTGCGCATAAAGAAATACCAAATTGCTAATAAAGGAATTAATATTAGCAAATAGAAAAACTCAGGATTTAAAAATTCTACATTACTCCACATCTTCTTTTTCTATTTCTTTTGGTTTTAGGTTATGTATTATTTCTTCTACATCTTTTCTATCTTCCTCAATTTCAGATGCTAATGGTTTAGATTTAGCAAATTTCACTAAATCTGCTTCTGTAAATAAATCTTTTAGTTTTTGAATATTTTCCTTGGATGTATTAATAGTTTTAGCTTGATTGAAGTCTTCTAATACTTCAATAATCTCATCTGAAGTTTTTTCTAAAGCTGGAATTTTTAGTTCACGCTCAATATAATTTCTAATGATTTCTGTCAGTTCACTATAGTATTCTTTTACCTTATTATTTTGCCACAATAATTTTTTATCTAACTCACTTAACTTAAACATTGCTTCTTCATAAGGTTTTAAAACTCTGTAAGTTGGTGTGTCTTCTTCCATTTTTCGTTTTCTAATAACAAACCAATAGATCCAAAAACCAATAATAGCTAAAGCCGCTAGTAGTATATAAATGTAGATTTTAAAATCATCAAAAACATAAGGTTCTTTTTTAATACTTTTAATAGGATATTTTTTGATTTTTGTAGTATCTACAGGTACTGTAGCAACATTTATTAATAATGAATCTGTTAAGTAAGCCTGGTTTTTTATGAATACTTGCTGTTGTGGAATATAAAAAGCACCACTATCAAAACCAGTAATAATATACTTTTGAATAAGCATATTCTGCAAAGTATCTACCTTAGCAGAGTCTATAATTTCTAAACCTTGTAATTGTAATTTAGGAAGAATTACGTTATTAACTTCATTAACAGATATTCTGTAACTAAACTGCTCTCCAATTCTAATTTGTGAAGTTTCTACCTGAGCTTTTACTTTGGGGTTTTGCCCAAAAGCAAAGGTTGATATTAGTAATAGTATATATAAAATACGTTTTCCCATATAAATTAATCTTCGAATTCAATTTGTTAATGCTTCACGAAATTGTTCGAATTAACTTTTAATTATCCGCCTTTATTTTTAAAATAACCTAATAACTTCATCACATAGCTTTCGTCTACTCTAGTGTTTATAGTACCAGCACCACCTCTTTTAAAGGTGTTTTCAAAATAATCAGATAACCTAAGAGCATTTGCTTTATATCTATTTCTTACAGATCTTGATGATGTATTGGTTAATATAACATTGCCAGTTTCAGCATCTAACATAGGTACCATTCCTAAATTTGGAATTTCTTCATCGTGTTTATCATAAACTCTTATGCCAGTAACATCGTGTTTGTTTGCTGCAATTTTTAGTGTTTTTTCGTAATCATCATCCATAAAGTCAGATAACATAAAAACAATAGCTCTTTTCTTTAAAACACTCGATAGAAATCTTAATGCTTCAGAAATATTAGTTTTTTTACTTTTTGGTTTAAATTCTATAAGTTCTCTAATAATTCTTAATACATGGCTTTTTCCTTTTTTTGGTGGAATAAATAATTCGATTTCATCAGAAAAAAGAGCTAAACCAACTTTATCGTTATTTTGAGTTGCAGAAAATGCTAATGTTGCTGCAATTTCTGTAATGGTTTCTTTTTTAAATTGGTTGTTAGTACCAAATAATTCTGAACCAGAAACGTCTACCATGAGCATCATAGTTAATTCACGTTCTTCTTCAAAAACTTTAACAAAAGGTTCATTATAACGTGCAGTAACATTCCAGTCTATATTACGTACATCATCTCCATATTGATATTGGCGTACTTCAGAAAAAGTCATACCTCGTCCTTTAAAAGATGAATGGTATTCACCTCCAAAAACATGATCAGACAAACGTCTTGTCTTAATCTCTATTTTACGAACTTTTTTAAGTATTTCTTTGGTATCCATTTCTAAGCTTTAGACTATATGCTTTTTGCGGTTGGCTAGTTGCTAATTGCTAAGAGCTTTTTAAGGTACTTCTACTTCGTTGATAATTGAGTTAATAATATCAACTGAAGTAATGTTTTCTGCTTCAGCTTCGTAAGTAATTCCAATTCTATGACGTAAAACATCTGTAACTACAGCTCTAACATC
The DNA here is from genome assembly GCA_013373105.1 of Flavobacteriaceae bacterium. Taxonomy (GTDB): domain Bacteria; phylum Bacteroidota; class Bacteroidia; order Flavobacteriales; family Flavobacteriaceae; genus Polaribacter. The sequence continues at coordinate 52,032 of JABXIJ010000005.1, read as the reverse complement.
TTCTGGAATTACATAACCTCTTCTTTTTATAAAAGCATAACATTTAGCTGCTTTCGCTAAGTTTATACTACCTCTTGGAGAAGCTCCAAAGCTAATTAAGTCTTTTAAATCTGGTAAATTATATTTTTCTGGATAACGTGTAGCAAATATAATGTCTAAAATATATTTCTCTATTTTTTCATCCATATAAACTTCGTTTACTGCTTCTCTAGCTTTATTAATTTGTTCTAAAGAAATAACTGGATTTATAGATGAAAAACTACCTCCTAAATTCTGACGCATAATAATTTGTTCGTCGTTTATTTTTGGATAGTCTATTACAACTTTTAGCATAAATCTGTCTACTTGAGCTTCTGGTAATGGGTAAGTTCCTTCTTGTTCAACTGGGTTTTGAGTTGCCATTACTAAGAATGGTTCATCTAGTTTAAAGGTTTCATCGCCAATAGTAATTTGACGCTCTTGCATTGCTTCTAATAATGCAGATTGCACTTTGGCAGGTGCTCTGTTGATCTCATCAGCTAACACAAAGTTGGCGAAAATAGGACCTTTTTTTATGGTAAAGTCGTTTTCTTTAATATTGTAAATCATGGTACCAACAACATCTGCAGGTAACAAATCTGGTGTAAACTGAACTCTACTAAAAGAACCATGTACAGCTTTAGATAGTGTATTTATAGCCAATGTTTTTGCCAAACCAGGCACACCTTCTAAAAGAATATGACCATTGCCAAGTAAGCCAATTAACAAACTTTCTATCATTTGTTTTTGACCTACAATTACTTTATTCATCTCAAGAGTTAGTATGTCTACAAAAGCACTTTCTCTTTCTATTTTTTCGTTAATAGCTCTAACATCTACATCCATGTGTAACTAAATTGTTGATTATTATTAAGTGAAACAAATCTACAATTTTAACAAAATTAATTTGTTAAAACTAGGTTAAAGATAATTTCAGTTTTTATAGGTTTTATAGGGGTTTCAGTTAAATTTTGTTAAGGTAAAAATTTCATTTGAATATTCACCAAAAGTATAGTAGCTAATCCAGTCTCCTAAGTTAAAATAAGTGCTGTTTTCATTTAGTTTTATATTTAAGGGTAAATGTCTATGACCAAAAATAAAATAATGATAGTGTTTCTGAGTTAGTTTGTGTTTGCAATACTGAACTAACCACTCATTTTCATCTCCTAAATATTTAGCATCTTCATCTCCAGAAATAAGTTTGTTTTTTACAGACATGTATTGACCAAGTCTAACTCCTAAATCTGGATGTAGCCACTTAAACATCCACTTAAATAATGGAAAAGTAAATACTTTTTTCATGCGTTTATAACCTTTGTCTCCAGGGCCTAAACCATCTCCATGACCTATATAAAATAATTTATTATCAATTGTAAACTCTTGTGGTTCATGATAAACAGGAATATTTAGTTCTTTTTGAAAATAGTCTTTCATCCATAAATCATGATTGCCTACAAAAAAATATATAGGAATTCCTGAGTCTCTAATTTCTGCTAGTTTACCTAAAACTCTAACAAATCCTTTTGGTACAACAGTATCGTACTCAAACCAAAAGTCGAATAAATCGCCCAATAAAAATATAGCTTCAGCATCTTTTTTAATGAGGTCTAACCAGGCAACAAATTTCTTTTCACGAGGTAAACTTTTTTCAGGAGTAGGTGCTCCTAAATGCTGATCTGAGGCAAAGTATATTTTTTTGTTTTCAGAAGTTTTGATTGATATCATTACTACAAAGAAAAGCTATTCCTTTTTACTTTCCAACTCCAAAACTTTTTGCAGCATATTATCAACTTGATGAATGATTCTGTAAAAGCCAACATCACCAAATAATACGTTTGCAATAGAAGCGTTTAAGTATCTTTTTAAACCAATTCTTGTTTGTGAAGAAGGGTTTGCTCTGTCTTTAATTGATGCTAAATAATCGTCAAATATTTTTTCGTCTTCATCGAAGTTTTTAATAAATGAATCTATGGTCCAATTTTCTAGTTTTTTCCTGTTAGAATCAACATATTCAAAAGCATAATTATTAATGGTGTTAAAGTAAAAGTTGTTCATGTAAGAAGTGGTATCTATAGGTACAAAAACATCTGGTATTATACCTCCACCACCATAAACAATTTTACCTTTTGGTGTTTTGTATTGCAGCGAATCATTAACCTTAATACTGTCTTTATTAATTAACTCTCCACTAGCTAATCTTTTTTGATAATCTCTGTAATATCTGCTACTACTTTTACCTTCATATGGTTTTTGAATAGACCTTCCTGTTGGTGTGTAAAATCTTGCTGTAGTTAAACGTACAGCAGAACCATCTCCTAAAGGCATTTCTATTTGTACTAAACCTTTTCCAAAAGATCGTCTACCAATAATGGTGCCTTTATCATTGTCTTGTAATGCTCCTGCTACTATTTCTGATGCTGATGCTGAATTTTCATCAATAAGCACATAAATACCTCCATTTTCAAACATACCATTTGAAGTAGCAAAATATTTTTCGACTTTATTTCTTTTGTTTTTGGTAAAAACCATGAGTTTGTCTTTTTCTAAAAACTCATCCATAATTCTGTTAGCAATGTCAGTAAAGCCTCCACCATTTCCTCTAAGATCAAGCACAAGATCTGTCATGCCTTTGCCTTTTAATGTTCTTAAAGCACTTTTGAATTCTCTGTAACTATTTCTAGCAAACCTATCTAATTTAATGTAGCCAAGTGTTTCGTTCATCATATATGCTAAATCAACACTTTTTATGTTTACATTACCTCTTGTAATATCTACATAGAAAAGTGAGTCTGTACTTTTTCTATAAACTTGTAACTTAACTTCAGTATTTGGTTTGCCTTTTAAATATCTAGGCACTTCACCACTTCTTAAATCTTTACCAAAAAGTGTATCATTATTTGCCATTAAAATTCTATCTCCTGCCTTAATTCCTGCTTTAATACTTGGTCCACCTTTCATAGGTTGTATTACAGTAATAGAATCGTTTATCATTCGAAATTGCACGCCAATTCCTACAAAATTGCCTTGCATATTTTCTGTAACTGCTTGTAGATTTTTTTTAGGAATATACACAGAATGAGGGTCTAATTTATCTAGAATTTGGTTTATAGCGTCATCTAAAAGACTGTCTGTATCTACGTCATCTACATAATCTTGCTCTATAAAATTAATGAGTCTTTTAATTTTTTTCTCTTGTGTTGGGTTTTGGGTAAGTGAAAGTGCTGTGTTAGAATTACCACCAAAAAACACACCTATGATAATTCCAAGAACTACTGCTAACGAAAAATAAATTGGTAAGTTATTCTTGTTCATTTGGTAAATAATTTAGTTCTACACCAGCTTTTTTTAAAAAATCTAATCCTGAAGGATCTTTATATGCATTAGCATAAACCACTCTTTTGATTCCTGCTTGATGAATTAATTTACTACACTCTCTACATGGAGATAGTGTAATGTATAAAGTAGCTCCTTTTGCAGATTGAGTAGATGAGGCTACTTTTAAAATTGCATTTGCTTCTGCATGCAGCACTTCCCATTTTGTATTGCCATCTTCATCTTCACAACAGTTATCGAAACCAGTTGGAGTTCCATTAAAACCATCAGAAATTATCATTCTATCTTTAACAATTAAAGCACCTACTTGTTTACGTTTACAATGCGACAACTTTCCCCATTCAAAAGCCATTCTTAAATAGGCTTTGTCGTATTTTAATTGCTTTTCTGATGTCATTAAAACGAAAGTAAAAAGATTTCTATATATAACAAGTTAATAAATTACCAAAAGATTCTTTCCCACATCATTTTAGCAGAAATAATTGCAATTAGTATAGAGGTAACCGTAATCCAATGATGTCTTTTAAGTTTTGCAAATTTCATTAATGCAAAGCCAATTACTAAAATACCAATTACAATTACAATTTGAGCTAATTCAATTCCTAGTGCAAATTCAACAAGAGGTAAAAGTTTATCTTCCTCTTGACCAATCATCATTCTAAAATAGTTAGAAAATCCTAAGCCATGAATTAAGCCAAAAAATAAGGCAAATAGTAAGTTTATACTGTTTGTAGATTTTTTTTCTAAATAAACATTTATGATGTTACTTAAAGCAGTAATAAATATAGTTACTGGTATTAAAAATTCTATTAGGGCAACATCTAAATTTACTACTTCATAAGCAGATAATGCCAAAGTTAAAGAATGGCCAAAAGTAAATAAGGTAACCAACCAAAGTACTTTTTTCCATTCTTTTATAATGTATACAACACTTAAAGCTGCTAAGAAAATAATATGGTCGTATGCACTAAAATCTAGCACATGATTTAAACCCATTGTTACGTATAAAGTAAAGTCATCCATTTGTTATAGTTTATGCAGTAAAAATAATTATTTATGGATGTGAAAACGTTAAAAGAATTGAAAAATTGAAATATAAAAACCTCCAACTATAAAAGGTTGGAGGTTCAATTCTGTACTCAAGGTGGGAATCGAACCCACACTTCCGAAGAAACTGGATTTTGAATCCAGCGCGTCTACCAATTCCGCCACTTGAGCAAAAATTTGGGATACAAAACTAATTATTTTTTCTTTAGAAAGCTTATAAAACCAGTTTAAAGTCAATAAATAATTATTAATTTTGCAGCGCACAACACAACATTAAAAACACATTCATGTCTACTACCAAATTAGCACCAAAATTATTTGCTTGTGGTCAAAGCTTAGAGTTAGCAGAAAAAATTGCCAAGTCTTACAATACAAAATTAGGTAAAGTTATAATGACTCATTTTAGTGATGGGGAATTTCAACCAGCTTTTGAAGAATCTGTTAGAGGAAGACGAGTATTTATCATAGGCTCAACTTTTCCAAATGCAGATAATTTAATGGAAATGTTACTCATGTTAGATGCAGCAAAAAGAGCATCTGCAAGACATATTACAGCTGTTATGCCTTACTTTGGTTGGGCTAGACAAGATAGAAAAGACAAGCCAAGAGTAGCTATTGGAGCAAAATTAGTTGCTAAATTATTAGAAGCTGCTGGTGCTACAAGAATTATGACCATGGATTTGCATGCAGATCAAATTCAAGGATTTTTTGAAAAACCTGTAGATCATTTATTTGCCTCTACTATATTTTTACCTTACATAAAAAGTTTAAATCTAGATAATTTAACAATTGCATCACCAGATATGGGAGGTTCTAAAAGAGCTTATGCTTATTCTAAACACTTATTATCTGAAGTAGTTATTTGTTATAAACAACGTAAAAAAGCTAATGTAATTGGCCATATGGAAGTTATTGGTGATGTAGAAGGAAAAAATGTTGTTCTTGTAGATGATATGATAGATACTGGAGGGACTTTAACTCATGCAGCTAACTTAATGAAAGAAAGAGGAGCATTAAGTGTACGTGCAGTTTGTACACATCCTATACTTTCTGGCTCTGCTTATGAAAAAATTCAAGATTCAGCGTTAACAGAACTTATTGTTTCAGATACAATTCCGTTAAAAAAGGATATATCTAAAATAAAAGTTGTATCTTGCGCCCCCTTATTCGCAGATGTTATGCACAAAGTGCAAGATAACACTTCAATAAGTAGTCAATTTATAATGTAAATTTTTAAAAAAAGTAATGAAATCAATTACAATTAAAGGATCAAAAAGAGAAAGCGTGGGCAAGTCAGCGACTAAAGCCTTACGTAATGCTGGAATGGTTCCTTGCGTTATTTACGGAGGAGAACAGCCAATACACTTTTCAGCAGAAGAAAAAGCGTTTAAAAACTTGGTGTATACTCCAAACGTATATACTGCAAGTATTGAAATTGATGGAACAGTGGTTCCTGCAATTTTACAAGACATTCAGTTTCATCCTGTAACTGATAGAATCTTACATATCGATTTCTATCAATTATTTGATGATAAAGAAGTTACAATGAATATTCCTGTGAAATTAGTAGGTACTTCTCCAGGGGTGTTAAATGGTGGTTCTTTACGTTTTACTAACCGTAAACTAAGAGTAAAGGCTTTACCTGCTAACTTACCAGATTTTGTAGAAGCTAATATTTCTAAATTAAAAATCGGTAACAAACTATACATCACTTCATTATTTAATGATAAGTATACATTTATGCATCCAGATAATACAGTTGTTGTTCAAGTTAGAACTTCACGTAATGCTGTAGCCATAGATGAAGAAGAAGAATTAGAAACTGAAGCAGCAGCTCCAGAAGCAGCAGCTACTGAATAAATTGTTGCTTTCTAACAAGAAAAAAAAGCGTTACATTTTGTAACGCTTTTTTATTTTCTATCTAATTAAAATAAGATATTACTTTTGTAACATGAATTTTAAAGGTTTCTTTAAAAATATATTAAATACTAAAAGAGCAACAAAAGAACCGTTAATGAAAAAGTTTTTAATTGTGGGTTTAGGTAATATTGGAGAAAAATATACCAACACACGTCATAATATAGGTTTTAGAATCTTAGATGAACTTGCTAAAACAAAACAAGTTGAGTTCGAAACAGAAAAGTTAGGTGATGTTGCTACCTTTAGATTTAAAGGAAGAACATTTATTTTACTAAAGCCAAATACTTATATGAATCTAAGTGGTAAAGCTGTAAAATTTTGGATGCAAAAAGAAAAGGTTTCTATAGACAACTTACTTGTAATTACAGATGATTTAAACATCGACTTTGGAACTATAAGAGTAAAAGGAAAAGGCAGCGATGGAGGCCACAATGGATTAAAAGATATACAAGATAAGTTAGTAACTACAAAATACCCAAGATTTAGATTTGGTGTAGGAAGTAATTTTTCTAAAGGTAGACAAGTAGATTACGTATTAGGTGATTGGTCTGCTGAAGAAGAAAGTAAACTTATAGAAAGGTTGCCAAAATCTATTGAAGTAGTGTTGTCTTTTGGAACTCAAGGTTTAGCAAATACAATGAATAATTTTAATGGAAAATAAAAAAGGATTTCTAAAAGAAATCCTTTTTTTTATACATAAACCATCTGCTTAATTAATTTCTTACGAAAGCAATAGAGGTTTCAATATTTTCTACATTATTACTCACATTCAAATCAGTTTCTTGAAATAATGAAAAAGATGTTTCATTAAAAGTTCTAACTTCTAAAGTACCATTTAAATCTTTTACTAAACCGTCTGAAAAAGTAATGGTATTGCTATTTGTATTAAGGGTGAATGTACCAGTGTTACTTATATTTATGATTTCTTGAGTCTCAACAGCATTACCAACTACAGGCACTAATCTTATTTTCAACTCTATAAGCTCCTTGTATTGTATAAGTACCATCAACATTTAGAGTTAAATCAATTTGAAAAGTATCTCCAACTGCTGATGCAGTTGCAATTGTAATTGGAATACCATTAGTTGTTGTAATAACATCTGTTTTATAACTAAAACTCTGTACATTGTAGGTGCCAGCAATATTTTCGTAACTTAAAGGGTATATTGGTGCAGAATCACTTTCACTACAATTAGCAAATGTGATAACCATTGTTAAAATTAAAAGACTTTTTAAAAATTTCATGAGAGTTAATTTTGATAAATATAACTTTTATTACAAAAATTTATTGCCGAAGAAAAATAACTTACCAACAATTTAATTATCAGAGGCGAACCATTCTGCAAAAGAAGTTTCAGTTTCTTGAAGCTTCATAGAATGTAATTTAATATTCTCTGGTAAACGAGCATTTATTTTTTTAGCAAAATCGATAACCATCATCTCACTTGTAGGTTGATAATCTACTAACAAAACATGATGTCCTCTTTTTTCTAGCTCTCTAGCTAATTCTACATGAGGTGTGTTTTTATTGAAAACAGTAGCATGATCAAATAAGTCTACAATTTCTTCTTTTACAATTTTTTTTAGGTCACCAAAATCTATTACCATTCCAAACTTTACATTGTTTGAATCGTTAATTGGAATACCAGTAACTGTAACAGAGAGCTTATAAGAATGGCCGTGAACGTTTTTACATTTACCATCATATCCATATAAAGCATGGCCTGTTTCAAAACTGAATTGCTTAGTAATTCTAATGATACTCATTAACGTCTATTTCTAAATTTGTTGTAAAAGTAAACAATAATTAGAGCTACAGCTAAGAATAAAAATAAATAATTTCCTCCCATAAGTCTTTATTTAATAATGAAGTTTTCTAATACATCAGCTATTTTTCTGTTATCAGATAGCTGTGGAATTTTATTTTGTCCTCCAAATTTACCAATAGATTTCATGTATTCATGAAAACCTCCTTTTTTAACTTTTCTAATTTCTAAAGTTTTTAAAATTTTCCCATCAATTAAATCTTTGTAATAAATATTTTGCTCTTGCATTGATGCATCAATTTTTTTAGCAAAATCATCGAGATTTTCTGGCTCATTTTCAAACTCAATAAACCATTCATGATAAGGTAAACCAATTTTCGGATTTACTTTTGGCGCAACTGTAAACTCACTAATATTGATATTTGTATCTATAATAGCTTCATTTAAAGCTTTCTCAACTTCTTTACCAATTACGTGTTCGCCAAAAGCAGATATAAAATGTTTTATTCTCCCAGTTACCTTTATTCTGTATGGATTTGTTGAGGTAAATTCTATAGTATCACCAATATTATAACCCCAAAGTCCTGCAGATGTATTTAAAATAATAACATAATTAACACCCATTTGAACATCTTTCAGAGAAATTCTAGTTGGTTTTTCATCAAAAAACTCAGTAGCAGGAATAAACTCGTAAAAAATACCAGAGTCTAACTGTAGTAACAATCCTTTTGCTTTTTGCGAATCTTGATAGGCAATAAATCCTTCTGAAGCAGGATACAGTTCTATATAGTTTATTTTCTTTCCAATTAAATTTTCGAATTTATTCTTGTAAGGTTCAAAATTTACACCACCATAAATGAAAAAATTAAAATTTGGGAAGATTTCTGAAATGCTTTTACCTGTTTTTTCAATAAGCTTTTCAAAATACATTTGCACCCAAGAAGGAATACCACTAATAACCCTCATATCCTCTTGTAAAGTTTCCTCTACAATTGCATTTACTTTAGTATCCCAATCTTCTATGCAATTTGTTTCCCAACTTGGCAATCTGTTTTTTAACAAGTATTTAGGGACGTAATGTGCTACAATACCACTAAGCCTTCCAAGTTTTATTCCGTTTTTATCTTGTAAAACAGGGCTACCTTGTAAAAAAATCATTTTACCATCAACAAAACTTGCATCATTTTTTTCTGCTATATAAAACAGTAAAGCATTTCTAGCAGCTTTTATATGAGTTGGCATAGACTCTTTGGTAATAGGTATGTATTTTGCGCCAGATGTTGTCCCAGAAGTTTTGGCAAAATAAATAGGTTTATCTTTCCAAAGAATATCAGATTCTCCTTTAATTATTCGCTCCACATAAGGTTTTAAACCTTCGTAATCTGTTACAGGAACCTGTTTTTTGAAGTCGTTATAATTAGAGATTTCATCAAAATTATGGTCTTTCCCAAAAGCAGTATTTTTACCTACAGCTATCAAGTTTTTAAAAACTTTATCTTGAGTTTTTATTGGATTATTCGCCCATTTGTAGACTTTTTTTCTAACAATTTTAGCAAATGGAATTGCAAAAAAAGACTTTATACTCATCTATTTAAAATCAATAAAATTCGAAGGATTAACAGAATAACCACCTTTCCAAAGTTCGAAGTGTAAATGTGGACCAGTAGTAAGCTCGCCAGTAGAACCTACACTTGCTATTACTTCTCCAGACTTTACAAAATCACCTTGTTGTTTTAATAAGTTTCCATTGTGTTTATATACAGAAATGTAATCTTCTTTATGTTTTAAAATTATAACATAACCAGTTTCAGTAGTCCATCCAGAAAAAATAACGGAACCATCTGCTGTAGCTTTTACAGGAGTATTTTTTGGCGCTACAATATCTACTGCTAAATGATTTACTTTAACATCATATTCTTGTGAAACACTACCATTTAAAGGAGCAAAAAACACAATATTCATATTGTTTTCTGCATTCAACTGAATAGGAAAACGATCTTCACTTTCTATTTTTTCTCTAAAAATAGAGTCTTGTTTAGAGGCATTTAATAAACTATCATTTAGTACCACTCTATTTCCTTCGAAAGTTGATGTATCTATTTCATCAGGTTTAATATTACCTAATAATATTGGGCCAATATTTTTTGTGTAATCCTCTAGCACAACTAATCTGCGCTTTAAAGAGTCGGTTTCAAAAGCTAATTTTGTGGCTTTAATTTTTAGTTCGGTTGAAGTGTATCCTGGAATATACTCCTTTATTGGAGTAAATGTGATGAAAAATGTGGTAATTAGAATAAGGATAAACGACAACAAACCACCTAAAACAAAAACATTTAAACGCGATAATTTTAAAGAGAAACGCTCTTCAAAAGTATCTTCATTCAAAACCACTAACCTGTATTTAAGGGTTAATTTGTTTTTAAATGATTGTTTTTTTGATTGCTGATTATCCACAGATTTTATTTTAATGCTGTAATTAACGTAAAAATAAGGAAACTATTTTTTATAAAAATTCATTTCATCTATGTATTGCCAAACTTCTTGAGTTAATAAGGGTTTTACATTTTTTTTAAGCTGTATTCCTTTTCGAATTGAAGTTGATGAAATTTGTATTATTGGTGCATCAACTTTATGAATTTTTGGATGGTTTGTAAATTGATGTTCAATATGTCCTTCAGCTACTCTTGGATAAACATATATATGATGATGCTCTAAAATGGTTTCGTAATTTTTCCATTTATGAAAGCTCTTTAAATTATCTTCTCCCATAATTAAAGAAAATTCTTTTTCTGGATAAAGATCTGTAATGTGTGCTAATGTATGTACAGTGTAATTGGGCTGAGGTAGTTTAAACTCAATGTCTGAAGGTTTAATTTTTGGATAGTTTTCTGTAGCTCTGTAAACCAATTCAAAACGATGATGATTTTCTAATAAAGAACTTTTCTTTTTAAAAGGATTGTGAGGCGTTACAACCATCCAAATTTCGTCTAATTCTGAATATTCTACTAGATGATTGGCAATAATTAAATGACCAACATGAATAGGGTTAAAGGTTCCAAAATAAAGACCAACTTTCATATAATTACTTAACTATTTTTTAAAAAATCACTAACTAAATTTTCAGCTTCATTAAGAGCTACATCTAAGTCGTAATTTTTAATAATTTTATCAAATTGAGGTGCAGTTGCTAACTCTACAGAAGCTTTGGCAATTCTCATATTTATTTTTTCATTACTTTCTGTAGAACGTTTTTTTAATCTTATTTTAAGTTCATCTATGCTTGGTGGTTTTACAAAAACAGCCAAGGTTTCGTTAGGGAATTTCTTTTTAATACGTAAACCACCAGCTACATCTATATCGAAAATTACATGTTTTTTTTGTGCCCAAATACGTTCGACTTCACTTTTTAAGGTACCATAAAAATTATCTCTATAGACTTCTTCCCATTCTAAAAAAGCATCACTTTTAATTTTATTTTTAAAGTCTTTTAATGAAATAAAATAGTAATCTTTACCATCTATTTCTTCGCCTCTTGGTGCTCTAGATGTACAAGATATCGAAAATGCTAAGTTTAGATGCTCTTGACTAAGCAGATGACGAACTATAGTAGTTTTACCAGAACCAGAAGGTGCTGAAAATACAAATAACTTACCTTTAAAATCACTCATAAATAGTTAATTATAGTACGTTAAGAATTTGTTCTTTAATTTGCTCTAATTCGTTTTTCATCTGTATAACAGCTTTTTGAATGGGTGCATAATTAGCTTTAGACCCAGTTGTGTTTATTTCTCTACCCATTTCTTGAATTATAAATCCAAGTTTTTTACCATTAGAATCTTCTGAATCTAATGTGGTTAAAAAATATTCTAAATGATTTTCTAAACGAACTTTCTCTTCATTAATATCTAACTTTTCTAAATAATAGATAAGTTCTTGCTCAAACCTGTTGGCATCTGTTTCTACTTTAAGTTCTTCAATTGCCTTTTGTAATCGCTTTTTAACATGATTGATTCTATCTTTATCTAAAGTTTTTACTTCTTCCAAATAGGTTTTAATATTAGCAATTCTTTCTTTAAAATCTTCTTCTAAAGATTTTGCTTCATCAATTCTATATTGTACAATTTCAACAATTGCTTCATCAATTTTGTTGTTAATTTGAGCCCATTCTTCTTCATCTAATTCTTCGCGTTCAGTTTTAAGAGCATCTGGCATTGTAACTGCCATTTTTAATAATGCTAAATCATCTTCAGTATTATTACTTAGTACATTTTTTAATTGTTGCATATAGTCATTAACAACACCTTTATTAATTGTAGTTGAGGTTTTATCAGCTGTCATTTCAATAAAAATTGAAAAATCGACTTTTCCTCTTATTAAAGATTTGGCTATTTTTTTTCGAACATCTAATTCTTTTTCTTTGTAATAGCTTGGTATTCTTGTGTTAATGTCTAAGTTTTTACTATTTAGCGACTTTATTTCTATGGTTACTTTTTTTGTAGGTAATTGTAATACAGATTTACCATAACCTGTCATAGATTGAATCATGCAAAAATTATTTTAGGTTTAGCAAAGATAACTTTTATTTTATGGATGACTTTAAATTTGATATGTTGAATTTCAGTTAAAAACTTATATCTTTAAGAAGATTTACAGTTAAAATACATTATTGATGAAAGTACATCACTTAGCCAAAAACAACTCAATTTTAAACACTTTTATTGCTGAAATAAGAGATAGTACTATACAAAAAGATAGTCTACGTTTTCGAAGAAACATTGAAAGAATTGGTGAAATTTTAGGATATGAAATGAGTAAAACTTTTAATTACTCTACAACTTATGTAGAAACTCCATTAGGCAACAAAAAAATGCACTTACCTAGTAATGATGTAGTTTTATGTTCGGTTCTTAGAGCTGGAATTCCTTTACATGTTGGTCTCTTAAATTATTTTGATAAAGCCGAAAATGCTTTCATTTCAGCTTTTAGAAAACCAAAAGAAAATTCACATGATTTTGATATTGTTGTAGAATATTTTGCCTCACCAAGCATTAATAATAAAACACTACTTATAATAGATCCTATGTTAGCAACAGGCAGGTCTTTAATTGCAGTATATAAAGCTATACAAAAATTTGGCTCACCTAAAGAACTTCATGTAGTATCTGTAATTGGTTCAACATCTGGTATACAGTATGCAGAGAAAAACTTACCTAAAAACACAAATTTATGGATAGCAGATATTGATAAAGAGCTCAACAAAAAAGGATATATTGTTCCTGGTTTAGGCGATGCTGGTGATTTAGCTTTTGGTGAAAAGTTATAACAGTATTAAGCTAATTAAACTTCCAAATAAGAAAATATAAATAATAGCATTTTTAAAACTATTTTTTTTAATCATTTCTATACCATTTGCTAAAATAAGTGAGGTTGGAAAAAGCAAATACATAAAAGAATCATATGAATTTAATGGAGTAATAATCACAAAAACTATTGCCAACAAAAAATTTATTAAGATTAAAGTCCAGCTTCTTCGAAATGTATTATTTATAGGAAATACTTTACTCGATTTTATTACAAAACAAAACAAAGTAAATAAAGTTACAACTGTAAAAGGTATTGCAAGTTTAGTCTCTGTAATACCTATTGAAGAAGCTATTTTAAAGTTAAAAAGTGAGTAAAATTCTTGTTGCCTATCAAACCAAAATAGATAGGTAAAATAAATAAAACACGGAGTTAAAAAACCTAACAAAGGAATTATTAAAGTGTTGATATTTAATTTTTTATGAATATAAATTGCTAAAATCAATAATAAAAAAAACAGTATAGATATTGGTTCTAAAATAAAAAATACACCCAACCATAACCCAGCATCGAAAACTTTTTCAATTACTCTTTTATTAGATCTTAAACTATATATTTTCCGAAGAAAAAGAAAATAAATAATGCCTAAAATTAAGGTGTTAATTTCTAATAAATCTGGAAGTAATATTATCGTTAGCGTAATAAAAAAGAAAAATGCATATGAGTTGTCATAAGTTAAATCGTGCTTTAGAATTATAAAGTTTACAAGAAAAAAAATAACAACAAAAAGAATAATAAAAGTTACAATATTTAAAGCTTTTTCAAGAGAAAAAGGAGTGTCGAAAAATAGTGCCAAAAGTTCACCAACAAATGTTAAATAAAAGAAGACTAATAGCCCTGCAAAATTGATTGGTTTAGATTTGTTTAAAAAATTGGCTAACATTAATTCTTTTGTTATTTTTGCAGGGTAAAGATAATTAAGTTATGATAGCAAGCAATATTTTTAGATGGATTGGTAGTTTATTTACAGATGTATTATTCTACCCTTTTGAGTGGATTCGTCTTCAATTGGCGACAGCAGATTTAGGCTGGTGGACTTCTAATGCTATAAACTGGGGATTTTTAATAATCTTACTAGTTTTATTTGCATATTGGATGAAAGAGTCTAAGCGCTTTTTAGATGAAGGAACAGAAGATAGAGCTTAATTACTTTGGGAAGTAAGAATAAACTCAAGCGTTTTAAAGAAAACGAAACTTTTAAAAATGTCATTCAGCCTAAAAGAGATGAAGTAATTAATGGCTTCACTCATCAAGGTAAATGGCATTCTTTTTTTGGTAATACTAATCCAATAATTGTTGAACTTGGCTGTGGAAAAGGTGAATATACAGTTGGTTTAGCAAAGAAAAATCCTAATAAAAATTACATTGGCATAGACATAAAAGGTGCTCGTTTTTGGAGAGGAGCTAAAACTGCTATTGATGAAAGTTTAAATAATGTAGCCTTTGTTAGAACTCAAATTGAGTTGGTAGATTATATATTTGGAGCAAATGAAGTTGATGAAATTTGGATAACCTTTCCAGATCCACAAATAAAATTTCAACGTACAAAACATAGAATGACAAATCCAAAATTTTTAGATCGTTATAAAACTATTTTAAAACAAGATGGTGTAATTAATCTAAAAACAGATAGCGAGTTTATGCATGGATATACACTAGGATTGTTAAGTGGTTTAGGACATGAAATTTTATATTCAAATCACAATGTTTACAACAATGGAGGAGCACCAGAAGAAGTTACAGATATTCAAACATTTTACGAAAGTCAGTATTTAGAAGTAGGCAAAGCCATTACTTATCTTAAATTTAAATTGAAGTAATTCAATTTGATGAAAAACTCAGATAATTTTTTTGAAAAAGTATATGATGTTGCTCGAAAAATTCCTTTTGGTAGGGTAACAAGTTATGGTGCAATTGCCAAATATTTAGGCGCTGCAAGATCTGCAAGAATGGTTGGTTGGGCCATGAATAACTCTCACAATCAAGAACTAGAAGTACCTGCACATAGAGTTGTGAATAGAATAGGATTATTAACAGGTAAGCATCATTTTCAAGGAACCAATTTAATGCAACAATTGCTAGAAAATGAAGGAATAGTTGTTGTTGATAATCAAATTCAAGACTTTGATAAAGTCTTCTGGAATCCATCAGAAGAATTAAGATAAACTCACCTTATAAATCTATAAATATTCACAATTTATTAGCTTTAATATATAAGTACTTAGCTGTATCTTTGCAATATAGATTAAATAAAAATAGCATTAGCTAATTAGTTTAGAATGAGTTTTACAAAACAAGATATACACAAAGCATTAGAGCACATTACTGCTCCAGGAGAAGGTAAAAGTTTAGTTGAAAACAATAATGTAAAAAATATAGTTGTTTTTGAAGATGAAGTTATTGTAGATGTAACAATTGCAAACCCTTCTTTACAGGCAAAAAAGAAAGTTGAAGTAGAAATCATGAAAATTATTCACGATAAAGTACATCAAAAGATTGATGTAAAAGTGAATGTTAAAGTAGAGAAAGCTGCACCAAAAGAAGATCCTAATTTAATACGAGGAAAAGAGATTCCAAATATTAAAAACATTATAGCTATAGCTTCTGGTAAAGGAGGTGTAGGTAAATCTACAATAACAGCAAATACTGCAATTTCTTTAGCTAAAATGGGTTTTAATGTAGGTGTTTTAGATGCCGATGTTTATGGGCCATCTCAACATTTAATGTTCGATGTTGAAAAAGCAAGACCAATTTCTGTAAATGTAGATGGTAGATCTAAAATGAAGCCTATAGAAAACTATGGTGTAAAACTACTGTCTTTAGGTTTTTTTACAAATCCAGATCAAGCAGTAATTTGGCGAGGACCAATGGCAAGTAAAGCTTTAAAACAGCTTATTTTTGACGGTGCTTGGGGAGAATTAGATTTCTTATTAATTGATTTACCTCCAGGAACAGGAGATGTTCACTTATCAATAGTACAAGCACTTCCAATAAATGGCGCTGTTGTGGTAAGTACACCTCAAAATATTGCTTTAGCAGATGCTAAAAAAGGAGTAGCCATGTTTCAGCAAGACAGTATTAAAGTACCAGTATTGGGTATCATTGAAAATATGTCTTATTTTACACCTGAAGAATTACCTAACAACAAATATTATATCTTTGGAAAAGATGGTGCTAAAAATTTAGCAGAAGATATAAATACTAAATTTTTAGGTGAAATACCTTTAGTACAATCTATACGAGAATCAGGAGATGTTGGGCATCCAGTTGCTTTACAAGAAGGTACTGTTTTAGAAAAAGCATTCGATGAAATCACCAAAGAAATGGTTTCAGAATTATTAAAGAGAAATGCAAATTTACCTCCAACAGAGGTGGTTAGAATTACAACTATGAGTGGTTGTAGCGCAGTTAAAAAGTAAAATTATGACAGCACAAGAAATAGAAATTAATGTAGAAAAGGCCTTAGAAGAAATACGTCCTTTTTTAATGAGTGATGGAGGTAATATTAAACTACTTTCTGTAGAAGATAACACTGTTAGAGTTCAATTAGAAGGAGCTTGCACTGGATGTTCGGTAAATCAAATGACACTAAAAAACGGTGTAGAAGCGACTATTAGAAAATATGTTCCTCATATTAAAGAGGTAATAAATGTTGCTTAATCTTTTGTGACTTTTGTCACATTTATAATTGTTACTCTTTTTTAATTTTACCAAAATTTAACTGTTAAAGAATGATATCTACAGATATTCTAATTATTGGAGCTGGCCCAACAGGTTTATTTACTGTTTTTGAAGCTGGTTTATTAAAACTTCGTTGTCATTTAATAGATGCTTTACCTCAACCAGGAGGCCAATGTTCTGAGATTTATCCTAAAAAACCTATTTACGATATTCCTGCTTATCCAGAGATTTTAGCTGGCGATTTAACCGATAAATTAATGGAGCAAATCAAGCAATTTCAACCAGGTTTTACTTTGGGAGAGCGTGCAGATACAATTGATAAACAAGAAGATGGAACCTTTATAGTAACCACTAACAAAGGAACAAAACATCATGCTAAAGTAGTTGCTATTGCAGGAGGTTTAGGATCTTTTGAGCCAAGAAAACCACCGATAGAAAACATAAAAAATTATGAAGAAAAAGGTGTAGAATATATCATTAGAGATCCTGAATTTTATAGAAATAAAAAAGTTGTAATTTCTGGTGGAGGAGATTCTGCTTTAGATTGGTCTATCTTTTTAACTGATGTAGCCTCAGAAGTTACCTTAATCCATAGAAGAAATGAATTTAGAGGAGCTTTAGATTCTGTAGATAAAGTACAAGAACTTAAAGATGCTGGTAAAATACGATTAATTACACCTGCTGAAGTTAAGGGTATAGTAGGTAATAGTAAAGTAGAAGCTGTAAGAGTTGAGGTAAAAGGAGAAGAAACTTTTGATATTGAAACAGACCATTTTGTGCCTCTGTTTGGATTATCACCCAAATTAGGACCAATTGCAGACTGGGGTTTAGAAATAGAGAAAAATGCCATAAAAGTTAACAATGCATTAGATTATCAAACCAATATTCCAGGAATATATGCAATTGGTGATGTTAATACCTATCCTGGAAAGCTTAAGCTTATTTTATGTGGGTTTCACGAAGCTACTTTAATGTGTCAAAGTGCTTATAAAAGAATCTATCCAGATAAAAAATATGTAATGAAATATACTACTGTTGGTGGCGTAGATGGTTTTGACGGTACTAGAAAAGAAGCACCAAAAGCAGTGATAAAAAAGATAGAATAGTTTTTAAGTTTTATTTTTATTTATTCTAAATAGTTATTATTTTTGCTGTGTGGATATTTTTGCAGACATACAGTTTAACATTCAGTTAAAACAAATTACATTTTGTCATTATCAACTAAAGATTAATGACAAAATGATGAAGTTAACTTTTCCGCAATTATTACAACTAAGAAAAAAAGTTAACGAACTTACTTCACCACTTCAACTGCAACATATTATTGATAACGATAATTATGTTTTACTATTTATTGCAGACAAAGAACATTTAGTTTTCTTAGAAATTCCAACACTTTTAGAACTTAAAGAAGAAATTTCTTATTGTTTTTCATTTTAGTATAAATTACACTTATTTAGACTGTGTTTAAATTTATTATTAAACACTATAATCCCCTTATTTCTAAGTATCTTTGTATTAAAATAATATAATTATGAAGACAGCAATTAGAAGACAAATGACAATTCATCCAGAAGTTATGGATGTTTTAAATGAACAAATCGCATTAGAGATGCATGCTTCAGCTTCATACTTAGCAATGGCTTCTTGGTGTGATCAACGAGAATTACTAAATAGTAAAGCTTTCTTTTACAAACAATCTGAAGAAGAAAGAGAACATGGAATGAGAATTTTTAACTTTATAAATGATGCAGGAGGAGCAGCAATTTCTCCAGCAATTCCTGAAGTTAATAACGACTTTGAGAGTTTACGTGAAATTTATGAGAAATCTTTAGATCAAGAAATTCAGGTAACACAATCTATATATAAATGTTTCAGTAAAGCAAGAAGTGTAAACGATTATGCTTCTGAAGTGTTTTTACAATGGTTTGTAAATGAGCAAGTAGAAGAAGAAGATACTGTAAGAAGTATTTTAGATGTATTCGATTTAATGGAAGGTATGCCTTTAAAAATGATTGACGAAAGATTACCTAAAGAGTAATTTTAAATACTTAAGAATTATTATAAGCTGAAGCATTTGCTTCAGCTTTTTTTGGCTATATATGCTAATAAAATTCAACTTATTCTACTGATTTTTATATCTTTGTTAGTAGAACTAAAACGATTGAAATGTTTTCAGAATTATTATCGCTTTTAAAGTTTTTAATTAAAAGAAATCCAGAATAACTTCAGTTTTATATTGCCTTGAAGCAATAAATTAGAAACAGAAAACATTTTAATAATTCATAAAATACATTTAATATGCCTTTTTATCATAAATTAGGAAACATACCTCATAAGAGACACATTCAGTTTCGTAAAAAAGATGGGAGTTTATATTATGAGCAACTTTTTGGCACCATTGGTTTCGATGGTATGTCTACCAACAGCTATCATGAGAAAAGACCAACAATGGTTAAAGAAATTAAGCAACAATATTCTGTTGCACCAAAAGTTGCAAAAGCTAACAATATACAATCGTATAGATTTAGAGGTTTTCAAGTAAAACCAGAAAACGATTACTTAGAGAGTAGAAAAATTGTATTAACTAACTCAGATTGTAATATTATTTTAGCTGCTCCAAAAAACTCAACAAAAGAATATTTTTATAAAAATACAGATGCAGATGAAGTAATTTTTATCCATAAAGGAATAGGTAAATTAAGAACCCATCTAGGAAATATTGATTTTAAATATGGAGATTATCTAGTAATTCCTCGTGGAATTATTTATAAATTAGACTTTGATACGTCAGATAATAGATTGTTTATAGTAGAGTCTTACCATCCTGTTTATACACCAAAAAGATATCGAAATTGGTTTGGTCAGCTTTTAGAACACTCGCCTTTTTGTGAGCGTGATATTAGAAGACCAGAAGAATTAGAAACTTATAATCAATTGGGAGATTTTACCATTAAAGTAAAAAAACAAAACGAAATTATAGAAATGGTGTATGCTTCACATCCTTTTGATGTAGTTGGTTATGATGGTTATAATTATCCATACGCCTTTTCAATACACGATTTTGAACCGATAACTGGTAGAATTCATCAACCACCTCCTGTACATCAAACATTTGAAACAAGTGCTTTTGTAATTTGCAGTTTTGTACCAAGATTGTACGATTATCATCCACAATCAATACCTGCTCCATACAACCATAGTAATATAGATTCTGATGAAGTTTTGTATTATGTTGATGGTGATTTTATGAGTAGAAACGATATAGAAGCTGGTCATATTTCTTTACACCCAGCAGGAATTCCTCATGGGCCACATCCTGGTGCTACAGAAAGAAGTATTGGTAAAACAGAAACAGAAGAATTAGCTGTAATGGTAGATACATTTAAGCCATTACAAGTTACAGAAGAAGCTATGAAAATCGCTGATGAAGATTATTTTAAATCTTGGTTAGAGTAAAATCAATTAAATTAGAAAACAATGTCAAAAGAAATAAAATCAGTAAACTACGGTCTAGAAAAAATATTTGAAGGAGCTAAAGATTTCCTTCCATTATTAGGTACGGATTATGTAGAATTTTATGTCGGAAATGCTAAGCAAGCTGCACATTTTTATAAAACAGCTTTCGGATTTCAATCTCATGCCTACAGAGGTTTAGAAACTGGAGCAAAAGACTCAGTTAGTTATGTATTAACTCAAGATAAAATAAAGTTAATGCTTACAACTCCATTAAACAGCAAATCACCTATAAACGATCATATTGTAAAACATGGTGATGGGGTAAAAGTTATTGCATTGTGGGTAGAAGATGCTAGAAAAGCTTATGAAGAAACAACTTCTAGAGGGGCAAAATCTTACATGGAACCAACAGTTGAAAAAGATGAACATGGTGAAGTTGTAAGAGCAGGAATTTATACTTATGGTGAAACTGTGCATTTGTTTGTTGAACGCAAAAACTATAATGGTGCATTTTTACCAGGTTTTACAAAATGGGAATCAGATTACAATCCACCAACAGCAGGTTTGAAATTTATAGACCATATGGTTGGTAATGTTGGTTGGAATCAAATGAATGTTTGGGTAAAATGGTATGAAGATGTAATGGGTTTTGAAAACTTTTTATCTTTCGACGATAAGCAAATTCATACAGAGTATTCAGCTTTAATGAGTAAAGTAATGTCTAATGGAAATGGTAGAATTAAGTTTCCAATTAACGAACCAGCAGAAGGTAAAAAAAGATCTCAAATAGAAGAATATTTAGATTTTTATGAAGGTGCAGGTGTTCAACACATTGCAGTTGCTACAGATGATATTATTAAAACTGTAACTCAATTACGTTCCAATGGAGTAGAGTTTCTATCTCACCCTCCAGAAGAATATTATAAAGCAGTTCCTGGACGTTTAGAAGAATTTAGTCATGAATTAAAAGAGGATATCGAAAAATTAAAATCTCTTGGAATTATGATTGATGCTGACGAAGAAGGCTATTTATTACAGATTTTTACAAAACCAGTTGAAGATAGACCAACGTTGTTTTTTGAAATTATTCAAAGAATGGGAGCAAGAGGTTTTGGAGCTGGAAACTTTAAAGCGCTCTTTGAATCTATAGAAAGAGAGCAACAGAAAAGAGGAACACTATAAATACTACAAAGCAAGATTTAAGTATCTTGCTTTTTTTATATCAACCAAAAATGAAAAGAGAAGAAATTTTAAAAGCCATTGAAGAGAAATATGATGAGCTTGGTGTGCCAGTAGATTCTATGCTAGAAGGGTTGTTATGGAGCACACCAATTACATATTGGGATTATATTCAAACAGATGCTTTATTAGGCTTACAAATACCTAGAACAACTCAGCCAGATGAAATGGTATTTATAATGTACCATCAAGTAAATGAGTTATTATTTAAAATGGTGTTGTGGGAAATAGATCAAGTTGCAAAAGCAGATGAAGTATCTGCAGAAAAATTTGCCATGCACCTTAACAGAATAAGTAGGTATTTTGATATGCTATGTAGTTCTTTTTCAGTGATGGCAGAAGGTATGGAAAAAGAGCAATATTTAAAATTTAGAAACACCTTAACCCCTGCAAGTGGTTTTCAGTCTGCTCAATATAGAAAAATTGAGTTTGCTTCTACAGAACTAATTAACTTAATAGATGCACGTTATAGAGATACTATAGATAGAAACTCATCATTTAGAAATGCATATAATCACTTGTATTGGCAAGCAGCTGGCAAAAACTATACAACTGGTCAAAAATCAACGTTATTAAATTTATTTGAGAAAAAATATATTGGAGATTTTATCGATTTCATGGAAGATTATAATGATATCAACCTTTCAAAAAAATTCAAACAACTTCCAGAAGAAATTCAAAAAGATGAAAAGTTAGTAAAAGCTATGCGTCATTACGATTATACAGTAAATGTAAAATGGGTAATGGCTCATTATAATGCTGCAGGGAAATATTTAGGTGGTGGAGAAAAAGACCTTGAAGCTACTGGAGGTAGTAGTTGGCGAAAGTATATCCATCCTAAATATCAAAGGAGAATATTTTACCCTTATTTATGGACAAAAGAAGAATTAGCAAATTGGGGAACATTTTAACCCTTTAAGAAAACGTTAAAAGTCATTTATTACAAGTTAATAATTGGCTTTTTTTTGTTTTGGAACACTAATTGTCAAACCTTTTTTATAAGTTTGATTATTTATGATAAAGCACATTTTATTTCTAACTCTATTGTTGTTTTTAATGCCAGTTTTTGGTCAGAAAAACACAGCTGTTTATAAAGACGGTGAGTTTTTGAGTTATAGAATGAGCTATAGTGGTTTTTTAAGAGCAGGAACAGCAACCTTAGAGATTTTCGAAGAAGAGTATAATGGAAAAAAAGTATTTCATTCTATAGGCAAAGGTTGGACTACTGGAATGATTAAATGGTTTTTTGAAGTTGATGATACTTACGAATCGTATTTCGATAAAAATATAGTTAAACCTTATTTATTTAAACGTAAAATTAATGAAGGTGGTTACAAAAAACATAGAATTACTTCGTTCAATTATACTTCAAATACAGCATATGTTCAAGATTTTTTAAATCAGAAAGACACTATAATTTCTATAAAGAATATTCAAGACATGTTGTCTTCTTTCTATTTTTTAAGAAATACAGATGCTAAAAAATTAAAAGAAGGAGATGAGATAAAACTAGATATGTTTTTAGATTCTCAGGTGTACCCTTTTAAACTTAAATTTATTGGTAAAGAAGTGCTAAGAACACGCTTTGGAAAGTTAAATACATTAGTCTTCAGACCTATAGTTCAATCTGGTAGAGTATTTAAAGAAGAAGAAAGTGTTACAATTTGGATATCAGATGATGAAAATAAAATACCAGTTAAATTAAAAGCATCTCTAGCTGTAGGGTCTTTAAGGGCTGATTTAGAAAACTATAGAGGTTTGTTAGCGCCTTTAGAAAAGGTAAAATAACAACTATTAATACATTTAGAAATACTCTTTTTAATTAATTCTTTTTTTTACTTTTGAAAAGGAATAAAAATGTTTGTTTGGTGAGAAGATTTGTACTCATATTTTCTGTTTTTTTAGTGCTATTTAGTTGTAATAAAACTGAGAAAAAGCCAGAAAAGAAAGAAGTAAAAATAGTAGAACCTGAAATACGTTTTGGGTACAAGATAGACGACTATATTGTAATTCAAGATACCATAAAAAGTGGAGAAAGTTTTGGTACAATACTAGATAGGCACCATGTTTACTATCCAAAAATTAATCAGATTGCTTCATCTGTTAAAGAAATTTTTGATGTAAGAAGAGTAAGAGCTGGTAAACCCTACACTATTTTAGCAAGTAAAGACTCTCTAGAAACTGCTCAAGTTTTTATATATAAACACGATAAAATTAATGCTACAATTTTAGACTTTAAAGACTCTATAATTAAAGCAAGAGAATACAAAAAGCCAATTAAAATTGTAGAAAAATCGGTTTCAGGTACAATTTATTCAAGTTTTTCTCAAACAATGGATAGCTTAAAAATTAAACCTAACTTAACCTATACAATTGCAGATTTATATGCTTGGACATTAGATTTTTACAGGCTACAAAAAGGAGATTCTTTTAAGATTATGTATCAAGAAAAATTTATAGACGATACAACTTTTGCAGGTTATGGAATAGTAAAATCAGCTGTATTTAAACATAAAGGTCAAGATTTATATGCTTTCAGATTTGTAGCAGACTCTACTCTAAATATTCCAGAATATTATGACGAGAAAGGAAATATGTTGCGTAGTTTCTTTTTAAAATCACCAATAAAATTTCAATATAGAATTTCATCACGTTATAACTTAAGAAGGAAAATTGCTTTATATGGTAATAAAATTAGACCACACAAAGGAACTGATTTTGCTGCCAAAGTTGGTACGCCAATTATTGCTACAGCTAGTGGTACAGTTATAGAATCTACTAGAAGAGGTGGTAATGGAAAATATGTAAAAATAAAACACAATAACACCTATTCTACACAATATTTACACATGAAAAATCAGGCTGTAAAAAAAGGACAATATGTTAGACAAGGTGATGTTATTGGTTATGTTGGTATGACAGGTAATACTAGTGGTCCTCATGTTTGTTATCGTTTTTGGAAAAATGGTAGACAAGTAGATCCTTTAAGCCCTAAAGTAAAATTGCCAGAAGCAAAACCAATGGATAAGTCTATAAAACCAAAATACATTAAGTATATAGAACCATTAAAATATGAATTGGATTATGGTAGAATTCCAGTTCAAAAACCAGAAGAAATTAACGAAACAGTAGCAACAAAATAAAATGGCTTTACCAAACATCAATCCAACTAAAACAACTTCTTGGAAAAAGTTAAAAAATCATTATAAAGAAAATAAGCACATAAAGATTAAAGATTTATGTGATGATGAGAACAGAAAAGAAGGTTTTAGCATTCAATTTAATGATCTTTTTGTAGATTTTTCTAAAAATAGAATCACTAAAGAAACCATTAATTTATTGGTAGAATTGGCTAAAGAAGTTGGTTTACAAGATGCAATTGAAGCACAATTTACAGGAGATATAATCAACGCTACAGAAGGCAGAGCTGTATTGCATACTGCTTTAAGAAGTACTTCAGAAGAACCTATTTTGGTAGATGGTAAAGACATAAAACCAAAAATTCAGACAACTTTAAGAAAAATAAGAAGCTTTAGTAATAAAGTAATTTCAGGAAAATGGAAAGGTTTTACAGGTAAATCTATTACAGATATTGTAAATATTGGAATTGGAGGTTCAGATCTTGGCCCAGATATGGTTGTACAGTCTTTGAAATTTTACAAAAATCATTTAAACACTCATTTTGTTTCTAATGTAGATGGAGATCATGTTTCAGAAATTATTAAAAATTTAAACCCAGAAACAACGCTTTTTGTTATAGTGTCTAAAACGTTTACTACGCAAGAAACCATAACAAATGCAGAAACCATTAAAAACTGGTTCTTAAAGTCGGCTACTATATTCGATATTCCAAAGCACTTTGTAGCTGTATCAACTAATTTAGAAGCAGTAGATAATTTTGGAATTGATAAAAGTAATGTTTTTCCAATGTGGAATTGGGTTGGAGGGCGTTTCTCTCTTTGGTCTGCTGTAGGTTTGTCTATAAGTTTATCTGTAGGTTTCGATAATTACAGAAAGCTTTTAGATGGTGCAGAAGAAATGGATATTCACTTCAGAAACGAATCTTTTGCTAAGAATATACCCGTAGTTTTAGCATTAATAAGCGTTTGGTATAATAATTTTTATAAAGCTGAAACTGAAGCTGTTTTGCCTTATACCCAATATTTATCTAAACTTCCAGATTATTTACAACAAGCTATTATGGAAAGTAATGGTAAAGGTGTAGATAGAAATGGCAATAAAATAGATTATGAAACAGGTACTATTGTATGGGGTAGTACAGGTACAAATATGCAACATGCATTTATG
The DNA here is from genome assembly GCA_013373105.1 of Flavobacteriaceae bacterium. Classification (GTDB taxonomy): domain Bacteria; phylum Bacteroidota; class Bacteroidia; order Flavobacteriales; family Flavobacteriaceae; genus Polaribacter. Next base: position 25,900 of record JABXIJ010000005.1, on the reverse strand, counting down.
CAACTTGTTCATCAAGGAACCAAATTAATTCCAGCTGATTTTATTGGGTTTAAAGAACCACTTTACGATATTGGAGATCATCATAAAAAACTTATGGCAAATTACTATGCTCAAATGGATGCGTTAGCTTTTGGTAAAACAAAAGAAGAAGTACATTTAGAATTAAAGTTTTCTGGCGATGAAGCTAAAATAAATCAATTATTACCTTATAAAGTTTTTGAGGGAAACAGACCAAGTAATGCAATTCTTTTCGATAAACTAACACCATATTCTCTAGGTAAATTGATAGCGCTTTACGAACATAAAATTTTTACACAAGGAATTTTATGGAATATCTATAGTTACGATCAATTTGGTGTAGAACTTGGTAAGGAATTAGCAAAAAAACTACTGAGTAAACAATAAAAATATAATTAAATTATACACTGTTAATTTATTTAACATCAACTTTAATAATTGTTAATAAGTATGTGTATATTTATTCTGCTGTAAATCAATTATGTATAATAATTATCCTAATTTTAAGAATCATAATTTCATGTTAAAACTTAACATTAAATTAACAAACTAACCGTGCAAATAATAGAATTTTGCGATGCATTAATTTAAACATTAAACAATGAAAAAATTTAAAAACTTATTATTAGTAGCATTATTTTTTATGACTGCTACAATATTAGGACAAACTAAAATTACAGGTGTTGTTGTTGACCAAACCAATCAACCTTTACCTGGTGCAAGTATTTTAGAAAAAGGTACTAAAAATGGTACAGAAACTGATTTTGATGGTAACTTTTCTATTACAACTTCGAAGAATTCTGGTGTTCTTGTAATTTCTTATTTAGGATATAGAACTAAAGAAATTTCTTACAACAGTTCTAAAACTAACTTAGGAACTATTAAATTACTAGAAGATGAAAATTCTTTAGAAGAGGTAGTTGTTATTGGTAAAGGAGTAGTCGATTTATCTGGTGGTAGAAAGACGCCTGTTGCAGTATCTACAATTAGAGCTGCTGAGATTCAGAAGAAAGTAGGTACACAAGATGTTACTATGACATTGGTAAACACTCCTTCTATTTATGTTGCTGGACAAGCAGGAGGTTTTGGAGATTCTAGAATTTCTGTTCGTGGTTTCGATCAAACTAACACAGCTTTCTTACTAAATGGTCAGCCAATTAATGGTATGGAAGATGGTAAAATGTACTGGTCTAACTGGTCTGGAGTAAATGATATTGCAAGTGCAGTGCAAATTCAGAGAGGTTTAGGTGCTTCTAAGTTAGCAATTTCTTCTGTGGGTGGTACAATGAACTTTGTTACTAAAACTACAGATAAAACTAAAGGAGGCTACTTTTACGCGGGTACTGCAAACGATAGTTATTTAAAAACTACATTATCTTATAACACTGGAGTTAATGAAAATGGATGGGGTACAAGTGTAATGTTATCTCACTGGCAAGGTCTTGGTTATAACAATGGTACAAGAGGTCAAGGTCAAACTTACTTTATTTCTTTTGGTTACAAACCTAATGAAAAACACAATTTTAACTTTTTGATTACAGGTGCTCCACAATGGCATGATCAAAACTTTACAAAAAGTATTTCAGACTATTTACAGTATGGCTATAAATACAACAATAACTTTGGTTTTTACCAAGGGGAATATTTAACAGAAAGAAGAAACTTTTATCATAAACCAGTTATAAACTTAAACTGGGATTATACTATTTCTGATGCTACTAGTTTATCTACTGTATTATATGCTTCTTTTGGTAGAGGTGGTGGTACTGGTAACAGAGGTAGAAGAGTTAGAACTGCTGAAGGTTTAATCGACTATGATGCAATTTACGCAAACAATGCAGCTACTGGTGGTAATGGAAACTTTGGAAACGATGCTTACATTACAAGAGCCTCTATGAACTTACACAGCTGGTATGGTGCTGTATCTAACTTAGAAACTAAATTAACAGATAATATTACTTGGAATATTGGTGCTGATTTAAGAACGTATTATGGAACACATTTTAGACAAGTTGAGAACTTCCATGGATTAACTTCTTGGACAGAAGACAGAAGATTAAAAGATGATGATGATAATAGAACTGGAGCAACAGTAGATGTTACAGCAACAGAAAGTGGTAAAGCAAACCCTTGGGCTGCAACATTCAATACTATGGATGAAGCACAAAGAATAGATTATGATAATAGTGAGAGAATTTCTTACGGAGGTTTATTTACTCAATTAGAGTATGCAAGTGATAATGTTTCTGCTTTCTTCCAAGGTTCAGTTTCTAACCAATGGCACCAAAGGTTTGATAGATATGACTACCCAGATACTTTAGAAGATTCAGAAAAAATAAGTAACTTTGGTTATAACGTAAAAGCGGGTATTGGATTACAAGTTTCTGAATCTAGTAATGTTTACTTTAACACAGGTTTTTATTCTCGTCAACCTTATCACGATAATATTTTCAATAATTATGACAACTCAATTAACCCATTATCTCAAAATGAAAAAATTACAGGTATTGAGTTAGGATATAACTATAGAGGTGATAAGTTTAGTGCTAATGTAAACCTTTATAGCACAACTTGGAAAGATAGAGTTGATGGTGCTACAGATGTAGATCAAAATACTGGTGTTGTTACAATTACTAGAACATTTGGTCAAGCGCAACATCACACGGGTATAGAATTTGATTTCATATACAACATAACAGATAATTTTAAATTAAAAGGATTTACTTCTATTGGAGATTGGAGATACGTAGGTGAATTAGTTCAAGATGTTTTAGACGAAGACAGAAATCCAATTCAAGCACCTACTATTGTAGATGTTGATGGAGGTAGAGTTGGAGATGCTGCTCAATTTACTGCTGGTTTAGGAGTAGATTACAGAATTATGGAAAGTTTAAGCTTCGATGCAGACTTTAGATTTTATGATAAATTATTTGCAAACGTTTCTGCTAGAAAAGAAAATTTAGAATTACCTGAGTTCGGAATTTTAGATGCAGGTGTATCTTATAGGTTAAACTTAACTTCAGATAAATCTAAATCATTAGATTTTAGAGCTAACGTTAACAACGTATTAGATAGAAGATATATTTCTGAATTATCTTCAGCAAATTTTGCAACTGCTGGTTCTACTACTTATAGAGGAATTGATGTTTCTAACAGAGGTTTCTTTGGTTTAGGAAGAACTTGGAATGCAAGTGTAAGATATAATTTCTAACAAATTAAATGCATTATATAGTAAAAACCACCTTATATAAGGTGGTTTTTTTATGGTTTAAATTGTAAATTTGTTTAATTAATTTATTTATTATGAAAGAAATTCATTCGTATTGGGCATATATAGTCTTAGTTATTTTAGTAGTTGCTGTTGTAAACTCACTAATAGGTTTTGTTAAAAAGAAAGATTTTGGAGCAAAAGATTTAAGAATAGGCCTGTTTGCATTAATAGTATCACATATTCAATTATTAATTGGCTTGGTTTGGTATTTTATGTCTCCTTATTTTACTCAGTTAACTTCAAATACATCTGAGGTTATGAAAACAAAATCTTTACGACTTTTAGCTTTAGAGCATCCAATAATGATGATTTTAGCTATAGTATTAATAACAATAGGTTGGAGTAAGCATAAAAAGAAAACTACAAGTGCTGCTAAATTTAAAACGTTAACCATTTTTTATGGTTTAGGATTATTTTTTATTCTTTCGAGAATACCTTGGACAAACTGGTTTAGTTAATGAAAGTTATAAGTCATATTTTATCACCAATCTTTGGATTGGTGTTTTTTATTTTAATCTTAATTTTTCATCCATTACAATGGTTAGGTTTAAAGCTTTTTGGGCAAAATGGGCATCAAAAAGTTGTAGATATAATGTGCTGGTTTTTAACCAAAGCTTTATTGTTTTTAGGGGTAACAGTTTCTTTAAAAAATAAGTATAACATTCCAAAAAATAAGACCATTATTTTTGTTTCTAATCATCAAGGAATGTATGATATTCCTCCATTAATATGGTTTTTTAGAAAACATGTTCCTAAGTTTGTTTCTAAGAAAGAGTTGGGCAAAGGTATACCTAGTATTTCTTTTAACTTAAAATATGGTGGTGCTGCTTTAATAGACAGAAAAGATAGAAGTCAATCTATAAAAGAATTAGAAAAATATTCAAAAAGGATTAACGAAAATAAATGGTCTGCCGTAATTTTTCCAGAAGGTACTAGAAGTAGAAAAGGCGAACCCAAAAAATTTGCATATGGTGGTTTAAAGACAATTTTTATGCATAATCCTACAGCAATAGTTGTGCCTATTACTATAAATAATTCTTGGAAATTATTTAGATATGGAGCTTATCCATTGGGCGTTTTCTTTCCGATAACTTTTGAAACTCATGAACCTATTCCTTTAGAAGGGAATCAAATAATAGAAGTTTTAAGAATAACTGAAGAAAAAATTAAGAGTAAAGTTATTGCAGGGTAAAGGTGTCTTTATCGTTTAAAAAGCCTAATTTTTTACGAACTTTTTCTTGTTTCGTTTTTAATAATTCTGCAACAATTATTTCTTCTTTATTATCTTTTGCATTAGCTATAACTTGTCCTAAATAATCTATAATTAAAGAATTACCAGAATATTCGTAATTATTATCATCTAATCCTATTCTATTTACGCCAATTGTATAGCTCATATTTTCTATGGCTCTAGCTTTTAATAGTGTATCCCAAGCCTTTATTCTAGCTACTGGCCAATTAGCCATGTAAATAAGTAAATCGTAATTTTCTATATTTCTTGCCCAAACTGGAAATCGTAAATCATAACAGATTAAAGGGCAAATTTTCCAACCTTTATATTCAACGATTATTTTCTTTTCACCAGCTTTATATGCCTTATTTTCACCTGCAAGAGTAAATGTATGCTTCTTATCGTAGGTAAAAAAGTTACCATTTGGTTTAACAAAAAAAAGTCTGTTGTAATATTGATTTTCCTCTTCAATTACTATACTTCCAGTAATGGCTACATTTTTCTTTTTGGCGATAGATTTCATCCAAGAAATGGTATTGCCATTAATAGTTTCAGCTACACTCATTGGGTTCATAGTAAAACCAGATGTAAACATCTCAGGAAGTACAACTAAATCAACAGTATCGTCCAAAGCAAGAATTTTCTCTTCAAAAAAGGCAATATTTTTCTTTGGATTTTCCCAAAATAAATTTGCTTGAATACCTGCAACAACTAGAGAATTTGACATGAAAATAACTTGTTTAGATTCTATTTATAAATGTAAGATTTTGTAATTTAGGAATCAAATTTTGGTTCTTATTTGCTATGCAAACTTTTTTATCTGATACTCTTAACGATATTTTAAAAACTACAAAATCTTTTAATAATGTAGTAATGGTTTTGCCTTCGCAAAGAGCTAAGGTATTTTTAAAAAAAGAGCTTAAGAATAAAATTAATATAGGGGTTTTGCCGCAAATTTTAAGCATAGAAGAATTTATTGCAGAGATTTCTGAGGCACATCAAATAGATAGTATTCAATTGCTATTTGAGTTTTACAATGTTTATACTAACATAGAAAAAGCACCTGATAGTTTTGATCTCTTTTCTTCTTGGGCTTCTGTGGTACTGCAAGATTTTAATGAACTTGATCAGCATTTAGTAAACACTAAAGATATTTTTAGCTATATAAGAGATATTGAAAGATTAAAAAAATGGTCTGTTAAAGGGACTTTTAAAGAGACAGATTTAATTAAAAATCATCATTCATTTTTAGAAAAATTAAATGAGTATTACAATAAATTGTATGATTATTTAATATCTAAAAAAATAGGCTATCAAGGTTTATTGTATAGAGAATCTTGTAAAAAAGTTGACCAATTTTTGCAAAATAACAAACAAAATTCTTTTTGTTTTATTGGTTTTAATGCTTTAAATAAAGCAGAAGAATATATTTTTCAAAAATTTTTAGAAAAGAAAACCACAAGTATATATTGGGATATTGATAAAACGTTTTATAACAACAATCATTTAGCAAGTAAATTTATAAGAAAATATAATTCAGAGTGGAAGTATTATGAGCACAATGAAATTAAATTTTTAGCAGATAACTTTTCAAATTCAAAAAATATAGCCATTGTAGGTGCTTCAAAAAATATTACACAAATTAAGTATGTTGGCGAAATTTTGGCTAAAAATAAAAATTATAAAAATGCAGCTTTAGTGCTTGCTGATGAGACGCTTTTACCTGTTACTTTAAATTCTTTACCTAGAAATATTGAAGACGTTAATATAACTATGGGATATCCACTAAAAGATATTCCACTTTCAGGACTTTTTAAACAACTTTTTCAGCTTTTTTTAACTCAAGATAAGTTAAATAAAAAGGAAGAAAATGTTTTTTACTTTAAAGATGTTATTCAGTTTTTAAAGAATCCAAACATTTATACTATAATTACAAATGTTGATGTCATTACAACAGATATTGCCAAGAAAAACATTTCATTTGTTAGCGATATACTTTTAGAAAACTATCTAGTAGATATTGAATCGAATTTAAAAACGATATTACTCTCAATTTTTAAAAAGTATATTTCAATTGAAGACTTTTTAGATAGAATTATCAATTTAATTCAATTTTTAAAAGAGCATTCAAATTCATTAAATAACGAATATTTATATAGGTTTTTTACTGTTTTTAATCAACTTAAAACATATCAAAACTCATTTGAGTATTTTAAAGATTTAAAAACCTTATCACAGTTTTACCAACAGCTTTTGACTAAGGAAACCTTATCTTTTCAAGGAGAGCCATTAAAAGGGTTACAGCTAATGGGAATGTTAGAAACAAGAGTTTTAGACTTCGAAAATGTAATTTTGGTTGCTGCAAATGAAAATATTTTACCAGCAAATTTTCAAGCAAATTCCTTTATCCCTTTTGATGTAAAAGTAGAGTATGGCTTACCAACCTATAGAGAAAAAGATGCCATTTTTGCCTATCATTTCTTTAGACTAATACAAAGAGCTAAAAATATAACCATACTCTACAATACTGAGGCAGATAGTTTAGGAAGTAGTGAAAAAAGTAGGTTTGTAAAACAGTTAGAAATTTTAAAACCCAACTGTTTAAGACATATTATTTCACCTGAAGTAATTACAGAAAAAACAATACCAAAACAAATTGAAAAAAATGATATTGTTTTAAATAGGTTAAAAGAGATTGCAACAGCAGGTATATCACCTTCGTCGTTAACCAATTATTTAAGAAATCCAATAACATTTTATAAGCAAAAAATATTAGCAATAAGAGAGTTAGATGAGGTTGAAGAAACCATTGCAGCTAATACTTTAGGTACTGTTGTACATGATGTTTTAGACGAGCTGTATAAACCATTAATTGGAACTTTTTTAAATGTTGATGTGTTACAGAGCATGAAAAAAAGGCTCACAAATCTAATAGAGAAACACTTTACAATACAATTTAAAAATGGCGATATTTCAACTGGAAAAAACCGTTTAATTTTTGAGGTAGCTAATAGATTTGTCGAAAATTTTTTAGATCAAGAAATTAAAGTAGTTCAAAAACCAGAAAATCAATTAAAAATAATAGCAACAGAAGAAGAGTTGAGTACTACAATTTTGGTTTATGGAATTGATTTCCCAATAAAGCTTCATGGTAAAGTAGACAGAGTTGATGAATTGAATGGAGAACTTAGAATTATAGATTATAAAACAGGTAAAGTAGAGATTACTAATTTAAAAATTAATAATTTTATTGAACTTAAAGAAGAAAAACTACACAAAGCAATTCAAGTTTTGTTGTATGCATACTTATATACCAATAGTAAAAATTACGACTTTTCTAAGCCTCTAAAAGCAGGTGTATATTCATTTAAAAACTTAAATGCAGGGTTTTTAGCGGTAACTTTTAATGAAAAACCACCAACAACAAATATTACACAAGAAAAGTTAGTTGATTTTATAGCAGAAATTAAAGGATATATACAAGAATTGTATAACCCAAATGAAGTTTTTAAAGAAGATTTAAATGCTAAATACTAAAAGATTACTTTAATATTAATAGAGGAATATTAACGTAAAACTCTTGCTTTAGCACTGTATTTTTTTCCCATAATTTTTGAAAGAACCCTCGCTTTCTTCTAAACACACATAACAAATCTGGGTTATGATGTTGAAAATGTTCTAAAACTCCTTGAAAAGTAGTGCCGTTTTCAGAAATAGTTAACGAGGTTTTTAAAGCTTTTAATCTTTCGTCTAATACTAAATCTTCCTCAGTATAACCTGGTGTTTTAACCTGTAGTAAGTTTACCTTAATATTAAACTTACTCGAAATAGATTCTAATGGTTTTAAAGAATTCTTGTTTTTTAAAATTCCAGATTTAAATGCCAATAAAATATTTTTAAAAGGCGAAAAACTGTAATTATTTGGCACAGTTAATACAGGTACATCTGTTAATTTAGCTATACTTCCAGCAGTTTTACCTAAAAAAACTTCTTCTTTCATAGAGTTAGATTTTGCACCAACTATAATTAAATCAATACCAATTTCTTCATCAATAGCAATAACGCTCTCTACAGTAGAGCCTTTAGCAGAAATAAGCTTTATATCAACATTTTTTCTATCTACAGCATTAACCATAGTTTTTAAGTACAAATTTGTTTCTCTTTCAATTATAGCATCAACATTAATCATTGTTCCTGCCTTTGATTGATAGCTGTATGCTCTAAAAACAAATATTTTTGCATTTATTTCATGAGCAAAATCTATAGCGTACTGTAATGAGTTTTTTGCTGATTCAGTAGATCCAATAGGTACTAATATGTGTTGCATTTTTTTTATTTTGTTATACAAAGGTACTCATTTTTAAAAAAGTATTCTTTGTGCGTTTCCTCTTATGATTATCTTTGAAAAAAAGTATTTTTTTGAGGAAAGAATTAAGTTTTAAGCACATTAATAAATTAGCTATACCTGCTTTAATTGCGGGAATTGCAGAACCACTTCTTTCTATTACTGATACTGCAATTATAGGTAATATAGATGAGTTTGCTACAGAAAGTTTAGCTGCTGTTGGTATTGTTGGTGCTTTTATTTCGATGTTAATATGGGTTTTTGGTCAAATTAGAAGTGCAATTTCTTCTATTGTTTCTCAGTATTTAGGAGCAAATAAGTTAGAAGATATTCAAAAATTACCTGCACAGGCCATTACAATAATTGTAATTGGAAGTATTTTAGTACTATTAATTTGTTACCCTTTTGCTAAACAAATATTTCAATTTTATAATGCTTCAGGACAAGTTTTAGATTTTTGTATTCAGTATTTTGAAATTAGAATTTTTGGCTTTCCTTTTTCTTTGTTCGTGTTTTCTATTTTCGGAATATTTAGAGGTTTACAAAACACCTTTATTCCAATGGTTATTGCAATTTTTGGTGCAGTACTTAACATTATTTTAGACATTATTTTTGTTTATGGTATAGAAGGTTATATTCCTGCAATGAACATAGAAGGAGCAGCATATGCTAGTTTAATTGCACAAATTTCTATGGCAATAATATCGTTTGTTTTATTACTAACAAAAACTAATTTCTCCCTAAAACTTAATTTACCATTTCATAAAGAAATACCTCATTTACTTGGTATGGTTGGTAATTTATTTATTAGAACTTTGGCCTTAAATACAGCACTATATTTTGCTACTGCTTATGCAACCAGTTATGGTAAACAATACATTGCAGCTTATACAATAGGAATAAATATTTGGTTATTAGCAGCATTTATGATTGATGGTTATTCAAGTGCAGGCAATATTTTATCTGGTAAATTTTTAGGTGCTAAAGACTATAAAGCTCTAATCGAACTTAGTAAAAAATTAACCATTTATGGTATAATTACAGGATTTATTATAGTTGGTTTTGGAGCGTTATTTTACAAAAAAATTGGATTAATATTTACAAAAGAAACGCTTGTTTTAGAAGAGTTTAACCATGTTTTTTGGATAGTTCTTCTCACCATTCCAATTAGTGCATTAACCTTTATTTTTGACGGTATGTTTAAAGGTATGGGCAAAATGAAATTCTTAAGAAATGTACTCATTGTCTCAACAGGCATAATTTTTGTACCAACGTTATTAATTTTTGATTGGTTAGAGTGGCAATTAACTGCTATTTGGGTTGCTTACACACTTTGGATTTTTGCTAGAGGATTGCCTTTAGTATTAAAGTTTCAACAAGAGTTTTATCCATTAGCAAAAGAAGAAGCTTAAATCTATAATCACATTTTAAATTACTATCTTGTATCTAAATTTACAGTATGAAATTAAAATCACTTTATGGTATTATTTTTCTTGGACTGCTTTTTATAGCTTGTAATCAAAAAGAAAAATCAAATGATTTTATGATTAGTGCTTGGCAAACATCTTATTTAAAAATTGATTACAAAACGTATCAAAAATCAGATTCAAGTCATGTTTATGAAGATAAATTTGAAAATAATCCAGAACTGTTAGCCCAATCTAACTATAAGGCAGATGGTACTTTTTCTTCTTGGTTTTTAAATAAAAATAATGAAAGAATATCAGAATCAACTGGAAAATGGAACCTTAAAAACGATTCTTTATTTGTAGAATTTTTTTACAATAACAGAGATATGAAAGTAAGTTACAAAGTTTATGAAACAGAAGAAGGTTTTACTGCAGTTAGCAAATACGATTGGGATGAAGATGGGGAATTTGATGATTTACTCACTATGAAAACAAAAAGGATTCAATTAAAATAAAAAAAGTGTTTAAAAAGGTTTCTTTACGAATTAGAATCTTTCTTTCTATGACACTTTTAGTGTTGTTGGCTTCCATTTTAATTTTGGTTGTTACAATTTATCAATATGATGAACAAACTAAAGACTATAACATTCATCGTTTTGAAAGAAAAGAACAAACAACCATAGAAACCATAAATATTGAACTTAATAATAAAACTAGTTACCCAGTAAACACTAAGAATTTATCAAAAATATTCCAAGAACGTATTTATGAAATTTCTGCCATCAATAAACTTAATATTACCATTTTTGATTTGCATGGTAATTTGTTGGTTTCCTCTAAAATAAATGCCTTTGAACCTATAGATATAGAGCCATTAAATTATGATGTTTTGAATGAGTTGGCTCAAAATTCAAATCATAGAATATTAAAAACTAGAGCAGAAAAAGGCTTGGGCTTTCAAAGCTCTTATACATATATAAACGATCCTAAATTTAAAAGAATTGGAATTTTAGAATTACAGTTTACTCAAGATAACTCAGAGATAGAAGAAGAATTAGAAGAGTTTATAAAAAGGCTAAGTTTAGTTTATATTTTAATGTTTATGATTGCCATAACTTTGGCATATTTCTTATCGAGTTACATTACACGTTCTATAAAAACTATTTCAGAGAGAATGCAGCAAACTCGCTTAAACGAACGTAATGAAAAAATTATGTTAGATACTGCAAGTTCTGAAATTGAAATTCTTGTTGAAGCCTATAATAACATGATAGATCAATTAGAGCAAAGTGCTGCAAAATTGGCAAAAAGTGAGCGTGAACAGGCATGGAGAGAAATGGCAAAGCAAGTAGCTCATGAAATTAAAAATCCGTTAACACCAATGAGATTAACAGTTCAAAGTTTTGAACGTAAGTTTAATGCAAACGATAAGGATATTAAGAAAAAACTTGCTGAATACAGTAAAACATTAATTCAACAAATAGATGTTATGAGTTCAATAGCATCTGCTTTTTCCGACTTTGCAAAAATGCCATCTCAGAAAAAGGAAAAAATTGATGTTATAAAAGTGGTTCGTTTGGCAGTTGATATTTTTACTGAAAGCTACATAAGCTATCAACCAAAAGAAAAAGAATTATTTGCTAATTTAGATAAAACACAACTTATTCGAATTGTTACAAACTTGGTTAAGAATGCTGTTCAGGCCATAGATAATCAAGAGAACCCTGTTATAAGTGTAGATGTATATTCAGAAAATTCTAATGTAATTATTAAAGTTTCAGATAATGGAAAAGGAATTTCGGATGATGTTAAAGACTTAATCTTTGAACCAAAATTTACAACAAAAACTAGTGGAATGGGTTTAGGCTTAGCAATGATTAAAAATATTATAGAAGCCTATGATGGTTCAATATCTTTTAATTCAAATATTGGTATTGGTACTGTTTTTACAGTAATTTTGCCAAAAGAATAATAACTTAAAACCAACTTCATGAAATTTAATAATATTATTATTGATCAACAAGAAAATTTGGCGGTGGTTACCATAAACAGGCCAAAAAAATTAAATGCACTTAATAAAGAAACTATTTTAGAATTGTCTAATGCCTTTAAAGCTTTAGAAAGTGAAGAATCAATAAAAGTTATTGTATTAACTGGTAGTGGAGACAAAGCATTTGTTGCAGGTGCAGATATTTCTGAATTTGCAGATTTTTCTATAGAAGAAGGAGGAAAGTTAGCAGCAAAAGGTCAAGAATTATTATTTGATTTAGTAGAAAATTTATCAAAACCTGTAATTGCTGTAATTAATGGTTTTGCATTAGGTGGTGGTTTAGAATTAGCGATGTCTTGCCACTTTAGAATTGCATCTACAAATGCTAAAATGGGTTTGCCAGAAGTTTCTTTAGGGGTAATTCCTGGTTATGGAGGTACACAGCGTTTAGCTCAATTAGTTGGTAAAGGTAAAGCTATGGAAATGATTATGACTGCTGGAATGATTTCTGCTGACGATGCCAAAGATTGGGGCTTAGTAAATACAGTAACAACTCAAGAAGAGCTATTAGAATTAGCTAAAAACATAGCTTCTAAAATTATGAGAAATTCTTCTGTTGCTATTTCAGCTGCTATAAGAGCAGTAAATGCAAATTTTGATAAAGAAGTAAATGGTTATGAAGTAGAAATCGCTGAATTTGGCAACTGTTTTGGAACAGAAGATTTTAAAGAAGGAACTTCAGCTTTTTTAGAAAAAAGAAAACCAAGCTTTCCTGGTAAATAAAAAAACGAGCCTTTATTAAAGGCTCGTTCATCAAATCAAATTAACAAATTAACACACTTAAATTTTAAAATTATAAGTGTAACTTCTATTGTTGTTGTATAAAACAACCTTATAAGGTCCTTTTAAGTCTTTTTGTAATCTGTATGCTCTACTAATAATAACCTCGTTTTTAGAAACTTTAAATGACTTAGCTACTACAGACGATTATACTTTGCTTAATGCAGATGGATTTGCATTTGAATCAAATCAACAAGACACTAATAAAATTGAAAAAATTTACAAGCATATAAACCTAAATTTTAAAGAACATATTAGTTTAGATGAAGTTGCAGACTTAGTAAGTATGACTGTACCTGCATTTTGTAGATACTTTAAAAAGTCTACTCACAAAACATTTACAAATATTGTTAATGAATATAGAGTTGTACACGCTACAAAATTGTTAGCAGAAAGTAATATGAGTATTACTGATATTTGTTTTGAATGTGGCTTTAATAACTTTTCTCACTTCAATAAATTATTTAAAAAATTTACAGGAAAGAGTGCTTCTACCTACAGAAAAGAAATGAAAAATTTAATTCAGTAATTATCGAACACCATTCCACTCATCGTAAAATTGTTCTAAATAACTTTCCATAAATTCATGTCTTTGTTGCGCTATTTTTTTACCAGATTTAGTGTTCATTTTATCTTTTAATATTAGCAACTTTTCATAAAAATGATTTAAAGTTGGCGCATTTGAGTTTTTATACTCTTGTTTGGTCATATTTAAATTTGGCTTTATTTCAGGATTGTATAAAGCTCTATTTTTAAATCCACCATAATTAAAACAGCGTGCTATACCAATAGCACCTATGGCATCTAATCTATCTGCATCTTGTACAACTTGAAATTCGATTGAATTAATAGGTCTCTTCGAATTTGAAAATTCATTTTTATATGAAAGGTGAGTTATAATATTAACTACATGCGCTATTATGCCATTTTCAACCTTTTGTTCATGTAAGAATTCTGACGCTTTTTTAGGACCAATGGTTTCATCTCCATTATGAAATTTTGCATCTGCAATATCATGTAAAAGTGTAGCAAGTGAAACCACAAAAACATCAACTTTTTCTTCTCTAGAAATTAGCTTTGCATTGTTAAAAACTCGTTGAATATGAAACCAATCATGTCCACCTTCTGCATGTTTTAATTCACCTTTAACATAAGCAATTGTGTTGTTAATAATGGCTTCTTTATTCATGCTTTTCAGAAATTTGTTTTTTTAGTTTTTTTAATTCAAAAAACATAACAAACAACATTGGTATAAAAAATAAAGGTAAAAAAGTTAAAAATGATATTCCTTTTTCGAGTGTTGTTAATACAGCCAAAATAATCATAAGTATAACCATAATAGCTTGTATTAAAATAAAGTTTTTTTGGTTTTTAATTTTTTGAGCCAGTTCTTTTTTAGAATACGGTTTATTTGTCATAATTAATACAATAAAAAAATCCACTTTTAAAAGTGGATTCTATTTTTAATTTTTTTATTAGCAATGCTCTTCGTAAGCAGCAGCTAAATTTTGAGCAATCATTTGAGCAGATCTCCCTTCAATGTGATGACGCTCTAACATGTGCACTAAATTACCATCTTTAAATAATGCAATTGCTGGAGATGATGGAGGAAAAGGAACCATATATTCTCTAGCTTTTGCTGTAGATTCTTTTTCAACACCTGCAAAAACTGTAGTTAAGTTATCAGGTGTTTTATCAGCTCCTAAAGAAGCAATTGCTCCTGGTCTTGCTGTTCCTGCAGCACAACCACAAACAGAATTTACCATTACTAATGTTGTTCCTTTTTTTGCTAATGCTTTTTCTACATCTTCAGCGGTATATAATGCTTCAAAACCAGCATCTATTAACTGATTTCTCATTGGTTTTACTAATTCTTCTGGATACATATTCTTTTATTTTTAGACTACAAAGATAATGACTAAATTAAGAGTTTTCAAATCTTAATTATAGTCTTATACCAATGCATACATCAATAAAATTGATGTTGTATTTTATCGTATCTCAAGGGCTATTTTCTGTATATTTGGCACTTAATTTCTTTAAAAATGAGTAGTTTTTCGAAATGGCTAGGTGCTGGTTTAGGCTTTACTTTAGGTGGACCAATAGGCGCTATTATTGGTTTTGGTATTGGAAGTTTTGTAGATGAATTTAATGTAGAAGACTTAAAAACAGAAAGAAAAACTTACCAAAGAAGAGTTAATAATGATAGCTCGTATGCCAATACACAATCAGGAGATTTTGAAATAAGTTTATTAGTTTTAGCTTCAATTGTTATAAAAGCTGATGGAAAGATTGATAAACGAGAACTTGATTTTGTAAGATCTCAGTTTTTAGGAATGTATGGTAAACAAAGAGCAAATAATGCTTTTCGTTTATTTAAAGAAATTGTAAAAAAACAAGTTTCTGCTAGACAAGTTTGTATTCAAATAAGGCAACATACCACTCATGCATCTAGATTGCAATTAATTCATTTTCTTTTTGGTATTGCAAAAGCAGATGAGTTTGTTAATGAACAAGAAGTAGAAGAAATTAAAAAAATTGCGGGTTATTTATACATTAATCAGTATGATTTTGAATCTATAAAAGCAATGTTTTATGATGCTTCTGGTAATGTTTATAAAATATTAGAGATTGAAAAAACAGCTTCAAATGACGAGGTAAAAAAAGCCTACAGAAGAATGGTAAAAAAATACCACCCAGATAAACTTAGAGATTTAGGTGATGAGCACCTTAAAGGCGCAAAAGAAAAGTTTCAGAGCATACAAGATGCTTATGAAAAAATTAAAAATGAAAGAGGAATTTAAACTATACTATTAATTCATGAAAGAATATGATGTAGTTGTAGTTGGTGGAGGACCTGCAGGTGGTCAAGTAAGTAGAAGTCTAGCCAAAAGAGGGGTTAATGTTTTATTAGTAGAAAAATACAATTCCTTTGCGCTAAATAATTTTTCTAGTGCTGGAATGACCCTAGAGCCTATGGATGAGTTTAATCTATCAGAATCTGTAGTTGGTGCTTATTGGAAAGACTTAGTAATTCAATGTACTAAAGATATTTATACTTGCGAAAGCACTAACAAAAAAGGTGTTGTTTTAAATTTTCAAAAACTTAGAGAGTTTTTAGCAGAAGAAACAAAAAAGTTTGATGGAAATGTTTTAATGGGGCATAAATATATTGGTAAAACAATAAAAGAAGATTGTGTTTTAGTTTCGTTATTAGCATATGATAAGTCTAGAGAAGTTCAAATAAAAACTAAACTGGTAGTAGATGCAACTGGTCCTTTACGAAAAGTAATGTATAATGCTAACGAACAACAGCCAGAAATGATTTTAGGCAGTGGTACAGAGTATGAAATTAAAGTGTCTCAAGAAATCTACGATAATTATAAAGATAAACTTCTCTTTTTCTTAGGTCATAAATGGGCAATTAAAGGTACTCCTGGATTTTCCCAATGGAGAACAGAGTCTTAAAGGTTGGTGCAGGTAAAACTCATTTAAAATCTTTAGACCAAGAAAACACCAATAAAACCACTCGAAAAATCACAGAGAAAATAATATCAGAATACCTAAAAACCGACGACTATGAAATTATAGACAAACATGGTGGAATAATTAGGTATTGTATGGGTTTAAAAGATGTTTTTTATAAAGATAAAGTTGTAGCTGTTGGCGATGCTGTTTCTGCTATAAACCCTAGAGGAGGTGAAGGAATTCGATATGCAATGCAAACAGGAGAATTAGCTTCGAAATACATAGAAGAATATATTAAAACAGGAAAAGATAACTTTAAAGAATATCAAAATTCTTGGCTAAAAAAGAAGAAAAAGAAATGGAAATTAAGCGAATATTCTGCAGGTAGAATGTATAGTAGGCATACAGATACTCAAGTAGAAAATAGAGTGCGTTTTTTTCATAAAAACTTCTCTATAGACGATATGATTGATAGCCTATTCAATTTTAAATACAATAAAATCTTTCTTAGAGCAATTCAATAAAGTTGGTTAAAGCTCCAATTTCTCCTTAAAATGGAAAAATTTTAACCCTTTTTCGTATAAAATCCTTAATTTCGCAACCTTATCAGAAAAAAGATAAAATGAAAGTTAAATTTCCTGAATATAAAGGACTTGACTTACCAAAAGTCGCAGATGAAATTCTAAAATACTGGCAAGAAAATAACATCTTTGAAAAGAGTGTAACATCAAGAGAAAATGCAGAACCATATGTGTTTTTCGAAGGTCCACCTTCTGCAAATGGTTTACCAGGTGTGCATCATGTTTTAGCAAGAGCTATTAAAGATATTTTCCCTCGTTATAAAACTATGAAAGGTTACCAAGTTAAGCGTAAAGCTGGTTGGGATACTCATGGTTTGCCAATAGAATTAGGTGTTGAAAAAGAATTAGGAATTACAAAAGAAGACATTGGTAATAAAATTTCGGTAGAAGAATACAATGCTGCTTGTAGAAAAGCAGTTATGCGTTATACAGATATTTGGAACGATTTAACTCAAAAAATGGGATATTGGGTAGATATGGATGATCCATATATTACTTATGAACCTAAATACATGGAGTCTGTTTGGTGGTTATTAAAACAAATTTACAATAAGAATTTATTGTATAAAGGATATACAATTCAACCTTATTCACCAAAAGCAGGAACTGGGTTAAGTTCTCACGAATTAAATCAACCAGGTACCTACCAAGATGTAACAGATACCACAGTTGTTGCTCAGTTTACAGCAATTAATAATACTTTGCCAGAAGCATTAAAAAGCTTTACCAATTTATCTTTTATTGCTTGGACTACCACACCTTGGACATTACCAAGTAATACAGCATTAACAGTTGGGCCAAAAATTGATTATGTAGTAGTAGAATCTTATAATCAATATACATTTGAACCAATTCAGGTAGTTTTAGCTAAGAATTTAATTGGAAAACAATTTTCTGGAAAATATGCTCAAGTAGAGGATAAAAATGAATTAAATAATTTTTCAAAAGGAGATAAAAAAATTCCATTTTTTGTTGCTTACGAGTGTAAAGGTGCAGATTTAGTTGGTATTAAATACGAACAATTAATGCCTTTTGTATTACCAAACGACAATCCTCAAGATGCTTTTAGAGTAATTGCAGGTGATTTTGTAACTACAGAAGATGGTACAGGTATTGTACATACAGCACCAACATTTGGTGCAGATGATGCTTTAGTAGCAAAACAAGCATCACCAGAAATTCCACCATTATTGGTAAAAGATGAGAACGATAATTTAGTGCCTTTAGTTGATTTACAAGGTCGTTTTAGACCAGAGGTTTCTGATGAAGTATATGGTTTTGCAGGAGAATATGTAAAAGCTGAATACTTAAAAGATGAAGAAGTTGAGGCAGAATTAAAGGTTCAACAAGAGAAAATGCAATCGGTTATTAAAGACCAAAAGGTGTATTTATCTGTTGATGAGCGTTTAGGTTTAAAACTCAAAAACGAAAACAAAGCCTTTAAAGTAGAAAAATACAAACATAGTTATCCAAATTGCTGGCGAACAGACAAACCAATTTTATATTATCCTTTAGACTCTTGGTTTATAAAAGTTACAGATGTAAAAGACAGAATGCATGAGTTAAACCAAACTATAAATTGGAAACCAGAATCTACAGGAACAGGACGTTTTGGTAATTGGTTAGCTAATGCAAACGATTGGAATTTATCACGATCTCGTTATTGGGGAATTCCATTACCAATTTGGAGAACAGAGGATAAAAAAGAAGAGATTTGTATTGGTTCTGTTGAGGAATTAAAAGTAGAAATGCAAAAAGCAGTTAAAGCAGGCGTTTTAAAAGCTGATATTTTTGCAGATTTTGAGGTAGGTAATATGTCTGATGAGAACTACAAAAAAATTGATTTACATAAAAATATTGTAGATGAAATAACATTAGTTTCTCCTTCAGGAAAGCCAATGAAACGTGAATCTGATTTAATAGATGTTTGGTTCGATTCTGGTTCTATGCCTTATGCACAGTGGCACTACCCTTTTGAAAACAAAGAAAAGATTGATGGAAATACATCATTTCCAGCAGATTTTATTGCAGAAGGAGTAGATCAAACAAGAGGTTGGTTCTATACTTTACATGCTATTGCAACTATGGTTTTTGATTCTGTTGCGTATAAAAATGTTGTATCTAATGGATTGGTGCTAGATAAAAACGGACAGAAAATGTCTAAACGTTTAGGTAATGCTGTAGATCCTTTTGAAACCTTAGGAAATTATGGTGCAGATGCTACACGTTGGTACATGATTTCTAATGCAAATCCTTGGGACAATTTAAAGTTCGATCTTGAAGGTGTAGAAGAGGTAAAACGTAAGTTTTTTGGAACCTTATACAACACTTATTCTTTCTTCTCTTTATATACAAATATCGATAGTTTCTCTTACACTGAAACAGATATACCTTTAGCAGAAAGACCAGAATTAGACAGATGGATTTTATCTGAATTACACACTTTAATTGAAAAAGTTGATAAGTTTTACGCAGATTATGAACCCACTAGAGCTGCAAGAGCAATATCAGACTTTACGCAAGAATATTTAAGTAACTGGTATGTTCGTTTAAGTAGAAGACGTTTCTGGAAAGGAGATTATCAAGCAGATAAAATTTCTGCATACCAAACTCTTTATACATGTATGATTACTATTGCAAAGTTGGGTGCACCAATTGCTCCTTTCTTTATGGATAGATTATATCAAGATTTAAACTCAGTAACTCAAAAAGAAAATGTAGAAAGTGTGCATTTATCTACTTTCCCAATATTTAATGAATCTTTTGTAAATAAAAGTTTAGAACGCAAGATGGAAAACGCTCAAACCATTTCATCTTTAGTATTATCATTAAGAGCAAAAGAAAAAATAAAAGTACGTCAACCACTGCAAAAAATTATGATTCCTGTAGATAGTGAACAACAAAAGGAAGAAATTTTAGCAGTAGCCAATTTAATAAAACATGAAGTAAATATTAAAGAAATAGATCTTTTAGAAGATGCTTCAGATATTTTAATTAAACAAATAAAACCAAACTTTAAAGTATTGGGGCCAAAGTTTGGTAAAGACATGCGTTTTATAGCTGCTGAGGTAGGAAAATTTACTCAAGAAGATATTAACAAAATTGAAAAAGAAGGTAACATTTCAATTAATGTTAACGGAAAAAGTATTACTTTGGATGCAGAAGACGTAGAGATATCATCTAAAGATATTGAAGGTTGGTTAGTTGCTAATGAAGGTGTATTAACAGTAGCTTTAGACGTAACTATAACAGAAGATTTACGTAAAGAAGGTGTAGCAAGAGAATTGGTTAATAGAATTCAGAATGCACGTAAAGACGCTGGCTTAGAAGTAACAGATAAAATTAAATTAACTGTACTAAACTATAAGAATTTACAATCATCTATCTTAGATAATAAAGACTACATTATGAGTGAAACATTAACAAAAGACTTAGTTTTTGTTGATGAATTACAACAAGGTACAAACATAGAGTTTGATGATATTATTAGTAAAATACAAATAGATAAAATGTAAAGCCATGTCAGATATAAAAGTTAAATACTCAGAAGAAGATCTTAAAGAGTTTCGAGAAATAATCGAAAAGAAAATTGCAAGAGCAGAAGAAGATTTAGCAATTTTAAGAAGTGCTTATAAAAACGATGCTAACAATGGTACAGATGATACTTCACCATCATTTAAATCTTTTGATGAAGGTTCTGATGTAATGAATAAAGAAGCAAATGTTCAATTAGCAATTAGACAAGAAAAATTTATTAGAGACTTAAAAAATGCCTTGTTAAGAATAGAAAATGGAACTTATGGAATTTGTAGAGTAACAGGCAAATTAATTCAAAAAGAGCGTTTAAAACTAGTACCTCATGCAACGTTAAGTATAGAGGCTAAAAGACGTCAATAACCAACACAAAAAATTATTTAGAGCTTCTTTTTAAAGAAGCTTTTTTTATGAAGAAAATTTCTATAATACTTTCTATATTTTTTTCAATAACTGCTTTTTCACAAAAAAAAGTACTAAGAAGTATTGAAATGAACTCAGATAGAGTTATCATTAATTCTAAAGGTTTAGATAATATAACCTTAGAAAATTCAAACTCTAATAAAGTTGAAGTTATGTTGTATGCAGAAAGCTATGATGATCAACTTATAAAAGTTGAAGAAAAAAACAACGATCTAAACATAGGTTTTTACTTTGAAGGCACAGAAACTAGAGAAGTAGTTTTTAGAAAATTTATTACTAAGCGATTACAAAGAGCAGAAGCAACCATAAAAATACCAGCTAATAAAATGATTTCAATTTTCGGTCAAAATGTAGATATCGAGTCTAAAAGTTGTAATAATGAAATTGAAATTTACATAGATAATGGTATTGTAAAATTAAATGATATTCAGCAAAATACCTTAGTTAAACTGTATGCAGGTAATTTATATGCAATTACAAAATCAATAGATTTAGCAATAACTTCTAATTTAGGTAAAATACAATTGGGTAATAAGACTTTCGAAAAAAAGCTAAACCAATCTATAGAAAATAGCACTAAAAAATTGACAATAACCTCAATAAAAGCCAATATTTTTTTAACAAAAAACTAAAGTAAGATTATTCTTATTTTTGCACGAATAAATAATAAACATGTCTAAAAAAAACTTAGCGATATTCACCATTTTAATTGCTTTAATTCTAGATCAAGTAATTAAAATTTATGTAAAAACAAACTTTATTTTAGGAGAAGAAGTTGTTGTTTTCGATTGGTTTAGAATTCATTTTACCGAAAACAATGGAATGGCTATGGGAATTGAATTTGGTGGTAAAAGTGGTAAACTATTTTTAACTTTATTTAGATTGGTTGCAGTTGTAGCCATAATTTATTGGTTGAAAAGTACCATTAAGCAAAAAATTCATAATGGAGTAGTTATTGGTATTGCTTTAATTTTTGCTGGTGCAGTTGGTAATATTATAGATTCTGTTTTTTATGGAGTAATTTTTAACGATTCAACACATCAAATTGCTACGCTTTTTGCAGAAAAACCATATGGAGATCTGTTTTACGGTAAAGTAGTAGATATGTTTTATTTTCCAATATGGAGTGGAGATTTGCCAAATTGGTTGCCTTTTGTTGGTGGAGAACCGTACACATTTTTTCAATATATTTTTAATCCTGCAGATTCATATATAACAATTGGTGTTGTACTCTTATTTATTTTTAACAAGCAAGCTTTTCCAAAAGAACAAAAATCGGAAACACTAGTTGATTTCTTAGATCAAAAGAAAGCTGGAAATCGTTAAAATTTAGTAACTTGTTGTAGTATAACAAGTACTACTGATGAGAGTTTCTAGATATATTTTAATTTTCTTAATTGGTTTTTTTATTGCCAAATTTTGGTATCAAAAAGACAATAAATCACATCAAAAAGTTGAGCTAGAAGTTGTAGTGAATGCTATTCAAAATATGAGTAAACTTGTAGTGTCATCAGCAAGTTTTTCTGAAGTATATAACTACGAAGATTCTAAGAAATACTTTTACGATGTTTTATCGTTCAATAAAAAAGCAATTGTTACTGTAAATGCTAAAGTTGAAGTTGGTTACGACTTGTCTAAACTCGATATTCAAATAGATTCTGTTGCACAAAAAATTATTATTAATAAAGTACCTCAAGAAGAAATTAGTATTTCTCCAGAGGTAAAATATTTCGATTTACAACAAAGTCAGTTTAATACCTTTTCAAAAGAAGAATTGAATGCGATTAATAGAAAGAGTATTGAAAAAATTAAAATACTGTTGAGTTAACTAATTTAAAAAAGGAAGCTAAAAATCGTTTTTTTGAAGAGGTCTCTAAGATTTATCAACTATCTGCTGTGTATGGTTGGCAAATTATAAACAATACAGAAACCAAATTTTTAAATGAATTTATAGATTAAAACATTTGTAAAAAATGTATTTTTGAGTATGACTGATGATTTAGCTTTACAACTCAAAACACTTCCAGAATCACCAGGAGTTTATCAATATTTAGATAAAAATGATATTATTATTTATGTTGGTAAAGCAAAAAACATAAAAAAAAGAGTCTCTTCGTATTTTACTAAAAATCACGATTCTGGTAAAACTAGAGTTTTAGTAAAAAATATTGTTGCTATAAAACACATAGTTGTAAAAACTGAAACAGATGCATTTTTATTAGAAAATAATCTAATTAAAAAATACAAACCCAAGTATAATGTACTATTAAAAGACGATAAAAGCTATCCTTGGATTTGTATTAAAAAAGAGCGATTTCCTAGAGTTTTTATGACAAGGAGAGTTATTAAAGATGGCTCTGAATATTTTGGGCCTTACACTTCAGTAAAAACTGTAAAAGCACTACTAGATTTAATAAAAGAACTATATACCCTAAGAACTTGTAAGTACGATTTAAGTCAAGAGAAAATTAATGCAGGTAAGTTTAAGGTATGCTTAGAATATCATTTAGGTAATTGTTTAGGTCCTTGTGAAGGACTTCAAAAAGAAGATAGCTATAATGCTGATATTAAAGAGATTAAAAATATTATAAAAGGTAATTTTAAAGAAAGCTTAAACAGGCTTAATAAGCAAATGTTTTCTTATGCAGAAAATATGCAATTCGAAAAGGCTCAAAAAATTAAAGAGAAATTAGAAAGACTAAACAATTACCAAGCAAAAAGTACCGTAGTTAATCCAACAATTAATAATGTAGATGTATTTTCTATTATTTCTGATGAAACACATGCTTATGCAAACTTTTTAAAATTGTCTAATGGCTCAATTATTCAGTCGCATACAACAGAAATTAAAAAGAAATTAGATGAGACCAATAGAGAGTTATTAGAGTTATTTATTGTTGAAATAAGACAACGTTTTAATTCTACATCACCTGAAGTTTATGTGCCATTTAAGGTTGGTGTTGGAGAAGATATAAAAGTAACAATACCAAAATTAGGCGACAAAAAACGTATTGTAGAACTCTCTGAAAGAAATGCAAAATATTACAGACAAGAACAATTTAAACAAATAAAAATTGTAGACCCTGATAGGCATGTAAAAAGAATTATGGCTCAGATGAAAGCAGATTTAAGACTTTCTCAAGAACCCAGACACATAGAATGTTTCGATAATTCTAACATACAAGGAACTAACCCTGTTGCTGCTTGTGTTGTTTTTAAAGATGGAAAACCAAGTAAAAAAGAATACAGATATTTTAATATTAAAACAGTTGAAGGTCCAGATGATTTTGCTTCTATGGAAGAAGTTGTGTATAGAAGATACAAAAGATTACTTTCTGAAGGTGAATCTTTGCCTCAGTTAATTGTTATAGATGGTGGTAAAGGCCAATTATCTTCTGCTTTAAAAAGTTTAGATCTTTTAGGTTTACGAGGTAAAATAGCCATAATTGGAATTGCAAAACGTTTAGAAGAGATTTATTACCCAGGAGATAAAGTGCCTTTGTATTTAGATAAAAAATCAGAAACACTAAAAATTATTCAGCATTTAAGAAATGAAGCACATAGGTTTGGTATAACTTTTCATAGAAATAAACGAAGTAAAAGTGCTATACAAAGTGAATTACAACAAATTCATAACATTGGAAAGCAAACCATTACAACTTTATTACGTAAATTTAAATCAGTTAAAAGAGTTAAAAATGCTTCTTTAAAAGAGTTAGAAGAGGTTGTTGGAAATTCTAAGGCGCAACAAATTTATAATTACTATCACTCAAACAAAAAATGAAAAAGAAAATCCTCTTATGCTTATTACTTTATGCTGGTATAAATTTTAGTCAAGAAAAACATCCAAAAATTGGTTTGGTGCTAAGTGGTGGAGGCGCAAAAGGGTTTGCACATGTTGGTGTTTTAAAAGAAATAGACAAGGCAGGTTTACAAATAGATTACATAGCAGGTACAAGCATGGGGGCAATTATTGGAGGTTTGTATGCTTCTGGTTATACAGCTTTAGAAATTGAAAAACTCATAAAAGAAATTAACTTTACAGATACACTTAGAGATAAATTTCCTAGAAAAGCCTCTCCTTTTTTTGAAAAAGAATACGAAGAGAAAACAAGCATAACATTACCTGTAACAAAAGGTAAAATTGGTATTCCTAAAAGTGTCTCTAAGGGTCAAAGTGTGCTGAGTCTATTTTATGAATTATTAGATTCTACAGAAGAAATAAATGATTTTTCTAAGCTACCAATACCTTTTTTCTGTATTGGTACAGATGTTGAAACAGGAAGCGAAATTTTACTTGAAAAAGGTTCTTTGCCTTTAGCTATAAGAGCAAGTGGTTCTTTTCCTACTTTGTTAGATCCTGTAGAAGTTGATGGTAAGTTATTAGTTGATGGTGGTATTACCAATAATTTTCCAATATCGATTATGAAAAGTAAAGGAATGGACATTATTATAGGAGTTGATGTTCAAGGAAATTTAAAAAAGAAAGAAAACTTAACTTCTGTTATAGCTATTTTAAATCAAATTGTTAGTTACCAAACCTATAATAAAAGTAACGAAGAAAAAAAGCTTTTAGATTTTTATATACATCCAGATGTGTATGATTATAGTGTTGTTGATTTTGATAAAAAAGATGAAATCTTACAAAAAGGAGATAAAATTGGTGCCAAATTTGCAAAAGCTTTTAAAGAATTAGCTGACAAACAAATTAAAAAAAAAGACAAAAAAAATGTCGAAAATTTTAAATATAGAATAGCCAAAAGAAAAATTGATAGTATTGAAATAAAAGG
>JABXIJ010000051.1 GCA_013373105.1 Flavobacteriaceae bacterium | reverse complement strand
TCGTGCGGGTTCAAGTCCCGCCTTCAGTACAAAAGCCTTCAACTTTATTGTTGGAGGTTTTTTTGTTTAAACCTCTTCTGAAAAGAACGCATACTATAATTATACTTTCAAAGAACTTCTCAAAGTTACACATTTTTTTGGCAGACATTTGGCAGATATTACTATAAATTTGGAAAATCAGGATTCATTTAGCCAACTCTTTGGATATAATTTTAATAATTTATTCTCCATTAATTCATCATCTGGAATAGAAACTAATTCTTCTTTAAACAGTTTGTCTAAATTAAAGTCTTTTAGAATAACATTAGGATATAAATCTCTTACTTTATCTATTAATAAGTTTTTAACAAATTTTACATTCTCCTCAGTTGTCAAAATACAGTCGTGAATTATTAAGGCAAATTTGTCATCAGGTATTTCTTTATAAGTCTCAAGAAAATATTAGCCTCAGCTCTTTGTCCTATATGACTGACTCTTCTATGGTCAATCTTTTTAATATTATTAATCCATATAAATACATTCGGAAATAACTTTTGAAGAGCAAGATTACCTTTTGTTGGTTTATTCTCTGCATTAATTACTGTAAGTATTTCTTTTTTTAGTCTAGCATAATCTCCAATCTCATTAAAGTATTCAGAATTTTCTTGAACATATTTGTAAATACTTCCACTTAAAAGTAGTTTTAAGCATAAATCATATTCGTTTTTAAACTTTTCATTCCAATTTGACTTAGCGTATTTAAGCCATTCTAAGAAGATTATTGATGGTTGAGCAGAACTCATATCAACCTCCCATATAAGTTCATTAGATTTTGTTCTAAGACACTTTCTAACTTGTTTAGGCATAGATGCGAAAGTGTGAGAAACTCTTCCTGATTTAGCTATAGAAGGAATATAGTTAACATAGAGTTCTAATAGTTTCTTAGGGTCTTTGGTATTGTTTAAACTTTGAAAACCCCTGTAGTACTCTTTGTATCTCCTCACTTTAAATTGATGGTCTTTATCTTTTGAAAGTCTAAGTTCAAGTTCCTCAAAAAACTTTTCCAACTCATCATCAGTCATAGCATCATATTTATCTTTTTCGATATAATCTAATGGGTCATAGTATGCGTCTTCTACAAATGCTTCAATCTCTACAACTTTTAACTTAATAGTATTAGTTGCAATTTTACATAAGAGTGGATTTGATAAAACCTTTTCTACTCGTTCTTTATTAATTCTCTCCAGCTGGCGCTTAAATTTATCGGTGTAAATAATAGTATTTGTAATACCATATTTGATTGCTTTTTGAGTCAATCGGAAGGATTTTGAGAATCTATCGGTCGAATAGCCTTCATTAGGATAAATTATTCCTAAGCCATACAAACAATTTATAATATCCTTGTAATTTCTATTAGTTAGGTATTTTTTTAGGATACTTGAATGTAAATTCACGTATTCTTCAATAGGTTCGTTTCGATTTAAATTAACGCTAACGATAGCTGTTATTAGCCAATTACATCTATCCAATAATAAAAGCCTTTTAGACTCTGTTGATTGGTTATTATACTGATAAGAGTTAGATAATAATTCAGAAAAATGATTAATTGTATAAAGTGTTTTCAAAACTGCACCACATATGATAAGATAGATAACTAAGATACGAAAGTAATTCTTAGTAATATATCTTATTTAATATATTATATTGGTTAGTTTTAAACTAAATATGAAGTGAGTTTTCCCAAAAATAAACGAACGAAATATTTAGTAATGTTGTGAAGATTATAATAAATAAAATTATAATTACTAATATTATCAATTATATTATTACTGAATATCTGTAGTTTAAGAAATAAATGTATAGTATAGTTACTAATTTTTTTTTTTTAATAATTTTTAATAATTTTATTTGATAACTAAATTTTAATAAAAATGAAAAAAATTTTAACAATTACAATTGCATTACTGGCTTTCAATATTAATGCTCAGACTACATTTAAAGGGTTTGAAATTGGTGTTCAGGCTGCAATGAATTTATCTGTATTAAGAGGAACGGTTTTTGATGCAGAAGATGAAGTTAATTTTATTGCTAGACCAGGAATATTCTTATTTGGTACAAAGGATTTAACAGATAAATTATATCTAAAACCAGGAATAGGATTTAATTTCAAAGGTGGTGAAACAGTAGAGAATTATGAGTCTTTTGATGGTGAAATAGAAACATATTATACAAAAGATAAATTCACGTTTTTAGAAGTGCCAGTAATGGTTGGTTATAAAGCTACTGATAATATTTTTCTTGAAGCAGGTTTATCTTTCGGTATAACACTTTCTGCAACTTCAGATTATGAAGAAGAAGGTGAAAAAGGATCAGAAAATATTAAAGAATTTGTTAATAATACAGAACTTGGATTTCATATAGGTGGAAAATATATAATTAATTCAAAATTTGCTGGAGGAATTAGGTATTTTAGAGGATCAAACTTAAATAAATCCCAAGTATTAACTAAAGTTAACATAGAAGGATTTGCGTTTTTTATGGAGATGAAGATTTAATAGAATGAATATAAATTGTATCTATTAATAAAGGAGGGTTTGTCAGTCTTTTTAATAACACTTAAGCCAACTATTTTAAAAACTAACCATAGGCATATCCTCCTCTTTTAATTCAGCTATTTCTAAACCCCTTAAGTAGGTTAAACTTACATTTATAGATGAATGCCCCATAGCTTTCTGTAGCTTGGTTATAGAGCCTGTTCGGTTGAATACATCTATTGCTCCTGAATGTCTAAAAGAGTATAAAGTCTGGTAAGGTTCTAATGTCTTACTAACCTTCTTAAATCTACTCCATAGAGTTTTAAAATAGTCTTTATTTAGTGGTTTTTCTGAATTACTAAAAATGTTATCATTAGGGTTGCCAACAATAAGGTGAGGTTTTATAAAACTTGGTACTGGTACAATTCTATTCTTTCCAGATTTATTTCTATTTCCGCTAAGATTTATAAATGATAAATCATCAGAGAAATCATTCCAAGTTAACTCTCTTACCTCTCTATGAGGTCTTAAAAGGCAGCCATAAGTTAAAAGACAACATAAATGAAGATTGGCATTAAACTCCTTGACCTCATCTAATATTTCAGTAATGTTTTTAAAGGGTTTATGAAGTTTAGCTTTGGTCTTTTTTGACTTGATTTTAGGCATTGGATTAGTCTTCATACCTAAACGTTCAGCTTCATTAAATAAGACTGTTAAATGCCTTCTAATGGTGTTATAAGACACCTCAGAAGAATAATTATTAAGTAATTGATTGAGTTGATTTAAATTAACAGAATTGCCTACAATTGACTTATCCAATAAACCAAATACATAATCTAACATTGATTTATACTTATCAGAATAATTACCTCTAAGTTTAATGTCTAAGGCAGCTCTTAGATAGTCTTTATCACTCATATTTGGTTTAATGAGTTTAGACTTTTGAAATAATTCAATGCTTTTACCACTGTTAAGGAACTTATAAACCTCAGCAGCTAATAGATTACCCATCTCTAAACGTTGTTCGACTGGGAATGAATTTGGAGAAATGGAATGGTTAATTCGCTTACCATTGAAAATACGATAACGTTTACCATTTTGTGTGAAATCAACATACACTCGATTCTTAGAATCTTGCTTTACTTTTGGATAATTTACCTTCATTTTGACAGACTTTTGACAGATTAAACTTTTAAAAGTCTTTGAAAGTCAAGTATAGTAAGGTACTCAGTTGGTTAGAGCATCTGACTGTTAATCAGAGGGTCCTTGGTTCGAGCCCAAGAGGGGGAGCAAAATTAAACAAAAGCTTAATGCTCTTATACAGACTGCGAAAGTAGCTCAGGGGTAGAGCATCACCTTGCCAAGGTGAGGGTCGCGGGT
>JABXIJ010000015.1 GCA_013373105.1 Flavobacteriaceae bacterium | reverse complement strand
TGAACCAGGTTTTGAAGAAAGAGAAACAATTAAAAATGGTTTAAATGTTGCTGCTAAAAGTGGATTTACTGCTGTAGCAATTAACGCCAACACCAATCCAATTATAGACTCAAAGTCTGATATAGAATTTTTGATAAATAAAGCAAATAATGCCGCAACAAAACTATATCCCTTAGGAGCTCTAACTCAAGGAAGCAAAGGATTAGATATTGCTGAACTGTTTGATATGCAGCAATCTGGTGCTATAGCGTTTGGTGATTATAACTTACCAATTGAGAACGACAACTTAATGAAAATTGCCTTGCAATACGCTCAAAACTTTAATGGGCTTGTCTTGAGTTTTCCAAAAAACAATAAAATAGCTGGACCAGGAATAGTAAATGAAGGAATAAACAGCACCAAATTAGGTTTAAAAGGAATACCAGCACTTGCAGAACACATACAAATTGCTAGAGATTTATATTTACTAGAATATACTGGTGGTAAGTTACATATACCAACAATTTCAACTGCAAAATCTGTTGATTTAATAAAAGAAGCCAAGAAAAAAGGACTGAAAGTTACTTGTAGTGTTGCAGTGCATCATTTAAGTTTAACAGATGATGAGTTACATGGCTTTGATAGCAACTTTAAAACAACTCCACCTTTAAGGAGTTTAACAGATGTAAAAGCTCTAAGAAAGGCTGTTAAAAATGGCATTATAGATAGTATTACCTCAGATCATAACCCAATAGATGTAGAACATAAAAAGGTTGAATTTAGTGAAGCTAAAGATGGTGTAATTGGATTAGAATCTGCTTTTGGTGTATTAAACTCAGTTTTAGATTTAGAAGACATTATACCATTACTAACCAATAAGCCAAGAGATGTTTTTGGTGTAAAAAACCAAAATATAACTGAAGGTAATGCTGCTGATTTATCTCTTTTTAATCCTGATGTTGAGGGTGTATTTACTTTAGATGATATTAAATCTACCTCAAAAAATAGCCCTTTTATCAATAAAAAAATTAAAGGAGAAGTTTATGGTGTTTTTGCTAATAATCAACTTATTCTAAACACATAAACCAAACAATTCTTAAACCATTAAAAATTTATGAGTTTACATTATTTGGTTAGAAAACCTAAAAAAGAAATTTCGAATCCACCTTTATTAATTCTTCTTCATGGATATGGAAGTAATGAACAAGACTTGTTTTCATTTGCAGAAGAATTACCAGATGAACTCTTAATTATAAGTGCTCAGGCACCATATTCTATGGGATTTGGTGGTTATGCCTGGTATGCAATTAATTTTGATGATGTAAATGGTAAATTTTCAGATTTAGATCAAGCAAGGTCTTCAATAACTAAAATTGCTTCTTTTATAGATGAAATTAAAGTAAAATATAATACCAATCCAGATAAAATCTTTTTGTTAGGTTTTAGTCAAGGTGCAATTTTAAGCTATGCTTTAAGTTTCAATCACCCAAATAAAGCAAATTACATTCTAGCATTAAGTGGGTATATTAATAAAGAGTTGTTACCAAAAGAATTACCAAAAAACATAGTTACAGAATACTATACCTCTCATGGTACTGTAGATCAAGTTTTACCTATTGAATGGGCTAGAAATTCAAAACCCTTTTTAGATGAATTAGGGTTAAAAAATGTTTATTTTGAATATCCTGTTGGGCATGGAGTTGCACCACAAAACTTTTATAGCCTTAAAAGCTGGATTGAAGAAAGACTTTAATTAAAAGTTTTTTAACGTTAAACCAAAAGTTAAAAACTTATCCACTTCTTTTTGACCAGCAATTACGATACTTTCAAATGTATGTAAGTAATTAATTTTAAAGTTTAAAAACTTCCAAATAGGTAATTCTAGGTTTATATCTGCTTGCCATCTATAATTATCACTTTGCTCTAAAGATGGCTGAAAATAGCTTTCATGTGTTAAAATAAGTTTACCCTTAAATAAAGTATATTTTCCATTAACCCAAATTGTACCACGCATTGTGTTAATAGTTGGGTCTCCATTATAATTTGTTAGATTAAAATTTGTTTGCTTAAAGTTAGTGTTTTCATACTCTGTAGTTAGTGAAACTTTTAACCAATCTTTTTTACTACTTTTTAATAAATTAAATGTAACACCAGCCCCAAATAAATAACGTAAATCAATTTCTCTTCTATAATTTGTACTTATAAAACCTAAAATTAAGGGGTATATTTTCTTTTGTGGATTTAAATAAAGAAAATTTAAACTCAAAATATCTTCATCCGCTTTAACTTTACCAAATTCTTGATAAACATAAGAGTTCTTTGTTTTAAAAACTGCATTATTGAAAGGCTTAAAACTAACATCTGAAGACGCTCTAAAAATTAAAGTTTCAACATTACCACGTTGTAAAAAACCAGTTAATGAAAGTCTTGCTTTAAAGTTTAGAGTATCGCTTTCATTTAATTGACACCAAATAATTGTTGGAGTAAAAAGTAGTAAAAACAATACATATCTCATCTCTAATAAGTAAAGTACAAATATATTAATTGTATAAACTTTTATAGAATACTTTTAGATGTGATTTTTTACAATTTCTACAAATTGAACTGTGGTAAATGGTTTAGGAATAACATCTTCAAAACCAATGTTTTTATATCCTGCAATATCTTCTTGAGAGTTATTAGCTGTCATAGCTAAAAAAGGAGTGTTAGCATTAGCTTCATTAAGTTCTTTTTTTCTTTTAATGAGTTCTTCACCAGATAAATTAGGCATATTAATATCTAACAAAACCATATCATACGAATCATTTTCTAATGCCTCTAGAGCCTCTACTCCATTCTTAACCATTTTAAAATCGGCTTTTTCTTTGGTTAATATGTGTGACACAATAGTAAGGTTTAAGAAATTATCGTCTGCTACCAAAATCTTCTTTCCCTGTATAGATTTATAGCCACTTTCTTCACTACTTAACTCCTCATCATTTGCAGATTTTTTGTGAATTTTAAAAGGAATATTTACAGTTATAGTTGTTCCATAGTTAACAAAACTATCTACATTAATAGTCCCTTTCATTTCTTCAACCAAGCGTTTTACAATAGATAAACCTACTCCTTTATGTAATCTATTATCAATCAATCCTTAATAAAGAATATTCATTTAACCTATTAAGTCTATCATTTTCAGATATATTCATCCTTTTTCTCAAAATATTTTACCTAAGATATTTATTTTATCTGACAAATCAACTTAATTTATTTTGTGATTATAAATCTTTAGGAGGATTTTTGATAAATGTAATTTGGTTAATTTCTATTTTGATATTTAATTAAAAATATCATACAACAAATAGGTTTGCAAACAAATATACACTAAAATCATTATTAGAAAAATCTAAACAACAATTTTTAAACCATCATAAGCCAAAAATATATTTTTAGGCAATTTTTGAGAAATTTTCTCATGAAAACCAAGTTTATGACTTATGTGGGTAAAGTAAGCTTTTTGGGGTTGTAATTCCTTAACAAAATCTAAAGCTTCATTTAAGTTGAAGTGAGTTGGATGCGATTCTATTCTTAGAGCATTTACAACTAATACTTTCAAATTTTTTAATTTTTCTTTTTCCATATCAAAAACTTGCTTTACATCTGTTAAGTATGCAAAATCTTGAATTCTGTATCCTGTTACTGGTAATTTTCCATGCATGACTTCTATTGGAGTAACTTCTATATTTTCAATAAAAAAATTATTGTTATCTATTAATTTTGGCAAAACACTTGGTGCCCCTGGATACCTATTTTCTTTACTGAAAATGTACTCAAAACGCTGTTCTAGACTTTTTAAAGTTCTTTTATTTAAATAAATAGGCATTTCACCAATTTGATAACAATAAGGTCTTAAATCATCTAAACCAGCAGTATGATCTGCGTGTTCATGAGTAAATAAAACTCCATTAATCAAATCTACTTTTTCACGCAACATTTGCTGCCTAAAATCTGGTCCACAATCAACTACATAATTATAATTATCCCAAGAAACTAAAATAGAAGAACGTAATCTTTTGTCTTTTTCATCTGTAGATAAACAAACTGGATCTTTACTAGCAATCATTGGAATACCTTGAGAAGTACCTGTTCCTAAAAAAGTAATTGTTAAGCGCTTTTTATTGTAATTCATACCAACAAAAATATAATAAATATTGGCTGATAGCACTGTAATTTAGTACCTTTGTTTTACAAAAATTAATTTCTACAAAATGGCTATTTCTTTAAAAGGAGATCAAAAAATTAGCAGCGCACCTAGTACAAAAAGCAAAGCATTACGAATTAACTTAAATACTGATATTTATGGAACTTTTGCAGAAATAGGTGCAGGTCAAGAAACAGCTAGAAATTTTTTTAGATCTGGTGGTGCTTCTGGTACCATTGCAAAAGCAATGAGTGCTTATGATAAAGATTTTTCTGATGCTATTTATGGTATTGAAGATGACAGACGTTACGTTACTGAGTCTCGTTTAAAAAAAATGTTATCTCATGAAATAGATTTAATTGAAGAAAGACTTAGCAGAGAAAAACATCCAGATAAATTATTCTTTAGTTATGCGAATACAGTTACTACCATTGACTTTGCTAGAAAATTTAAAGGCCATGGTTGGGTAGGAATTCGATTTCAATTAGATCCATTAGAAGATTATAATGAAATTGTACTGCATTTACGTTTTAAAGAAACAGACGCTAGACTTCAACAAGAAACTTTAGGAGTTCTTGGTGTTAATTTAATTTATGGTGCTTTCTATTTAAACGACAACCCTAAAGAATTGGTAAAATCTTTTTATCACAATTTAGGAAACCATCAATTAGAAATTGATATGATTAATTTCTCTGGTCCAAGATTTATGTATGTTGATAACAGATTAATGAGCCTACAACTACTAAGAAATGGTATGACAAATGCTGTAATGTTTGGTCCAGATGGTAATAATTTACTACCAGCTCAAGTTCTCTACAAAAAAAACATATTAGCTTTAAGAGGTAGTTTTAGACCTGTTACAAAGGTAAATATGGATATGTTTGAGCAATCTAAAGAAATGTTTTTTAAAGAAAATAAAGTAGACGAAAATAAGACTCAAATAATATTTGAAATTACATTAAGTAACTTATCTGCAGAAGGTAAAATTAATGAAAGAGACTTTTTAGACAGAGCTGAATTACTTTGTTCTTTAGGACAAAATGTAATGATAACCAATTTCCAACAATACTTTAAGCTTGTAGAATATTTTAGTGAATTTACTAAAGAAAGAATGGCGCTTGCGATGGGAGTTTACAACTTAATACAAATCTTTGATGAAAAGTATTACAGAGATTTAAGTGGTGGAATTCTAGAAGCATTTGGAAAATTATTCTACAGAGATTTAAAAGTCTTCATGTATCCTTATCATGACCAAGAGTCTGATGAGTATATAAACAGTGAAAATTTAAAAGTACACCCAAGAATGAAAGAACTATACAAGTTCTTTAAAAACAATGGTAGACTTTTAGATATTGAAAATTTCGATAAAGACATCTTAGACATCTTTTCACGTAAAGTATTAAAGATGATTAGAAATGGTGAAAACGGCTGGGAAGAAATGTTACCAGAAGGTATTGCAGAAACCATAAAACAAAAGAGATTGTTTGGTTATATTAAATCAAATTTCAAAAAAGCTTAATTTTTTGCTCTTTTATTAAACCTTTTTTATAATTTTCTGTCTAACAAGAAATATATTTTTGATAGCAGAAGCAACATTAGTATCACAATTAAAAAATACGAACTCTAAAGAAATAGCCTTTAGAGAGTTAATACGTCTATACAAAGAACGTTTGTATTGGCATATACGTAAAATTGTGGTTTCTCATGATGATGCTGATGATGTTTTACAAAATACATTCATTAAAATTTTTAATAATATCAATAAATTTAATGAAGAAAGTAAACTCTATTCTTGGATGTATAGAATAGCTACCAACGAATCTATAACCTTTATAAATAAAAGAGCAAAAGAGAGAAATTTAGATATTTCTGATTATCAACAAAGTATGGCAAATACACTAGAAAGCGATGATTTTTTCTCTGGTAATGAAATTCAAATTATTTTACAAAAAGCCATTGCTACATTACCACAAAAACAACAGTTGGTTTTTAATATGAAGTATTTTGATGAATTAAAATATGAAGAAATTTCAGAAATATTAGATACATCTGTTGGTGCACTTAAAGCTTCATACTTTCATGCAGTAAAAAAAATAGAAAATTTTATAAAAAATGAATCTCATTAAACCTTTTGTAAAAAAAAATGTCTAAGAATTGATGAAAAAAGATTCTAAAAATATTGAGCAATTTTTAAATGATGAAGTACGTAAAACTTCTGGTTTTAGCATGCCTAAAAATTATTTAGATTCTGTTGAAAATAATTTTTTTGCAAAGTTAGCTGAACAACAATTTCCTAAATCATCTGGCTATAAAATTCCAGAAGAATATCTAGATTCATTAGAAAATTCAATTGTAGCTAAAGTAGGTTTTACTACTAAAAAAGAAACTAAAGTTATTACTTTAAAAAATAAAGTTTTAAAAATTGTTCCTTTTGCTGCTGCTGCATCAGTTTTGGTGTTTTTAGCACTAAACACTTTTAATTTTAAATCTACAAGCAACTTAACTTTCGATTCTTTGAATAATCAAGATCTTGAGTACTGGTATAATACATCAGAAATAAACTATACAGACCTTGCTTTAGTTTTAGAAAATGAAATTAAATATGAAAATGAATTTACGTTAACTAACATTCAAGATGAAAATATTGAAGAATATATGAACTCAATTGATAATTCTTCAATTTTAAATGATTTAAATTAATACGTATGAAAATAAAATTTTTATTTTTTATTTTAAACACAGTGTTTGTTTTATCATCTTATTCTCAAATGAATAAAGAGAGTAGAGAAAAAATTAAAACACTTAAAGTTGCTTACTTAACAGAGCAATTAAGCCTTACAGCCAAAGAAGCAGAAAAATTTTGGCCTTTGTATAATATTTATTATGATAAACAAAGAGATTTAAGAAACAGTAGTAGAAATGAAATTCGAAAACTAGTAAGTAGTAGAGGAAGCATTGATAGTATAAAGAATACAGATGCTAAACATTTAATAGAATTAAAGCTTAAAAATGATAAAGCTATTTACCAAGCTGAACAAGACTTTGTAGATAACGTAAGTAAGATTATTTCTTACAAGAAAATAATGAAACTTCAAATAGCTGAAAGGGAATTTGCTAGACAATTAATGCGAAAGTATAGAAAAGGAAGAAAATAAAAAAAGGAAGCTAAATAGCTTCCTTTTTTTATGTTTTTATTAAGCTCATACAAACATATAATTCAGGCTTGTTTGCTGTAAATTGTTTTAACCAAATGGTTAATTCTTTAATTTCGTATGGTAATAATCTTTTTAATGCTTTTTCAAGCTCTTTGCAAAACAATTCTGAATTAAAACTTACTTTCATAAGTACAGTCTTAGTGTACTCAAACATTGCTCTAGCCATATTAAAATGATTAATTAATTGTTAAACGTAAAAGAACGAATATTATTACTTTCAAATTTAATAAAAAACCAA
Source organism: Flavobacteriaceae bacterium (assembly GCA_013373105.1). Classification (GTDB taxonomy): domain Bacteria; phylum Bacteroidota; class Bacteroidia; order Flavobacteriales; family Flavobacteriaceae; genus Polaribacter. Next base: position 129,828 of record JABXIJ010000015.1, on the reverse strand, counting down.
CATTTTATAAAAATGTTAGTCTTAAAATTTTGTTTAAAAACTGTTAATCTTAAAATTTGCTAACCTTATCTATAAGCGCATTAGCTTTAGTTTCTAGATCAGATTTTATTTGCTTAAAGTGTTGATTTTTATTGTCAACATTTTTTGCATTAACACTAGCAATTAATTCATCGAATACTTCAATTGCTTCGTCTATAATTGGTTCTGCTTTCTTTGGTTCATTATTCATGTGAGCAACAGTTAATGCATAATCTATAACATCGCCCATTACATAATTAATGTCTTTTTTTAAGTTTTTAATACTTGCCATAATTCATCGATTTTACGCGGCAAAGTTACTTTATTATTTTTAAATAATACTAAGTAACTGGTTTATATTTGTTATTGTTTTATACTCAAAATTATTGGTTTCTTCTTCTGAAACTTGTTCGTGAATCCATGTTGTATGAAAAGGAATATGTACAGCATGAGCACCAATATTTACAAGTGGTAAAACGTCTGACTTTAAAGAGTTACCAACCATTAATAGTTCTGATGGTTCTATATCTAAATGACCTATTAACTTTTGATAATCTTTCTCATTTTTATCGCTCATTACTTCTATATGATGAAAATACTTAAGCAAATTAGATTTTTCTAGCTTTCGTTCTTGATCTAATAAATCTCCCTTTGTAGCAACTATAAGTTTATACTTTTTGTGAAGTTTAATTAACACTTCTTCTACTCCATCTAACAGTTCAATTGGTTTTTCGAGCATATCTTTACCAATTTGTAAAATAGTTTGAATTGTTTTTTGACCAATTTGATAGTTAGATAATTCTAAAGCACATTCTATCATAGATAGCACAAAGCCTTTAACACCATAACCATAAAACTTAAGGTTTTCTATTTCTTTCTTAAAAAGTTCCTGATCTATTTTATTTGCGGTTTCATATTTAGCTAGAAGTTTTGCAAATTCTAATTCAGCATCTCTAAAATAGGTTTCATTAACCCAAAGTGTATCATCTGCATCAAAAGCAATTACTTTAATATTTTTATTCATTTTTAAATACTTTAATTGCTTTTTCTAAATCTTCAGGTGTATCTATTCCAATAGATTCTATAGATGTTTCTACCATCATAATTTTCTTACCTAGTTCTTGATATCTAATTGCTTCTATTTTTTCAGCTGCTTCCAGAGGTGTAACTGGTGTCTGATAAAAATCTTGTAGAGCTTGTTTTCTAAAAGCATAAACACCTTTGTGTTTGTAATATTTTACCTTTATATCTTTATCTCTATGATATGGTATTACACTTCTAGAAAAGTAAATAGCCAAATTATTAACATCTGTAACTACCTTAACATTATTAGGATTTTCAATATCTTCTTTATGTGTAATTTCTACTTTTAATGAAGCTAAATCAATTTCATTTTGAATATCCTCTTTAAAAACCTGTATTAGTTTGGTTAATGACTCTTTATCTATAAAAGGCTCATCACCTTGCACATTAACTACAATATCTACATCTAAGTTTTGCACTGCTTCTGCTATTCTATCTGAACCACATTCATGTTCTTTTTTGCTCATGATTACTTTTCCATCAGCATTTTTAATAACTTCAAAAATGATTTCAGAATCAGTTACAACATATACTTCATCAAATAATTTAGTTTTTAATGCAGCTTCATAAGTTCTTAAAATAACAGGTTTACCTGCTAAATCTTTCATTAATTTACCCGGAAAACGTGATGCACTGTAGCGTGCAGGAATCATGGCAATGATCTTCATTATAATTAATTTATATACACTTCTAATAATTTAGAATTAGTGGTTGATTTTATAGTAAAGTTTTTTATACAAGCCGGTACTAAAATAGTTTCTCCTATTTGTAAATTTTCACTCTCATTATTGTAAATAAACTCTGCACTTCCCTCAACACTCATATAAATAACAAAAGAATCTATATGAGAATGATCTACGGAAACTTCACCTTTAATTGGTAAAATATTAGTTGTGAAATACGGACAAGAAACAACTTTAGACGAATGATTCTCTTTTAATTTGTATTTAGTTTTATATTCATTTAATGCTTTATAATCTATTGCATCTAATGCTTCTTCTATATGTAATTCTCTATAAGTTCCATCTTCATTTGGTCTATCCCAATCGTAAACTCTGTATGTAATATCTGATGTCTGCTGAATTTCTGCTAACATAACTCCTGCTCCAATAGTATGTACTCTTCCTGCTGGAATAAAGTAAACATCACCCTTGTTTACTTTATCTATATTTAAAATATCTGTTAATGTTTTATTCTTAAGGTGATTCAAATACTCTTTTTGAGTTACATCTTTTTGAAAGCCTACAATTAAATTAGCATTTTTATCTGCTTGCATTACATACCACATTTCTGTTTTACCAAATGAATTATGACGCTTTTTTGCTAGTTCATCATTTGGATGCAATTGTATGCTTAATTTCTCTTTAGCATCAATAAACTTTATAAGTAAAGGAAATTTTTCACCAAAATTCTTGTAATTCTCTTTCCCTATTAATTGAGAATTAAACTCATTCATTAAAGATTTAAGACTTCTTCCTTTTAGATTACCGTTAATTACAATTGAAGTATCCTCTTCTACATCAGAAATTTCCCAACTTTCACCAATATTTTTTTTTTCAGACTTTTTATGTAAAAGCTGAACTAACTTTTCACCACCCCATATTTTTTCCTTTAGAATGGGCTCAAAGCGTAAAAATTGGTTTAAAAACATGATTTAAATTTTTCGCAAATTAAAGAATCTTATACAAATTTACCTTTAAAATTTCAATAGATTTAATTTGTCAAAATCATGCTTATAATGAATCTAGAAAAAATATGGTGTTAGTAAAATATCTGCTTCTGGAGAAAGTGGTGGTTTTTTTATAAAAGCTATTCACCCTTATAAAGTATCTAGAAAAGACCCTTTAGAACGTTTTGATATTTATAATTTAGAATACGAATATTGGAACAATAGTCCAAAATCAATGGAATATTATTGTGACAATTACTTAAAAAACGCCCAACTTAAATGCAATAGAGATGGATCTTTTAAGTATTTTTTGAATAATCTTAAGATCATGAAAATTCTTACTTCTGAATTAGATAGTAAAGTTGAATTTGAAGCTTACATTGGTTTTTTTAAAGAAGAAGAAATAAAAGAAATCGTGAAAGATGTAGATCGTTTATTAATTCATGATTATGTAAGAGACCCAAATGATTTGTTTTATTATGTTAAAAAATGATTGACAATTTTAGATAAATTGAAGTCTGAGGTTAAAGTATCTATTTTATACTCTTCAGAAATGGATTTCTTAGGTATATATTACAGAAAACACGATTTCCATGAAGTTGAACGATTATTTTGGGATCAATTAGAAAAAGATAATATTACCTTAAAAGAACATTTAAATTTTGAGGGTATGAATTATTATAATTACAATTACTTTAAATACGCTACTGGTTTCTTTGAAAATAAATATGAAAAGAAGTAGTTAATCTCCAGAATAACTTACAAAATTTCTTGGAGTTTCATAAAGAGTAATTTCTAACTCTAAATCTTTAGGTAAATGTTTTTTTAGTTTATTATAAATAACAACACTTATGTTTTCTGCTGTTGGATTTAAGTCTTTAAACTCTTTAACGTCTATATTTAAGTTTTTATGATCAAAAGCATCTTCTACTTCAGATTTAATTAAATCTTTTAACTTTCCTAAATCATAAACATAGCCAGTTTCTTTGCTAATTTCTCCTGTTAAAGAAACTATTAATTCGTAATTATGTCCATGAAAATTAGGGTTACTACATTTACTAAAAACATCGAAGTTTTTTTCATCACTCCAATCTTTTCTGTACAATCTATGCGCTGCATTAAAATGTGCTTTTCTATGAACAGTAACTTTAGGCATTCTTGAGTTTATTGTATGATTCTTTAAAAATTATTTTAAACCAAGCTGTATAAATATCTGGGTTATTCTCTATATCCTTTTTTACATCTTCTAACAACATCCACTTGTAACTTTCTACTTCATCTTTATTTATGTTTGGTTCACCATCAAAATAACCAATCATTACATGATCTAATTCATGTTCTGTTAAACCATTATCAAAAGGTGCTTTGTATATGAACGAAAATACTTCTTTAAGCTCAGTAGAAAACCCCATTTCTTCTTGTAGTCTTCTTTTTCCTGCCTCAATATTATTTTCACCTTCTCTTTGATGTGAACAACAAGTGTTTGTCCATAATAAAGGTGAATGGTATTTATGAGCTGCTCTTTGTTGCAGTAATAATTCACCTTTTTTATTAAAAGTAAATACTGAAAAAGCTCTGTGCAATAAAGCTTTTTCGTGAGCTTCCATTTTTGGCATTAAGCCTACTTGTTCATCATTTTCGTCTACTAAAACTACTAGTTCATCCATAGTTACAAAGATAATGTAAACCATTTGTAAAAACCATAAAATTATAATAAAGTCTTATAGATTTTCATTTTTGAATTACGATGATTTATCTTTGATTTTTAAAAATCTAAAAATCATAATTTGAAACTTTTAAAATCTTCATTATTTTTAATTATCACTTTAGTTTTGTTAAACTGTTCAGAAAAAAAAGAACCAAAAAAAACAGTTTCAAAAGAAATAAATAAAGAAAAGAAAGTTGTAAAGAAAAAAAAAGAAAAGAAAATTGAAAAAAGATGGGATAGCTTAAACTACCAAAATGTAGAATCTTTTCTAAAAGAATTTGGCAAACAAAACCAAGAGACTAGAGTTATTATAAAAACAAAATTTGGTAACATTAAACTTCGCTTGTTTAACGATGTTCCTCTTCATAGAGCAAATTTTATATTCTTAACTAAAATTAAATATTTCAATACCACTGTATTTTATAGAGTTGCCAAAGATTTTGTTATTCAAGGTGGTAACTCAGACCATACTTATACACTTCAACAAAGAAGAAAGTATGGCAATTATTTAATAAAACCCGAATTTAAAAAGCATAGAACTCATAAATATGGAGCTCTTTCTGCTGCTAGAGATTGGGAAAACAACCCTAACAAACTCTCAAGTCCATTTGAGTTTTTTATAGTTCATAAAAGAAATGGAGCACATCATTTAGATGGAGAACATACTGTTTTTGGTGAAGTTATTTCTGGCTTTGACACTATGGATAAAATTTCTCGAGTTGAAGTTGGCATAGATGAATGGCCAATAACAGATGTACATATGACTGTAGAAATTTTAGATTGATAATTGCAAATGTAACACCTATATTTGCAGCTCAATTTTTGTAAATGAGTTTTTTAGAACAGATTGCACGTAGAAGAACATTTGGTATTATTTCTCACCCAGATGCAGGTAAAACTACACTAACAGAAAAACTATTATTATTTGGTGGTGCTATTCAAGAAGCTGGTGCTGTAAAAAATAATAAAATTAAAAAAAGTGCTACCTCAGATTTTATGGAAATTGAGCGTCAGAGAGGAATTTCTGTAGCTACTTCTGTATTAGCATTTAACTACAACAACAAGAAAATAAACATTCTAGATACGCCTGGTCATAAAGATTTTGCAGAAGATACTTTTAGAACCTTAACTGCAGTTGATAGTGTTATAGTTGTTATCGATGTTGCAAAAGGTGTAGAACCTCAAACAGAAAAATTAGTAGAAGTTTGTAGAATGCGTAATATACCTATGTTAGTTTTTATCAACAAACTAGATAGAGAAGGTAAAGATGCTTTTGATTTATTAGATGAAGTTGAGCAAAAATTAGGCTTAAGAGTAACTCCTATGAGCTTTCCAATTGGTATGGGTTATGACTTTAAAGGTATCTATAACATTTGGGAGAAAAAACTGAACTTGTATTCAGTAAATAAAACAAAAATTTCAAAAGGAGTTGAGTTTACCGATATTAGTAACCCAGAATTAGATAAAGCAGTTGGTGAAACTGCAGCAGAAACTTTACGCGAAGAATTGGAGTTGATTAGTGAAGTATATCCAGAGTTTAATCAAGATGATTATTTAAATGGAGAATTACAACCTGTATTTTTCGGCTCTGCCTTAAATAATTTTGGAGTAAAAGAATTACTAGATGCATTTATAGAAATTGCTCCTTCTCCTCAGCCTAAAAAAGCTGAAGAACGATTAGTAGATTCAAAAGAGAAAGACATGACTGGATTTGTATTTAAGATTCATGCAAATATGGATCCTAAACACAGAGATAGGCTAGCATTCGTGAAAATTGTATCTGGTACTTTTAAAAGAAACACCCCTTACCTACATGTTAGACAAGGTAAAAAAGTAAAGTTTTCTAGTCCAAATGCATTTTTTGCAGAAAAGAAAGAAATAGTTGATGAATCATTTCCAGGTGATATAGTTGGTTTACATGATACAGGAAATTTTAAAATTGGAGACACATTAACAGAAGGCGAAGAATTAAATTTTAAAGGAATACCAAGTTTTTCACCTGAACACTTTAGATATGTTAACAATGCAGATCCTATGAAATCTAAACAATTATATAAAGGTTTAGATCAATTAATGGATGAAGGTGTAGCCCAATTATTTATACTAGAAATGAATGGTAGAAGAGTAATTGGTACTGTTGGAGCCTTACAGTTTGAAGTAATTCAGTATAGATTAGAGCATGAATATGGTGCAAAATGTACCTATGAAAATTTAAACGTTCATAAAGCTTGTTGGGTAGAACCAGAAAACCCTAAAAATGATGAGTTTGAAGAATTTAAAAGAGTAAAACAACGTTATTTAGCAAAAGATAAGCAAGGCCAATTAGTGTTTTTAGCAGATTCTGCATTCACTATTCAAATGACACAAAGTAAATATCCATCAGTAAAATTGCATTTTACAAGTGAATTTTAAAAAATTGTAACTATGAAAAAACTTCTTGTAGTAATCCTTCTATTTTTTGGTTTTAAAAATTTGTATTCTCAAATTTTAACTTTAGATGATTTAAAACCTAAAGAATTATATAATAGTATTAGGTTAAGCTATATGTTGGTTGATCAACCTGTAGATAAAGTAAGTTATGCCTTACAGCCAAAAATGGGTTTTATTGGTTTAACTTATAACATTCCAATTAACGAATGGTTATATACAGGAGCAGGTTTTCATACAGCTATTACTGGAGATCAAGGAGGATTATTCACTCTTGGTGTAACATTAGGAGTAAATTTCCCAGTGTATAAAAACCTTTATTTTGATGCAAATGTGCATTTTGGTGGTGGTGGTGGTTACAGAACTTTAGTAAATGGTGGTGGAATTTTATATCCTAATATTGGTTTACAATACAAAAAGAAAGGCTATTCTTTTGGTGTACAATATGGTTATATGAACTTTTTTACAGGAATTCAAAAAGATGATAATATTTCATTTTTTATAGAAATACCAAGTACTTTAAGAACTGCTTCTTATGAAAAAGCTCAAAAAGAATTTGTAGTATCTAACATAACTAAAGACAAAATTTGGAAAAAACCTGGTGTAAGAAGTGTACAACAAATTACCTTTGATTATTTCTTTCCAAGAGGAAATTCGAGAACAGATGCAAGCACAAATCCAAGCTACCAACAAATAGATAATACACTTTCTGTTATAGGTTTTGAATACCAACGTTACTTAAATGAAAATACCTTTATTTATGCTCATTTAGATGCCATGTATGCAGGTTTAACTGCAGGTTTTATGGATATGTTTATAGGTGCAGGTAAAAACTTTATTGAAACAAAAAATGTAAACTTCTTTGCTAAATTTGGTATAGGTGCTGCAGGTGGTAGAATTTTTCCAGAAGGTGGTTTAACCATATACCCAAATGCAGGAGCAGATATTAAATTCTCAGATAGATTTGGGTTAAGTATTCATGGTGGTTACCATAGATCAATTTTAGGAATTGCAAGTTTTCAAGCACTTACAGCTGGTTTTAGTTTAAAATATTATAGCTTAAGTGGAGGAATAGAAGATCCTTTTACAGGAAAAAAAGCGTCAAAAATTAGAACACAAGGAATTCAAGTTGGTGTGCAAAATCAAAGTTATTATGATGTTGCAAAATTTGGAATTCCTAATAGCGACTTACAATTAATTGCCATAAAAATCATGTACGATATAAACAAACGTTTTTATGTAATGGGAGAAGCTTCTTTTGCTTATGAAGGTAAATCTGGTGGTTATGCACATGGTATTTTTGGTTTAGGTATTAGATCTAATAAATTTGCAAATAATAAATTATCTCTATTTGCAGAAGCTAGTGGTGGTGTTGCTGGTGGTGGAAGAGTTGACTCTGGTGAAGGTATATTAGTAAGACCAACAGCAGGAGTTAATTATCATATTAATAACGATTTTACAATTAACGTTTCTGGTGGACAAATGTGGTCTCCATTTGGCAATGTTAATTCAACAAACTTTAATATTGGTATCTCATATGGTATATCCATGTTAAATGCAAAAAAATAAACATAATGATATTAAAATCAGTCATTTTAATTAAAAAAGAAAAAAGATGAATAACGGAATTTATGCAAAGTTTACTACTCCAAAAGGTGAAATTTTAGTAAAATTAGAACACGAAAAAACACCAGGTACAGTTGGTAACTTTGTAGCCTTAGCAGAAGGTAATTTAGAAAACTCAGCAAAAAAACAAGGAGAACCTTATTATAATGGGCTTAAATTTCATAGGGTTATACCAGATTTTATGATTCAAGGTGGATGTCCTTTAGGAACTGGAACTGGAAATCCTGGTTATCAATTTGATGATGAGTTTCATCCAGAGTTAAAACACGATGCTCCAGGAAAATTAGCCATGGCTAACTCAGGTCCTGCAACAAATGGAAGTCAGTTTTACATTACCCATGTTCCTACTCCATGGTTAGATGGTAAACATACTGTTTTTGGAGATGTAGTTGAAGGGCAAAATGTAGTTGATATTGTTGCACAAGGTGATGATATGACTGTTGAAATCATTAGACAAGGTGATGAAGCAAATAACTGGAATGCAGTTGAAGCATTTAGAGTTTTTGAAGGTGAAAGAGAAAAACGTGAAGCTGCAGAAAGAGCTAAACAAAAAGCTATATTAGATGAAGTTGCTGCTGGTTACGATGAAACTGCTAGTGGTTTACGCTATAAAGTACTTCAAAATGGAAATGGAAAACAAGCTACTAAAGGTGCTAAAGTTTCTGTACATTACAAAGGTCAACTTTTAGACGGTACTGTATTTGATTCATCTTACAAAAGAAAACAACCAATTGATTTTAATGTTGGTATTGGACAAGTAATTGCTGGTTGGGATGAAGGAATTCAATTATTAAAAGTTGGTGATAAAGCAAGGTTTGTAATTCCTTCTAATTTAGCATACGGAGAAAGAGGAGCTGGTGGTGTAATTCCGCCAAATGCGACCCTAATTTTTGATGTAGAATTAATGAATGTAGATTAAATAAAATATTATTTTAAAAACTCTCCAAAACTGGAGAGTTTTTTATTTCTAGTAATATTTTTTTAATTAAATTCTTATCTATTTAATTAAAGTTATTCTACTACTAGAATGAAAATATTCCCCCAAATAAAAGCATTGTTATACTTAGAGTTTTTGCTTTTAAAATAATTTGATAAAAGGAAAGAAAAGATATATCACTTCAAAAAAGCATTTTTATTTTAATATTACTTTACCAACTGCTACTGAAGAAGATTTAAGAAAAACCAATGAGGTTAAAGACAATAACTTTAAAAATACTAAAGTTTTACTTGTAGAAGATAATATCATAAATGTAATGGTAGCCAAGCAAATTTTAACCAAAGAAAAAATGAAAGTTGACATTGCAACTAATGGAAAAGTTGCAGTAGAAAAAGTAAAACAAAACACATATGATGTTATACTTATGGATATTAATATACCTATAATGGATGGTTATAAAGCCACAAAAGAAATTCGTAAGTTTAATAAAGAAATTCTTGTACTAGCGCTTTCTGCTTCTGTTTTTATGGAAATAAAAGATAAAATTTCTGCATCTGGTATGAATGGTTTTATATTCAAACCTTTTAATCCTGATGAGTTATTAAAGCAAATTTACATTCATACTAAAAAAAGTAATTAATTAAATAACTGTAAAGTTTATCTCTGTTTTATTTTCTGTAATTTAATTCTTCACTAGTATTAGATATAGGATTATCTTCATAAAAATCATCAAATATTTTTTTAGTAGAATACTTATCTATTAAAACTCTATAAACCATATAAACTAAACTAACTTGACCAATTACAGTTAAAAAAAACACCCAACTAAAAGAAAAGTTTAAAGAGGCCATAATAGTTATTAAAAACAATAAAAAAGTAGTAACTGCAATAGTTACATGCATAGATATTTTCATTTTAAAACTTATATTATTCAAATTTATTTAATTTTAAGTAAACAAAAATAAAATTAACACACTCTAACACTTTGTTAGTATATTTTAAAACTAAAAAACATATATAATCTGTAACATTTTAGTAGTTTTAATCGTTTAATTGTTACAGCTTACTATTAAATTACTCATGAAGAAACTAACCTACCTACTTTCAATTCTAATTTTATTTATGAACTGTACTTCTCAAAAAAACTCTAAAGAGTTTATTGATAAGGCTTCAGGACGTTATTTATTTAATGCAAATGAAGTTTTAGAAATTTATTTTGTAGATGGAGAAATGCATGCAAAATGGAGAGGTAATGACGATATTGAGCTTTTAAAAGTAAATGATAGTTCTTTTTACATGAAAGCTTTAAATGAAAAAATGGTGTTTATGAGCAAACCTACAATGCGCATAGAACTTGCACCAAAAACAGAACACGAAGGTGTAAAATATAGTTTTAAAAAGATGGGAAAAGACGAAAAAACACCAAGTGAATATTTTAAAAATAAAGAATATGATAAGGCCTTAAATGCTTATTTAAAAATTCAAGCTACAGATTCCTTAAACCAAACTATAAATGAAAGAAGACTCAATACTTATGGTTATCGTTTTTTAAGAGCAGGAAAATACGAAGAAGCTAAAGAAGTATTTAAAATAAATATTGCATTACATCCTAAGAGTTCAAATGTTTATGATAGTATGGCTGATGCCTTCTTTAACGAAGGTGATACTATAAATGCTATAGAATATTATAAAAAGGCTTTGAAAATTAATCCAGAAAATAGAAGCTCTAAAAGACAGTTAGATCGCTTAATAAAAAAGTAAAAATATCTTTTTTAGAATGTATTTTAAATTATTTACCTTTATATTTTAAGATATATTTTACATGAAAACCGCTCAAGAATATTTTGATGAATATGCAATAAGTCATCAAAACAAAACCAACCAAACCATACATTATATATGTGTACCACTAATATTTTTTAGTATAATTGGTCTATTGTTAAGTATACATGTTTCAAATTTATTGAGAAGTTTTGATTTATATAATCCTCTTTTAGAAAACTGGGCTGTTGTTGTTGGTGTTTTTGTGTTATTATTTTATTTACGATTAGGATTCTGGTATTTTGCAGAAATGTTATTAATTATTCTAATTTCAATTGCTGGAAATTATTGGCTAAGTTCTTTTGGAAATTTATTCTACATCTCTTTAACCATATTTGTTATTTCTTGGATTGGACAGTTTTACGGCCATAAAATTGAAGGTGCAAAACCTTCGTTTTTAAACGATTTAAAGTTTTTATTAATTGGTCCTTTGTGGGTTATTCAAAAGTTAAGTAAAAAGTAAGCTATGAAAGATGAAATTTCTTTTGATGATTTTCTCAAAGTTGATATTAGAATTGGCACAATAATAGTGGTTAACGATTTTCCAAAAGCAAAAAAACCAGCTTATCAATTACACATTAACTTTGGAGATTTAGGTATTAAAAAATCTAGTGCTCAAATAACAGATTTATATACCAAAGAACAATTATTAAACAAGCAAGTATTAGCAATAATTAACTTTAAACCTAGACAAATTGCTAATTTTTTAAGTGAAGTTTTAGTATTAGGTGTTTATAATAAAGATGGAAATGTAGTGCTTTTACAGGCGTCCAAAATCGTAAAAAATGGTGAACAAATTTCTTAGCTATTTGGGTTATTTAATATAACTAAAGCACCTATTACTCCAGGAATCCAACCACAAAGAGTCAAGAGAAAAATAATAAAAAAAGATCCACATCCTTTATCTATTATTGATAATGGTGGAAAAACAATGGCTAACAAGACTCTAAAAAAACTCATAAAGTATTTTGGTTGAATGTAACAGTAAGACGAATTACAAGATATTTTGTTACATAAAAAAACCACTAATTAAAAATGATAATTAGTGGTTATTCGTTTATTTTATTATATGAAAATTACATTTTGTCTCCGAAGAAAACAGCATTCATCAATAACTTATTTGTTCCAAACCAAAAAGCTCTAAAGTTTGTGTTGTCTGTAAAAACTAACACTCTACCTCTACCATAACGTTGTGCTTTAAAAGGAACTGTATTTGGAATAATCTTAGCATTTTCCTTAGAAATATAACCGCTTAATAAAGGTTGTTTTGAATACTGAATTGGGTTATTGTAACTTCTTTTATCAGCCTTAATAAACATGGTTGAATTTCTAAACAAAGCAATTTTATTGTTCTTGTAACCAAAATTTATAGGATGAGACCTATCAATATTAGCCTCAAAAATAGCTCCTCCAATTACTTGTGCACCAGACTTTAAAGACCTCTTTTCAAAAGACACATTTTCAATTGAGTCTATTCTTGCACTAGTAAAATCTAAGCTAATCATTTTATTACTAGACAACCATCTAGCTGTATTTTTATACCCAATTAATACTCCACCATTTCTAACCCAAGTTTTTAATTTTTCTACTGCAGCTCTTTCTAAACCACTACTTGGTATTATAATATGTGTATATTTTGTAATATCAACTCTATTAAAATAACGTGTATCTAAACGTGTTAAATGCATATCAAATCGTTGATCAAATAAGTGCCAAATTTCACCTGAATCGTTTCCTGCAATTCCATCGCCAACTAACATTGCAACTTTTGGTGTTGTAATAGCTTCGAAATTTCTACTTCCTAAATCAATGCCATCATTTAAGCCAGTAGAAACACCATATATTTTTACGTGGCTATTATTAGAAACAATAGTTAAAAAATTATACAATTGCTCACTACTTAATTTTTGATTTTGAACAGGTATAAAAATGGTTCCATACTCATAATCTTTTCCTCCATTATTAAAGTTTTTCATAGATACTTTTGCACGTAAACCCTTTTGTAATATAGCATTCAAAGCCTTTGGAGAATAATATTCATTCCATGGCATTAAGTAGCCATAATCACTTCTGTAAGAAACACCAGCTGTTGGCATAGTAAGGTTTTCTATTTCATCTCCTGCTTTAGAAAGTGATATGTTTTCTGCATAATCTACTCCAAACGCATGGTTAAATGTCCAAGCAGAAACATCATAAAACAAACTATCTTTAAAAGTTGTTCTAACATCAAACATGGCTTTTACCAGCCTATGATTTTTTTGATTCATTGGAATAACATAACTATATCCCTTTATGAAATTTTTACCATTTTGTGTAAAATCCGATTTTACATCATGAATCTTAACTTGATGTCTTTTTAAAACCTCTGCCAAATGATACGTTTTTGCAGCATCTTTTTCATCACCAAAAACAATTGCTTTATTACTAAAAGAACTTCTAGATTGCTCATAAAAATCTTGTTGATATTTTAAGATTTTAGTTCGCATACTTTTTGCTGCTTCTAAAGTAGAAAGTGCAGCTGTAAACTGATTTCTAATAGTAAACGGAAAAGTTAGTACTCCATTTTCTGTTTCTTGGGCATGACCTCTTGAACTTCCTTGTTCAAAAAGAATTCCTATGCCACCATTTATATCTGGAAAAGTTGATCCTTTACCATAATAAAAATCATCGAAACTTTCTTCAGAATAATATAAAGAACCTATTTTATCTAAGGCTTTAGCATGATAGGTTGCAATTTCTTTAGTTAAATCTTGATTTATTTGTGGTGTCATTGGATTTGTTCTAGAAGGAATTCCTGGCTGAAAAAAGAACGAAGAATTACTTCCCATTTCATGATGGTCTGTTAAAATATTAGGTAACCATTTATGAAAAGTTTCTATTCTAACTTTACTCTCAGGCAATTGAACAGGCAACCAATCTCTATTCATATCGAATTGATAATGATTTGTTCTTCCTCCGGGCCAAATCTCAGAAAACTCTCTATCATTTGGGTCTGGATTGATATTTTTACTTCTATTTGTATTTGCCCAATAAGCAAAACGTTGTAAACCATCTGGATTAAAAGATGGGTCAAATAAAATAACTATGTTGTTTAATAAATCATCTATTCCTTGTGCTGCAGCTAAATAGTAAGCAACTGCTAAAGCAGCATTAGAACCACTTGGTTCATTACCATGAATCGAAAATCCTTGATAAACTATAATTGGATTATTACTAACATCTACTGAACTATCATTGGTAGCATCTATATGATTTTGGCGAATATTTTCTATATTTTTATGATTTTCTGCAGAAGTAATTGTCAGCAATAACAATGGTCTATCTTCATAAGTCACTCCTCTATTTTCAATAGTTATTCTATCTGATGCTTTTGCTAACACTTTCATGTATTGCATTAATTTATCATGACTAACATGCCACTCTCCTACCTCAAAACCAATAACAGATTCTGGTGTTGGTATGCTTTTATTGTAAGTTACATTGTCTGGTAAATAATAGCTTAAATCAACTTTTTGTGCTGATATTGAAATTGATATAAAAAAAAGTGAGAATAATAATTTTTTCATGTGTGTAAAAAATTTGAATGCCCACAAATATAAGAAATCACATAATGAATATAAATTGAAAAGAGTATATTAAATAGATTTGAAATAAATAGGATATTTTTTAATTTTCAATCTTTGCTTAACACCAATTATTTAGATATTTGTTAATTCATCATCTGATTAAATTTTAATTTATGGCATCAACAAAAGACTTAACGAAACTACATAGCACTTTAAAGGGTGAAGTTTTATTTGATGATTTGCATAAAACATTATACGCAACAGATGCATCTGTTTACAGAAAAATTCCACTTGCTGTTGCTTTTCCAAAAGATGATGAGGATATTGTTCTTTTAATTGATTTTGCTTTAAAAAACAATATTACTTTAATACCAAGAACAGCTGGCACATCTCTTGCAGGACAGTGTGTTGGTGATGGAATTATTGTAGATATTTCTAAGTATTTTACAAATATCATTTCTTTTGATGAAGAACATAAAACTATTAAACTTCAACCAGGAATTGTACGAGATTCATTAAATGAATTTTTAAAGCCTTTTCAATTATTTTTTGGACCAAATACATCTACTTCTAATAGGTGTATGATTGGAGGCATGGTTGGCAACAATTCTTCTGGCAGCACTTCTATAAAGTATGGAGTTACTCGTGATAAAGTTTTAGCTATAGATGCAATTTTAAGTGATGGTAGTAAAGCTAGTTTTGCTGAAATAACTTCTAATGAATTTTTAAATAAAACAAAAGAAAATAGCCTAGAAGGTAAAATTTATAAAACTATTTATGAAGAGTTAAATTCAGCATCTGTTCAACAAGAAATTAAAGCTGAATTCCCAAAAGAAACCATTCATAGAAGGTGTACAGGTTATGCAATTGATGAATTTCTGAAATCTGACTTATTTGGTGGTTCAGAGCCTACAACTAATATTGCAAAACTACTAGCAGGTAGCGAAGGTACTTTAGCTTTTTCAACTGCAATTACTTTGCAATTAGATACTATTCCACCTAAAAAAAGTATTATGGTTTGCGCTCATTTCAATAGTATAAATGAAAGCTTAAAAGCCACCTTACTTGCCATGAATCACAATTTATACAATTGTGAACTAATGGATAAAACTATTTTAGATTGTACCAAAAACAATAGAGAATTAGCAAAAAACAGATTCTTTATTCAAGGAGATCCTGAGGCAATATTAATGTTAGAAGTTGTAGCAAATACAACTGATGAAGCTGAAACTCTTGCGAATAACTTAATTGCAGATTTAGAAAAAAACAAGTTTGGATATTACTATCCTAAAGTTTTTGGAAACGATATTTCTAAAGTTCATTACTTAAGAAAAGCTGGTTTAGGTTCTCTTGGAAATATGGTTGGTGATATGAAAGCTGTAGCTTGTATAGAAGATACAGCTGTAGCTTTAGAAGATTTGCCAGCTTATATTGAAGAATTCTCTGAAATAATGGCTAAATATCAGCAGAAAGCTGTGTATTACGCTCATGCTGGAGCTGGAGAGTTGCATTTACGTCCTATTTTAAATCTAAAGAAACAACAAGATGTTATTTTATTTAGAAAAATAACTACTGAAACTGCAAAGCTGGTTAAAAAATATAAAGGCTCATTTTCAGGTGAACATGGAGATGGAATTGTTCGTGCTGAGTTTATTCCATTAATGATTGGTGAAAAAAATTATCAATTATTAAAACAAATTAAAAAAGGATTTGACCCAAATAATGTTTTTAACAAAGGGAAAATTACTGATGCTTTTCCTATGGATAAAAACCTACGTTATGAAATAGACAGAATTGAACCAGATATTGAAACTCTACAAGATTTTTCTGATAGCGAAGGGATTTTAAAATTAGCTGAAAAATGTAATGGTTCTGGAGATTGTAGAAAACCTATTGAAGCAGGTGGAACCATGTGTCCTAGCTACAGAGCTACTAAAAATGAAAAGGAAACTACAAGAGCTAGAGCAAATACTTTACGAGAGGTTTTAACTAACAATAATGCAGTAAACAAGTTTGATTCTCAAGATCTTAAAAAAGTATTAGATTTATGTTTAAGTTGTAAAGCTTGTGCTTCTGAATGTCCAAGTAATGTAGATATTGCTACAATGAAAGCCGAGTTTTTGTATCAGTATCAAGAAACAAATGGATATTCTTTTAGAAGTAAATTATTTGCTAACAATGCTAAATTAAATAAGATAGGTAGCTTAACTCCAAAACTTTCTAATTTAGTATTAAATACAAGACTTACAAAAGCTTTAATGGGTGTTAGTACTAAAAGAAATATACCAAAGTTAGCCAACCAAACATTAAAAAAACGGCTTAGACAAAGAAGAAAAAAATCTAATAAAATAGAAAATCTAATAAAAGAAGTTTACTTATTTAATGATGAATTTACCAATTATTATGATACTGAAGTTGGAATAGACGCCATTTATACATTAGAAAAATTAGGTTATAAAATACAAATTATTGAACATGAGGAAAGTGCTAGAAGCTATATTTCTAAGGGTTTTTTAAGAGAAGCTAAAATAATTTGTAATAAGAATATAGAAATTTTTAAAAATAAAATTTCAGAAGAATCGCCTTTAGTTGGTATAGAACCTTCAGCAATATTAACATTTAGAGATGAGTATTTAAGGTTAGCTGATGATAAGGAATCAGCTCAAAAAATTGCAAAAAACACCTTAACTTTTGAGGAGTTTATTGCTGCTGAAATAAAAGCAAATAACATTAGTAAATCACAGTTTACATCAAAAGAAAAAGAAATAAAAATTCATGGGCATTGTCATCAAAAAACATTGTCTAGTATTCATCCTAGTTTTACCATGTTAAATCTTCCTGAAAATTATAAAGTAACGATAATGAATACTGGTTGTTGTGGAATGGCAGGTTCCTTTGGTTATGAAAAAGAACATTACAAAGTGTCTATGCAAGTTGGTGAAGATACTTTATTTCCAAAAATTAGAAATTGTTCTGAAAACACAGAAATAGCAGCTGCTGGAACAAGTTGTAGACATCAAATTTTTGATGGAACAAAGAGAATTGCAAAGCATCCTATTAGTATTTTAAAAGAAGCATTATTATAAAAAAAAGGCATATGTATTTAGCAGATAAAGATCGATATGAAAAAATAAACTATAGAAGAACTGGTAATAGTGGACTACTTTTACCTGAATTATCTTTAGGATTATGGCATAACTTTGGCGAAAATGATGATTATGATAATGCTAAAAATCTTTTAAAATGTGCTTTTGATAATGGAATCACTCATTTTGATTTAGCTAATAATTATGGACCTCCCTATGGCTCTGCAGAAACTACTTTAGGTAAAATTTTGCGAGAGGAATTTAAATCTTACAGAGATGAGTTAATAATTTCAACAAAAGCAGGTTACGATATGTGGCCTGGACCTTATGGTGATTTTGGTTCGAAAAAGTATTTGATTTCAAGTTTAGACCAAAGTTTAAAGCGTATGAACATAGACTATGTAGATATTTTTTATCATCATAGACCAGATTATGAAACACCTTTAGAAGAAACTATGGGAACTTTAGATTTAATGGTAAAACAAGGAAAAGCACTTTATATTGGAATATCAAATTATCATCCAGAAAGAGCAAAAGAAGCTTATAAAATTTTAAAAGATTTAGGCACACCTTGTTTAATCCATCAGCCTAGATATAACTTATTTGAACGTTGGATAGAAGATGAACTTTTAGAATTGATAAAAGACAACAGAATAGGAGCTATCTGCTATTCTCCACTAGCACAAGGTATGTTAACCAACAAATATTTAGATAAAATACCTGAAGATTCTAGAGCAGTAAAAGATGGACGTTACTTAAAAACTGACCAGGTTTTAGAAATGTTACCCAAAATGAAAGCATTAAATAAGGTTGCTGAAAAGAGAAATCAAAATTTAGCACAAATGGCAATTTCTTGGATTTTAAAGGATGAAAGAATTACCTCAGTTTTAATTGGCGCAAGCAAAACTGAGCAAATTCTAGATTGTTTAAAAGCAACTAAAAATATTGAGTTTTCAGAGGAAGAAATCAAAGAAATAAATGCAATTACTTTATAAAATAAAAAAGCGTTCATATGAACGCTTTTTTTATTGTAAGCTAGCTAAACTACTTTTTATAGTCTCAATTTTAGCTAAAGTATCAGATTCTTTTTTGCGTTCTAAATCTATTACTTTTTCAGGTGCATTAGCTACAAAACGTTCGTTTGACAGCTTTTTTTGAATTCCAATTAAAAAACCTTCAGCTCTTTTAAGCTCTGCATTTAGTTTATTAATTTCAGCTTCAACATCAATATTTGCTGCAGAAATTGGCACAAAGTATTCGTTAGATTTTACTCTAAACGATGCTCCATCAACTTTATCATTTACATAATTTATAGATGATGTATTTGTTAGTTTCTGAATTACAGCATCAAAGTCTTTTGTAGCGTTTTCATTATCAATTACAAACAATTCAATAGCATCTTTAAAAGAAATGTTTTTCTCTTTTCTAATCGTTCTAATTCCTGAAACTACTTCAGTTGCAAATTCAAACTCAGAAATAATTTGAGTTGAAAAGTTTTCTTTAACTGGGTATTTAGCAATAATTAAAGCTTCTTCTGCAGTTCTTTCAGTAATATGTTGCCAAATTTCTTCAGTTAAGAAAGGCATAAAAGGATGTAATATCTTTAAGTTATTTTCTAAAACTTCAATTACAGAATTATAGGTTTTTACATCAATTGGTTGTTGATATGCAGGTTTAACAATTTCTAATAACCAAGAAGAGAAATCGTCCATAATTAATTTATAGATAGTCATTAAGGCATCACTTAATCTATATTTAGAAAAATGATCTTCTATTTCTTCTAGAGCTTTATTAAACTTTGCATTAAACCAAGTTAAACCAATTTTTGCAGTTTCAGGTTGCTCTAAATTTTTATCAATTTCCCAACCTTTTATAAGCCTAAATGAGTTCCAAATTTTATTGGCAAAACCTTTTCCTTGTTGACATAAATCTTCGTCAAATAACAAATCATTACCAGCTGCTGAGCTTAATAATAAACCAACTCTAACACCATCTGCACCATATGTTTCAATTAACTTTAAAGCGTCTGGTGAGTTGCCAAGAGATTTAGACATTTTTCTACGTTGTTTATCACGCACTAAACCTGTTAAGTAAACATTTCTAAATGGTTTTTGCCCATTAAACTCATAACCAGCAATAATCATTCTAGCAACCCAAAAGAATAAAATATCTGGTCCTGTTACTAAGTCGTTTGTAGGATAATAATAGTTGAATTCCTCGTTATTTGGATTACGAATTCCATCAAAAACTGACATTGGCCATAACCAAGAAGAAAACCATGTATCTAAAGCATCTTCATCTTGTTTTAAATCTGAAGCTTTTAAATTTAGATTTTTAGATTTTTCTTTAGCTAATTCAAGAGCTTTGTCAATTGATTCTGCTACTACAAAATCATTATTACCATCTCCATAATAATAAGCTGGTATTTGTTGTCCCCACCAAAGTTGACGAGAAATATTCCAATCACGAATATTTTCCATCCAATGACGATAGGTGTTTTCGAACTTTTTAGGTACTAAATTAACTTCATTATCATCACCTAGAACAGCTTCTATAGCAGGCTTAACTAAGTCTTCCATTTTTAAAAACCATTGATCTGACAATCTTGGCTCTATAACTGCTTTTGTTCTTTCAGAAGTACCAACTTTATTGGTATGTTGTTCGGTTTTAATTAAAACTCCTGCTTCCTCTAACTCTTTAACAATAGCTTTTCTTACGGCAAATCTATCTTGCCCTTCATAATGTAAACCAAAGGAATTTAAAGATGCATCATCATTAAAAATATCTATAACTTCTAGATTGTGTTTATCTCCTAAAACCTTATCGTTTTCATCATGTGCAGGTGTTACTTTTAAGCAACCTGTTCCAAATTCAATATCTACATATTCATCTTCAATAATTGGCACTACTCTATTACAGATTGGCACAATTGCTTTTTTATTTTTTAAATGTGTAAATCTTTCATCATTTGGATTGATACAAATTGCAGAATCTCCAAAAATAGTTTCTGGTCTTGTAGTAGCAATAGTTAACGTGTCTTCTGAACCTTCAATCTTATATTGCAAGTAATATAAATTACCTTGCTTTTCTTCATAAATCACTTCCTCATCAGATAGTGTTGTTTTAGCTTCAGGATCCCAATTTACCATCCTGTAACCTCTGTATATCAATTCTTTATTGTATAAATCAACAAAAACTTTAATTACAGATTCAGACATTTCTGGATCCATTGTGAATGCAGTTCGTTCCCAATCACAAGAAGCCCCTAACTTTTTTAATTGCTCTAGAATTATACCTCCATATTCATTTTTCCAATCAAAAGAATGTTGTAAAAATTCTTCGCGAGTTAAATCACTTTTATTAATTCCTTGCTCTTTTAATTTAGCAACAACTTTAGCTTCTGTGGCTATTGAAGCATGATCTGTACCTGGAACCCAACATGCATTTTTACCCAACAAACGTGCACGTCTAATTAAGACATCTTGAATGGTGTTATTCAACATATGCCCCATATGTAATACACCAGTTACATTTGGTGGTGGAATTACAATTGTATAAGGCTCTCTTTCATCTGGAGTTGAATGAAAATAATTATTTTTCATCCAGTATTCATACCATTTATCTTCTACTTGGCTAGCATCATATTTTGATGGGATTGTCATACTTTGGTATTCTTTTTGAAATATAGTTGGCAAAAATACAATTCTCTTTTTTGTAGTAAAAATGTAGTCTTGATTTTTTAAAACAAAATTTTAATTTTAAATTTACCCTAAAATCAATACTTATGAAAGTTTTAAATACTCTTTTAATCGTTTTTTTATTTACATTAACAGCTAATGCACAGGAATTTAAGTTCGAAAGTGAGCTAATAAACTACGGTGAAATTGAAATGGGTTCTAATGGTAAAAGAGTTTTTGAATTTACAAATACTGGTAAAGCTCCTCTTTTTATAAAAAATATAAGATCTTCTTGTGGTTGCACAGTACCAGAAAAACCTAAAGAACCAATTATGCCTGGTAAAAAAGGTAAAATTACTGTGTCTTATGATACTAATAAGCTTGGTGGTTTTTCTAAACAAATTACAATTTATTCAAACGTTAAAGCTAACAATGGAATAAAAATAGTAAGAATTAAAGGTAATGTGGTAAAAAAAGGTTCTTTGGAAAAAGAAAAAAGCATGCTATCTAATTAAAAATAGCTAAATCTTTTTCTCTAATTTAAATTTAAATTTCATTATTTGACCGTTTCTTGAAACTGTCAGTCTCATTTTTCCACCATCTTTTTCTTGGAATTTATAATTGATATCACTCAGTTTTAAATTATGAGCAGCAGTATTATTTATTTTTAGTATAATGTCATCTTTTTTCAAACCAGCTAAAGCTGCTGGTGAGTTTTCTAATACATTTTTAATACGATAAGAAGGTTTAAATCTATAAGAATAACTAATTATAAAGTCTATAGATTTAGATGATTTTAATCCTTGTTGTTGGTATCCATCAATTATTAATCTTTCATCTTTTTCTCTTACTAATTGTTTTCCATTATAAACTACCTCTAAACAACTCATGTTATAGTTAAAGCCTTTTGTTAATGAACCATTTTTTTTAAGAGTAACCTCTTTATTTCTATAATCAAACCAAACTATAAATCTTCTTAAAATATCAGCTCCTATACTTCCATTTCGTTCTTTTAAACCTCTAGCATTTTTTGTAGAAACACTATCTAAAAAAGATACAGTTGGATTTTCTATATCAAATTTACCAAGTTTAAACTTTTTTACCCTACTTCTATTACCATAAATAGCGCCACTTAAACCTTCACCTAAAATGTCTTTAAAATAATTTTTTGGTGTTATAATTTCTGGTTTAGTATGTTCAAACATCCAAAGAGCATCACTTCCTCCTGAGTCTATTAATAATTTAACATCTGTTAAAGTGTTACCTATAGTATCTAATTGAACTTTTGCATCTATAAATGGTTTTCTCCTATAAAATTGAATTGGAAAAGTTTCACATCTCCTACACTTCTTTTTTTCAAAAGTTTCTGGTCTATAAAAATCGATGTACTTTTTTATATAATTTATCTTAACCACAAAATTACTAAGCAAATCATAACCAAGAACCCCATGAATAGTGGTTCCCATTTTAGAAGAAAGATCGAAGTAATCTCTAACTATAATGTATATAGTTTCATTGTTACTAACTAAATTTTCTACTTTTAGCCTATTATGTTTAGATAATAAAGCATCAACTGGTTCACCTTTACCTAGACCTTGTAAAGAGACTTTTTCAACGTTGTTTAAACCAATACTATCATTTTGAGTGATATTAAACAAAATGATTTTACTAACGCCAGTATCTAAAATAAAAGATAATTCTTTCCCATTAATTTCTAATGGAACTACAATTAAATTGTTTATTAATTTAAACTTTACTCTTTCATAATTTTTGTTTTGGTTTATAAACCTAAACCCATCTTGAGCATTTATTTGTGAAGATAATACAACAATAAGTAAAAAAACTACCCCTCTAAAAATATGTTTAACAGTGTGTTTACTCATTAAATCTAATTTACAAATTAACACTTTACCAATATAATATTTAGCAAAAATTTAACCTTTAAAAGAAATACAAAATAGGCAGCAAAGTTTGAAAATTATTTTAGAAATTTGCACAACTAAAAAGTAAAAAATAATGCCTGTTATTTCTAGAAAAGGCTCTCAAATGCCAGAATCACCAATAAGAAAATTAGTACCTTTTGCAGAAAATGCTAAAAAAAATGGAATTCATGTTTATCATTTAAATATTGGTCAACCAGACATAAAGACACCTCAAGTTGCCTTGGATGCTGTAAAAAACAACTCTATAGAAACATTGTCTTATGCAAGATCTGAAGGTTCAGAAGAATATAGAATAAAGCTTTCTAAATACTATCAAAACAACAACATTAATGTTACAGAAAAAGACATTATAGTAACTACTGGTGGTTCAGAAGCACTTTTATTTGCTATGGGAAGTATTACAGATCCAGGAGATGAAATAATTATTCCTGAACCATTCTACGCCAATTACAATGGTTTTTCAACTGCTTCTGGTGTTAAAGTAGTTCCTGTAATTTCTACAATAGAAAACAATTTTGCTTTACCAAAAATAGAAGAGTTCGAAAAGTTAATCACAGCTAAAACTAAAGCAATTTTAATCTGCAATCCAGGAAATCCTACTGGTTATTTATATACCAAAGAAGAAATTGAAAAATTAAAAGCAATTGTATTAAAACACGATTTGTTTTTAATTGCTGACGAAGTATACAGAGAGTTTGCTTATGATGGTTTACAACACACTTCTGTAATGCAAATTGAAGGCTTAGAAAAAAACGCTATAGTTATCGATTCTGTTTCTAAACGTTACAGTATGTGTGGAGCAAGAATTGGTTGTATAGTGTCTAAAAATGAAGAATTTATAAACACAGCTTTAAAATTTGCTCAGGCAAGATTAAGCCCACCAACCTATGCATTAATAGCTAGTGAAGCAGCCCTTGATACACCACAATCTTATTTTGATGAAGTAATTGAAGAATATGTAGATAGAAGAAATACTTTAATTTCTGAACTTGAAAAAATTGATGGTGTTAGAGTTGCCAAACCTAAAGGAGCTTTCTATTGTGTTGCTGAGTTGCCTGTTAATGATACTGATAAGTTTGCTCAGTGGATTCTAGAAAAATTCAACTATAAAAACCAAACAGTAATGGTAGCACCAGCAAGTGGATTCTATTCAACTAATGGTGAAGGTAAAAATCAAGTTAGAATTGCATATGTTTTAAATAAAAAAGATTTAATAACTGCTGTAGAAATTCTAAAAGAAGCATTAAAAGTTTACCCAAACTAATTGAATATACAAGAAAACATATCTTTAAAAAAGTACAACACTTTTGGTATTGATGTATTGGCCAAAAAATTTGTTTCAATAAACTTCTTACATGAATTAAAAGAAGTTGTAAGTACTGAAAAAGATATTTTTATTCTTTCTGGTGGTAGTAACATGTTACTTACACAAGATATAAATAAGTTAGTTGTACACATCAACAACAAAGGTATCTGTATTGATAATCAAGATGATAATTTTGTTTATATAACTGTAAATGCTGGAGAAAATTGGCACGATTTTGTATTGTGGTGCGTCAATCAAAATTATGGTGGCATAGAAAATCTTTCGCTAATTCCTGGTAATGTTGGTACATGTCCAATACAAAATATTGGTGCATATGGTATTGAAGTAAAAGACGTTATTACAAAAGTTGAAGCTTTAGAAATAGCAACAAGCAAATTAAGAACGTTTTCTGAAGAAGAATGCAAATTTGGTTATAGAAATTCCGTTTTTAAAAATGAACTAAAAGGAAAGTACATAATAACTTCTGTTAGTTTTAAACTTACTAAAAAGAACCATAAACTTAATACCTCTTATGGTGCAATTGAAAGTGAATTAATTGAAAGAGGAATTACTAAACCAAACATAAAAGACATATCTAATGCTGTAATTTCAATTAGAAACGCCAAATTACCAAATCCAAAAGAAATTGGTAACAGCGGTAGTTTTTTTAAAAATCCTGTGATAACAAAAGAACACTTTTTAAAATTAGTAGAAAAATTTAAAAACATACCTAGTTATATAATTTCAGAAACTGAAATTAAAGTTCCTGCTGGATGGTTAATAGAAACAGCTGGTTTTAAAGGTAAACGTTTTAATGATGCAGGTGTACACACCAAACAAGCTTTGGTTTTAGTTAATTATGGTAATGCTTCTGGAAAAGAAATATTTAATTTAGCCAAAAAAATTCAAGAAGAAATTTTAAATATGTTTGAAATAAAACTTGAAATAGAAGTTAACATTATTTAAAATCTATTAACTTTTTTAAACTTTTTAGAATACCTATCTTTGTAGCAGAATTATAAGAAATGAAATTACTTTTACTTACTTTAGGGTTATTAGCATTAGGAATCGCAGGAATAGCTATAAAAATATGGGCTAAAAAAGATGGTGAATTTGCAGGTACATGTGCAAGTCAAAACCCAATGCTAAATAAAAATGGTGAAGCTTGTGGTTTCTGTGGAAAAACACCAGATCAGTTTGATACTTGTTCTGAACCTCAACACCAATAACACCCTGTAGTTCATATGATTATATCTGTAGTTTTCTACATTTTTGTGGTTTGTGCAGCAATTCAAGTTTTATTTTATGTAAGTTTTTTAACTGTTTTTTCAAAATTTAAAACAACAGTTTCATCTTCAGAACCATTACCAATATCATTAATTATTTTTGTAAAAAATGGTGGAGAATACTTAAAAAAAAATCTCAAAAACTTTATAAATCAAGAGTATTCGAATTTTGAAATTTTACTAGTAAACAACGAGTCTTCAGACAATACTGATGAATTATTAGAAGAGATTGTTGAAAAAAATAAAAGCATTAGAGTTATTGATGTTAAGAATAACGAATCTTTTTGGGGTAATAAAAAATATGCGTATACACTGGCTATAAAAGCCGCTAAATTTGAACATTTACTTTTCTCTGAAATTTATGTTAGGCCAAAATCTAAACATTGGATTTCTGAAATGAGTAAATTATTTACACCTGAAAAAACCATTATTTTAGGTTACACCAAAATTAAAAAAGAAAGCTCTTTTACCAATTTATTATTTCGTTTTGATAATGTATTATTACATTTAAAATCTTTTGTTTTCACCAAATTTAAAACGCCTTTTACAGCATCTAGTTACAATTATGCATTTACAAAAAAGGAATTTTTTAGAGTTAAGGGGTTTATAAATCATATTAAAATTAGAGAAGGCAAAGAAGATTTATTTATAAGAGATGCAAATGAAAAAGGTAATGTAACTTTCACTATCTCTAAACAAAGTTTTATTGAAACACTTACTAATGAAAGTTTTTCAAAATGGTATTCTACAAAAAGAAATTCTAATGTTTTAAAGAAGAACTATACTTTAAAGAATAGAATATTTTTAAATATTTTTAGTCTTACTAAATTTCTCTTCTACTTTCTAAGCATTCTGCTTTTCATCTACTATCCTTGGCACATAATACTTGCTATATTTGGTTTTTACTTAATTTTACAATACACAGTTATTGATATTGCTACAAAAGCTTTAAAAGAATCTTTATTAATAATTTTTTTACCAATTTTAGAAATATCTTTAGTGCTGATTCAGATTAGTTTATTTTTTGCTAATTTAGTATCAAAACCCAATACTACTTGGAAGTAAGCCAAAAAACAATTGAAATAAATATCTCTAAAGCAAAAGCAGGCAATCAAGCAGCTTTTCGTTTTTTGTTAGATTATTTTTGGACAGACGTATACAATTACACCTTAAAAAGTACTAAAAGCGAAAATGATTCTGAAGATATAACCATACAAGCATTTTCAAAAGCATTTGATAAAATTACCTTATATAATGAAGATTATAGCTTTAAGACATGGTTAATTACAATCGCTAAAAATGTGCATGTTGATAATATTAGAAAAAGAAAAATTTCTATTGCTACAGAAACTTCTAGAGAACAAGAAGAAAGAGCGTATTTAATTGCAGATGAAAATCCATCTCCAGAAGACATAATAATTGGTGAGCAAAACTTGGCAAAACTTCTGAGAGATATAAAGTTTTTAAAACCTAAATATCAAGAAGTTATACAATTAAGATATTTTCAAGAATTAAGTTATAAAGAGATTTCAGATAAGATTAATGAACCTATAAATAACGTAAAGGTAAAACTCTTAAGAGCTAAAAAACTATTAGCTGAAATCATTAAAAAATAATCATGAAAAAAGGATTTTTAAGATCTTTAGGTCCTGGTTTATTGTTTGCAGGAGCTGCAATTGGAGTTTCTCATTTAGTGCAATCTACAAGAGCTGGTGCTGACTTTGGGTTTGGCTTGTTATGGGCTTTATTGTTTGCTCATATCTTTAAATATCCTTTTTTTCAATTTGGTCCACGTTATGCAGCTGCTACAGGAGAAACCTTATTAGAAGGTTATTACAAACTTGGTAAACCTCTCTTAATACTTTATTACATTTTAAGTTTTGCAACCATGTTTACCATTCAAGCTGCTGTTACAATTGTTACAGCAGGTTTAGCGTCTCAATTATTTGGGTTTACAGAAAATCAAGTGGTTTGGTCTATGCTAATCTTGTTGATTAGTTTAATCATTTTAGGAATTGGTAAGTATAAACTGCTAGACAATTTAATGAAATTTATTATTGTTTTACTTACACTTAGCACAATAACTGCTGTATCTGTAGCATTATTTAACTCAAATGAAGCCTTTGATGTTTCTCAAATTGTACCTTCAGGCACAGTTGAAATTACTTTTTTAATAGCCTTTTTAGGTTGGTTACCTGCACCTTTAGATATTTCTATCTGGCATTCAATTTGGTCTGTAGAAAAAGACAAAACTGCTCTAACAAAAATAAAACCCAAAGAAGCTATTTTCGATTTTAATATTGGCTATATAGGAACATTGTTAATGGGGATTTGTTTTGTGCTTTTAGGTGCTTTAGTGATGTACAAATCAGGAGAAACTTTTTCTACAAATGGTGGAATTTTCGCTTCTCAACTTATAAATTTATACACTAAAAACCTAGGTAGTGCATTCTATATTTTTATTGCTATAGCAGCTTTTACAACTATGTTTAGCACAACTATAACATGTTTTGATGCTTCAACAAGAGCAATGCATAGAACAAGTAAAATACTCTTTAAAAAAGAGTTTAAGTTTGGCTACTGGTTTTGGATTCTATTAATACTCATTGGTACATTTATTATTTTACAGTTTTATCAAAATAACATGGGAAGTTTGGTAAAAATTGCTACAATTTTATCTTTTTTAACTGCTCCTTTTTATGCAATTCTAAATTATGTTTTAATTACTGGAAAACACACTCCCAAAGAACATCAACCAAATCTTTTCACAAAAGTGCTTAGTATATTTGGTATTCTTTTTTTAATTGGTTTTAGTGTTTGGTTTTTAACAAGCTTTTAAATCATTTCTTTGTAAATTTGCAACTTAATTAGAAAAAGAATTCATGGCAGTAGATACAGTTATAGCCCCTGAAAGACCAAAAAAACCAAAATGGCTTCGTGTAAAATTACCTGTTGGTAAAAAATATACAGAACTTAGAGGTTTAGTAGATAAATACAAATTAAATACCATATGTACTAGTGGTAGCTGTCCAAACATGGGCGAATGTTGGGGAGAAGGTACAGCAACCTTTATGATTCTTGGAAATATTTGTACACGTTCTTGTGGTTTTTGTGGCGTAAAAACTGGTAGACCAGAAACTGTTGAATGGGATGAACCAGAAAAAGTGGCTCGTTCTATAAAAATTATGGGCATAAAACACGCTGTTATTACTTCAGTAGACAGAGATGATTTAAAAGATGGTGGTTCTATAATTTGGGCTGAAACAGTAGATGCTATTAGAAGAGCAAATCCAAATACAACTTTAGAAACTCTAATTCCAGATTTTCAAGGAAACACTAAGCAGATAGACAGAATTATTGAAGTTCATCCAGAAGTGGTTTCTCATAACATGGAAACTGTAAGAAGATTAACTAGAGAAGTACGAATACAAGCTAAATATGATAGAAGTTTGGGTGTTTTAAAGTACCTTAAAGAAAATGGTATGCGTACTAAAACTGGTTTAATGTTAGGCTTAGGTGAAACTGAAGAAGAAGTAATACAAACTATGAAAGATTTACGTGAAGTAAATTGTGATATTATTACTATTGGTCAATATTTACAACCAACTAAGAAACACTTACCTGTTAAGGAATTTATAACTCCAGAACAATTTAAAAAATATGAAACCATAGGTTTAGAAATGGGCTTTATGTATGTAGAAAGTGGTGCTTTAGTGCGTTCTTCTTACAAAGCACATAAGCATGCTAAATAAATGTTAATATAATATTTTATTTAAAATTCAAATAATTTTTGGCACGATGGTTGTTAAAATAATAATGAGAGCAAAAAGTTAAATTGTTTTCATTGTGTAAATTATTTGAATTAGTTAACATAAAAAAGACTGTATTTGCAGTCTTTTTTTTATGCAAAAAAATCATCCTAAAATTAGGATGATTTTTTGCAAAGTGTTAAATATAAATTTCCCTTAAAAATTTATAATAATTAACCTTTAAACTATTAACCAAGGTCAAAGATAGCATCAATATAATGTTAGAACATTAGAATTTCGTTGAAACACATTCTTCTATCTTTAATAGGAGACTTGCATTAGTTGAAAGTTAATTTTTATATAACAAAAAACATCACCTCAAAAGGTGATGTTTGTTTTAAATTATAGTCCCCCAACTTATAATTTCGTAATCTGTTTTCTTAAATACAATACAAATATAACGACACATTAAATTAAGGAAGTGGTATCTTCGTTTAGTTACAAATATCTATAGGCAAATAGTAAATTACTTGCGATGTTATATTGCACTTATTATATCATATTTAGTAATAATATGGTAATTGCCATTTTCTAGATCTACCAAAACAGCTTCATTTTCTTTAGAAATAAGTTTAGAAACAGCCTCTAGTTTAGCTGATTTTTTTACAATTGGATAAGGCTTACCCATAACTTCTTTTATTGGTTTATCTGCTATATCTTTATTTGAAATAAAATGATGTAACAGATCTGCTTCATCTAAAGCTCCTACAAAACCATTCAAATCTTTAATAGGAATTTGTGAAATTTTATACTGTTTCATTCGCTCTATAGCATGAGACACTAACTCTTCTGTTTGTGCTGTAATTAATGGTTTGTTTTGATGATTTTTTATTAAATCTTCTGCTGTTTTTATTTCTTCTTCTAAAAAACCTCTTTCACGCATCCAATCATCGTTAAACATTTTTCCTACATATCTACTACCATGATCGTGGAATAAAACTACTACAACATCATCCTTTGTAAAATGTTCTTTTAACTGTAAAACACCTTTTATAGCTGCTCCTGCAGAGTTTCCTAAAAACATGCCTTCTTTCTTCGCTAATTTTTGTGTATAAATTGCAGCATCTTTATCTGTTACTTTGGTAAAACCATCTATAACATCAAAATTTACATTTTTGGGTAAAATATCTTCACCTATTCCTTCAGTGATATAAGGATAAATTTCATTCTCATCAAAAATACCTGTTTCATGATATTTCTTAAAAACAGAACCATAAGTATCAACTCCCCAAACTTTAATATTTGGATTTTTTTCTTTTAAGTATTTACCTACTCCAGAAATAGTTCCTCCAGTTCCTACACCCACAACAAAATGGGTAACTTTTCCTTCTGTTTGTTCCCAAATTTCAGGTCCAGTTGTTAAATAATGAGCTTTTGTATTACTTGGATTATCATATTGATTTACATACCATGAATTTGGAGTTTCATCACCTAATCTTTTAGAAACTGAATAATAAGAACGAGGATCTGTAGGCTCTACATTTGTTGGGCAAACAACTACTTCTGCACCAACAGCTCTAAGAATATCCATCTTTTCTTTAGACTGTTTATCAGACATTACAAAAATACATTTGTAACCTTTTACAATAGCTGCTAAAGCTAACCCCATACCTGTATTACCTGAAGTTCCTTCTATTATAGTTCCTCCTGGTTTTAACCTACCATCTGCTTCTGCATCTTCAATCATTTGAAGAGCCATTCTATCCTTTACTGAGTTTCCAGGATTAAACGTCTCATATTTAGAAAGTACTAAACAAGGTAATTCTTTAGTTAGTTCATTAAGTTTTACTAATGGTGTATTACCTATGGTTTGTAGAATATTCTTTGCGTATTTCATGATAAAATTTTACGAACACAAAGGTACTTCCTTTTTAATCTATTAACAAGTTTGAAATTCTATGTTTACTTGTCGCTTATTAAGATTAAAAGTTTTTTTTTAATAACACATTTCAATAACACAAAGGTATAATGGCATACCTAATGTAATGTTGAATGGAAATGTAATTGCTAATGCCATTGGAATATATAAACCAGGGTTTGCTTTTGGTGCTGCTAATTTCATAGCTGCAGGTACAGCAATATAAGAAGCACTTGCTGCCAAAATAGACATAAGCAACCTATTACCTGATTCTTCAATAAATAAACCACTTAAAACTGCAACTAAACACCCATTTACAATAGGGATAATAATTGCGAATGATAAAGTAAACCACCCTTTTTTTATTAATGCTTTAAGTTTTTGACCACTAACAATTCCCATGTCTAATAAGAAAACTGCTAAAAATCCTTTAAAAATATCTGTTGTAAAGGGTTTAATACCTTCTGCTTGAGCATCGTTTGCAAAATAACCAATTAGTAAACTACCTATAATTAATAACACACTTCCATTTGTTAAAGAATGGTATACAATTTGTTTAAATGATGATTTATTGGTTTTATCTTTATTATAAAAAGACATTAATAAAACACCAATAATAATTGATGGTGCTTCCATTAGTGCCATAACTGCCACCATATGTCCACCAAATGGTATCCCTTCTAACTCTAAAAAGGATATGGTTGTTACAAAAGTTACAGCACTTACAGATCCGTAAGCTGATGCAATAGCTCCTGCATTTTCAACAGATAATTTTATTCTCAAAATAAAATAACAATAAATAGGTACTATTAATGCTAGTAGAATACCAAATAATAATGAACCTATAATTTCTGAAGTAATAACGCTGTGAGATAATTCTTGTCCTCCTTTAAAACCAATTGATAATAAAAGGTATAATGAAATGAACTTTGAGGAGTTTTCTGGAATTTTTAAATCACTTTTAAGATTAACAGCTATTAAGCCTAAAAAGAAAAATAAAAGCGCTGGGTTTGTTAAATTGTCTATTAAATAATGTAAATCCATTTGTTGATGTGTTGACATAAAAAAAGTAGGATTTATTTATTCAATATTCCTACTTGTTGGGTGATTTTTATTACAATTAACTTAATTAATGAGTTCGAACTTTATTTGATTTTGAGAATTTTATTAAGGCAATTATAGCTATAACTCCTTGTGATATTGTTAACTCTGTTAATAAAGGACTGTTTGATGTAATTGCCAAATAATCAATTATTAAAAAAAACAAAACCATTATTATTAAACTAAAATTAACAAGTTGAGTTTTTGTTACTTTAATAATAATTTCATCGTTGATTTCGGAATCTCTATAACTTGATTTATAAGTAGTTGAACTCATATCTTTAAATTTTTTTCAAAGATGCAACAGTTTTTTCATATATTTTTATTTATATTTATTATGTTTTTTATTAATAATATTTATGAATTATACATTACATCAATTAGAAATATTTAAAAAAATAGCAGAGGTTAAAAGCGTAACTAAAGCTTCTGAACAATTGTTTTTAACACAACCTGCTGTATCTATTCAACTAAAAAATTTTCAAGAACAATTTAAGCATCCTCTTTTCGAAATTGTTGGTAGAAAACTTTATATCACAGAATTTGGTGAAGAAATTGCTTCTGCAGCTGCTAAAATTTTAGAAGAAATAGATGCAATAAACTATAAATCTTCTTTATTCGAAGGTAAGCTCGCAGGTAAACTAACGCTCTCTATTGTTTCTACAGCTAAGTATGCAATGCCTTATTTCTTAACTGGATTTATAGAAAAAAATGATAGAGTTGAAGTTAAAATGGATGTAACTAATAAAATGTCTGTTATTAAAGCCTTAGAAAATAATGAATGTGACTTTGCAATGGTTTCTACTATTCCCAATAAGCTAAAAATTGAACGAATAGAACTTATGAAAAATAAAATGGTATTTGTGGCTGGTAAGAATTTTAAAGAACCTGAAAAAGGAGTAACTTTAAAAAACTTAATTGAATCTACTTTTATATTTAGGGAACAAGGCTCTGCAACTCGTCTAGCTATGGAAAAATATTTACTAAGTAATAAGATTGAAGTGCAGAGAAAAATGGAATTAACCTCTACAGAAGCAGTAAAACAAGCTGTAATTGCTGGTTTAGGTATTTCTATAATTCCTTTAATTGGAATAAATGAAGAGTTAAGTAATGGTCAATTAAAAGTATTAAAATTAAAAGGATTACCTATTGAAACCAAATGGAATTTAGTTTGGTTAAAGTCTAAAAACCTTTCTAATGTTGCTAGTGCATTTAAAGAACACATCATAAAAAACAAAGAAAATATTATTGAAAACAAATTCAGAAAATACCACAATTCAAACAAGTACTAAGCAAATTTTATAGATTTTGCTGGCTGAATTTTTGTTATTACATAAGAAGGTATAATTAACATGAGAACACATAAAATTAAAGTTCCAATGTTTAATAAAATAACATTTGTAACACTTAAATAAACAGGCATTGTCGTAACATAATAGGTTTCAGGATCTAGAGTAATTACCTTAAAATAATGTTGAACTCCAATTATGGTTAAACCGATTAAATTTCCCCAAAACAACCCTTTTAGAATTAAATAAGCTGCATTGTATAAAAATACTTTTCTTATGCTGGAATTGTAACTGCCTAAGACTTTTAAGGTTCCTACTAACTGAACTCTTTCTAATATTAATACTAACAAAGCTGTAATCATGTTAATACCAGCAATTACAATCATTATAGCAATAATAAACCAAACATTATTGTCAAAAAGTTCTATCCATTCAAAAATATTTAAATAGGATTCTACTATTGTTTTACTATATAAAGTTGATGGAATTGCATTGTAAATTTCATCTCCTTTTTGTTGCATTTCATCAAAATTATCAAGTAAAACTTCAAAGCCTCCAACTTCATTTTCATTCCATTTATTTAGTCTTTGAACCTCTCTAATATCACCAATCATTATATTTTTATCAAACTGCAAAAAACCAGTATTATAAACCCCAGCTACAATATATTTTCTATTTGATGGTAATTTACTTTGGGCATTTTTAACAAATGTTGCCAGAATAGTATCATTTAACTTTAACTGTAATCTATTCATTAAAGTGCTAGATAACAATACTTCTTTAGTTCTATCCTTATTAAAATCGGGTAATTTACCTTTAACTAAGTAGGTCTTAAAAAAAGACCAATCATAATCTGTAGAAACTCCTTTAAAAATTATACCTTCAAAATCATTTTCAGTTCTTAAGATACCTGCTTTATTTGCAAAAACTTGAATGTTTTTTATGCCTTCAATAGTTTTAAATTTAGGATAAAAATCTTGTTCTTTTTTTATTGGAACTGTTGAAACATCTGAGTTGTTATTGTCATAATTAATAATTTGAACATGACCTTTAAAACCACTCATTTTATCGCGAATTTTATTTTGCAAACCAGCACCAGTAGCAACAGCAATAAGCATAATAATTAGCCCCAAAGCAATTGCAGTAATAGCAATTTTTATAATTGGTGCTGAAATGCTATTTTTATACTTTTTGCCAGCAATAATACGTTTAGCAATAAATAATTCGTAATTCAATAGTTTATGATTTGTAAACAATCCAAAAGTACCTATTTATTTTTGTTTTTACTTATGAATTTTCAGTTGATTTCTTGCAATAAGCAAGCTAACAGTTTTGAATCTAAAACTATAGTAAAAGTACAAGATACCATTATAAAAACAGGTGCAGAACAAACCCATTTGTATTTAAAAAAGTTAATGGGTAAAAATATTGCTATTGTTGCAAATCAAACTTCTGTATTAACTGTTTTACAAAGAGCTGAAGTTTCTCCAAACGTTATGGGTTCTAAAAAAGTAACACATCATTTAGTTGATTTTTTACATAATAACAAAAAAATAAACGTACAAAAAGTGTTTGCACCAGAACATGGCTTTAGAGGTAAAGCTGATGCTGGAGAAAATGTTGCAGATGGTATAGATTCTAAAACTGGTTTACCCATTTTATCATTACATGGTAAACACAAAAAACCAAATCAAGAACAACTAAAAGATATAGATGTTGTAGTTTTCGATATACAAGATGTTGGTGTTCGTTTTTATACTTACATATCAACTTTACACTATGTTATGGAAGCCTGTGCTGAAAACAATATACCATTAATTGTTTTGGATAGGCCAAACCCAAATGCACATTATGTTGATGGGCCAGTTTTAGAGCCAAAACATAAAAGTTTTGTAGGTATGCATTCTGTTCCAGTGGTTTATGGAATGACTATTGGAGAATATGGTAAAATGATTAATGGACAAAAGTGGTTAAAAAATGGTTTACACTGTGATTTAACTGTAATTCCTTTAGCAAACTATACACATAATTCAAAGTATAGTTTACCCATAAAACCATCTCCAAATTTACCAAATGATAAAAGCATAAACCTCTACCCTAGTTTAGGTTTTTTTGAAGGCACCACTATAAATGTAGGTAGAGGAACAGATTTTCAATTTCAAAGATTTGGAGCGCCATTTTTCGATAAAACTAGTTTTTCTTATACTCCAAAAAGTAATGAAGGCGCTAAATACCCAAAACACAAAGACAAATTATGTTATGGAGTAGATTTGAAAGACACCAATGAGCTTTATAAAATAGATTTATCATTTTTATTAAATGCTTACCAACAAACTCCAAAATCAGAAACATTTTTTGACAAAACCTTTACCATACATGCAGGAACAGAAAAACTACAGCAACAAATTGAACAAGGGTTTACTGAAAGTGAAATTCGTAAAAGTTGGGAAAAAGACTTAGAGGATTTTAAAAAAGTAAGGAGTAAATATTTAATTTATAAGTAACCTACTTCCTCCTAACTTTTTTATTAGATTCCATTGGCAAAACCTGTTTCAATTTCTCAACAATGTTATAAGTAGCAGGACAAACAAAGGTATTTGCAATGGTTAAATTTGTAATTTGAATAAATTTTCTTCTATTGGTATGTGGGTATTCTGCACAAGCTTTTGGTCGAACATCATAAATAAAACAGGTATTATCATTTTCATCTAAAAATGCACAAGGTGATGTTTTTAAAACCATAAAATCATCAGAATCTCTTTGTAGATAAGTATTTACAAAATCTACTACTTTCATTTTTAAATGTTTTGCAATACGTTCTATATCTTTTTGAGTAAAAATTGGGCTCGTTGTTTTGCAGCAATTTCCACAAGACAAACAGTCTGTTTTACTAAATTCTTCGTCATGCAAATCTTGCATGATATAATCTAAATTTTTTGGTGTTTTCTTTTTTAAAAGCTTAAAATATTTTTGATTTTCTTTTTTAGCTTCAGCTGCTATTTGTGGTAAGCTTTCTATGAGTTTTTCCATTGGTTAAAAATACGATATTTATCCTATTTTTTTTCTATAAAAAGACGTAAGTTTGCTACCTAATTTTTCAAAGCAATGAACATTCAGAATTTAATAGAAACCAAAGTAAAAGAAGGTTTTTTAGCTTTGTATGAAATTGAGATTCCAACTGTAGAATTTCAAGCTACACGTAAAGAATTTGAGGGTGATATAACAGTTGTTGTTTTTCCTTTATTGCGTTACAAAAAAGGAAACCCTACACAAATAGCAGAAGATTTAGGAAACTACATTATTAAAAATGTAAAAGAAATTAACAGATTTAATGTGGTAAAAGGCTTCTTGAATCTTGTAATTGATGATGCTTTTTACAGTAACTTTTTCAATGCTATATACCAACAAAACAATTATGGATTTGTTTCTTCAAAACCAGAAGAAAAATCAATAATGGTTGAATATTCCTCTCCAAACACCAATAAGCCTTTACATCTAGGTCATATCAGAAATAATTTATTAGGCTACTCAGTTGCTGAAATATTAAAAGCTTCTGGTAAAAAAGTTTACAAAACTCAAATCATAAACGATAGAGGAATTCATATTTGTAAATCTATGCTAGCTTGGCAAAAATTTGGAAATGGAGAAACACCAGCATCTACAGGTTTAAAGGGCGACAAATTGGTGGGTAATTACTACGTTAAATTTGATCAAGAATATAAAAAGGAAATCAATCAATTAATAGCTAGAGGTAAGACTGAAGAAGAAGCAAAAAAAGAAGCTCCAATATTACTAGAAGCACAACAAATGTTGAGAAACTGGGAAAATGGGAATTCAGAGGTTACACAACTTTGGGAGAAAATGAATGGTTGGGTATATGATGGTTTTAACATTACTTATAAAAATTTAGGAGTAGATTTCGATAAACTATATTATGAAAGTGACACCTATTTATTAGGTAAAGATGTTGTTGCTCAAGGATTAGAAAAAGGTGTTTTTTATAGAAAAGAAGATGGTTCTGTTTGGTGTGATTTAACTGATGAGGGACTTGATGAAAAAATAGTTTTACGCTCAGATGGAACTGCAGTTTATATGACACAAGATATAGGTACAGCTATACAACGTGTTAAAGATTTTTCTGATGTTGGTGGTATGGTATATACTGTTGGTAATGAACAAGATTATCATTTTCAAGTACTGTTTTTAATCCTTAAGAAATTAGGGTTTGATTGGGCAAAACAATTATATCATTTAAGTTATGGAATGGTAGATTTACCTTCTGGAAAAATGAAATCTAGAGAAGGTACTGTAGTTGATGCAGATGATTTAATGATTGAAATGGCAGAAACTGCTAAATCTATTTCAGAAGAATTAGGCAAATTAGATGGCTATACAGAAGAAGAAAAAAGTGAGTTGTATAAAACCATAGGCTTAGGAGCTTTAAAATATTATATTTTAAAAGTAGATCCTAAAAAACGAATTTTATTCGACCCAAAATCATCTGTTGATTTCCAGGGAAATACTGGCCCTTTCATTCAGTATACCTATGCAAGAATTCAATCGATTATTAGAAAAGCAGATTTCGATTTTTCAAATCCTGTTTCCATAGATTTACATGAAAAAGAGAAAGAAATCATAAAGATATTAGAAACTTTTCCAGAAGTTGTTCAACAAGCAGCTGCAAATTACTCACCTGCTATTATTGCGAACTACACATACGATTTGGTAAAAGAGTTCAATTCATTTTATCAAAATGTATCAATTCTAGGAGAAGAAAATAAAGACAAAAAAATATTTAGAGTACAAATTTCAAAAAAGGTAGGTGATACAATTAAACTAGCCTTCTCACTTTTAGGAATTGAAGTACCAGAAAGAATGTAATAGATATAAGTTTGTGGTTAAACATCAATTTAAGTATCTTGCTTAGCGTTTTGTTTACTGCATAAAAATTGAATAAAATTATGAAATACGACATTATAATTATTGGAAGTGGTCCTGGAGGATATGTAACTGGAATTAGAGCATCGCAATTAGGTTTTAAAACTGCAATTGTAGAAAAAGAAAGTTTAGGTGGAATTTGCTTAAACTGGGGTTGTATTCCAACAAAAGCCTTATTAAAATCTGCTCAAGTTTACGATTATTTAAAACACGTAGATGAGTATGGTTTAAAAGCAGAGGCTATAGACAAAGATTTTGATGCCGTAATAAAACGAAGTAGAGGTGTTGCAGAAGGTATGAGTAAAGGTGTTCAATTTTTAATGAAAAAAAATAAAATTGACATTATTGATGGATTTGGTAAAGTAAAACCTGGCAAAAAAGTAGAAGTCACTGCAGAAGATGGTAAAGTAACTGAATACGATGCAGACAATATTATTATTGCTACTGGAGCTCGTTCAAGAGAATTGCCAAACCTACCACAAGATGGTAAAAAAGTAATTGGTTATAGAGAAGCAATGTCTTTACCAAAGCAACCAAAATCTATGATAGTTGTAGGTTCAGGTGCTATTGGTGTTGAGTTTGCTCATTTTTATAATACTATGGGAACTGATGTAACTATTGTAGAATATATGCCAAATATAGTTCCTGTAGAAGATATAGATATTTCAAAACAATTTGAGCGTTCGTTTAAAAAGTCCGGAATTAAAATTATGACTAATTCTTCAGTTGAATCTGTTGATACAACTGGAAATGGTGTAAAAGCTACAGTTAAAACTAAAAAAGGAGAAGAAATATTAGAAGCTGATATTTTACTTTCTGCTGTTGGTATAAAAACTAACATAGAAAATATTGGTTTAGAAAATGTTGGAATTATTACTGATAAAGATAAAATCTTAGTTAACGATTATTACGAAACTAACATACCTGGTTATTTCGCAATAGGTGATGTTACTCCTGGACCAGCTCTTGCACATGTTGCTTCTGCAGAAGGTATAACTTGTGTAGAAAAATTAGCTGGTTTAAATACAGAAACTATTGATTATGGTAACATACCTGGTTGTACATATGCAACTCCAGAAATTGCATCTGTTGGTTTAACAGAAGCTAAAGCTAAAGAAGCTGGTTACGATTTAAAAATTGGAAAATTCCCATTTTCAGCATCAGGAAAAGCTAAAGCTGCAGGTACTCCAGATGGATTTGTGAAAGTAATTTTTGATGCAAAATATGGTGAGTGGTTAGGTTGCCATATGATTGGTGCAGGAGTTACAGATATGATTGCAGAAGCAGTTCTTGGTCGTAAATTAGAAACTACTGGTCATGAGGTTTTAAAAGCAATTCATCCACATCCAACTATGAGTGAAGCAGTAATGGAAGCTGTTGCAGATGCTTATGATGAAGTCATTCATCTTTAATATTTACCATTTAACTTGCCAATAATACAATTCAAAGAATTTTACAATCAAAATTCACTTAATTAATTATGTTTGTTACTTACAAAAAAATATCCCCTCACAAATAGAATACTAAAAAGTAACAAAACTAATATATGGGATCTATAGAGTGTTTTCTTTCTTTTATATATAAGTTAAAGACGTTTCCTCTTATCATACAGATTACAATAGTATTAACCATAATATTTATTGTAGTATCTATAGCATTAATGATTACTATTAATAATATTATTCTAACATTTTTAACATTTTTATTTTATAGTTTATATGTTTACTTTTTTGAATTTAACATTAACGAAAGGAGATATCAAAAAATAATAAAAGAATCTAAAAAAATTGATAACCAATAAAAAAGAATTTAGTAAAGAACTAATTAAAGGCATTTTAAAACTTGTAATTGCTGGTATATTAATTGGTGTGTTAAAACAGCATGATTTAGTAATTGCTTTACTTCTTATTTTAAAAATATTTCATAATATCTATATTGAAATTATTAAACCAAAACAAAACAAAAATTGGTTACTACTTATAGGAATGTTTTTAACAGGTTTTGGTGGAATTATTGGTGAAACTTGGGGAGTCTCTAATAATTATTGGGAATATCATGAAGTAAGTAGAGCCTTACCTTTATGGTTACCTTTTGCATGGATGCTAGCGTTTCATTATTTATATAAGCTAGAAAGAAATTTAATTCCGTATTTGGTAAATAAAAGTCAAAAGAATAAAATCATCTTAGCTATAGTTTTAGCCTTAATTTTTCCTGCATTTGGAGAGGTAATCACTATTAAACTAGGAGTTTGGACGTATTATTGGCCTTATCAAATATTAGGGGTTCCTTTATATGCTTTTGCTTGCTTGGTTTTTGTACACATGTTGGTGTACATTATACTACACTACGTTTGTAAAAAATTCAAAATTAAAGATAAAGTGTATGCTTAATCTAATTCTACAATAGTAAATTCTAATTTTAAAGGTTGTAAAGATTTTTTAATCAGTTCAATAAATTCAGCTCCGTACTGTAAATAATATTCAGAAAAATTTCGTTGACGCTCTTCTAAACCACCATTTGGTAAAATATCATTTTGAAGTTTTGTAATTCTATCAACCAAATCTTTTTGCCTATGTTTTTCTGCTTTTAACAATCGTTTTTCTAGTTTATCTAAACCATTTAATTGTTTCTTTTCTTGAGCGTTAACAGCATTTAAAAAGGTAACATCAGTTTGTTTTGCAACTTCTTTAAGTTCTTTAAACTGATTTCTTAAAAAATTCTTTTTATCTTCGAATGAGGTTTTTATATCGGAATTTTCAACTACTTTTTTAGACAATAATTCATGTTGATTTAAAAACAACTCATCAAATGAAATATTTAATCTAGAAAGTTTATCTGCCTGCTTTTTAGTAATAACTTGAACAGAGTTTCTTAGCAATAAAATTGGAAAAGGAACAGCTACCTTATTAAAATACTCTTTTAATTGCAGCCAATAAGCTTGTTCTCCTCCTCCACCAATATAACATAGATTTGGTAATATAACTTCTTGATATAGAGGACGCATTATAACATTAGGAGAGAATGATGTTGGGTTGTCTTCTAGCTCTTTTAAAATTCCTTCTTTAGTAAATTGTAATTTTGTGTTATTTACAAAATATACCTCATCTCTTTTTATAATTCTTTCCCTAAAATTTTCTCCTAAATAGAATAAATTGATTTCTCTAGGATTTACTTGAATTCCATAATTTTCTTCAAGTTTAGTAATTGTTTTAGCTAGAGACAAATGTGAACTTTCATTTAATAATTCATCTTTTGCATAAGGAGTAAATAATTGCTTCAACTGTTTATCATCTCCATCAATTATTACTAAACCAAATTTACCAAACAATTCATTGGCTAAAAAACGAGTTGCATCTGATAAAGTATTATGCTCTAAATAGGCTTTTGAAAATAAATTCTTTAATGCTTTAGCATTATTTGAATTTCCGATTTTGTTTTCGAAAACTTTAAAAACTTCATCCAAACCATTTGTTGAAAAACGACCTACAGCACCACCATCTTCTCTATTCCAAATTACTTTTTCACCTTTATAATTAAAGTACTTAATTTCATCAAAATCATGATCTTCAGTAGCCATCCAATAAACAGGTACAAAATTATTGTTTGGAAAATTCTTTTTTAAATCTTCACATAAATTAATTGCACACAATATTTTATAAACAAAATACAATGGACCTGTAAACAAATTTAATTGATGACCAGTAGTAATAGTAAACGTATTTTCTTTGAGTAATAAATCAATATTTTTTTTTGTATACTTAGTAGTATTAACGTTTTTATATTGTTCTTGAAGTGCAGAATTCAAAGTTTTTCTATGACTAGATTTAAATATTTTTTGTTTTTCTTCTAGTTGATTTTTGAATCC
The DNA here is from genome assembly GCA_013373105.1 of Flavobacteriaceae bacterium. Lineage (GTDB taxonomy): Bacteria > Bacteroidota > Bacteroidia > Flavobacteriales > Flavobacteriaceae > Polaribacter. The sequence goes on along the minus strand of JABXIJ010000015.1, from coordinate 86,815 downwards.
AGTTATATCAGGAAAATTATTATAAAAATTATTTATTGATGGTGATTGCTCTAAATAATCAATCATCATTTTAGAAAAGAAACCTGTTTTTTGAAATGGAATGTGTGTTACTTTCATATTAAATAACACCTTTTTTGCAACAATCAGAATCTGTTTTTGTACTCATTAAATGAATTTAATTGGCTATAAAAATACAACTATTTTTAAGCTTGTTAAAAAAACTTATGTACCCTAACACTTTTTTAACGCATTTAAATAATGCTATTAATTCATTACATTTGGCTCTTTATAATTTAAATTTTAATGAAAAAAAATATTTTCTTTTTACTGTTAATTAGTTCACTTCAAGTTATAGTTGGACAAGAAATTAAATCACCCTCAGAGTTTTTAGGATATGAAATAGGCACTAGATTTACAAGACATCACAAAGTTGTTGAGTATTTTAAATATGTAAGTAATGTATCATCTAATGTTAAATTAGAAAAATATGGTGAAACGAATGAATTTAGAGAGCTTAATGTAGCTTATGTTTCATCAGAAGAAAACATTAAAAATCTCGAAGAAATTAGAAAAGCGAATCTTTCTCAAATTGGTATTTTAAATGAAAGTAAAGAAAATAATAAAGCTTTAGTTTGGTTAAGTTATAATGTTCATGGTAATGAGGCATCAAGTACAGAAGCAGCAATGGCTACTTTGTATGAATTAATAACTACCAAAAAAGATTGGTTAGAAAATACTGTTGTTATAATTGACCCTTGTATAAATCCAGATGGAAGAGACAGGTATGTTAACTGGTATAATCAAGTAAAAAGCACACCTTATAATATTGCACAAAATGCCAAGGAACATAATGAACCTTGGCCTGGTGGTAGACCAAACCATTATTTATTTGATTTAAATAGAGATTGGGCTTGGGCTACACAAATAGAAACGCAACAAAGACTTAAAATATATAACAAATGGATGCCACATGTACATGTAGATTTTCATGAACAAGGCATTAATAGTCCTTATTATTTTGCACCAGCTGCAGAACCATTTCATGAAATTATAACAGATTGGCAACGTGATTTTCAAACACAAATTGGTAAAAATCATGCTAAATACTTTGACAAAGAAGGTTGGTTATACTTTACTAAAGAAAGTTTCGATTTGCTATACCCAAGTTATGGAGACACCTACCCTACTTTTATGGGAGCAATTGGAATGACTTACGAACAAGCAGGACATGGAAGAGCAGGATTAGCGATTAAAACTAACGAAGGTGAAGTTTTAACACTAAAAGACAGAGCTTTACATCATAAAACTACAGGATTATCTACAGTTGAAATTGCATCAAAGAATGCAGATAAATTGAATACCGAGTTTAAAAAGTATTTTGATAATAATGATTTACCCTACAAGAGTTTTGTGATAAAAAACAACAATCAAGACAAAATTAATCGATTAAAAAGATTGTTAGATAAGCATGAAATTACTTATACAAATGCTACAAATTCTTCGGTAAAAGGTTTTGTTTATAGAAGTGGTGAAAATGATAAAATGGATATAAATTCAAATGATCTAGTTATTCATACAAATCAGCCAAAAGGTAAAATGGTTAATATACTTTTTGAACCAAAAACTAAAGTAACAGATTCCTTAACTTATGATATTACAGCATGGTCAATTCCATATGCACATGGTTTAGAAGCTATTGCATCAAAAAATAAAGTAGCTTCATCAAACAAACAAGTTAAAGCATTCAAAAACAATACAATAGACAAATCAGCATATGCGTATATTTTAAAATGGAATAGTATAGCAGATGCTACTTTTCTTGCAGAAATTTTAAAGAATAATATTGTTCCAAGATTTTCTGAAAAACCATTTTCTATTGAAGGCAATGTTTTTGAAAGAGGTTCATTAATTATTTTAAGAAACGATAATAAAAGTGAAGATTTTGACACTAAACTGATTGAAATTGCAAATAAAAATTCAAGAAAATTAACAGCTGTAGCTACAGGTTTTGTTGATAGTGGTGTAGATTTTGGTTCCTACAGTGTTAAACCTATTAAAAAACAAAACATTGCTGTTTTATCTGGTGATGGTGTATCTTCATTAAGTTTTGGTGAAATTTGGCACTTTTTTGAAACAGAATTAAAATACCCTCTTACTGTTATAAATTCAGACTATTTTAGCTCTTTTGATTATTCAGATTTTGATGTTATAATTATTCCAAATGGTTATTATGGTCGCGTATTAAGTAAATCGACTTTAAGTAAGTTAACAACTTGGGTTAGATCTGGTGGAACTTTAATAGCTATAGAAGGTGCTTTAAGAAGTTTTGCTGATAATAAAAGTTTTTCTCTTACCAGTAAAAAAGATGATGAAGATGATAAAAACAAACCTGCATTATTAACTCCATATGCCAATTTAGAAAGAGAAAGTGCTGAAAGCTTAATAGCTGGTGCTATTTTTAAATCTAAGGTAGATTTTACACATCCAATTGCTTTTGGTTACACAGATAGTTATTTTACATTAAAAAGAAGTAGTAGTTCTTACAATTACTTAAAAGATGGTTATAATATAGCTTACATGACAGAAAATGTTGAAAATGTAGCTGGTTTTGCAGGAAAGAAAGTATTAGAAAAATTACCTGAATCTTTATTATTTGGAGAAGAAACCAAAGGAAGAGGAAGTATAGTATATATGGTTGATAATCCTTTATTTAGGTCTTTTTGGGATGGTGGTAAACTCTTTTTTGTGAATTCATTATTTTTTATTAATTCAAGTAATTTATAATAAAATAAAAAAGCCACTCAAATGAGTGGCTTTTTTCTAATTTCTTTTTTTTAGAAAAATAATGAAAACCCTATTAATCCTTGAAATAAACCATCTTGATCATCTAAACCAATATTGTATCTGAAAGCGGGTTTTATACTAATATTATCAGCTACAAACCAAGCGTAACCTGCTTGTAAGCCTAACCAGTTTAAATCGTTACCAGTACTTCCAGTAAAATCAACACTAACAGGAAATTGCCCACCTAAAAAATACTCTGCTCCAAATTTATAACTAAAGGCATCAGCACCACCTAAGTCTAGGTACCCAAGACCAGCTTTAACTGCTAAATTATCCATAACAAAATAGCCTCCATCAAAGCCAATTGACCAATTAGTATTACCATTACTTGATGATAAACTAAAGCTTGTATTTCCAGTAGTTGCAGCTCCAGTATTTGCTTCAATAACCCAACTACCTTTTGACAATGCATCTGAATTGTCTTGTGCTAATGTTATCGTTGAAAATGATAACAATAAAATAAAAATTACATTTTTGATTTTCATGATAATTAATTTAAATTAATACTAATCAATATTACAAAATTAATACCATAATAAATAGTGTTTAACAATGTGATTTCGTTAATTTTTTAACAATATTGTTAACAATATTTAAATCAGACTGGCTTACCATATAAATCAAAATCTCCTGCTTCAAAAATTTCAATATTTATAAATTCACCTATTTTTATATAATGGTCTATTGCACTTACTAAAACATCGTTATCTACATCTGGTGAATCAAATTCTGTTCTTCCATAAAAGTATTCCCCATCTTTTCTATCGAAAATACATTTAAAAGTTTTACCAACTTTTTGTTGATTTAATTCCCAAGAAATTTGAGATTGTACCTCCATTATTTCGTTTACTCTTCTAAATTTAACATCTGCAGGAACATCATCTTCTAAAGCATAAGCACTTGTATTTTCTTCATGAGAATATTCAAAGGCACCTAACCTTTCAAATCGCATTTCTTCTACCCAGTCTTTTAATTCTTGAAATCGCTCTTCAGTTTCACCAGGATAACCAACTATTAAAGTAGTTCTAATAGCCATATTAGGTACAACCTCTCTAAACTTTTTTATTAAAGCTGTTGTTTTTTCATGAGTTGTTCCCCTTTTCATAGATTTTAACAACTCAGTATTTATATGTTGCAAAGGAATGTCTAGATAATTACATACTTTTGGCTGACGTTTCATTACTTCTAAAACATCCATTGGAAAACCTGTTGGAAAAGCGTAATGTAAACGAATCCATTCTAAACCTTCAACTTTTACTAAAGCTTCTAGTAATTGAGCAAGAGCTCTTTTTTTGTAAATATCTAAACCATAATACGTTAAATCTTGTGCAATTAGCATAACTTCTTTTATACCTTTTGCAGCTAATTTTTCAGCTTCAATTATAATTTCTTCAATTGGTGTAGATTTATGCTTACCACGCATTAAAGGAATTGCACAAAAAGAACAAGGTCTATCACAGCCTTCAGCTATTTTTAAATAAGCGTAGTGTTTTGGTGTAGTAGTTAAACGTTCACCCAATAATTCATGTTTATAATCTGCTTCTAAGACTTTAAGCAAATTTGGTAAATCATGAGTACCAAAATATTGATCTACATTTGGAATTTCTTTCTCTAAATCTGGCTTATATCGTTCACTTAAACAACCAGTTACAAATACTTTATCAACTTCACCTGCTTCTTTTCTTTGAGCATAATGTAAAATGGTGTCTACGCTTTCTTCTTTAGCTTTACCAATAAATCCACATGTATTAATAACTACTATATTACCATCATCATGTTCATCTTCATGCACAACGTTTTTACCATTAGCTTTCAATTGCCCCATTAACACCTCACTATCGTAAATGTTTTTAGAACATCCTAAAGTAACTACATTAATTTTATTTTGTTTTGTAGATTTGGTACGCATATTATGAAATTAAAAACATGCAAAAATAGTTTATATAATCTACATTATACCAGTTTACTATTTATAGTTTTCTGGCAACTTTCTAGCATTTGAAACTTGCTCAAAAGCATAACCAACTTCTAATAATTTTTTTTCGTTAAAAGGAGCTCCTACAAAAGTTAAACTAACAGGTTCTCCAGATTTTTTATAACCCATGGGCACTGTTAATGTTGGATGAAAAGATACAGCTGCAATACCAGAATGATAATTATTTATACTTAAAATTGCATCAAGATTTTCAGTCTTTAAACTAGATAGGTACTTTGAACCTTCTTTATGTAAGTTTTCTTTAATCGTTTCTAATTCTTCATTAGATGTTTTATCAGCTAGAATACCCTCAAAAAGTTGTTGTCCATAAGGAGCTCTTAGAATTGAATCTTTTAAATTAAAATCAACTACATCTTTTACATCTTTAACAGCTACTGCTATATCTGCATTATTTGACAAGTATTTAGGTAAATCGTTTTTCATATCAATATTTAAAACCGTAATAAAACCAGCAAAATTTGGGTTTTCTGGTTTAATTTCAACTAATTCAGCTCCAGCTTCTTCTAATCTTTTTACATTTAAAGCGTATATTGAATCTGCTAGTAAATTTGTTAAAACACCTAGTCTTTTATCTTTCAAATCAGATTTTAATTCAGCATCAAGATAATTAACATCTAACTCTTTTGATGCATCATCTTCTTTATCGTAACCACTTAATGCATTCATAAAAATAATATTGTCTATCACATTTTTAGTCATTGGTCCTGGTGTATCTAATGTTGATGAAATTGGTACAATCCCAGTTCTACTAAAAACGCCTATTGTAGGTTTTAAACCTACTACAGAATTCTGACTTGAAGGTGATGTAATTGAGCCTGAAGTTTCTGTACCTACTGCTGCTACAGCATAATTTGCAGCAACTGTTGCACCACTTCCAGAAGAACTACCTCCTGTTTCAAAAATAGCTCTTCCATATGGATTTAGAGTCTGACCTCCAATAGCAGAATAACCTAAAGGACAACCAGAACAGAAAAAGTAAGCCCACTCACTTAGATTAACTTTTCCTAAAATTAAGGCGCCATTTTCTTTTAATTTTTCAACTATAAAAGCATCTTCTGTTTTTGTATTATTTTGTAAAGCAATTGCTCCTGCAGTTGTTGGCATGCTCAAGGTATTTATATTATCTTTCAATAAAATTGGCATTCCAAAAATAGAATTCTCATCTATCTCTTCTACATATTTATCTTTTGCTCTAGCTTCATCTAAAACATTAGGATTTAATGAAATTATTGCATTTAATGATTTTGTTGAATCGCTTTCAAATTTTCTTATTCTGTATAAATAAAACAAAGTAAGTTTCTCGTAAGTTAATTTACCGTCTTTAATACTTTTTTGAATAGAAGGTATGTTTTGCTCGATAATTAATGGTTTTAACGATGTATAATCTTCCTCAGAAAAATAGGCTAAATCATCTTCAAAAGGTTTAAAAACATCATTCATATCTATTACTTTAGACTGAAATAATTTAAAACGCATTCGTCTATTCTGATGATTTTGTTGCTCTTTTAAAGCTTCAGTTTCATCGTATTTTTTAAACTTTACAGGGGGTTGCTTTTCTTTAGTTTCACAAGAAATAATAAGCAATGAACAAATAAAAATGATATAAATATTTTTCATGAGAAGTTTGTTTAATTAATCAAATATATGAAACAAAAAACACCTAATGCAAGTTTACATTAGGTGTTTATATATTCTATTGTTTATTTTTTATTTAAAAAACGAATCTACAAATTCGAATTTATTAAAAACTTGTAAATCATCTATACCTTCTCCTACTCCAATATATTTAACAGGTATTTTAAATTGATCTGAAATTCCTATAACAACTCCACCTTTAGCTGTACCATCTAATTTGGTAACTGCTAAAGAGGTAACTTCTGTTGCTTTTGTAAATTGTTTTGCCTGCTCAAAAGCATTCTGACCAGTTGAACCATCTAATACTAAAAGCACATCATGTGGTGCATCAACAACCACTTTTTGCATTACTCTCTTAATTTTAGTCAATTCATTCATTAAATTAACTTTATTGTGTAAACGACCAGCAGTATCAATGATAACAACATCTGCTTGTTGTGCTACTGCTGATTTTAAGGTATCAAAAGCAACTGAAGCTGGATCAGAACCCATTTCCTGACGAACAATTGGCACCTCTACTCTATCTGCCCAAACTTGTAGTTGATCTATAGCTGCTGCTCTAAACGTATCAGCTGCACCTAAAACTACCTTTAAACCTTTCCTTTTAAATTGACTAGCTAATTTACCTATGGTTGTTGTTTTTCCAACTCCATTTACACCAACAACCATTAATACAAAAGGTTTTTTATTGGTTGGAATAGAAAATTCTGTTTCATTACCAACATTTGTTTCAGATAATAAACCAGCAATTTCTTCTCTAAGTATTACATTTAACTCTTCAGTACCTAAGTATTTATCTTTAGCAACTCTTTCTTCTATTCTATCTATAATTTTAAGTGTTGTTTCTACACCAACGTCTGAGGATACCAAAACTTCTTCTAAATTATCTAAAACATCATCATCTACCTTAGATTTACCTGCAACTGCTTTAGATAGTTTACCAAAGAAACTTTCTTTAGATTTTTCTAAACCTTTATCTAAAGTTTCTTTCTTTTCTTTTGTAAATATATTTTTAAAAAAACTCATGTTATAAATTATAAAATAGACGTTTTTTGCACTAATTTTTTGGAAATATAAAAGTAGTTAATTCTTATAACAAAAAAAGCTACCTTCTTAAGAAAGTAGCTTTTATGTATATATTTGTTGGAAATTATTTCTTAGTTAAGAAATCATTTACTTTATCAGGATCCATAATTGCTTCTACAAAAGTATAAGCTCCAGTTTTAGGAGATTTTACCATTTTAATTGCTTTAGTAAGTCTTTTTGATCCTGTTTGTAACGATGCTACTGCTTTTTTTGCCATTTCTTTGTATTTTCTCTATGTGCTCTATTCTGAGTTCTAGAAAGTTAAAATTACTTTATTTCTTTGTGAACAGTCATTTTATTTAAGATAGGATTGAATTTTTTTATTTCCATTCTATCTGGAGTGTTCTTTTTGTTCTTTGTAGTGATGTATCTAGAAGTCCCAGGCTTACCAGAAGCTTTGTGTTCTGTACATTCTAAAATTACCTGAACTCTATTTCCTTTTTTTGCCATCTCTTTATTAGTTTATAAGTTTAAAGTTTTATAACTGAAAACTGCGATTTACTTTATTTTTTTAAAAAACCTTTTTCTCTTGCCTCTTTAATAACAGCAGAGATTCCTTTTTTATTAATATTTTTTAAAGCAGATGCAGAAACTTTTAAAGTTACCCACTTATCTTCTTCTGGAATGTAAAAACGCTTTGTCATTAAATTAGCGTCAAACTTTCTTTTTGTTCTATTTAAAGCGTGAGAAACATTATTACCCACCATTGCTTTTTTACCTGTTAATTCACAAACTCTAGACATCTTTTCGACAGTTTTTTAGTGTTATCTCTAAACGAGGTGCAAATCTACAAATAATTCTACATGTGAACAAAACAATTTTATTTATTTTTTATTAATTGTTTTTGTAACATTTCTAAAGCTTTATTTACAGTTTTATCTATTACCCTTCCTCTTGGTTTACCAAAGTTAAATTCTTCTGTAATAATATCATTATCAGATGCAATAGCAATATATACAACACCAACTGATTTATCAGTTTCATCTGTTGTTGGACCAGCGTTTCCTGTTACTGCAATTGCATAGTTTGTTGCAAGCTTTTCTTTTATTTTTTTAACCATTTCTATGGTTACTTCTTTACTTACTACTGTATGGTTATTTATAATAGTTTCAGAAACTCCTAATAATTTTATTTTAGTTTCTTTATTATATGTTACAACACTTCCTTTAAAATATGATGAAGAACCTGCAACAGAAACTATAGTAGCTGCAATTTTACCTCCAGTTAAACTCTCTGCAGTTGCCAAGGTTTTCCCAGATTTTTTTAACAAAGCTCCAACTGTTTCTTCAATCTTTCCAGCTTCATCAATTCCAGTAATTATATCTGGAATTAAGGTATAAAGCTCTTCTATTTTTTCCTCTAATCCTCTTAACAGAATTGTTTTATTGTTTCCTTTTGCAGTTAATCTTAACCTAACTTTACCATAATTTGGTAAATAAGCAAGTTTAATATAATCTGGCAAGTTATTTTCAAAACTTTCAATCCTTTCAGCTAAGGCACTTTCTCCTAAACCATAAGTCATAACAGTTTTATGAATAATAAACGGTAATTTGAATTGTTTTTGAATTCTTGGTAAAACTTCTGAAGTCATTAACCCTTTCATTTCATTTGGTACACCAGGCAAGGAAACAAAAACTGTTTTATTTTCAAAAAACCACATTCCAGGAGCTGTTCCAAAATCATTTTTTAGAATGGTTGCTTTTGTTGGTAACATACCCTGTAAACGGTTCAGCTCTCCAAAAGGAATATCATATTTAGCAAATAAAGCTTTTATATGATTTACTACATCTTCATGTAAGGTTAGTGAGTCGTTAAAATATTCTGCAATTGTATGTTTAGTAATATCGTCTTTTGTTGGCCCTAAGCCTCCTGTGATTATAACAATATCTACTCTTTCTTGTGCTTCTGAAAGTGCATTTAAAATATGTTGTTTATCATCCTGAATAGAACTAATCTGATAAACTGACACTCCTATTTTATTAAGTTCTGTAGCTATCCACTGTGAATTGGTATCGACAATTTGCCCAATAAGAATTTCATCTCCAATTGTTATAATTTCTGCTTTCATCTATTATTTTACTCTTATTTGAAAAGCTTCTTTACCTTCAATAAAACCTTTTAAGACATCATTTTCGGATACTTTTCCAACACCTGCAGGTGTTCCTGTGAAAATAATATCTCCCTTTTTTAAAGTAAAATATTGAGAAACATATGCAATTAGTTCATCTACTTTCCAAAGCATAGCGTTTGTATTACCATCTTGAGCCAAATCTTCGTTTTTATATAATTGAAACTTTAGATTATCTATTTCAAATTGATTTTTTGGGTAAAATTCTCCAACAATTGCACTGCCATCAAAAGCTTTGGCTTTTTCCCAAGGCAATCCTTTTTCTTTGCATTTTGCTTGTACATCTCTTGCTGTAAAGTCTATTCCTAAACCAATTTCATCATAATATTTATGAGCAAATTTTGATTCTATGTATTTACCAACTTTGTTAATTTTAACCAGAACCTCAACTTCATAATGTACATCATTTGAAAAAGGAGGAATAAAAAACGGATTGTTCTTAGGTAAAATTGCAGAATCTGGTTTTAAAAACACAACAGGATCTGTTGGTTTTTCATTAGCTAATTCTTCTATATGTTTTGCGTAATTACGACCTATACAAATAATTTTCATAATTTCAATTCTATTTTATGGAATCCATTTTTTAGGAAAGTTAGGCTTACGTTTTTCTAAAAAAGCATCTCTACCTTCTTTTGCTTCATCTGTCATATAAGCAAGTCTTGTTGCCTCACCAGCAAATACTTGTTGACCTACCATACCATCATCTGTTAAATTCATTGCAAACTTTAGCATTTTAATTGAGGTTGGACTTTTGGCTAAAATTTCTTGAGCCCACTCATATGCTGTACTTTCTAATTGATCATGAGGAATTACAGCATTTACCATTCCCATTTCATAAGCTTCTTGAGCAGAATAATTTCTTCCTAAAAAGAAAATTTCTCGAGCTTTCTTTTGACCAACCATTTTAGCAAGATATGCAGAACCATAACCACCATCAAAAGAAGTCACATCTGCATCTGTTTGTTTAAAAATAGCATGTTCTTTAGAAGCTAAAGTTAAGTCGCAAACTACATGTAGACTATGTCCACCTCCTACAGCCCAACCAGGAACCACAGCAATAACTGCTTTTGGCATAAAACGAATTAATCGTTGAACTTCTAAAATATTTAAACGATGGTAACCATCTTCACCAACATAACCTTGATGTCCTCTTGCTTTTTGATCGCCTCCTGAACAGAAAGAATAGACACCATCTTTAGTACTTGGACCTTCTGCAGATAACAAAACAACTCCAATTGAAGTATCTTCATTAGCATCATAAAAAGCATCATATAATTCTGATGTAGTTTTAGGTCGAAAAGCGTTTCTAACATTAGGTCTATTGAATGCTATTCTAGCTACACCATTACTTTTTTTATAGGTTATATCTTCATATTCTTTGACTGTTTTCCACTCAGGTTGTATCATATTTTTGTATTTTACACGTTTAAAAAGCTAAATTAATCGCTTAAATTGCAAAAATAAACATTCCTTATTTATGATTAAGAAATCACTTTTATTAATATTTCTGTTTTTTAATTTTTTAAGTTTTTCTCAAAACTACATAACTAAAAATTTTGAATCTGAAATATTAAATACCACAAGAGAACTTAAAATATTCATACCTGAAGGTTATGCTTTAGATAGCCTAAAAAATTACCCTTTAACTATAGTTTTAGACGCTGAATATCTTTTCGATATTTATGTAGGTAATAGCAAGTTGTTTGCTGAAAAAGATAAAGCACCACAACAAATTGTTGTTGGAATACCAATGAAAACTACTAGACCAAAAGATATTTCATTTAATTTTAATAGTGGGAGATTAACTGCTTCTGCTAATGATTTTTACAGGTTTCTGAGAGATGAAGTACTGTTTTATATGGAGAGTAATTATAGAACATCTCCATTTATTAGTTTTGTAGGACAAGGTTTTTCAGCAAATTTTATTACACATTTTCTTAAAGAAGATTCAGCTTTTATAAACTCCTTTATTTGTATAAATCCTAGTTTTTCAGATTTTTTAGGTAAAGAATTACAATCGTATAATTTACCAAAATTTGCTAATGAGGACAATACATTTTATTGGTATATTAATAACTCTAATTCATTTTCAACTGAGAAAAATACTAAAATAGCACAAATACAAGATGCTTTATCACGCATAGAAATTAAAAATTTCAATTTTGTATTAGATAATATAATTTCAGATAGTTCTATTTCTACAATATCTGAAGCTATCCCAAGGGCAATGACTAAAATTTTCGAAGTTTATTCTGCAATTTCAAAAGAAGAATATGATAAAAATATTAAAGATTTATCTCCAATTGATGCTATAGCATATCTCGAAAATAAATATTTAGAAATTGAGTTCTTATTTGGCACAAATATAGGTATACGTGAAAAGGATATTTATGCAATTGAAAACATAATAATGGAAAAAGAAAATGGAGACAGACTACGTGATTTTGGTAAAATGATTTTAAAAAGATTTCCTTCATCGCCTTTAGGAGAATATTATTTGGGTAAATATTACGAAACTGGAAAAGATTTTAAAAGAGCTTTAAAATTTTACAAAATTGGATATGGGAAAATGGATCCTGCAGACCCAAATGCAGATAAATATTATGAAAACATTTTAAGAATTGGAGGCCAATAATTTTTATATGAAAACAACTATTTTATTTTTTGCATTTCTAGTAACTTGTGTTTCTACTGCTCAAGATTTTGAATTAATAAAACCAAATAAAAAAGACTTAAGAACTAAGTTTCAAGAAAATTCTAGTTTAGATATTATTTACCTTTATTTATCAAATAATTTTACATCAATTACTGGAAAACAAAATGTAAAAAAAATTGATAAAAACAACACTCAACCTTGTTCATTTACAGAAACTTTTAGCAATACTATCAAATACTCATATTTTTCTTGTGAAGAAGAAGAAGGAGGTGTAACTACATTAATTGAATTTCCTAAAATTGAAAAGAATAAAATAACTAATTGGATCGAACAGATTTATGAAGTTGATTTAACAGATATTCCTAATGAGTGGAATTCTAACAAATCTGAATATAGACCTAAAGACAAAGGTGCTGGTTGTTATTTTATTCTAAAAAGTAAAAAAGACAAATGGCTTATTGAGGTATCTTGTGGTTGTTAAATTACTTTAACTCAATTCTATCTTCTTTAAGAACAATAAGTTTTCTTTTGTATAAACTACCAACTGCTTTTTTAAAAGCTTTTTTACTCATTTTTAAATGAAACTTTATAGATTCTGGAGAGCTTTTATCTGTTAACAATAAAAAACCATCTTTACTATCTTTTAACTTTTGTAAGACTTTTTCTACATCTGTATCGATTACATTTCTAAAACCTTGGGGTCTTAGAGACAAATCAATTTTACCATCTTCTCTAACCTTTTTTATATACCCGTCAATAAACATGCCTTCTTCTACATCTCTATAAATCTCATTTCTATAAAGTAAACCTTCAAATTCATCGTTTATTAAAACAGAAAAACCTAAAGCGGTTTCTTGTTCAATTAATAATTGTACTTTATCTCCTTCTTTTAATTCCACTATTTAATAAATTTAAAGTATTCTTTTAAAATACCATCGTTTTTTGAACTTGGGGTGAAAATTTCTAAAATTTTAGGTTGATTAGATTTATTATAAAAACCTTTTAATTCTTCTTCAACACCTTCTGAAGTAAATACCTTTAAATACTCAAAACCATACATTTTTGCTAAGTGTTCTGCGGTTAAGCAATGAGGGGTTTCAAAATATTTTTCGGCATTTGTAGAAGAAGGTCCAGGAATTATTTTAAAAATATTTCCTCCAGAATTATTCACTAATATTATTCTAAAATTACGAGGTATATTGTTATTCCAAAGTGCATTAGAATCGTAGAAAAAACTTAAATCACCTGTAATTAAAATAGTTTGTTTATCAGATGCAAATGCAGCTCCTACAGCTGTACTAGTACTACCATCTATTCCACTTGTACCTCTATTACAAAACACAGTTAATGAACTATTAAGTGTAAATAATTGTGTATATCGAATAATAGCACTGTTACTTATTTGTAATTGAATATTTTTTGGACAACTATTTAGAATTTGATGAAAAACTTTTAAATCTGAATGTTCAATAGTTTTAATATATTCAGTATGTTTTTTTCTTCTATTATCTCTAATTTTCAACCATTTTGGCTGGTAGTCACTTTCTTTATTTTCAATTATTTTATTGAAATTAGTAAAGAAATCTACAGGTGATGTTTGAATAAATTCAGTTAAGCAGAAAAAAGTATTTGTAGCTTTTTTATCATCTATATTCCAATGGTGTTTTGGTTTGTGATTTCTAAAGAATTTTTTAATTCGTTTAGAAACTATCATACCTCCAAATGTTATAAGTATATCTGGTTTTAATTCCTCAAAATCATTTGTATCTAAAGAAAAAATTAATTGATCTATAGCGTTAATTGTCTTATCGTGATATAAATTAGATGTAGTTTCTGTTAGTATTAATACAGAATCATCTTCTGAATAAATATCCATAAGATTATGTAATTCTTCATTCGGATAATTAACTCCTATTAATATGACTTTCTTTTCTGATTTGTTCCAAATAGAAGCTAGTTTTTCATATTCTATATTAGAATTGTCTAGAGAACTCATACTAATTTTTGGAAATGAAAATGTCTGTAATTCTTTAACAGTATCGTACAAAGGCTCATCAAATGGCACATTAATATGAACTGGTCCTTTTTGAACAATTGCAGTTTGTAAAGCTTCTCCTATTAATTGTGAGTTTCTTGCATTAAACTTTACATTTTCTACCAAATTAGCAGAGAACAAAATATGATGCTCGAAAATATTTTCTTGCCTTATGGTTTGTCCATCACCAATATCAATTAAGTGTTTTGGCCTATCAGCAGAAATTATAATTAGAGGAATATCACTATAAAAAGCTTCTGCAACAGCAGGATAATAATTCAATAAAGCAGAACCAGATGTGCATAATACTGCAATAGGTTTTCTTTTTTGCTGTGCAATTCCTAAAGCAAAAAATGCTGCACAACGTTCATCAACTACGCTTAAAGATTCTATTTCAGGATGATTTGAAAAACCTATAGTTAAAGGCGCGTTTCTTGAACCTGGAGAAATAACAACAGTATCAACATCAAATTGATGACATGCAGATATTACTAATTGTGCTAGTTCTTTTTTGGGATACATTTTATGCATTAAAAAAATGTCATTTTGAAGACTTAAAATGACATTTCAAAGATACGAAATCTTATATTTTTAGTTTCCTTTTTTATAGTCTGCTAAAAACTTAGCTAAACCAATATCTGTTAATGGGTGTTTTAACAATCCTTCAATAGCACTTAAAGGCCCTGTCATAACATCAGCTCCAATTTTAGCACAGTCTATAACATGCATAGTATGACGTACAGAAGCTGCTAAAATTTCTGTATCAAAACCATAGTTATCGTAAATAGTTCTAATTTCTGCTATTAAACCTAAGCCATCAGTAGAAATATCGTCTAAACGACCAATAAAAGGAGAAACATATGTTGCACCAGCTTTTGCTGCTAATAATGCTTGCCCTGCTGAAAAAACAAGAGTTACATTAGTTTTAATTCCTTTTTCTGAAAAATATTTACAAGCTTTAACACCATCTTTAATCATTGGAAGCTTAACTACAATCTGTGGATTAAGAGCAGCTAAAGCTTCTCCTTCTTTTACCATTCCATCAAAATCTGTAGAAATTACTTCTGCAGATACATCTCCATCAACTAAATCACAAATTGCTTTGTAATGGTTAATAATATTATCTGCGCCAGTAATACCTTCTTTTGCCATTAAAGATGGGTTTGTAGTTACACCATCTAAAATACCTAATGATTGTGCTTCTTTAATTTGATCTAAATTTGCAGTGTCTATGAAAAATTTCATCTCTAAATAAGTTATTTATTTTCTGCAAATATAAGTAGTAAATCTTCAATAAAATAAATACTTAGCACAACTTTTAAACAAGTTATAAGATTTCTGTTTTTTTGCTAAAATGGTAGTTGTATGATGGTTCGAAAATTAGTTTTATCCTTATTTTTTTCAATATTATTTATTTCTTGTAGTAGCGACCTTGTGGTGGAAAATGTTGAAGAAGAAGATAATGATGAAATTTCAAGTTGTATTTCTACCAATATTACAATAACTGAGTTAGATAGTATAGTAATAGATCATCCAACAAACCCTGTCTATTGGAAAGGTATGCATAATCAAAACAGCTTACAAATAAACTATACTATTGTTCTAGGTAGTGCAGGTGAAACTGAATAATATACTTTTGTATTTAAAAAAGAAAACAATTGTTTAGTTGCAGATTATGCTTTTAAATTTTATGATGGCAAACAAGTTGACGTTTCTGCAGTTACTGTAATGAATATCAATGAGTTCTATATTAAAAGCTGGGGAGAAGACAAAACGTTTTCAGGAATTGTAGCTTTTACAGATCCTCATAACAAAGAGGTCTATTCAAGAAAGTTTTATATAAACTTTCCAGAAAGTGATTTTAAAGAAGAACAAACTGTATTTAATTATTTTAATGATTGTCTTGGCACAAAGTTAGCTGTTGATATAGATGTTAATAATAATGATGAGGTAATAGATTTTAAATTAGAAGTAGATACTTTTAGTGATTTTGGAAATAATCCAAAATTTGAAAAATATACCATACAGTTAATTTCAACTTATCCTGAAAAAAATAAAATACTTTCACCCATAAAAAATCAACCTCCTTATTTAATAGCTTTTGAACCACCATTTACATCAGGAAACACTAGACAATACTTTAATGGTGTAAAAAATGAACTTGATGTTTTTTATGAATTTGAACCTCCTTTCGAAAAGTATAATTTCTTCTTAAACAATCTACTAACTTATAAGGGTAGATTAGGAAATAATACAGATGACTATTTTCTAATAAGCATGTACTTAGACAATAAAACCTACTATGGTTGGATTAAATTTAAACTAAAAGTTCAAGATTGTGAAGTTGAAATTTTAGATACGTATTTAAATTCTGTAGAAAACGAACGTGTATCTGTAAACTAAAGTTTATAATGATTCATTAGTAGTCTCTCATAAACTCTATCTGGTAAAACTCTCTTTAAAACAATAGAAAACTTCTGCATAAAATCTGCAACTTTGTAATGTAGTTTCGGATTCTTAGATTGAATAATGTTATAAATCTTTTCTGCTATTATATTTGGATGTAAGCCACTATCTACATGACTGTCAATTAAATCTAAATTCAATTGATAATTTTCTTTATAGGCCGAATTTTCAAAAACTGGTGTATGATATCTACCAGCTGCAATATTGGTGCTAAAATCTCCTGGAGCTACATTTACAACCTTAATACCAAACTTTTTCACCTCCATACTTGTTGCTTCTGTAATTAATTCTAAAGCCCCTTTTGTTGCAGAATAAACACCTCTATAAGGCAAACCCATATAACCAGCTATTGATGTTATATTAATAATGAATCCAGATTTTTGTTTTCTCATTGTTGGTAACACAGATTTCATTACATCTATTGCTCCAAAAAAATTAGTATCGAATACTTTTTTCATTTCCTCTGTTGGTGTATCTTCAATTGGGCCTGTAATTCCCTTACCTGCATTATTAATTAAAACATCTAAC
Source organism: Flavobacteriaceae bacterium (assembly GCA_013373105.1). Taxonomy (GTDB): domain Bacteria; phylum Bacteroidota; class Bacteroidia; order Flavobacteriales; family Flavobacteriaceae; genus Polaribacter. The sequence continues at coordinate 69,441 of JABXIJ010000015.1, read as the reverse complement.
CTATTTTCCTTATTTAAAATAGTTTGAATTGCAGTTTCAATAGTTTCCTTTTTTATTACATCTAATGCAATTAATTCAAAATTAATAGCATCTGTTTTTTTAGGATTTCTACTAGTACCATAAACTGTAAATCCTTTATGAACTAAAAAATTAGCCACTTCTTTTCCAATTCCTGATGATGCACCTGTAACAAGAACTACTTTAGACATGAAATTTTAAGATTTAATATTTAATGAGAGATAAATATAGTAACTAAATAAGTAAATCTAGTATACAAAAAAAGGCAAGCTACCTACATCACACCGCTACGACCTAATACCCTTGCTGTGTTCCCACCCTGGGGGATTCAAAGGGAGCTGGTTGTGTAGGACTTGCCGGCTGCAAAAATACAATCAATTATTTATTTAACCAATTAAAAAAATGTCATTTTTTGTAACAAATTCAAGTTAAAACAAACTAACACTATAAGTGATTCTTAATTCTATGTTTTAAACACACTTAATTCATTGAAAATAATATATTTGTATAACTAACTTAACTTTTAATAAAATGGAAAATCAAGTAAACAGTAAAAGTATAATTTTAAATAATGGTCTTTACCTTGGTCTAATAGGTGTTTTAACAGGACTTATTCTTTATGCTACTGGAAATGCATTAACTATGCAATGGGTTAGCAATTTAGTAGGATTTGTTGCTACATTAGTCTTTATTATTGTAGGGATTAATCAGTTTAAAGGTGCTAACGGAGGATTTATCTCTTGGGGACAAGGTGTTAAAGTAGGGATGGGTATTGTTATGATTAGTGCCATAATTACAGTAATCTATACAGTATTATTTACAACTGTAATTGAACCAGATTTTCAACAACAAGCAATGGAGTTTCAAAAACAAGCTTGGTCTGATGCTGGTATGACTCAAGAACAAATAGATAATGCTACAGCAATGTCTGAGAAATTTCAAACACCAGTAATTGTTTCAGCAATAATTTTAGCATTTTCAGCATTTGTTGGTTTTGTAATTTCTGCAATAGTTGCTGCAATTATGAAAAAATCTGAAGAATCAACATATTAATTCAAAGTATAGAGCCAATTACTAAAAAAGTGTAACTTTGGCTATCGAAAAACTTTGAATTTATCTTATGGATATTTCAGTGGTAATACCACTTCTTAACGAAGAAGAATCTTTACAAGAATTACACGATTGGATTGCGAATGTTATGCAATCCAATCGTTATTTATACGAACTTATTTTTATTGATGATGGTAGCTCAGATAACTCTTGGCATGTTATTGAGCAACTTGCTAAAGAAAACAAATCTGTAAAAGGTATACGTTTTCAGAAAAACTATGGAAAATCACAAGCACTAGATGCTGGTTTTGAAATAGCAAAAGGAAAAGTAGTTATTACTATGGATGCTGACCTACAAGACAATCCTGATGAAATTCCTGAGCTTTTTGAATTAATTACTAAAGAGAATTACGATTTAATTTCTGGATGGAAGAAGAAACGTTATGATAATGTTTTCACTAAAAATATTCCTTCAAAATTATTCAATTCAGTTGCAAGAAAAACTTCTGGTTTAAAACTTCACGACTTTAATTGTGGGCTAAAAGCTTATAAAAATGAAGTTATTAAATCTATTAAAGTTTGTGGTGAAATGCATAGGTATATTCCTGTATTAGCCTCTAATGAAGGTTTTACTAAAATAGGAGAAAAAGTTGTTCAACATCAAGCCAGAAAGTATGGAGAAACTAAGTTTGGTATGAATAGATTTATTAATGGTTTTTTAGATTTAATTACCATTTCATTCTTATCAAAATTTGGAAAAAGACCAATGCATTTCTTTGGTCTATGGGGAACTTTAATGTTCCTCTTTGGTATATCTCTTGCCTTTTATATTGGTGTATATAAATTATACAAAGTGTATAATGGTATTAAAACTATTCTGGTAACAGATAATCCATGGTTTTATATAGCCTTAACAAGCATGATTTTAGGGACATTACTATTTTTAGCAGGTTTTTTAGGCGAACTAATAATTCAAACCAAAAGTGAAGAAAAACACTATAAAATAAGAGAAAAACTTAACTTGTAAGCTTATATTTGTAATAGTTATGAATGAAATTTTAAATAAAGCTCAACAGTGGTTAACATCAACTTTTGATGAAGAAACCAGAACAGAAATAGAACACTTAATTAATAATAATCCTGAGGATTTAGCTGACAGGTTTTACAAAGATTTAGAGTTTGGTACTGGTGGAATGCGTGGTACAATGGGTGCTGGAACTAACAGAATCAATAAATATACATTAGGTAAAGCTACTCAAGGTTTAGCTAATTATTTGATTGAAAATGTAACTAAAGAGCAGTTAAAGGTTGTTATTGCATACGATTGCAGACACAATAGCAAAAAATTTGCAAAGATTGTAGCAGATGTTTTATCTGCAAATAATATAAAAGTTTTCTTATTCGAAGATTTACGTCCAACACCAGAATTGTCTTTTGCAGTTCGTTATTTAGACTGTGATGCTGGCATTGTTTTAACTGCTTCACACAACCCACCTGAATATAATGGTTATAAAGTATATTGGGCAGATGGTGGTCAAATTGTACCACCTCAAGATAGTGGTATTATAAATAAAGTTAATGCTCTAGAATTTTCAGAAATTAATTTTGATGCACAAGAAAATTTAATAGAAATTATAGGAAAAGAGGTAGATGATGTATTTATAAAGGCTTCTGTAAAAAATGGATCATTAACTACCAATATAGATAGAAATAATTTAAAAATTGTTTTTACCTCCTTACATGGTACCTCAATAATGTCTATTCCAGAAGCTCTTAAAAAAGCTGGATATACAGATGTTCATATTGTTGAGGAGCAAAAAATTCCAAATGGTGATTTTCCAACTGTTAAATCTCCAAACCCAGAAGAGCCAGAAGCATTAGAGATGGCTACCAATTTAGCTAACAAAATTAATGCTGATATTGTTATTGGAACAGATCCAGATTGCGATAGACTTGGAGTTGCTATTAGAGATACAAATGGAAATATGAAGTTACTAAATGGAAATCAAACCATGGTAGTTATGACAGATTTTCTTTTAAGAAAATGGAAGAACGAAAACAAATTACAAGGAAAAGAATTTGTAGGCTCTACTATTGTTTCTACAGAATTAGTAAATGATGTAGCTACAAGTTTTGGTGTAGAAACTAAAATTGGCTTAACAGGTTTTAAGTGGATTGCCAAAATGATTAAAGATCACCCTAATTTAGAGTTTGTAGGTGGTGGTGAAGAAAGTTTTGGTTTTATGGTAGGAGATTTTGTAAGAGACAAAGATGCTGTTACAGCATGCTTATTAGCATGTGAAGTTGCAGCATTAGCTAAACAAGAAGGCAGTTCATTTTATGAAGAGTTATTAAAAATTTATGTAAATTATAAATTCTATAAAGAGCATTTAATTTCAATAACAAAAAAGGGTATGGATGGTGCTGCAGAAATAGATAAAATGTTACGTGAAATGCGCAATAATCCTATTGCAGAAATTGATGGAGAAAAAGTAGAAACACTTTCAGATTACCAAGCGTCTACTAGAAAGAATTTATTTACTGGTAAAACAACCAATATAGATTTACCAAAATCTAATGTCCTAATTTATAAAACCACAGCTGGTACAAGAGTGGCTGCAAGGCCTAGTGGTACAGAACCAAAAATTAAGTTCTATTTTAGTGTAAATTCAAATTTAGATAACATAAAAAATGCTGAAAAAATTGAAGCTGAATTAGATGCTAAAATTCAACGAATTATTAAAGAAATGAACTTGCATTAATGAATCATTTCAAAGACATTTTAAAATACGAACGTAAGTATAGAAAGTATACCTTATTAAACATTCTATTCAATATATTTTATGCTATTTTTAATGTCTTATCTGTATTGGCGTTTATACCAGTTTTAGGCATTTTATTTGAAACTGAAAAGAAAGTAAACTTAGCTCCAGAATATACAGGAATAAAAGATATAGGTGTATATTTAAAAGAGAGTTTTTATTATTTTATTTCTAATAAAATTGAAAACGAAGGTCAAATTAAAACCTTACTTTTCATTTGTTTATTGGCTTTATCTTTATTTTTTCTTAAAAACTTATTTCGCTATTTAGCATCTTATGCTATTACTTTTTTAAGAACTGGTATTGTTAAAGATTTAAGAGATAAACTTTACAATAAAATTGTTGATTTGCCTATCTCTTATTTTACTGAAAAACGAAAAGGAGATATCATCGCAAGAATGACAGCTGATGTTCAAGAAGTTGAAGTTTCTATTTTAACCTCTATTGAAACTATTGTTAGAGAGCCTCTTACTGTTGTTATAGCTATTTCAATAATGCTTTTTATGAGTGTAAAACTTACCTTATTTGTATTTATTTTATTGCCAGTTTCTGGTTTTATCATTTCTTCAATAAGCAAAAAATTAAAAGCAAAATCTGTAAAGGCTCAAAAAGAAACTGGTACTTTTTTATCTTTTATAGAAGAAACCCTTGGAGGTTTAAGAGTTATAAAAGGATTTAACTCTGAGCGAATTATAGAAAACAAATTCAACAATTCAACCAACACTTTTAGAAAATTAATGACAAGTGTTTTTCATAGACAAACACTAGCCTCACCAATGAGTGAGTTTTTAGGATCTGCTACCATTATAGCTATTCTTTGGTATGGTGGTAATGAGGTTTTGTCGAATACAAGCGCATTAAAACCAGATGAATTTATGGGTTATATAGTGTTGTTTTACACAGTTTTAAACCCAATTAAATTAATTACAACTTCGTATTATAATATTCAAAAAGGAGAAGCTTCTGCAGAACGAATAATGAATATTCTAAATACAGATAATCACATTAAAGATAAACCTGATGCTATTGTTAAAACCTCTTTTAATTCTAAAATTGAGTTTAAAAATATAGCGTTTAAATACAAGAAAGAATATGTTGTAAACGACTTTTCTTTAACTATTAACAAGGGAGAAACTGTTGCGTTAGTTGGCCAATCTGGAAGTGGAAAATCTACACTTGCCAATTTAATAACTCGTTTTTATGATGTTAATGAAGGTGAAATAACCATAGATGATATTAATATTAAAGACATTACAAAAAAATCGTTGAGAGACTTAATGGGTATTGTTACTCAAGAATCAATTTTGTTTAACGATACTGTAGAAAACAATATTAAACTTGGTGCCATTGAAGCAAGTAGACAAGACGTAGTTGAAGCTGCTGAAATAGCCAATGCCAATGAGTTTATTAAAGATTTACCAGACAAATTTGAAACAAATATTGGTGATAGTGGAAATTCGCTTTCTGGCGGACAAAAGCAACGCTTATCAATTGCAAGAGCTGTCTTAAAAAATCCACCATTAATGATTCTTGATGAAGCAACATCTGCACTTGATACTGAATCTGAACAATTAGTTCAAAAAGCTTTAGAAAAAATGATGCAAAATAGAACTTCTTTGGTAATTGCTCATAGATTATCTACAATACAAAGAGCTAATAAAATTGTTGTAATGAAAAAGGGAAAGATTGTTGAGCAAGGTAAACATGATGAATTACTAAATAAAAAAGGAGAGTATTACAAACTAGTAAACATGCAAAGTTTAAGCTAATTTTAAACCTAACTCTTTTCCTTTTTTTAGCATAAAATTGTAAGACTCAACATAATTATTCGAAATTTCTCCTTCTAAAATAGCTTCTTTAATAGCTTCTTTAATTTGACCTATTTCTCTACAAGGCTCTAGATTAAAAGTTTTCATAATAAGTTCACCAGATATTGGTGGTTGAAAATTTCGAATTCTATCTCGTTCTTCTACTTCTTTAATCTTCTCACGCACTAACTCAAAGTTCTTATGATATTTTTTAAACTTTTTAGGATTCTTTGTAGTAATATCTGCTTCACACAATGTCATTAAAGCATTAATATCTTCTCCTGCATCAAAAATTAAACGTCTTACTGCTGAGTCTGTAACTTCTGTAGAAAGTACTATTGGTCTAGAACTTAATAAAACAACTTTTTGAACAAATTTCATTTTATTATTTAATGGCATTTTTAATCTTTTAAAGATTTTATAAATCATTTTAGAACCAACAAATTCATGAGAATGAAAAGTCCAACCAACTTTCTTATTAAATTTTTTAGTTGGTGCTTTTCCAATATCATGTAATAAAGCTGCCCATCTTAACCATACATCATTGGTGGCTTTAGCTATATTATCTACTACTTCCAATGTATGATAAAAATTATCTTTGTGCTTTTGTCCTTCAACTTCATCAACTCCTTTTAAAGCAATTAATTCTGGAAGAATTTGAACTAGTAAACCTGTTTTTTCTAAAAGAATAAATCCTTTAGATGGTTTATCTGAAGCAATTATTTTATGAAGCTCATCAACAATTCTTTCGTTTGTAATTATAGATAATCTTTTAGCATTTTTTGAAATTGCTTGAAACGATTTTTCTTCAATAGTGAAATCTAGTTGAGTGGCAAAACGTATTGCTCTTAACATTCGTAAAGGATCATCAGAATACGTAATATCTGGGTTTAAAGGTGTTTTAATTACCATATTGTCTAAATCCTCTACTCCATTAAATGGATCTAACAATTCACCAAATGAATTTTCATTTAAACTTAAAGCAAGAGCATTTATCGTAAAATCACGCCTGTTTTGATCATCTTCTAAACTCCCTTGACTAACTTCTGGATTTCTACTTTCTTTAGAATACGATTCTTTTCTAGCACCAACAAATTCAATTTCCAAATCATTAAAACGTAACATTGCAGTTCCATACGTTTTAAAAACTTGTACTTTAGGTTTATGAGATAGCAATTCAGATACTTTTTTTGCTAAATCTATACCACTTCCAACTGAAACAATGTCTATATCTTTTGCATCTCCTCTATTAAGAATAAAGTCACGCACATAACCTCCAATAACATAAACATCTTGATTTAATTCGCTTGCTGCTTTTGAAATAATTTTAAAAATTTCTGATGATATTGCTTCTGTAAACTTCATATTTGCTTAAAGTGTGGCAAATTTATTGTTTTCTATTATTTTAATCATCAAATTGATAAAAGAAAATCCTTTAACATTTGTACTTTTGCTTTAGTAGATGATTATTTCTACAAATAATAACAATTAATGATTATTGTAAGAATACTTGGCGGACTTGGAAATCAGATGTTTCAGTATGCTTATGCTAGAGCCTTATCATTAAATGGGTATAATGTTCAATTAGATATTTCTAAGTTCAAAAAATACAAGTTACATGGTGGTTATCAATTAGATAAGTATAAAATTGAATCAACTTCTGCTAATTCCTTCACTATTTTTTTAGGAAAAATTGGTGTAAAACCTGCTAAAAAAGAAAAAAGTTTACTTTTTAACAAAGACTTTAAATCTTTAAAAGGGAATGAATATGTAAAAGGATATTTTCAAACTGAAAAATATTTTAAAGAAATTAGAGAAACTCTGTTAAGTGAATTTGTTATTAAACAAAAACTTTCTTCTAAAACTAAGAAAATAGAACAACAAATTTTAGCTTTAAAAAACACTTGTTCTTTACATATTAGAAGAGGAGATTATATTTCTGATGAAAAAGCTAATAAAGTTCATGGAACCTGTGATTTAGATTATTACGATAGAGCTATAAAAATCATCAACAAAAAATATTCAGAAATTACTTTTTTTATTTTTTCAGATGATATTTCTTGGACACAAGAAAATTTAAAAGTTGAAAAAGCTGTTTTTGTTGATGTAAAATCTATTCCACATGAAGATCTTTATTTAATGAGTTTATGTAAACATAACATAACTGCTAATAGTAGCTTTTCTTGGTGGGGAGCTTGGTTGAATAAAAATGAACATAAAACCGTTATTGCACCTAAAAAATGGTTTGTAGAAAAAGAGAATGAAGTAGCTTGTGAAAACTGGATGCAAATATGAGTACTTATAAATTTTACTACATAAACTTAGATAAAAGTAAAGATAGAAGAGATTTTATGGAAAATCAATTCAAAGAATTGAACATTCCAATTACTAGAATTTCTGCAGTTTATGGTAAAGAATTGGATAGAAAGTTCATTAAAAAAGAAAAGAAAAAACATAATATATTAGCTCATTTTCCTTTTCCTAATGATGGTGAAATAGGTATTTGTTTAACACATTTTAAACTTTGGAAATTTCTAGCTAATCAACCAGAAGATTTTTCGATTGTTTTAGAAGATGATGCATTAATTCAAAATAACTTTATAGCAAATTTACCAAGGCTTTTAGAACTAATAACTACAGAAGATTTTTTAGATATTTCTGGTAAAAAAGGTTTTTATACACTTGAAAAAAACAACTTACTTGTTAAGTATTTAATGCCTCCTGTATTAATGATAGGTCAAATTATTGGTAAAAAAGCTGCTCAAAAATTATCGGAAAACTTAAGTGATTACTATGCTCCAATAGATGTAATGAAGCAAGATGTTTACAAACATAAAGTACCTTTATTTAACACTAAAATACAATATGTAAGAAGTATAGACAGAGAGATGGGAGGCAGTACAATTCAACAAAACAATTTAATTGTTTGGAAAAAAGTTATTAGAGAAATTATTAGACCTTTTTGGCAACTTATAACCCTATTTACCTACAAGTTATATAGATGTGTTAGAAATTATTTCTTTTATAAATCTTTAAATAGAAGAATTAACTAACCTTTTTACTTAAAAGCCATAGTTTAACATACCTAACATAGACTCCATAGGCTTGACATCTAGCAAATAAAAAACCCTGAAAGCCATCTAAAAACCCAAGTCTAAAAATAAAGTGAATAAAAAATCTTGCTAAAGGTTTAATAATGATATGAAAAAGATAATTTATTTTTTTTTTCTTCTTATAATACTCTTTGGCTCTTAATTCACCATAATGATTCATTTTGGAAATATAATGATCAAAACCTTTATAAGAATAATGTTCAATTTTATTCTTAAAAAAACCTAATTCTCCATTAGCTTCTATGGTTTCGTGAACAACACCTTTATATCTACATTGTTCTTTTAAAAACAAACGCACTACTCTATCTCTTTGACAGCCACCATAATGAATGTTTTTTCCAGCAAAATAGAAGCTTCTTCTAACATAAAAACCAACTTTGTTTTTTGGATTTTTAACAGCCTCTAAAATTTCTTCTTGTACACTAGGAGTTACTCTCTCATCTGCATCTAAAATATAGATCCAAGGATGAGTTGCTTGTTCTATTGCATAGTTTTTTTGAGAAGAAAAATCATCAAACTTTCGTTTGATGATTTTTACATTATAGTTTTCAGCAATTTCTAATGTTTTATCTGTACTGTATGAATCAATTACAATTATTTCATCTGCAAAATTTACAGATTTTATTGCGGCTTCAATATGTATTTCCTCATTTAAAGTAGGAATTATTGCTGATATTTTTTTCATTAAATTTTATTAAACAGCTACATCATATTCACGTAATGCATCGTTTAATGAAGTTTTTTTGTTGGTACTTTCTTTTCTTTTTCCAATAATTAATGCACAAGGTACATTGTATTCACCTGCAGCAAATTTCTTTGTATAACTACCAGGAATAACAACAGATCTTTCTGGCACAACACCTTTCATTTCAACTGGTTCATCACCAGTAACATCAATAATTTTAGTGCTCATAGTTAATACTACATTAGCTCCTAAAACAGCTTCTTTTTCAACTCTTACACCTTCAACAACTATACATCTTGAGCCAATAAAAGCACCATCTTCAATAATTACAGGAGCAGCTTGTAAAGGTTCTAAAACACCACCAATTCCTACACCTCCAGATAAATGAACATTTTTACCTATTTGTGCACAAGAACCTACAGTTGCCCAAGTATCTACCATAGTTCCTTCATCTACATATGCGCCAATATTTACATAACTTGGCATTAAAATAGTGCCAGGAGAAATGTATGCACCATGTCTTGTAACTGCGTTAGGCACTACTCGTATACCTCTTTCTGCATAATTTTTCTTTAAAGGAATTTTGTCATGATATTCAAAAATACCAGCCTCTAAAGTTTCCATTTTCTGAATTGGGAAATATAATACAACAGCTTTTTTAACCCATTCATTTACTTGCCATCCGTTAGCAGTTGGTTCAGCTACTCTTAACTCACCTTTATCTAATAAATCTATTACATTTCTAATAGTATCTATTGTAGTTTGTTCTTGTAATAAAGAACGATTTTCCCAAGCAGATTCAATAATATTTTTTATGTTTTCCATGGTTTGAATTTTAATGATGCAAATATAAATCTATCATTAAAAATTTTAAACGAATATACGTTTTTTAAACAGATTAAGATAGCTTGTTAAATTTCGTATTTTTGAAAAAATTTTAAACAAATTGGGAAGAATTTTAGCATTAGATTTTGGTAAAAAAAGAACTGGTATAGCAATAACAGATGAATTACAAATAATTGCATCTGGATTAACAACTGTAGCTACAGAAGATGTAATTCATTTTCTAAAAGAGTACACTACTAAAGAAAATGTAGAGTTATTTATAATTGGTAAACCAAAACAATTAAATAATACTGATAGTGAAAGTGAGCATTTAATAAAACCTTTTCTTAAAAAATTAAAATCAAACTTCCCTTCAATTCCTTTAGAAAGAGTTGATGAACGTTTTACCTCTAAAATGGCGTTTCAGACAATGATAGATGGTGGACTTAAAAAAAAGCAAAGAAGAGATAAGGCCTTAGTTGATGAAATAAGTGCAACTATTATTCTACAATCGTATTTGTATAGTAAATAAAGAAAAATTACTAAATCAAAAATTCGTAATTAGTTAATCTAAGTTGTATTTTTGCCAACTAAATTTTAAGAAATGATTTTACCTATAGTTGCTTATGGTGATCCTGTTTTAAGAGAAGTAGCAAAAGAAATTAATGCAGATTATCCAAACTTAAAAGAGCTTATTGCTAACATGAAAGAAACCATGTACAATGCTGCTGGTGTTGGTTTAGCTGCTCCACAAATTGGTAAAGCAATTCGTTTGTTTGTAATTGATGCCTCACCATTTGCAGAAGATGATGAATTAAGTGACGATGAGAAAGAGACTTTAAAAAATTTTAATAAAGTTTTTATAAATGCTCAAATTTTAGAAGAAGAAGGTGATGAATGGGCTTTTAATGAAGGCTGCTTAAGTATACCAGATGTTAGACATGATGTGTATAGACAATCCAAAGTTACTTTCACTTATCAAGATGAAGACTTTAATACGCACACAGAAACTTTAGATGGTTTAGCTGCTAGAGTTTTTCAGCACGAATATGATCATATTGAAGGCATTTTATTTACAGATAAATTACCTTCTTTAAAAAAACGTTTGTTAAAGAAAAAATTAGAAAATATTTCAAAAGGAAAAATTAGAGCAGATTACAGAATGCGTTTTCCTAATTTAAAAAAATCAAGATAACCTACTAATTGAATATGGAGTTTAGTAAAATTATATCAGTTTCTGGAAAGCCAGGATTATTTCAAGTTATTTCACAGTCTAAAAATGCAATAATTGTTGAGTCTTTATTAGACCAAAAAAGAATTGCTATTAGCGCAACACAAAATGTTAGTTTACTTGAAAACATTGCAATTTATACTTATGAAGAAGATATTCCACTTCTCGAAGTTTTTAAAGCAATTAATACTAAAACTGAAGGTAAAAAAGCAATTTCTCATAAAGAGAGTGGTAATAAACTGCAAAGTTTTTTTGCAGAAGTATTACCAAATTATGATGATGAAAGAGTATACACTTCAAACATAAAAAAAGTAATTCAGTGGTTTAACATTTTAATTGATGCTGGTTTCGACTTTTCTAAAGTTGAAGAATCAGCTGAAGTAACAGATGCTGAATAAAAATTAATAGACTTTGAATTCTAGAAAAGAGCAACTTTCTGCATTAAACAGGTTACTAGACATCATGGATGATTTACGAGTTAAATGTCCATGGGATAAAAAACAAACCTTTGAAAGTCTGCGCCATCTAACCATAGAAGAAACCTATGAATTAGCAGATGCTATTCTAGACAAAGATCTCTCAGAAATAAAAAATGAATTGGGTGATGTTCTCTTGCACATCATTTTTTATGCAAAAATTGGTAGTGAAACAAACGATTTTGATATTGCAGATGTTGCTAATTCAATTTCTGACAAACTAATTGAAAGACACCCTCATATTTATGGAGATGTTAAAGTTAACAATGAAGAGGATGTAAAAAGAAATTGGGAGCAGCTAAAATTAAAAGAAGGCAAAAAATCGGTTTTAGAGGGTGTTCCTAAAAGTTTACCTGCAGTTGTAAAAGCCAATAGAATACAAGATAAAGTTTCTGGTGTTGGTTTTGATTGGGAAAAACCTGAACAAGTTTGGGAAAAAGTACAAGAAGAACTTGCAGAACTAAATACTGAAATTGAAAAAGGTAACACAGAAAACATAGAAAAAGAATTTGGAGATGTGTTATTTTCTATGATTAACTATGCACGTTTTATTGGTGTAAATCCAGAAAATGCACTAGAAAAAACTAATAAGAAATTCATTAATCGTTTTAAATATCTCGAACAAGCAGCTAAAGCAAAAGGTAGAACTCTACATGATATGTCTTTAGATGAAATGGATGTCTATTGGAACGAAGCCAAGAAACACTTTTCATAAAAAATTTAATTTCTTATTAAATATAAATTGTTTATTAACTTTTTATACCTTTAAGAGTCAAATTAAAATCAATCAATTATGAAAAGAGCTTCTAAAGTTTTACTTTTTATGTTTGCTATTGTAATGACTAAATAAAAAAAGCCTCCAACTTTGGAGGCTTTTTTTATATTAATTTTTTAGCATTTTTTACCTTTTGTTTGGTAAGCGCTATTTCTATAACTTGTTTCATATCAGAAACATAATGAAATGTTAGCCCTTTTAAATAACTCTCTTTGATTTCTAAAACGTCTTTTCTGTTATCCTCACATAAAATAATCTCTCTAATATTAGCTCTCTTTGCAGCTAAAATTTTTTCTTTAATTCCACCAACAGGTAAGACTTTTCCACGTAAAGTAATTTCACCAGTCATAGCTAATTTACTTTTTACCCTACGTTGAGTATAAGAGGATACTAAAGAAGTTAACATGGTTATACCTGCACTAGGACCATCTTTTGGAGTTGCTCCTTCTGGAACATGAATATGAACATCGTATTTATCTAAAATATCTGAATTAATGCCAAAAGTTTCTGCATTAGACTTTATATATTTCATTGCAATAGTAGCAGACTCTTTCATTACATTACCTAAATTACCAGTAATAGATAAGTTTCCTTTTCCTTTAGATAATATTGATTCTATAAAAAGAATATCACCTCCTACTCTAGTCCAAGCTAAACCAGTAACTACTCCAGCAACATTATTACTCTCGTATTTGTCTTTATTTCTAGGTGTTCCTAATATTTCTTCTACTTTTTCTATTGATAAATTTATATCATATTCTTCTTCCAAAGCAATAGATTTAGCAGCAAAACGAACTACTTTCGCTATTTGCTTTTCTAAACCACGAACTCCAGATTCACGTGTATATCCTTCTACTACAAATTCAATTTGTTTTTTACCTAGCTTAATATCTTTAGATGTTAAACCATGCTCTTTTAATTGTTTAGGTAACAAGTGTTTTTTAGCAATTTCAACTTTTTCTTCAATTGTGTAACCTGTAACATTTATTATTTCCATTCTATCACGCAAAGCCCATGGAATTTGTCCTAAATTATTAGCAGTAGCTATAAAAAGTACTTTAGATAAGTCGTAACCAACTTCTAAATAATTATCGTAGAAAGCTGTATTTTGTTCTGGGTCTAAAACTTCTAACATTGCTGAAGAAGGATCTCCTTGATGACTATTACCTAACTTATCAATCTCATCTAAAACATAAACAGGGTTTGAAGTTCCAGCCTTTTTTAAATTCTGAATTAAACGACCTGGCATTGCTCCAATATATGTTTTTCTATGTCCTCTAATCTCAGCTTCATCTCTCAAACCTCCCAAAGACATTCTAACATACTTACGTCCTAAAGATTCTGCAATAGACTTTCCTAAAGATGTTTTACCAACTCCTGGAGGACCATATAAACATATTATTGGCGATTTCATATCGCCCTTTAGCTTTAAAACTGCTAAATATTCTATAATACGCTCTTTAACTTTTTCTAATCCAAAATGATCTCTATCTAATACTTTTTGAGCATTTTTTAAATCGAATTTATCTTCTGTATAAATTCCCCAAGGTAATTCTAACAATAATTCTAGATAACTTCTTTGTACACCATATTCAGCTGCTTGAGGATTCATTCTTTTAAGTCTATTCAACTCCTTTTCAAAAGTTTCACCAACTTCTTTAGACCATTTTTTGGTTTTGGCTTGCTTACGCATTTCTTCCAATTCTTGATCGTTTGAAGCGCCACCTAATTCTTCTTGAATAGTTTTTAATTGTTGGTGTAAATAGTATTCTCGTTGTTGTTGATCTAGATCTTCTCTAGTTTTAGATTGAATATCGTTTCTAAGTTTTAGTTTTTGTAATTCTTTGTTTAAGTTTTTAAGTGTAAGTAGTGCACGTTCTTTTAAGTTATCTTTTTCTAAAATAACTTGTTTTTGCATTACACTTAAATCCATATTAGCAGCAATAAAGTTTACCAAAAACGCATTTGAGTGAATATTTTTTATGGCAAAAGATGCTTCAGAAGGTAACATAGGGTTTTCTTTAATAACCTCTAATGCTTGTTCTTTGATAGAATCTATTATGGCCTCAAATTCTTTTTCATCGCCAATAATTTTATCTTCTAAAGCTTCTTTAACAGTCGCTTTTAAATATGGTTTTTCTTGAATTATTGTATCAATTTCAAAGCGTTTTTTACCTTGAATGATAACTGTTGTATTACCATCTGGCATTTTTAACACTCTTAGAATTTGAGCTACAACTCCTGTAGTGTAAATATCTTGTAGCGTTGGCTCTTCTTTTTCTTCATTTCTTTGTGCTACAACACCAATAATTTTATCACCTTTATTGGCTTCTTTTATAAGTTGTATAGATTTGTCTCTACCTGCTGTAATTGGAATTACAACACCAGGAAATAAAACTGTATTACGTAAAGGCAATATAGGTAACACTTTAGGAACACTTTCTTTATTGATGATTTCTTCATCTTCTGGTGTCATTAAAGGAATTAACTCAGAATCTTCATTAATTACATTCTGAAAAGACAAACTGTCTAATTTAACAAACTTTCTTCTGCTCATATGCTATATCTCTGTCATTCTGACATTATGTTTTGTATTTCAAGAATCATAACATCATTTTCTACTTTTTAAAAATCTAAATATCAGTAATTTACAATATACCCTGATGTATACTAGATAATAAATGTCAATTCTTATGCCAAATAAAAATAGGCAAATAAAAATATTTACATTTATAAAATTAAAAACTGTAACAAATAAAAAATCCAGTTGTCTTTAGTATAGATTTGTTTCATTGGAAGCTAACCAACAACATATAACTAACCTTGTAGAACGCTGTAAAAAATCTGATAAAAATGCTCAGTTACAGTTGTATAAAGCTTATTATAAAGCTATGTATAATAGTGCAATACGTATTTTAAAAGATAGTTATGAAGCAGAAGATATAATGCAAGAAGCTTTTTTAACAGCGTTTACAAAAATTGATTCTTTTAAAGGAGAAGTAACTTTTGGTACATGGTTAAAAAGAATAGTAATCAATAAAAGTTTAACACAATTAAAAAAAATAAATAGGTATGATGAAGTTAAGCTTGAAGTAGTTTCCTCTAAAGAAGAAGATGATGATGTAGCGTTAAATTACCAAGGAATAAATCCTAAAAGCGTACTTAATTATTTACAAAGTTTAAAAGAAAATTATAGGCTGGTATTAACCTTAAATTTAATTGAAGGTTATGATTATGAAGAAATTGGTTTGATATTAAATTATACAAATGAAAATGTGAGAACAACTGTTTCTAGAGCTAAGAAAAAATTAAAACAAGTAATACTTGCAAATAGTATAAATACACAAGCGTATGGAAGATAAATTAAATACTTTTTTTTCAGACAATAATTTCGATTTACAAGAACCACAAGCTGGTCATTTAGAACGTTTTGAACGAAAACTCAATCGTAGTTCTAATGAAAAAAAATATTCTTGGAAATGGTTATCTGTAGCTGCTTCAATTGTTTTATTAATAGGATTTTATTTGGGTAGTTTACAACAACCTAAAACCTTTGATTTGGCAGATGTTTCTCCAAAAATGGAAGAAGTGCAAAATTATTTTATTAGAACAATAAATCAAGAGTTAAAAACCATAGAAAAAAACAGAAGTTTAAATACCGAAACTGTTATAGAAAGTGCTTTAAATGAACTAGAAGAACTAGAAGAAAGTTACGCATTGTTTGTTGAAGAACTTAATAAAAACAGAAATCAAGCTAAAATTATAAATGCTATGATTAAAAACTATCAGCAACGTTTACAAATTTTAGAAAATGTATTACAACAAATAGAACAAATTAAAAATCCAAAAATTATAGATAATGAAACCTTTATTTAAAATAGTTATTGCATTACTCCTTATACCATTTGTAGGTAATGCAAATGTTGTTAAGAAAAAACATGAAAAAAGTAGAACAATTAAAAAGGAATTCAAAGTAAATAAAGACGCTAAGGTTAGTATTAGTAATAAATATGGAGATGTTAAAGTAACTACTTGGAATGAAAATAGAGTGGAAATTGAAGTTAACATTATTGTAAAAGGAGATGATTTAGATGATGTTCAAAATTGGTTAGATAATATAGATGTAGAGTTTGAAAACTCATCTAGTTTCGTTTCTGCTAAGACAACTATAGAAAAATCTCGTAAAAGTTGGACTTTCTGGAAAAACAACAATAAAACTAATTACAAAATAAATTATATCGTAAAAATGCCAATTACCAATGATGCAGATTTAAGCAACGACTATGGTAGTATTATGTTAAATAATTTAAAAGGTACTGCAAATATTAACTGCGATTATGGTAAAATTTCAATAGGAGAGTTAAATGCAGAAAGCAACTCAGTTAATTTAGATTATTGTAGCAATTCAACAATTGGTTATATAAATAGTGGATCAATAAACACAGATTATTCAAAAATTACTATAGAAGAATCAAAAGATTTAAATATCAATTCAGATTATTCAACCTTAACAATTGAAAAAGCGAAAACTGTAGATTTTAATACAGATTATGGCTCTATTACTATTGATGAAGCAGATGAAATAAAAGGAAACACAGATTATACAGAAATGCGTTTTGGAACCATTAATAAGACGTTAAAAATTGATTCTGACTATGGTTCTTTATCTATTAAAAACTTAACTAAAGGGTTTGATTTTATAGATATAGATGCACAATATACGGGAATACGAATAGATGTAGCTTCTGGTACTACTTTCAACTTTGAAATAGATTTACAGTACGCAAGCTTAAGAGTACAGTATGCAAGCTTAAGAGGTGATAAAGATAAAATGGATTTCTCTAAGCAAATTAGTAAAAACACAAAAAAATACTACGAAGGAAAATTTGGAACTGGAAACTCAAATTCAAAAATAAAGATAGATTCGCAATATGGTAGTGTGTCTATAAAAGAAAATTAATTTTAAAAAATCAATCATGAAAATAATTATAAACTCGTTAATCTTAACATTATCAATTGCTGTAAATGCACAAAGTTGGTGGAATAATAAAAGAATTAATGGAAATGGAAATCTTAAAACAGAAACTAGAAACACAGACGATTATGATGGTGTAAGAGTTGGTGGCTTTTTCGATGTTGTTTTAGTTAAAGGTAAAGAAGGAAAAATAATTTTAGAAGGTGAAGAAAACTTAATGAAATACATTACAACCGAAGTTAAAAAAGGTAGCTTAGAAATTAAAGTTGAAAAAGGTGTAAACATAAGAACTACAAGAAAATTTACAGTTACTATTCCTGTTAGTGAAATTGATGAAGTTTCATTAGGTGGTTCTGGAAATATTAAATCTAATATGGTTTTAAAATCTGATAACTTCTCTGTTAACTTAGGTGGCTCTGGAAATATTGAGCTTGATTTAGATGCCAATAATATAAGCAGTGCTATTGGTGGTTCTGGAAATATAGAATTACGTGGTAAAGCAGATAAAATAACTTCTTCAATAGCTGGCTCTGGTACAATTAAAGCCTACGATTTACAGGTAAATATAGTAAAAGCCAATATTGCTGGTTCTGGTGATGTAAGAATTAGTGTTAAAGATGAAATTAAAGCTACAGTAGCTGGTTCTGGTAGTGTGTATTATAAAGGTAATCCACCTAAAATAGATACAAAGTCTATTGGTTCTGGTAGTGTAAAAAATAGAAATTAATAATCTCTTAACTCCAATAAAAAAGCCTTGAAAATTCAAGGCTTTTTTTATTAGAAATTTCTATACTGTTTTGTTATTTCAAAAACATGCTCTAAAATTCGTTGTTCTATCGCATCAAAATCAATGTTTCTACGACTCATAACAACTTTTGCAACTTCAAACACTTTATTGGTTTTGTATTCTGTAAAACCAGAAGCACCTCCCCAACTAAAAGATGGAACAAAATTTCTAGGAAATCCACTACCAAAAATATTGGCAGAAACACCAACAACTGTACCTGTATTAAACATAGTGTTTATACCACATTTTGAATGATCTCCCATCATTAAACCACAAAATTGTAACCCTGTTCTAGCAAATCTACTGGTATTATAATCCCATAATTTTACTTCTGCATAATTATTTTTTAGATTAGAATTGTTAGTATCTGCTCCTAAATTACACCATTCACCTAAAACAGAATTACCTAAGAAACCATCATGTGCTTTACTAGAATACCCCATTAAAACAGAGTTATTTACTTCACCTCCAACCTTACAATGAGGCCCTAAAGTTGTAGCGCCATAAATTTTAGCACTTAGTTTTAAAACTGCATTATCACACATTGCAAAAGCTCCTCTTACTACTGAACCCTCCATAATCTCTGCATTTTTACCAATGTAAATTGGTCCAGAAGAAGCATTTAAAATACAATAAGACAGCTTTGCTCCTTCTTCAATAAAAATATTACTTGGGTTAATAGTTTGTACACCTGCAGGAATAGGTTGCGATTTTCTATCCTTTGTAATCAAACTAAAATCTTCTTGTACAGCTAAATGATTCTTTGAGAATATATCCCAAGTATTTTTAACTTGTATTAAATCACCTTCAAATTCTATTTGTTTGTAATCTTCGAAATTTACTTCCTCTTGAGTGTTTGTTGAATAAAAAGCAATTACATCTTCGCCTTTAAAAATAGCTTCGTTTTCATTAAGGTTTTTAACCATTTCAACTAAACCTTCATTTGGACAAAAAGAGGCATTTAGCATAATGTTTTCTTCCATTTCAACCATTGGGTATTTCTCTTCTAAATACTCCTCTGTAATAGTTGTAGTAGTTAAGCCTAAATGTTTCTCCCACTTTTCTCTAATAGTTAAAATACCAATTCTTAAATCTGCAACTGGTTTTGTGTATGTAAAAGGAAGTAAAGCATTTCTTACATCGCCATCAAATAAAATATAATTCATTGTTTTTTTTTTTAGCCAAACAAATTTAACTGATTTAAAAACAAAAAACTAAATTGATTGAAGAATATAATTGTAATTTTATAAAATGGATTCTTTACATAAAACATTCAAAAAAGTAAGCGAATCTCAAGTTGCTATAACTGAGTTAATGCTGCCTTCACACTCTAATTTTAGCGGAAAAATTCATGGTGGTCATATTTTAAATTTAATGGATCAAATTGCTTTTGCATGCGCTTCTAAACATTCTGGCCATTATTGTGTAACAGCTTCAGTTAACAAAGTAGATTTTTTAAACCCAATTGAAGTAGGTGATTTAGTAAACCTAAAAGCTTCAATAAATTACACAGGAAGTACTTCTATGGTTGTGGGTTTAAGAGTAGAATCTGAGAAAATTAGAACAGGAGAAATTAAGCATTGTAACTCGTCGTATTTTACAATGGTTGCAATTGGTGATGATGGTAAAAGCACTGCAGTACCAGGTTTAATTTTAACTTCTAAAAAAGAAATTAGGCGTTTTGCAAGAAGTATTGTTAGACAAAAAGATGGTGAAAAAAGGACTTCGAGATTTAATAGTAAAGATTTTAAAATAGACGATTATATACACTTATTTAAAAACTCTAATTCTCAAATAGAATTACAATAAAATAAATTTTACGTAACTTTAATAACTAAAAGAAAATCAAAACCTTAAAAATGAAAGGGAAAATATTTCAACAAATAATTATTTTTGCTTTAAGTGGAGCAATCTTATTTTATTCAGGTAAATTTTTACTTGAGATGGATGAGTTTGATACTCTTTTTGAAGGGTTTGTAATTATAGTTTTCTTTCTTTCTCTTTTTCCTTTTTTAGATTATTTATTGATTATATTGAAAAAAATATTAAAACTAATTTTTTAATGGTATTAAAAAAAAAGCATCCAAATTTGGATGCTTTTTTTAAACTTTATTTACTTAAGTACATTTTTCTACGAGCATATAAGTCGTAAAAATCATCATCTTTTAAACTATCTATAAATAAAATACTTTCACCTGTAGACTTCATCTCAGGTCCTAAACCTTTATCTACATTTGGAAATTTATTGAATGAGAAAACCGGTTGTTTAATTGCATAACCATCTAAATGTGGTTTAAAATCAAAATCGGTAACTTTATTATGACCTAGCATTACTTTAGTCGCATAATTTACATAAGGCTCTTTGTATGCTTTTGCTATAAAGGGCACTGTTCTAGAAGCTCTTGGATTTGCCTCAATTATATAAACAGTATCATCTTTTATAGCAAACTGAATATTAATTAAACCAACAGTATTTAATGCTTTAGCAATGGTATGTGTATGATCTATAATTTGCTGCATTACTAAATCACCTAAATTAAAGGCTGGTAATGTAGCATTAGAATCACCAGAGTGAATTCCACAAGGCTCTATATGCTCCATAATTCCAATAATATAAACATTTTCACCATCACAAATTGCATCTGCTTCAGCTTCAATTGCTCCATCTAAATAATGGTCTAATAACAGTTTGTTATTTGGAATTTTACGAAGTAAATCAACCACATGTTCTACCAACTCTTCTTTATTGATGACAATTTTCATTCCTTGACCACCCAATACATAAGAGGGTCTTACTAATATTGGAAAATCTAATTCATCTGCTAAAGCCAATGCTTCATCTGCTGTTTCAGCTACTCCAAATTCTGGGTATGGAATATTATTTGCTTTTAATAAAGTAGAGAAACTTCCTCTATCTTCAGCTAAATCTAGCGATTCAAAAGAAGTTCCTAAAATTTTAATACCATATTTGGTTAATTTCTCAGCTAGTTTTAAAGCAGTTTGACCACCTAACTGAACTATAACTCCTTCTGGTTTTTCATGTCGAATAATGTCATAAATATGTTCCCAGAAAACAGGCTCAAAGTATAATTTGTCTGCAGTATCAAAATCTGTAGAAACAGTTTCTGGGTTACAATTAATCATTATAGTTTCGTAACCACATTCTTTAGCTGCATAAACTCCGTGAACACAACAGTAATCGAATTCAATTCCTTGACCAATTCTGTTTGGACCTGATCCTAATACAATTACTTTTTTCTTATCTGAAACTGCACTTTCGTTAGCTACAATAGATTCACCTTCTTTTGTTACAATTCCACTTTCAAAAGTTGAGTAATAATATGGCGTTTTAGCAGTAAATTCTGCTGCACAAGTATCTACTAGTTTATAAACTCTTTGTATGTTAAGTTCATCTCTTTTCTTGTAAACTTGACTTTCTAGACATTCTAACATATGAGCTATTTGTCTATCACCATAACCTTTTTGTTTAGCTTCTAGTAATAAATCTCTGTCTATTGTATCTATTGTATATTTAGAAATTTCTTTTTCTAATTGGAATAACTCTTCATACTGTTTTAAATACCACATGTCAATTTTTGTGATATCATATATCTTCGATAAAGGAATTCCCATTGCAATAGCATCGTAAATTGCAAAAACACGATCCCAACTAGCATTGGTTAACTTATCTATAATTTGGTTATAATTTTTATAACCTTTTCCATCTGCACCTAAACCATTTCTTTTAATTTCTAAAGACTGTGTTGCCTTGTGTAATGCTTCTTGGAAAGATCGACCAATACCCATTACTTCACCAACTGCTTTCATTTGTAAACCTAAAGTTCTATCTGAACCTTCAAATTTATCGAAATTCCAACGTGGAATTTTTACTATTACATAGTCTAATGTTGGTTCAAATAAAGCAGATGTAGATTTTGTAATTTGGTTTTCTAATTCATCTAAAGTATATCCTATAGCTAATTTTGTAGCCACTTTTGCAATTGGATAACCTGTAGCTTTACTAGCTAAAGCTGATGAACGAGAAACACGTGGATTAATTTCAATAGCTATAATCTCTTCTTTTTCATCTGGTGACACAGCAAATTGAACATTACAACCTCCTTCAAAATCTCCAATAGAACGCATCATATGAATTGCCATATCACGCATTTTTTGATAAGTCTTATCTGAAAGCGTCATTGCTGGAGCAACCGTAATAGAATCACCTGTATGAATTCCCATTGGATCCATATTTTCTATAGAACAGATAATAACAACGTTGTCGTTTTTATCTCTAAGTAACTCTAATTCATACTCTTTCCAACCCATCATGGCTTTATCTATCATTACCTCATGAATAGGTGATGCTTCTAAACCTCTTCTTAATAACTCATCAAAATCTTCTGCTTTGTAAACAATGGACGCTCCTGCTCCACCTAATGTATAAGATGATCTTATAACTAAAGGAAATCCAAATTCTTGAGCAATTTCTTTACCTTTTAAGAACGAAGTTGCTGTAGCTTGTGGAGCCATTGGTACACCAATTTTTCCCATTAGCTCTCTAAACTGCTCTCTATCTTCAGTTACATTAATTGCGTTAATGTCAACTCCTATTTGTTTCACACCAAAATCTTCCCAAATGCCTTTTTCATCAGCCTCTATACATAAGTTTAATGCAGTTTGACCTCCCATTGTTGGTAATACAGCATCTATCTGTGGATGTTCTTTTAATATCTTTATGATAGATTTTGTAGTTAATGGCAGCAAATACACATGATCAGCCATAGAAGGGTCTGTCATAATTGTTGCTGGGTTAGAATTAATTAAGATAGTTTCTATACCATCTTCTCTTAAAGAACGTAAAGATTGAGATCCAGAATAATCAAATTCACAAGCCTGACCAATAATGATAGGTCCTGAACCAATGATTAAAATGGATTTTAGGTCTTCTCTTTTTGGCATGTTTAGGTAGTTATTTATTAGTTTACAAAAATAGTTAGTGTATAGGTATAAAAAAAGGTGTTACTATTAATAGTAACACCTTATATATTAACAATTGTTAATTCATTATCTTTTTGGTCTAGATTCAGATGAAACAGATAATTTCTTTCTTCCTTTAGCTCTTCTACGTGCTAAGACTTTTCTACCATTAGCAGAAGCCATTCTTTCTCTGAAACCATGTTTGTTTCTTCTCTTTCTTTTTGATGGTTGATATGTTCTCTTACTCATCTCTGTTTATCTTAAAAATCTTAATATTTCTTTAAAATTTACCCCTTTTAAAGCGTGGGCAAATATACAACTGTTTTTATATATGGCAAACATATATTTTATTTTTTTAATATTTTTTTTAATCCAAAAAAAAGCTCAATTTTGAGAAGCATTTTTATTTTTATTTATAATTAAAACAAATGTCTGTATTATAGTAGTGGGCCTGCAGGTGCTGCAACCTCTTTAATGTTGGCTAAACTAAAAATTCCACATTATATAATAGATAAAGCTACCTTTCCAAGAGATAAAACCTGTGGTGATGGCTTAATTCTTTATGCCTATAAAGCATTAAAGGAACTTGACGAAAATCTTTATAATAACTTTTTGAAGCACCCAAAAATACTGCATAGTAGAAATATTAAATTAAATATTTCTAATGATACAGCTATTAACTTTATTGAAACAGAAAAAGAAAGACCTCAAGTTATCTCTTATGCCAAAAGAATTGACTTTGATAATTTCTTAGTTGAAAACTTATCTAAAACATATGCAAATCAGTTTTTTGGAAATCCTGCAAGAAAAATTGAAAAACATAAAGAAGGCATTTACATTAAATTAAAGAATGGTGAAAAAATCTTAAGTAAATTAGTTATTGGTGCTGATGGTGTAAACTCTTTAGTTGCCAAGCAACTTGCAAACAAAATAATAAATCCAAAAAAGAATTCTACATTTATTACTGCATATTTTAAAGATGTTAAACATTTACCTAAAGATAGAACAGCAGAAATAAGATTAGTATATAAAGGAGTACTATTGTTTTTTTATATATTTCCTTTAGCAGATGGTCAAGTTAATGTTAGTTTAGTTGCTACAACTCATCACTTACAGAAAAACAATATTAATCTTATAGAAGAGTTAGAAGACATTTTAAATAACCACCCAGAAGTTTCACATAAATTTAAAGAATCTACTAGAGTTAGTAAGTGGCGTGGTTGGTCTATACCTTTTCATTTTGGTGATGAAAACGTGTTTGGAGATAACTTTATGTTAGTTGGTGATGCTGCAGGTTTAGCAAATGCATTTTATAAAGAAGGTGTAGGAACTGGTATGATGTCTGGAATTATATGTGCTAAAAAAATTGAGCAATGCATCCAGCAAAATAACTATTCTGCTAGCTTTTTAAAATCCTATGAAAAAGACTTAAAAAAGGAATTTTACAAACTTTTAAAATTTAGTAGACTTACTTTAAGAATAGCGAGGTTTAAAAGACTATTTCTCATTATTATAAAACTTTTTAAAAAAAGAGTAGAAAAAAAGGCTCCTAAAATGATACTTAAAAGGAGTTACTAATCTTTAAGCATAGTTAAAAATAGTACGTTTTTTATTTGTAGTACAAGTTGTAGTTATTACTTTTGTACAAACCTAAATACACCATGAAAAACACTAAATACGTTTTTGTAACAGGAGGCGTAACTTCTTCATTAGGAAAGGGAATTATAGCTGCATCTTTAGCTAAGTTATTACAAGAAAGAGGCTTTTCTGTAACCATACAAAAACTAGATCCTTACATTAATATAGATCCAGGTACATTAAATCCATATGAACATGGAGAATGTTATGTTACTGATGATGGTGCAGAAACTGATTTAGATTTAGGACATTATGAGCGTTTTTTAAACATCGCTACAAGTCAAGCTAATAATGTAACTACAGGTAGAATTTATCAATCTGTAATAGACAAAGAACGTAGAGGTGACTTCTTAGGTAAAACTGTACAAGTAATTCCACACATTACAGATGAAATAAAACACAGAATTCAACTTTTAGCTGAAACTGGTGATTACGATATTGTAATAACAGAAATTGGTGGAACTGTAGGTGATATTGAATCTTTACCTTATGTAGAATCTGTACGTCAAATGTTATGGGAAAAAGGCGAAGAAAATGCAATAGTTATTCATTTAACGTTAATTCCATTTTTAGCAGCTGCTGGCGAATTAAAAACCAAACCCACTCAACATTCTGTAAAAAGTCTAATGCAAAGTGGTGTGAGTCCAGATATTTTAGTTTGTAGAACAGAACACGAAATTTCTGATGATATTAGAAGAAAACTTGCCTTATTTTGTAATGTAAAACAAGAAGATGTTATACAATCTATAGATGCAGAAACTATTTACGATGTTCCTAATTTAATGTATAGAGAAGGCTTAGACGATGTAGTTTTAAAGAAATTACATTTAATTTCTAAGAAAAAACCTGCGTTAAAAAAATGGAACGAATTTTTAGCAAAACATAAAAACCCAACTTCAGAAGTAGAAATTGCAATAGTTGGTAAATATATTGAGTTACAAGATTCTTACAAATCTATCTCTGAAGCCTTTATTCATGCAGGGTCTTCAAATGAAACAAAAGTGAATGTTAGGTGGATTCATTCTGAAGATATTACTACAGAAAACTATCAGAAAAAATTAAAAGGAGTTAACGGTATTTTAGTTGCACCTGGTTTTGGTGATAGAGGAATAGATGGTAAAATTAAAGCTGTACAATATGCTAGAGAAAATAAAATTCCGTTTTTAGGAATTTGTTTAGGTATGCAAATGGCTGTTATAGAGTTTGCTAGAAACGTATTAGGATTAGTAGATGCTTTTTCTAGTGAAATGAAACCAGACTGTAAAAACCCAGTTATTAACTTAATGGAAAGCCAAGAAGATGTTACTCAAAAAGGTGGAACAATGCGTTTAGGAGCTTGGAAATGTGATATTCTAGAAGGTTCTAAAGCTTATAATGCTTACAAAGAAACTTCAATTTTTGAAAGACATAGACATCGTTACGAATTCAATAACGATTATAAAGATCAGATTGAGTTAAAAGGAATGAAAGCAACAGGTATAAACCCAAGAACTGGTTTAGTAGAAATTGTTGAAATACCCTCACACCCTTGGTTTGTAGGAGTACAATATCATCCTGAATATAAAAGTACAGTTTTAAAACCACATCCTTTATTTGTAAGTTTTATAAAAGCTGCACTAAAACAGTCTAAAAAATAAATTAAGGAACACTATTTGAACTATTATCATGTAGAAATTTTAAAGCAGTTTACACTATAAAAAATCTGCTTTTTAACTACATTTGTCGCGTTTTTATAAAGTGATGTCACTTTATTTAGTGACAATCTGACATTATTAAACTTATGGAACAAAAAAAATTCGATTATAATTCCTTTATAGGAATGTTACTTCTAGGAGGTATTATGCTTTGGTACCTAAACACTAATCAACCAGAAGTAGAACCAGAACAAACTCAAACAACACAAGTTAAAGATTCAACTACAACAACAAAAAAAGAAACTGTTGAACCAAATATAGTTGAAACTGTTGAAAACGATTCTTTGCAAAATGTTGCTTTACAAAATAAATTTGGAGCTTTTGCTTACAGTGCTTTAAACGGAAATGAGGGTAACATTACTATAGAAAATGAATTAGTAAAACTTACTATAGATAATAAAGGTGGACAAATAAAAGAAGCATTAATTAAAAACTATAAAACTTACGATTCGCTTCCTTTATACATGATAAAAGATAATAATGCATCTTTTAACATCAATTTTGAAACAACAGATAATAGAATTTTAAATACTAAAGATTTATTCTTTATACCTACATTTTCTAAGAATGGTGAGAATCAAGTATTATCGCTTAAGCTTAAAGTTTCAGAAACTCAGTTTTTAGAGTACAGATATGAAATGAAACCTAATGAATATATGGTAGATTTCTCTATTCGTTCTCAAGGTTTAAGCTCAGTTTTTAATTCTTCTAATCCAATTAATTTAAATTGGTCTTTAGATGGTTATAGACATGAAAAAAGTATGAAAACAGAGAATACCATGTATTCTTATTACTACTATAAAGCAAATGATGAAGTAGATTATTTAAATGCTGGAAACACAGAAGTTGTTAACGATTTAGACTGGGTAGCTTATAAACAACATTTTTTCACTAGTAATTTATTATCAGATACACCTTTTACTAACGCTACTGTTACCTCTACAGATTTAGTAAAAGATGAAAAATTAGATACTGTTTTCACTAAAAGGTATGAGTTAAAAACACCTCTAGCATTAACAGGTGGCGAATTAAATTATAACATGAAGTGGTTTTATGGACCAAGTGATTATAATTTATTAAAAACATACAAAGGCACAGATTTAGATGAAACTGCTGACTTAGGTTGGGGAATTTTTGGATTCTTAAACAGAACTATATTTTATCCTGTATTTAATTTATTAAAAGGCTTTTTATCTAACTATGGTTTAATTATCATTTTAATGACTATAGTAGTTAGAATAATTATGTCTCCATTAGTTTACAAATCGTATTTATCAAGTGCTAAAATGAAAGTAATTCGTCCAGAATTACAAGCAGTTAACGAAAAATATCCTGGTAAAGAAAACGCAATGAAACGTCAGCAAGAAATTATGGCTGTACAACGAAAAGCAGGAGTTAATATGATGTCTGGTTGTGTACCTGCATTGTTACAAATGCCAGTATTCTTTGCATTATTTAAGTTTTTCCCAACAAATATTTCATTACGTCAAGAAAGCTTTTTATGGGCAGAAGATTTATCTTCTTATGATACTATTTTCATGTTGCCATTCGAAATTCCTTTTTATGGAAACCATGTAAGTTTATTCCCAATTTTAGCATCAATTGCTATTTTCTTTTACATGAAAATGAATCAGAGTCAGCAAATGAACATGCAAGCACCACCTCAAGAAGGTATGCCAGATATGAGTAAAATGATGAAGTATATGATTTACTTCTCTCCTATAATGATGTTGTTTTTCTTTAACAACTATGCAAGTTCATTAAGTTTGTATTATTTTGTTTCTAACTTACTTACTATTTCTATCATGTTTGTAATTAAGAATTATGTAATAGATGAAGATAAAATTCATGCACAGATAGAGGAAAACAAAAAGAAACCAAAAAAGGTGAGCAAGTTTAGACAACGAATAGATGCTGCAATGAAACAAGCTCAAGAGCAACAAGCTAGACAACAAAAGAAAAAATAATTTCTAAAGCCTTTACAGAATTGTAAAGGCTTTTTTTAAGATGATGAAAATCATGCATCATCTTAAAAATATCATTTAATTTTATCGAAAATTTATATTTATGAAAGCCAATCCAACTTTATCATTAACTAAAGAGGAAATGAAAACTTATGGCTATAAAGTTATAGATGCTATAGTAGATCATTTTGAAACTCAAAACCAAAAAAGTCCTGTTTACAATGCTAGTAGAGAAGAAATGGATAAACTTTTTTTAGAGCAAGCTCCAGAAAAAGGTGAAGATGGTACTAAAGTTTTAGATAAAGTTTTAAATGAAGTATTAGATAAGACTGATATTTTATCGCATCCAAAAAATTATTCATTTGTTCCAGGGCCAAGTAACTATGTTAGTGTACTAGCAGATACTTTAGCAACAGGGTTTAATGTTTTTTCTGGTGGATGGGTAAATGCACCTGCTGCTGCAGAACTTGAAATAGTTACCATAAATTGGTTGTTAAACTTATTTAAATTACCTACCAAAAAAGGTGGTGGAATTTTTACTAGTGGTGGTTCTATGGCTAATTTAACAGCTTTAGTTACTGCTAGAAGACAAAAATGTGGAGATGATTTTTCGAAAGCAGTTATTTATTTATCTGATCAAACACACTCATCAAATATAAAAGCAATAAGAACCATTGGTTTTAAAAAGGAGCAAGTACGAATTATTCCTACTGATCTTGAATTTCGTGTATCTATTAACAAACTTAAAAACGCAATTGCTAAAGACAGGTTAGCAGGTTTAAAACCCTTTTGTATTATTGGAACTGCAGGAGCAACTAATACAGGAACTGTAGATCCATTAAATGAAATAGCTAAGATTTGTAAAGAAGAAAAACTATGGTTTCATATAGATGCTGCTTATGGTGGTGCTGTAATTTTAGCCAAAAATGGAAGTAAACTACTAAATGGAATTCAAAAAGCAGATTCTATAACTGTAGATCCTCATAAATGGTTTTTTCAGCCTTATGAAATGGGCTGTTTATTAGTACGAAATCATAAATGGCTAAGTAAAACTTTTACAGAAAAACCAGAGTATTTAAGAGATATTGAAGGCAATACTTCTGAGATTAACTTTTACGATCATGGTATTCAGTTAACAAGAAGATTTAGGGCTTTAAAACTATACATGTCTATTAAAACTTTTGGTTTAGAATCGTTTAGAAAAGCCATTGATTATTCTTTAAGTATTGCAGAAAAAACTGAAGATTCACTAAGAAAAAGTAAATATTGGGAAATTGTTTCACCAGCAACCTTAGGCATAATAAATTTTAGATTCAATCCAATTGAATATAACTTTAGTGAAAAGAAATTAGACGAATTAAATCAAAAAATTTCTGAAGAAATCATCAATACCAAAGAAGCCATGTTAGTAACCACAGTTTTACAAAAACAAGTAGTATTACGAATGTGTCTTATTAATCCTAGAACTTCTTTTGCAGATATCAAACAAACCATTAATGCTTGTGAAAAAATTGGTAAAGAGCTAATAAAAGAAAAATAGTTACTAAGTATTCAATTTTGTTTTAATTCTACCAAAATTAAATATATAAAAATAGCATAGCACTATTAAAGTTAGGGCCATTTGAAATCCAAAAACATCTGTTAAGTAACCAAACATTGGTGGAATAATTGCTCCTCCAACAATCATCGTACATAGCAATCCAGATGCTTGAGGTTTTAACTCTTCTAAACCTTCAAGACTCAATGTAAAAATGGTAGGGAACATTATTGAATTAAATAAACCTACTGCTAAAATTGTAAACATCGATAATAAACCAGTTGAATTTAATGAGATAATTACAAGCATTATTGCACCTATTGCAAACTGCATTAAAACTTTAGATGGTTTAATTTTTTGTGTAAGATATGCTCCTATAAATCTACCTATCATTGCACCACTCCAATATAAAGTTACAAAGGCACCCAGAATACCATAATTATCAATAGAAGTTAATTCATCTCCAAGCACAAACTTTACTATTGAAGATAAAAAATCGCTCTGTCTAATAACAGTAGCTAAATTTAAACTATCTAAATAATTTACTAAATAACTACCAATAGCAACCTCTGCTCCTACATAAATAAAAATTCCAATTGCCCCCATAACTAAAGACTTTTTTTGTAACAACTGAGCGTAACCATGTTTTGGTGCTTCATTTAAAATGATAGGTAATTTTACAAAACTGAATACAATAGCTAAGAAAAAAACAAAAAAAGCTAAGGCTAAAAACGGAGTTTGTACAGCAGCAGCTTCTTTAAAATAGTAAGCTTCTTTGGCTGTCTCAGATAATGCATTTATTTCTAAGGAAGATTTTATTGAATCACTCAATAAAAATAAGGCTCCAAAAGCTGGAGCTATAGCTGTACCTAAAGAATTAAACGCTTGTGCAAGATTTAAACGACTTGAGGCTTTTTGTTCTTCACCTAAAACAGCCACATAGGGATTTGCAGCAACTTGCAAAATTGTAATACCTCCTGCTAAAACAAAATAAGCGACTAAAAAAACTGAAAAACTTCTGTAAGATGCTGCTGAATAAAACAACAAACAACCAATTGCCATAGTCAATAAACCAACTACAATTCCTTTTTTATATCCAATTTTAGAAAGTACAAATCCAGATGGAATAGACAATACCAAATACGCTCCAAAAAAAGCAAACTGAACCAAACCAGCTTGAAAATACGTTAGTGTAAATAACTCACGTATTCTAGGTATTAAAGAATCTACAAGTACTGTAATAAATCCCCATAAAAAAAACAGGGTAGTTAAAAAAATAAAAGCTTTGGTGTACTTACTACTAGTAATACTCATAGTTTATGATTTATTATAAAAATCTGATTTTATGTTTTTGTTTTCACCTTCTTTAAATAGGTTATAACTAAAATGCTCATGAATAGAATATGCACCAGTTTCACCTTGTTTATTAACAGCAATATAGGCTACTTGGAAATTTTTAAAATCTTTCCCAGGTTTCTTTACAATTCTAGCAATTGCTTCTTCACAGGCTTCTTGTGGCGATTTTCCTTGACGCATTAATTCTACTATTAAAAAACTACCTACTGTTTTTAACACCTCTTCTCCTAAACCAGTTGCAGTAGCTCCTCCTACTTCATTATCTACAAAAAGACCTCCACCAATAATTGGTGAGTCTCCTACTCTACCAGCCATTTTATAGGCTAAACCACTAGTGGTACAAGCTCCTGAAATATTGCCATCTTTATCAACAGCTAGCATACCAATAGTATCATGATTTTCGATATTGATTATCGGCTTATATTCAGATTTCACCTTCCATTTTTCCCAAGCCTTTTTAGAAGCTTCTGTTAATAGATTTTCAGGTTCAAATCCTTGTGAAATAGCAAATTGTTTAGCTCCATCACCTGCTAACATTACATGAGGAGTTTCTTCCATAACCTTTCTAGCAACAGAAATTACGTGCTTAATATCTTTTACTGCTAAAACTGCCCCATAATCACCTTTGTCGTTCATAATACAAGCATCTAATGTAACATTTCCATCTCTATCTGGTAAACCTCCTTTTCCTACAGATTGCCCTTTTTCGTTAGCTTCCTCTATTCTACAACCTTGTTCAACAGCATCTAAAGCTGAACCGCCATTTTCTAAAACTTTTGCTGCAGTTTCAACAGCTAAAGGCGTATTCCAAGTGGCAATTACCAAAGGTCTAACTGGTTTTTTTGTTGGTAATACTGTTGCTTTTTCTTTATTAGTATCACAACTTATTAAAGTTGATGTTGCTACTAATCCTAAACTTGTTACTGATGCTTTTTTTATAAAGTTTCTACGTTTCATGTGTTGTTATTTTATTTGAATTTCGTCTACAAAAATCCAAGATCTTCCATCATGAGGATATCCTAAATGCCATTCTGGAAGTTTACCTAGTTTTTTGGCAACGACTTTAATAAATCTAGTGTTTAACTTTTTTTGAATTTCTATGGGAACAATTTTAACTTCATCTGTATTGAATGGTTTTGGAGCCTTCCAATCTTTTAATTTTTTAAATGATTTCCCATCTTTTGAATGGTAAATTGCAACCTCAGTAGGTAAGAAAATCCAACTACGTTGATCTCTTAAAAAATTAACAACTACTGAAGAAATTTCTTTTTGTTTACCCAAATCTACTGTAGCAATTACATCTTCATTCCAATAGCCTTGCCAAGTTCCTGTTCTAAAATCTTCTGTACCTGTAATTCCATCAATCAAAGCATTGTTTCCTCCAGCATTATATTGATTGGCATATTTTGATGCTAAAACAATTTTAATATTAGGGTCTATCTTATAAAATTCTGTGGTAATTACCGCACTTTTTTGATTTCCATTTTGTGCATACACTTGTAAAGTAGCTTTATCTGAAATCTCAAATGCTTCTTCATACTTTTTAAAATCACCTCCTAAAGAATAATAAATTTCAGATGCACTAACTACAGATTTTAATGCTACAAGTGTTTTTTCTTTAAAGGCAATTTCACCTTTTGCAATAAAAGGCGCAGGTATAATTTGATGCTCTTTAATATCAGTAATTGGCTCAAAACCTTCTTCAGAACCCCAAATTGAGGGTTTATCTGTCATGTTAAAAATCAGTTCTCCTCCATTAATAATTTCATTGTGATTAAGAAAGGTTCTGTTTAACTTTTTACCATTTAAATAAGCACTATCTATATAGATATGTTTATCACTTAAATTGTTTGCAGATACTGTAAATTGTTTACCATTTTCTAAGTTAATAGTGGCTTTGTTAAATAATGGTGACCCAATAATATATTGGTTGCTTGCAGGTGTAACAGGGTAAAACCCTAAAGAAGAAAATACAAACCAAGCACTCATTTGTCCACAATCTTCATTACCAGAAATTCCATCTGGTGAGTTGGTATACAATTCAGTAAGTATTTGATGTACTTTTTCTTGTGTTTTATGGGGTTTATTCACAAAATTGTACAAATAAGCCATGTGATGACTGGGTTCATTACCATGTGCATATTGCCCTATTAAACCAGTAATATCGGCTTGATTTCGTCCTGAAGTTTCTTGTTTTGCAGCAAAAAGTTTATCTAGATGTTTTTCTAAAGCATTCTTGCCTCCTAACAATTTCATAAAACCAGAAATGTCTTGTGGTACATAAAAACTATACTGCCAAGAGTTGGCTTCTGTGTAATTGAAATTTACTTCATAAGGATCAAAAGGTGCAAACCAAGTATTTCTAAAACGGCCTCTCATAAACTGTGTTTCTGGATCAAAAATGTTTTTATAGTACTGTGCTCTTACTGAAAAGGTTTTATAAATTTCATTTTTACCCATCGCTTTTGCCATTTGAGCTATCGTCCAATCATCATAAGCATATTCTAGGGTTTTAGAAACAGATTCACTTTCAGTTTCCACAGGAATAAATCCGAATTTCTTATAGCTTTCCAACCCTAGTTTATCTCTTGTGGCTGAATGTATCATGGCTTGTAAAGCCTTTTCTGTATCGTAATTTTGAATTCCTTTTAAATAAGCATCAGCTATTACAGAAACAGCATGATAACCAATCATACAACCTGTATAACAAGCTGCTAAATCCCAAATAGGCATAATGCCACCTTCATCATATTTAGCTAAAAATGTATTGATAAAATCATTGGTTCTATCCTGTTCAATAATTGTGTATAGTGGATGAGCAGCTCTGTAAGTGTCCCAAAGTGAGAATACAGTATAATAGTCAAAATCATTCGTTTTATGAATTTCTAAATCCATTCCTCTGTATCTGCCATCTACATCTTGATATAAATTTGGGGCAATCATTGCATGATACATAGAGGTATAAAAATTAGTTTTATAATCTGTATTTTCAGATTCAACTACAACTTTTTCTAACTGCTTTTCCCAAGTTTGTTGTGCCTCATTTTTAACTATTTCAAAGGTTTTGTTTCCAATTTCAGCTTCCAAGTTTTGCTTAGCACCTTCAACATCAACAGCAGAGATTCCAATTTTAACAATTACAGGTTCATCTTTAAGGTTTTTAACACTCAAAATTGCTTTTTGAGGATTTTTACTACTGGGGTATTTTACAGTAAACTCATGAGAAAATTCGATATAATAAAACAATTTTTGATTGGTAGCCCAAGCTTCAGAATGTCTGTAACCTTGAATAATTTTTGGAGACATTTGTTCTATTTTATGATCTAGAACTTTATCTCTATGTGCTAAATCTAATACTACAAAAGCTTCTTTCGCATTCGAAAATTGATATTTATTTATTCCACTTCGTTTAGAAACAGTCAACTCTACATCAATATTGGTATCATCTAAATGCACTTTATAATAACCAGGTTCTGCAATTTCGTTGTCATGAGAAAATTTAGATTTGTAACCTTCTTTTCCATCTGCACCATTATTAAAAATGGGTTTATTGGTTGGCATTAACAAAATATCTCCATAATCAGATACACCTGTACCACTTAAATGTGTATGTGAAAAACCAAAAATTTCATCATCAGAGTAATGATAACCAGAACAACCATCCCAACCTTCAAGACGCGTATCTGGACTCAACTGCATCATCCCAAAAGGCATAGTTGCTCCAGGGTATGTGTGTCCATGGCCACCTGTTCCTATAAATGGATTTACATAAGAAACTAAGGATTTATCTTTTATTGCTGGAGAAACTTCTGTTTTTGGTTGACAGGAAAGAAACATGAATATGGCAATAAAACCATATAAAAATTTATATTTCATTAAAATACATCTTACATTTATGCTCACAAGATACAAAAAATGAAAGGTCAAATTTATAGCATACTTTTAGTAATTCTATTCTGTTTTAATAATTGTACAGAAGTTAGCAAACCAGTACCAGCTAATATAATTCCTAAACCAAATAAAGTTGTACTTGGTGAAGGAACTTTTATATTAAGTAAAAGCACAACAATTTCTGCAGTAAAAAAATTGGAACCAATTGTCAACTACTTTAAAAATTACGTTTCTGAAAAATTTGATATTGAAATTAATACAAGTGATGAAGCAGATATTCAGTTTCAATTAGACACTTCTCTTCAAAACGACGAGGCATACAATTTAACCATTAATGAAGATAAAATCCTCATAAAATCTAAAACACAAAAAGGTGCTTTTTATGCGATACAATCTTTGTTACAATTAATGCCATATGCAACAAATAAATCAGCCATAGCTATAAATTGTATATCTGTAAATGATGCTCCTAGGTTTAGCTATAGAGGTATGCATTTAGATGTAGCACGTCATTTTTTCTCTGTTGATTTTATAAAAAAGTACTTAGACTTGATGGCAATGTTAAAAATGAATACGTTTCATTGGCATTTAACAGAAGATCAAGGTTGGCGAATTGAAATTAAACAATATCCAAAACTTCAAGAAATAGCTGCATTTAGAAACGAAACTTTAATTGGTCATTATTCAGATCAACCTCACAAATTTGATGGTAAAAAATATGGTGGATTTTACACTCAAGAAGATATTAAAGAAATTGTTGCTTATGCTTCAGATCGACAAATTACTGTAATCCCAGAAATAGAAATGCCTGGCCATTCTCAAGCTGCCATTGCTGCTTATCCAGAATTGGGTTGTACAGGAAATCAAATTGAGGTAGCTACAAAATGGGGCGTTTTCGAAGATATATACTGCCCTAAAGAAATCACTTTTACGTTCCTAGAAAATGTTATAGATGAAGTGGTAAACTTATTCCCTGGTAAATACATTCATATCGGTGGAGATGAAGCCCCAAAAACCAGATGGAAAAATTGTACTCATTGTCAACAACTCATAAAAAAGGAAGGCCTAAAAGACGAGCATGAGTTACAGAGTTATTTCATCACAAGAATGGAAAAATACATCAATTCTAAAGGCAAACAAATAATTGGTTGGGATGAAATTTTAGAAGGTGGTTTAGCACCAAATGCTACAGTGATGTCTTGGCGTGGTACAAATGGAGCTGTTGAAGCTGCTAAAGAACATCATGATGTAATTTTAACTCCAGGTTCTCATTGTTATTTTGATCATTATCAATCTGATGATGAAAATGAACCTCTAGCAATTGGGGGTTATTTACCACTTGAAAAAGTGTACAATTTTGAGCCTATTCCTTCTGAATTAAACAATGAAGAAAGTAAATATGTATTAGGCGCTCAGGGAAATGTTTGGACAGAATACATAACAACTCCTGAACAAATTGAATATATGATTTTACCTAGAGCAGCTGCTTTAAGTGAAGTTGTGTGGACTAAGAAAACGCAAAAAAATTATAAAGACTTTGTAGAAAGACTCGTTTATTTCAACAAATATTTAGATGAAAAAGAAGTTAATTATGCCAATCATATCTATTATATTAAAGGTAAATTAATCAATAAAAATGGTAAACTTTTTTATGAATTAACCACTACAACCAACAATACAATATTTTACTCTTTAACAGATGAAAATATGAATATTGAATACAAATCTCCTATTGAAATAACAAATTCAGCGACAATAAATGCCGCAGTTTTTGATGAAAATCAACAAAAACTTGGAAGAATGTTTACGGAATCCATTACCATACACAAAGCAGTTGGCGCCAATATATCATTAAATGTAACACCTCATAAGAGCTACAATGCTGGTGGAAAGCAAGCTTTAATTAATGGAATTTCTGGCAATAATAAACGTTATGGAGATGTAGAATGGTTGGGTTTTTCTGGTGATGATGTAGAAATAACCATACAATTTGAAAAACCAATTTCAATACAAAAAATTAACACTAGGTTCCATAATGGAAATGGACAATGGATTTATGCTCCTCAAAAAATTGCAATTCAATTTAATGATGAAAAAAGCATGAATTTTAATATTGAAAATTATGGTGAGCTGTTGGTTAACTTTTCTCAAAAGTTCGATGAGGAAAAGGTCAATTCATTAAAAATTACCATTCCTAATTATGGTAAAATTCCTGAAGGCAGACAGGGTGCTGGTTATAAGGCTTGGACGTTTATAGATGAAATAATTATTGAATAATATGCTTTTAGAAATCTGTGCAAATTCCTATCAATCTGCTATAAATGCTCAAAAAGCAAATGCTGACAGAATTGAATTATGTTCAGCATTATCTGTTGGTGGACTAACACCTTCTTATGGTTTGTTACATCAAATTTCAAAAGAAATTACCATTCCTGTGCATGTTTTAATTAGACCTAGAAGTGGTAATTTTTGCTATACAGATAATGAGTTTCAACAAATGAAAAGCGATATTACCTTATGTAAAAAATTAGGTTTTAAAGGAATTGTTTCAGGAATTTTAAATAAAAATAATACCTTAGATATTGAAAGAACAAAGGAATTAGTTGAGCTTTCAAAACCCCTATCCCTTACTTTTCATAGAGCCTTTGATTGTGTACAGAACCCTGAAGAAACACTTTTACAGTTAATTGACTTAGGCATTGATAGGGTATTAACTTCTGGATTAAAAAATAAAGCGATTGATGGTATAGAAACTCTAAAAAGTCTAAACAATATAGCAAATGGTAAAATTGGTATTCTTCCAGGAAGTGGAATAAATACAGACAATATTCTAGCGTTTAAAAAAGCAGGATTTTCAGAAGTTCATACCTCAGCCTCAAAAGTTATTAAATCTTCATCTGTTTACTTTGATAAAACCATGCAAACAATCTCTGATTGTGAGACTATAAAACAACTTCTTAAAATCATTAAAAGTGCGTAATCTTTATCTTTTCGCTTTTTTGTTTTTGTTGTGGAACTGTCAACATAAAAATGACATTCCTATAGCAATAAAACTCCATGATAATTGGGAGTTTAAAGGACAAGATACGCTTAACTGGCAGCAAGCAAAAGTTCCAGGAAACATATACTCAGACTTAATTTCTAATCAAATCATTAAAGATCCATTTATAAAAACCAATGAAGATAGTGTGCAGTGGGTTTCTAAAAAAGACTGGATTTACAAAACCAATTTTAAACTATCTAAAAAAGTATTAGCCAAAAAAAATATTGCATTAGAGTTCGAAGGTTTAGATACTTATACTACAATATTTTTAAATGATTCACTTTTAGGTAAAACAGATAATGCATTTAGAAAGTGGACATTTAATATTAAAAAGTTTGTTAAAAATGAAAATGAATTGAGAATCGTTTTTAGAAATACAGATGCTATTGAAACGAATAAAGAAACTAAAAATCCATACCAACTTCCAGAAGGAAAACGTGTTTATACTAGAAAAGCGCAATTTCAGTATGGTTGGGATTGGGGTCCAAAACTTAACACATCAGGAATTTGGAAAGATGTTTTTATTAAAGCTTGGAACGATTTTAAAATTAACAATGTTTACATAAAAAATAGTAAAATCACTGAAACTAAGGCTGAATTAGAACTTACAATAAATGCAGATAAAATAACAGATGAAGCACTGAGCTATGAAGTATTTGTTAATTCTAAATGGTATTCCGAAAGTAAAAATGCAATTATTCCTATTCAAATTTCGAATCCAAAATTATGGTGGACTCACAACTTAGGAGAGCCCTATTTGTATGATATTAAAGTTGTTGTAAAAAAAGACAAACAAATAGTAGATAGTATTTCTACTAAATATGGAATTAGAACCATCAACTTAATTACAAAAAAAGATAGTATTGGGGAGTCGTTTTACTTTCAACTAAATGGTAAATCTGTTTACATGAAAGGTGCCAACTATATTCCGCAAAATAGCTTTCAGAATAAGGTAACCAATGCACATTATGAAAAAATCGTAAATGATGCTGTTGATGCCAACATGAATATGTTGCGTGTTTGGGGAGGTGGAATTTATGAAAATGATATTTTCTATAATTTGTGTGATGAAAAAGGAATTCTAGTTTGGCAAGATTTTATGTTTGCTTGTGCCATGTATCCTGGAGAAAATGCATTTTTAAACAATATTAAAATTGAAGCAGAACAGCAGGTTAAACGATTACGAAATCATGCATCCATAGCTTTATGGTGTGGAAATAACGAAAACTCAGAAGGTTGGAAACGTTGGGGCTGGCAAGCGAACAGAACTAAAAAAGAAAAACAAGACATTTGGAACGATTACCTTGCTGTTTTTGATAGCATTTTACCCAATGTTGTAAAAAAATATTCTCAAACTTCTTATTGGAAAACATCTCCAAAATTTGGTCGTGGAAATAAAAAATACAAAACCGAAGGCGATGCACATGATTGGTGGATTTGGCATGATGCCTATCCTTTTGAGCATTTACAAAATAATGTTCCTAGATTTATGAGTGAGTTTGGTTTTCAGGCATTTCCAAGTTTTGAAGTGATTAATTACATCAATCAAAAAGATAGTATAGATCTGCAAACAGACGCCATAAAATCACACCAAAAACATGCTAGAGGTTTTCAACTCATAAACGAATACATGAAACGTGACTATAAAATACCAACTAAGAATGAAGATTATGTGTATGTAAGTCAGTTATTACAAGCGAAAGGAATTGTTATGGGAATTGAAGCCCAAAGAAGAACAAAACCCTACAATATGGGAACTTTATATTGGCAATTGAACGATTGTTGGCCAGCAATTTCTTGGTCTTCTTTAGATTATTTTGGAAATTGGAAAGCGTTACATTATAAAGTTAAAAATGCCTATAAAAACACATTAATTTCTATAGAAGAGAAACAACAAAAATATGGTGTTTATATTGTAAATGATAATTTTAATAGCATACAAGACACCTTAACATTAAAAATAATTGATTTTTACGGTAAAGAAATCTGGTCGAGTACAAAGGTGTTAAGCATTGAACCAAATTCTAGTAAACAAGTATATAACATTCCTAATACTACTATTGATAAAACTAGTTGTGTATTGGTTAGTGTTTTTGGGAAAGCAGAATCGAATTACTTTTTTGAAAAGCCTAAAAATTTAAAACTACCAAAGGGTACCATCAATCAACAAATTTCTAAAACCAACAATGGTTTTATTATATCACTAAAAAGTAATGTCTTACAAAAAGATGTTTTTTTATATACAAAAACTAAAGGCCATTTTTCCGAAAACTTTTTTGATTTACTGCCAAACGAAAGCAAAACAATTTTTTATAAAAGTGATGCTAACACATTAACTGATTTACAGATTAAAACACTGAATTCAATTTATTAGTTTTTTTTAAAAAACAGCGATTCTAAAAATCCTAAACCATAACCTAAAAATTGTGTAAAGGAGGTAAGTATACTTAAAAAACCTACATAAAAGCTTTTATTTTTTAAGGTAGCATCTAAAAATAGGATAAATAAGTAAGTTATAAACAGAAAGAACAATTCATAAAAACCAAACAAAAGAAGCAATAAGCTTAAATCAAATCCTAAAATAAATAAACTTGGAAACCAAAAGGTAAGCTTTCTACTCTCTGGATATTTTCGATTTAAAATAGGTCTAGCAATTCCAAAAGAAAAGGTTTGCTTAAAAAACTGTTTTAGAGAAGTTCTTCGTTTATGATATACAAAAGCTTCAGCTATTAACTGTGTTTTAAATCCTTTTTCCCAAAGTCTAAAAGTTAAATCTATATCTTCACCAGTTTTCATACTCGAAAAACCTTCTGTAGCTTCAAATGCTGTTTTAGACATTCCTAAATTAAAGCTGCGTAACTGAAACTTTCCAATACCATTTTTTTTACCTCTAATACCACCTGTTGTTAAAAAAGAGGTCATAGCATAGTTTATGGCTTTTTGTAATGGGGTAAAGTTTTCGTGAGCTGCATCTGGTCCACCAAAAGCATCTGTATACTTATTTTCTAATTGTGTTTTTACAATGTTTAAGTAATTTTTTGGCAGTACAACATCAGAATCTAAAATAATAAAATAGTTACCAGAAGCCTTTTGCATTCCAAAATTTCTACTAGCTCCTGCTCCACTATTTTCTTTAAAAAAGTAATGTACTTCAAGTTGTGTTGTATACTTTTTTACAATTGATTCAGCAGTTACATTAGAACCATCTTCAACTATAATCACTTCAAAATTATCTTCAAAATCTTGAGAAACTAAACTAGCTAATAACTCATCAATTTCTTGAGGACGATTGTAAACAGGAATAATTATAGAAAAGTTTAGCTGCAAAGTTTAAAAGGTTTCAAATATCAAAAATAAGAAATAAAAAAAGTTGAAAGGTTCCCCTTTCAACTTTTAGTAAATTGTAATTAATCCTTTATTCTTCATCTACAAATTTATCCATAACAGCATCACTAACACCCATGTTAGAGAAACCACCATCATGAAATAAGTTTTGAAGTGTAACCTTTTTGGTTAAATCTGAGAATAGAGAAATGGTATAATCTGCACACTCTAATGCAGTTGCATTTCCTAAAGGACTCATTTGATCTGCATAGGCTAAGAATCCATCAAAACCTTTAACACCACTACCTGCAGTAGTTGGTGTTGGTGATTGCGAAACTGTATTTACACGAACTTTATGGTCTCTTCCAAAGAAATACCCAAAACTACGTGCAATACTTTCTAAATATGCTTTGTTATCTGCCATATCATTATAATCTGGAAAAACACGTTGAGCAGCCATATAAGTTAAGGCTACAATACTTCCCCATTCATTCATGGCTTGTTTATTGTATAAAACATTCATAGTTTTATGAAAAGAAACTGCAGAAACATCCCAACCTTTGGTAGTAAAATCGTATTTAGGGTCTGTATAAGGTCTACCCTTTCTAACATTAACAGACATACCAATTGAGTGTAAAACAAAATCTAATTTGCCTCCTAAAATCTCCATAGATTTCTCTACTAGGTTTTCTAAGTCTTCCATTGAAGTTGCATCTGCAGCAATAATTTGAGATCCTGTTTTTTCTGCTAAACCATCTAATTCTCCCATTCTCATGGCAATTGGTGCATTTGTTAATACAAACTCAGCGCCTTCTTCATGAGCTCTTTCTGCTACTTTCCAAGCTATTGAGTGCTCGTTTAATGCACCAAAAATGATTCCTTTTTTTCCTTTTAATAAATTATACATAGTATTTCGTTGTTTGTCGTTCGTTATATTGATTGTTGCTACTGCAAATATAAATTTAATTTAATAATTGTTTTGCGTGTGTTAAGGCTGTTTCAGAAATATCTTTACCACTTAGCATTTCTGCAATTTCTACAATTCTTTCTTCAGCAGTTAATTGCTTAAGATTTGTAGAGGTAACACCTTCTATATCTTGCTTGTAAACTTTGTAATGCGAATGTCCTTTTGCTGCTATTTGAGGTAAATGTGTAATGGTAATTACCTGCATATAATTACTCATTTGATGCATTATAGAAGCCATTTTATTAGAAATTTCACCAGAAACTCCAATATCAATTTCATCGAAAATAATAGTTGGTAAATTGGTGTTTTCTGCTAAAATCTTTTTTACAGCTAACATTATTCTCGATAATTCACCACCTGATGCCACTTTTTTTAGTTCTCCATAAGAACCACCTTTATTGGCAGAGAATAAGAAAGACAATTTGTCTTTTCCATTTGAATAAAAATTATCAGTTAAGGTTGTTGCAATAGAGAATTTAGAGTTTTGCATTCCTAAATCTGATAGTAAGTTTTCTAACTGTAATTGTAATTGAGGAATGGCTAATTGTCTCGATTTTGAAATTTTTAGAGCTAATGCATTAAGAGATTCTTTAACCACTTTAATTTCATTCTCTTTTGCTGTTATTTCTTGTTCTGAATTTTCTACAACTTCAATTTTTTGAGATAACTCTTCTAAAATAGTTAATAATTCTACATTAGAGTTTACGTAGTGCTTCTTCTGAAGATTGTACAATAACTGTAATCGATTATTCAACACTTCTAACTCATTTGGATCGTATTCTAAGTTTTCAAATTCACTTTCTAATTCAGTAACTATATCATCAAACTCAATTTTTAATGAGTTTATTCTGCTATATAATTCTTCATAAGCTTTAGAGAATGTTGCTATTTTAGATAATCTATGCTCTAAAGTATTCAATAAGTTTTGTACCCCAACTTCATCATTTATAGAAACTTCAACTACTTCAGATAAATTGAGTTTTATATCTTCTATATTATTGAGTTTCTCGAGCTTTTCTTCTAGTTCTTCTTGTTCATCAACTTCTAAATTTGCTTCACTTAATTCATTGAATAAATGTAAGTTGTAATCATATTGTTGATTCGCTTCACGTTGTTTTTCTGTGAGTACATCCAATTCTTTTTCTAAGGCTTGTAATGTTTTTAAACCTCGTTTATAAGACTCAATTTTAGATGCGTTTTTGGCTAAGGCATCAATTACAGAAAATTGAAAATTAGTATCTGAAAGTTTTAATGTTTGATGCTGAGAATGTACATCTATTAAATTTAAACGTAAATCGTTTAAAACGGTTAATGTTACAGGTGTATCGTTTACAAAAGCTCTAGATTTTCCAGAAGGTGAAATTTCTCTACGGATTATAGTATTGTCATCATAATCTAAATCTACTTCCTCAAAAAAGTCTCTTAAATTATAATTGGCGATGGCTAATTTAGCTTCTACTACACATTTTTTAGAGGTGTCTTTTAGGGTTGATAAATCTGCTCTATTCCCTAAAACAAGTCCTAAAGCACCCAATAAAATTGATTTTCCTGCTCCTGTTTCACCTGTTATTATAGATAGGCCAGATGAAAAATCTATAGAGAGTTCATCTATTAATGCATAATTTGAAACAAATAAATTGGTCAGCAAATTCGTAGTTTTTATAAGTTTAAAATTAGTAATTATTTGTTGATACTACAATGTAATTTTAGAAGATAATCTTTTAAAAAAAAGTAGAAGTAATACGTTTATAAAAAGAATAAGGTTTT
Source organism: Flavobacteriaceae bacterium (assembly GCA_013373105.1). Taxonomy (GTDB): domain Bacteria; phylum Bacteroidota; class Bacteroidia; order Flavobacteriales; family Flavobacteriaceae; genus Polaribacter. The sequence goes on along the minus strand of JABXIJ010000015.1, from coordinate 24,715 downwards.
TTATTCTATATTCCTCCACTTAGCATTGTTGGTAGGGTTTATTTTTTGTAATGTGCTAGACAATCTAGACACATTTCTAGTTCTTGGGCCATCTGAATAAATTCTTACAATTTCATCAGATTTTGCATCAAAAAACAATCGGATTAAGTAATTACCAACTGTTTTGTTAAATAGTGTTTCCATAGATAAAACTGTATCTTCTATGGTTTGTTTTGCAAATTCTTTGTTAGTTACAAAGTTATCTAATCCTTTTATATGATATTCATACATTGCTTTTCTGTATGCAGAGAGTTTATCAGACAATAAATTATCTATCAACAAAAATCTATTTTGTTTACCTACTGAATTTTGCCAAGAAGCTATTCCACTCTGTTGTGCTTGTAACATTACGTTCTCTGCTTCTTTGAGTTCATTCTGACCACCAAATTGAGAAAAGGTATCTGCATCTACACCAATAATAGTATAGGCATAAAAAACAATGGTAGACACTAAATTACTATCAAATGCATTTCTGTTGTATATAAGTGGTTCAAATTCGTTATAGGTAAACGAAAATTCATTGTCTTTTATATTTAAAACAGGAGTGGTATAGGTTGTTCCATAAACTGGTCTAGTAGATTGTACCTGCAAAGTAGCTTCAAAAGCATTATCGTTTCTAGACGTTATTATAAGGTTTAAAGCACAGTCTATTCTTTCTTCTGGCTTTAAAACTCTATTTGTCCATTTTGTTTGATTGATAAATTCTTTTAACTGGGTTTCTAAGGTTTTGAATATTTGTATTTGTGAACCTTGAACCTGTTGATAATTTACAGTAACTAAACAGTTTAATTCTTGAGCAGTGAGCGCTTGAAGTGAGAAAAATAAAACAAAAAGAATACTTAATTTACGCATGAATTAATGACAAAATTTCACTTAATATATCATTTGCAACCTCTGCTTTGGTCTTTAAATTAAAAGATTTACTCTCGAAATTTTTATCAATAATAGTAATTTTATTTGTATCAGTTGCAAAACCAGCACCTTTATCTCTTAATGAGTTTAGAACAATAAAGTCTAAATTCTTCTTTTCAATTTTAGCTTTTGCATTATTTATCTCATTCTGAGTTTCTAAAGCAAAGCCTACTAAAATTTGATGTTTCTTTATTTTTCCTAAAGAAGCTAAAATATCTTTTGTTGGTGCTAATGCTATTGTTAACGAGTTAGTAGCCTTTTTTATTTTTTGATCAGCAACATTTTTTGGTTTATAATCTGCAACTGCTGCAGAAAGTATAGCTACATCTACCGTATTAAAATAGTTATGGCATGCTTCATACATTTCGTCTGCAGAAACAACATCAACTCTATGAATTAACGAATGATTCACTTGTTCATGTGATGGACCTGAAATCAAATAGACTTCTGCACCTAGGTTTGCAGCACTTTTAGCTATTGAAAAACCCATTTTACCAGAAGAATGATTTCCTATAAAACGAACAGGATCTATAGCTTCGTAAGTTGGGCCTGCTGTAATAAGTATTTTTTTTCCCTTTAAGGGTAGTTTATTTAAGATATCATTTTCTATGAAATTTATAATATCTTCTGGTTCTGCCATTCTCCCCTCACCTACTAAACCACTTGCAAGTTCTCCAGAAGTGGCAGGAATCATAACATTACCCATTTCTTGCAGTTTTGTTAGATTATCTTTAGTAGACTGATGTTTGTACATGTCTAAATCCATTGCAGGCGCAAAGTAAACAGGACATTTTGCAGATAAATATGTAGCTATTAATAAATTATCGCAAACACCATTTGCCATTTTAGATAATGTATTTGCAGTTGTTGGCGCAATAACCAAATAGTCTGCCCAAAGGCCTAATTCTACATGATTATTCCACAATTCATTTTCTTCTTCTTTTTCGTAAAAAGTAGAATGAACTGGGTTTTTTGATAGTGTAGAAAGTGTAAGAGGTGTTATAAAATCTTTAGACGCAGGAGTCATAATTACTTTGACTTCTGCGCCTAATTTTATAAATAAACGAACTAAGTTAGCTGACTTGTAAGCGGCAATTCCAGCTGTAATGCCTAATAGAATTTTTTTACCGCTTAAAACTGACATCTACTCAGTTTCTGGATTTCTGTGGTATATTTTATCGTTTAACCATTCTTCAACAGCAATGGCAGTTGGCTTTGGTAAACGCTCGTAAAACTTAGAAACTTCTATTTGTTCTTTGTTTTCAAATACTTCTTCTAAGCTATCGTTATAAGTAGCAAACTCATCTAACTTATCTACTAATTCCTTTTTTAAATCAGAATTAATTTGAGTAGCTCTTTTAGCAATAATTGAAATAGCTGCATAGATATTTTCTGTAGGTGCTTCTATCTCATTTTTATCATAAGTTACTGTAGTAACTGCTGCGTTAGTATCTTTATAATCCATAATTGTTAATCTTTAGAATCAGCTTTATTTACTAATTCTTTATTTTTAATTTCTAATTGATCAATTCTCTTTTGTTCCTTAAGTAAAGTGGCTTGCATTTCATTGCACTCTTCCATATATTCACTTTTAGGATAATTTCTTTTTAATTTATTGTAAGCATCAATTGCATCTTTAATACGTTCAGGTTTTCTTCTGTCTGTACTTTTTAAGACAAAATCATGTGCTGCTTTAAATCTATAATATAAAGCTTCTTCTTTAAATTCAGAACCTAAATAATCGCTTAATAGATTATCGAAAGCTTGAATAGAGGCTTTATAATTTCTTAAATCGTAATCTGCTGTAGTGTAATAAACTTTAGCAATTTCGAAATATTTTTTTTGTAATTTATATCGTAATTCTTTGTAATGCTTATTAGCTTCTTCAATTCTACTAGAATTAGGATAATTATTAATAAACATCTGAAAAGACTCTAATGCTTTATTAGTATCTGTAGGGTCTTTACTAAATGGTGGTGAAGCTAATTTATAGCTGTAAGCTGATAAAAATGCAGCTTCTTCTCTTTTAGAACTTTTTGGATAATTATTAGTAAATCTATCAAAATAATATCCTGCAAGACTGTAACTCTTTTCGTTAAAATTAGATTGAGCAACCATAAACTGAATTCTTTCCATTTGTGGTTTACCTCTATAAGCAGGTGTTATCTTTTCGAATAAACGTAAAGCTTTACCATACTTTTGGGCTTCATACATTTTTACAGCCATTTTGTATTGATCCTCAACACTACCTTTGTTCAGCACTTTATGATATTCTCCACAAGAAAATAACAAAATACTGAAGACAAGTAAATACGCTAAATTTTTAAATTTTTGCATCCTGCAAAATTAGTAATAAAATATGGATTATTAAAACTGTTTTTTTAGTGCTAACACTTTACGATATTGCATAAAAAAAGGACACAATTTTAATTGTATCCTATTAAAAGTGTGTTAATTCTAATTTAAAAATTAGTTACAAATGTTTTTATGTTAGCTTGTAACGCATCTGTTGCTGGTACTAAAGGTAAACGTACATGATGCTCACATATATTTAATGCTTGTAAAACTGCTTTTATTCCTGCAGGATTATTTTCTGCAAATATTAAATCTACAATCTCAGCTAATTTAAAATGAAGTTTATAAGCTTCTGTATTTTTTCCTTCTAAACCAAGAGCAATCATTTGAGAGAATTCTGCTGGATATGCTTGACCAATTACAGAAATTACTCCAGAACCACCTGCCAAGGTTACTCCTAAAGCTAAATCATCGTCACCAGAAATAATTAAAAAATCTTCTGGCTTATCTTTTAGTAAATTGTAATATTGTTGTTGTATACCTGCTGCCTCTTTAACAGCAACAATGTTATCGAAGTCGTTTGCTAAACGTAATATGGTGCTAACTTCCATATTTTTAGCAGTTCTACCAGGAACATTATATAGAATAATAGGTTTTGTGGTTGCTTCTGCTACAGCCTTATAATGTTGGTAAAACCCTTCTTGAGTTGGTTTACTATAATAAGGTGCTACAGATAAAATACCATCTATAGTAGACAAATCTAGTGTTTTAAGTTCTGCAACAACATTTGCGGTATTATTACCACCAACACCTAAAACTAAAGGTACTCTACCTTTGTTAACATTTACAATACAATCTATAATTTGTAACTTTTCTTCACTAGTAATGGTAGCACTTTCACCTGTTGTACCATTAATTACTAAATAATTAGTTCCGTTTTCGATGTTAAAACTCACTAACTTTTCTAAAGCATTAAAATCTACAGATAAATCTTCTTTAAAAGGAGTAACTAAAGCAACTCCCATTCCAACAAACTTTTGCATTATATTTAAAATTTTTAGACTGTAAAATTACAACAATATACCTTAAGAAAAGTAAGGTTTTAATAGGATGCTAAAGAATAAACAAATTTGATGTAGAAGTTAAATTTTATAGTTTATTAAGAATTTGAAGGTATTTTTTTAACTCAACTAAAAAGCGTTCTGTGTTTTTTGGAATTTCATTAATTTCTAGTTCGTATAAATTTTGGTTAACTTTAGAAATACCTGTTTTAAACTTTGCTTTAGAGTGCAAAACTGCTAATTCTGTATATAAGTTTGGTTTATTAAAATAGCCAATTAATAAATCGAAAGGTTTGTCTAAAAAGCTTTTTAAGTTGGGGTCTTTTACTTGCCCTTTCCAACCAAAACTTTTATCGGAAAAATGCAGCGTACTTGACTCACCTTTTTTTATTTGATCTTTAAAACTAATAATTTTAGATGATGTAAAATCAAAGATTATATCTGTTTCTTCTTTAATATTTATACACTTAGATATTTCATCTGTAGAAATAATACCAATTGTTTTTATTTTATCGATATTAACCTGTCTATTAGCTTCAGCTTCTTGAAGTAGTTTTTTATAGCGTTTGTTTACAAAAATTTTTTTCAAAATAAAATCAATTCTTTACTAAGGTGTACATTGATAACTTGGTAAATGTATATTTATTTTATCTCTAGGAGGATTAATTGATTGAGTTGTTTTCCATACACTTGAAAATTATCATCTGCAATAAGCAATAATGAAGCATTACCATTTTCTAAAGTAGGACCATAAGATATACCTTCTAAATTATCTATAATTCCTTCTGTAAGTTGACTTTTAATTGTGTTAAAATCTAACAACAATCGTTTTTTAAGAGGTTGATATCGCTCATCTTTTAAGTCATGTAACCATAGAGTGTTTTTTGTGTTTTTTGAAATAATAGCTTCATATAACCTTATTGTATTTCCATAAGGCCCATAACCACTTTGATAGCCTCTTTCTAATATTAGAAAAGCATCTTTTTTATGTTGTAAAATAGCTGTTACTCCATTTAAATTTACATTTCCTTTTGGAGGCATTGTAACACTATCTAACAAATAGGTGTATTGCTTTTCTGCACTATTTGTAGAATTGCTATAATAGGTAATTCTAATAGGTGATGTTGTTTTGGTAAACGTTGGTTCTTCTCCATCTGATTTTAAAGGAGATTCCATTGCTACCCAAAAACCTTTATTATCTATACTTTTAGAAACTCCCTCAAAAACACCATTATGCTTTATATTGTTAAAATTAGTAAAGTGTTTAGGTACTGTAAATTGTTGTGCAAATTTACCTTCTAAATTTGTTTTAAAAACACTAGGTACATATTTGTAATTAATAGAACCCTCACTAATTAAAACCATTTCTTGAGTATTTTCGTCAACAAAAATATCTTCTAAATCTAGTACATTGTTTTTATAAAAAGCGTTAGTAGAATCTTGAATGGTAATTATTTTTGTAAAATCTATGCTTTTAATTTTGTTGTTATTTAGTATAAGATTAGCTTCTAAAACCCTTGGGTTCTTAGCATCATCAACTACAAAATAGAGTTTGTTATTGGCATAATTTAACCCTGAAAGTCCACCAACTATAAAGTCATTAAACAGTAATGAATCTTTAATAATATACTCATCTAAAAAACTCACACTAATTGGCGTATTGGATTTGCAACCAAAAAATATAAAAACTGCTGCAAACAAAGCTGCAACAGTTTTTGTATTTATAAATCTTATGTTAGTTCTCTTAATCAACTTTTTTTCTATTGTCTTCAGACTGTGTATCAATCAATTTATTATAAGGATCAACACCAACTTCAGTAGGTTTTTCATCAACAATAATAGAAATTTTATTATTAATTGCAGTTATTTTGTGTTTTTGCAAATACAGTTCTACCTCTTGTTTTTTACCATCTACTTCTTTGGTTGTAAAAACACCTATATCAATATAGTCTTTTAGTGGCACAGACAATATTGGCTTGTTCATACTTTCAGATTGGTAACTCAACGTATCGCCAACTTTTTCACCATAATAACGTTTACCTTGTTCGTCATTCCTATATTTTGCAACTTCAAACTCAATATCTACTTTATATTTACCATTTTCTATTTGAGTTATTTTGGCGTCTAAAACTCTATTTTTATATAACGTAATTGTTTCAAACATATCTTTAATAACATACTGTAAAGAATCTGGTGTTGCTTCTCTTAAATAGTTTACAAACTCAATACTTGTAGTATAAGGAGGTTCTTGAAACTTTACTTTTTCAGTATATTTTTTAATTGCGTTATTCATATTTTTCTCTCCAATATAATCGCTTAACGCATATAACACTAAAGACCCTTTTTGATAACGTATATAGCCTTGCCCATCATTATACATTAATGGTTTTTCACGTTTTCGTTCTAAAGTTCTTTGCAACAAATAACTGTCTAAAGCATCCTTTAAAAATGTTCTCATTTTTTCTTTGCCTTGCTCATGTTCTAATACTTTTAAAGATACGTACTCAGACATACTTTCAGACAACATAGTCGCCCCTAAAACATCTGCTCCAATAACTTGATGAGCCCACCATTGATGAGCAACTTCATGAACAGTTACAGAAAAAGGATAATCTACTCCATCTTCTGCTTCATCATCTACATCTGCTATAAATCCTATACCTTCTGAAAAAGGTATGGTGTTTGGAAACGACTGTGCAAAGGTTCCTGAAGTTCTTGGAAACTCAATAATTCTTGCCTGTTTATGTTGATAAGGAGAATAGTTTTCTGAGTTATAATCTAAAGAAGCTTTCATACCCTTTATCATTCTATCTAAATTAAACGTATGAGGTTTATGATAGTATATTTCTAAACTTATGCCTTTGTACATTTCTTTTTTAACCTCGTATCTGGCTGAATTAAACGCATAGAAGTTTAGTATTTTACTATCCATCTTATAGTGGAAAAATCTTCTATCACCTTCTGTCCATTCTTTTTGTAAATATCCTGGGGCAATAGCAATTTGATCTTTAGATGTAGAAACTGTAGCCTCAAAATCTATCCAATCTGAATCTTTTGAAATATATGTATTGCCAAGCGCAGTAGAATCTGATGGATGAGGACGTAAATCATTTTCTGGTAACCCATATTTTTTACGAGTTTGATCGTCTGTTAATTCACCTTGAGGAGAGTAACCTAATGAAGGAAACATTGTAAAATTATTAATAAATGTTCCGTTTTCTCTTACTGGCGATTTTTGTACATAGGTTGTATTCTTTTTACTCTCTACAGTTACTGCCAATTCAAGCGTATCTCCAGGCATAATCTTATTTTCGAAATAATAAATATCAAAATTTAAAATGGTATCTTCTGAAACTAATTGATTTGCCTTGCTAAAAGTAAAGGTGCTTTTTAAATCATTATGACTTAAAAATACACTATCTATTGGTTCGTTAGTTTTGTTAACCATTTTAAATTTCCCAATAGCATCAAACAAACGTTCTTTTGGATAAATATTCATATCTACTTTAGCCGAAATAATTCTAGGCTGTTTGTAGTTTTCATATTTTTTATATTTCTTTTCCCAGTCTACTCGTCTTAATTCAAATTCTTTGGAAGAAGTTCGTTTGTTTTTGGTACCTGTTTCTAAATAAATAGATGTTCCTAAACTAATAAATGCGATAAAAAACACAATAAAACTATAGGCATAAGCACCTTTAAATCTAGATTTAGCGATAGCAATTCTTTCTCCAAATGAAAACGGTATACCTCTCACCCAAAATAATGCTGAAAGTACCAATAAAGATAATCCACAAAGTATCCAATACAATTTATAAATTAGAAATGGAGTTAAAATTCCATAGCCATTCATATCTGAATAACTAAATCCTGGTCCTTGATTGTACTTAAAAATAGATTGTTCTATACCTGCAAAAGATAAGAATGGAATCCCTACTGAAATTACCAACAAAACAAACAATCCTAAATATGGATTACCAATTAATGTTTGAATAAATATGGATAATAATGCCCAAACAAAATACCCTAAAAAGGTTAATATGAATAATTCTGTTAAATAATGACCGATTTCAAAATTATAGTAACCATTGTATACCTGAAATGCCATACCAGAAATCATAACAACAGCTAATAACACGAGTTGCATTTTAATTAAAGCTAAAAACTTAGAAAAAAGTAAGGTCCAATTTGGAATTGGAGTTGCATCTATTAAATGATTTACTCTAGCAATTTTTGCTCTATGCACTAACATACCAGCGTATAAAAAAGTACAGATGTTTATAGATAAGGAGAAAACTCCACCTATATTCAACATTTTCCACGTAACTGGTAATGTTGGAGTTCCAAAAAGATTACCTATTTCAGATAAACCTACAACCATTAACACCAAACCAACCAAAACAATAGATATAAATGGCCAACTTTTAATGATGTATTTAAAGTCGGTTACAGATAGTTGCCATAATGTTTTTAGATTTTGAGTAAACGAGTAGTCGTATTTTACTTCAGGTAAAGTAATTCTAGTTATCCCACTAAAATTACTCTTTATGGTTCTTTCTCCTTTTGTTTTTCTAAATGAAAAGCTAAGAGCATTCTGACTGAATTTAAAGAATTTAAATACAAAGCCAAACACCAAACTAGAAACAGCTAACCATAACAAACGATTGTAAATAATCATTTCTTCAATAGGTATAGCCAATTCGTTTTGTTCAGAGGGTGTCCAATATTTTGTATAGTAATTTACTGCACCTGCCCCAAATGGATCTAAAATTGCCAATAAACCTCTTTGTTCTGCGTCTGTTAAAGACGATTCTAAAACACCTTGCACAAATAATAGCACAATTACCGTTATAAATCCTGCAGCTATATTTCTTGAAAAAGTAACTACAGCAAACACAATAGCTCCAAACAATAATATATTAGGTAATATAAAAACTAAATAGGTTTTAAAGTAAGTTACCAATTGTAGTTCTCCTACAATCTCTGGGTTTGTTCCAGGAACACGAAACCCTAGAATCATACCAATAGCTATGGTAAAGACAATTAAGGATACAATAACAATACCAGAAAAGAATTTTGCAAACAGGTATTCAGACTTTGTAAAAGGATAAGAATACAAGATGGTATGCATTTCACTTTTATAATCTCTATAAATAGAAACACCAATTATAGATGGAAATAAAAAGAAAATAAAAACGGTTAATGCATTAAAAAGATTGGTGACACCTATTGGTGAATTTACTATTCTTGATGAACTGGTAGTTGCCGTAATTGAATCGAAAAAACCAGCACTTGCAGTTGCTAGAAATAATGATAAAAGAAAAAATATGGCTAAATAAATATAAAATGCAGGTCTGTTAAACCAGTATTTTAATTCTTGTTTAAAAATCGTTGAAAACATAATTTTAATAATTAGATGATTAGTTTGAGTTTACTTAGAATTTACTTTAAACTAAAGCTGGTTCATCTTGCTTTAATGCAATAAAATAAACGTCATCTAACTGAGGCTTTACAGATTTAAAATCTTCTGAGGGTTTTTCTGCAGCATGCACTCTTATGTTTAGAGTATTATCTTGGTTATAATTAGAACTTAAAATATTAAATTCAGCTTCATGAGCTTCTAAATCATCTCTATCGATGGTTTTTTGCCAAATACTACCTTTTAACTCTTTGGTAGCTTCTTCTGGTGTGGTGTGTTTTAAAATTCTACCTCCATTTAAAATCGCCATTTCATTACACAATTCCTTTACATCTTCTACAATGTGTGTCGAGAAAATAACAGTACAATTGGTACCTACTTCGCGTAAAACATTTAAAAAGCGATGTCTTTCAGCTGGGTCTAAACCTGCTGTAGGTTCATCTACAATAATTAATTTAGGATTGTTTAACAGCAACTGTGCAATTCCAAAACGCTGTTTCATACCCCCTGAATAACCTGCTACAAACTTGCGTCTAACATCATATAAATTTGTAATTTCTAAAACCTCCTTAACTAGGGCTTTTCTATCTGATTTACTAGAAATTCCTTTTAATGTTGCAAAATAATCTAACAAATCTTCAGCAGACATTTTAGGATAAACACCAAAAGATTGTGGCAAATACCCCAACACTTTTCGTAAAGACATGTTGTCTTCTAACACATTTATATCACCAAAAGTTATAGCTCCAGAATCTGGACTTTGTAAAGTAGCTATGGTTCGCATTAAAGATGATTTTCCTGCACCATTTGGACCCAATAGCCCAAACATTCCTGTACCAATTTCAATGCTTAAATCATCGATAGCTTTTACTCCGTTTTTATAGGTTTTAGTTAAATTTTTAATTACTAATTTCATGTAGTTTGGTTTAAGTTTACTTTCTCTATTAGTGCTAAAATACAAACTTTTGTTACATTATTTTTCTGCTTTTTATTGCAGTAGGTTTTTAAAATCATAGTATTTTTACAAAAACAGAAATGATATTATGGCAGATAAAACAATTTTAAACGAAAAATCAATTGAATTCTTAACAAAATATTTAAATAATCCTGCACCAACTGGTTACGAATGGAGTAGTCAAAAAATATGGATGGATTATTTAAAACCTTATGTAGACACCTTTATAACAGACACTTATGGCTCTGCAGTTGGTGTTATAAATCCAGATGCAAAATACAAAGTGGTTATAGAGGGTCATGCAGATGAAATTTCTTGGTATGTAAATTACATTACCGATAATGGATTGATTTATGTGATTAGAAATGGTGGCTCAGACCATCAAATTGCGCCAAGTAAAGTGGTAAATATCCATACAAAAAACAGCATTGTAAAAGGTGTTTTTGGTTGGCCTGCTATACACACAAGAGACAAATCAAAAGAAGAGTCTCCAAAACCAGATAACATTTTTATTGATTGTGGTTGTACTACTAAAGAAGAAGTAGAAGCTTTAGGAATTCATGTTGGCTGTGTAATTACCTATCCAGATGAATTTCATGTTTTAAACGGCAATAAGTTTGTTTGTAGAGCATTAGACAATAGAATGGGTGGTTTTATGATAGCAGAAGTTGCCAGACTTTTACACGAAAATGGTAAAAAATTACCTTTTGGTTTATACATTACCAATTCTGTTCAAGAAGAAATTGGTTTACGAGGAGCAGAAATGATTACACAAACTATTAAGCCCAATGTAGCTATTGTAACTGATGTAACTCACGACACAACAACACCTATGATAGACCAAAAGAAAGAAGGTCACTTAGAATTAGGTAAAGGACCTGTAGTAGCCTATGCACCTGCTGTACAACAAAAGTTACGTGATTTAGTAATAGCATCTGCAGAATCTAAAAACATTCCTTTTCAACGTTCTGCACTTTCTAGAGCAACAGGCACAGATACAGATGCATTTGCTTACAGCAATGGTGGTGTAGCTTCAGCATTAATATCATTACCTTTACGATATATGCATACTACTGTTGAAATGGTTCATAGAGATGATGTAGAAAACGTAATTAAAATGATTTACGAAACCTTATTAAATATAAAAGAAGGCGAGACGTTTTCTTATTTTAATTAAATAGTATCCCTCTTAACTGAGGGATTTTTTTATGGACGAATTAATCGATATTTTAACTCCTGAAGGGAAACCTACAGGAAAAACAGCATTAAAATCTGAAGCTCATAAACATGGGTGGTTTCATGCCACTGTACATATTTGGCTGTTTACTTCAGATGAGAAAATAATGCTACAAAAAAGAGCTAAAACTAAAAAAGTGTTTCCTGGTTTATGGGATATTTCTGTTGCAGGCCATATTGCTGCTGGTGAAAGCATTATAGAAGCTGCCAAAAGAGAAGTTTTTGAAGAATTAGGATTATCGATTTCTGATAAAGAATTGATTAAGATTGGCACAAGAGTTCATAAAGTTTCCCATGCAAATGGTATACAAGACAATGAACATCACCAAGTTTTTATCTGCGAATTAAAACAACCTTTAGAAGATTTAAGTATTCAAAAAGAAGAGGTTGAAGCAGTTGCATTATTTGATTTAGCTGTATTAAAAAATACAAAAAACCTCGAAAACGTTTTGTTACCAAGGTTTCATGACTATTATTGCTCAGTTTACGATAAGATATACGCTTTGGGTTTATCTAAGTAGTTGCCGTTAAAAACCTAAGACATCTATAAATATTTACATCCCTTAACATTAATGGCACCTATAGCTTATAAACTATTATCCATAATTTCTTGAACACATTCTGGGTTTAATAAAGTACTGGTATCTCCGATATTAGCAGTGTCTTTACTAGCTATTTTTCGTAAAATACGTCTCATAATCTTACCTGAACGAGTTTTTGGTAAACCAGCAGTAAATTGAATTTTATCCAATTTCGCAATAGGACCTATTTTATCAGAAATCAATTGGTTAATTTCTTTACGTAAATTATCATGGTCTCTGTAATCACTCACATCTTTAAGAGTTATGAATCCATATAACGCACTACCTTTAATATCATGAGGGAAACCCACTATAGCACTTTCTGCCACAGCCTGATGTTCGTTAATAGCATCTTCAATTGGTGCTGTTCCTAAATTATGGCCAGAAACAATAATAACATCATCTACCCTACCTGTAATTCTATAATACCCTACTTCATCACGTAAAGCCCCATCACCAGTAAAATACATATTTTCAAAAGCCGAGAAATACGTGTCTTTATAACGTTTATGGTTGCCCCAAATAGTTCTTGCCATACTTGGCCAAGGATATTTAATACACAATTTTCCTTCTACTTGATTTCCTTCTATTTCTTTTCCATTTTCATCGAGCAGAGCGGGTTGTATACCAATAAAAGGTAACGTTGCATAGGTTGGTTTTGTTGGTGTTACAAAAGGTATTGGGGTAATCATAATACCTCCTGTTTCTGTTTGCCACCAAGTATCTACTATCGGACTTTTCTTTTTACCAATACTATCATTATACCAATGCCAAGCTTCTTCATTTATAGGCTCTCCAACAGAACCCAATACCTTTAATGAAGATAAATCATACGTGTCTACAAATGTTGTACCATGTTTGGCTAAAGCTCTAATAGCTGTAGGAGCAGTATAAAACTGAGTTATTTTGTGTTTTTCTACAATTTGCCAAAAACGACCAAAATCTGGATAACTGGGTACACCTTCAAACATAACTGTTGTAGCTCCATTAGCTAAAGGACCATAAACAATGTACGAATGCCCTGTAATCCAACCAATATCTGCAGTACACCAATACACATCGTTTTCTTTGTATTGAAAGGCATTTTTAAAAGTATAAGCAGTATAAATCATATAGCCAGCAGTAGTATGTACCATACCTTTTGGCATTCCTGTTGAGCCTGAAGTGTATAAAATAAATAAAGGATCTTCTGCATCCATTTCTGCTGCCTCACAATCATCTGATGCTTTATCTAACAATGGTTGCAACCAAAAATCTCTTCCAGCTTTCATGGTAACATTTGAATTGATTCTTTTAGCTACCAACACTTTTTTTACACTCGTACAATGCTCTAGAGCATCATCTACAATTCCTTTTAAATCAATGGTTTTATCACCTCTAAAAGAACCATCTGCAGTAATTACCATTTTACAATCTGCATCGTTAATTCTTGTTGCTAAAGCTGTTGATGAAAAGCCTGCAAAAACTACAGAATGTATTGCTCCTATTCTTGCACATGCTAAAACAGCAATTGCCAATTCTGGTATCATAGGTACGTAAATGCATACACGATCGCCTTTTTTTATGCCTTGTGTTTTTAAAACATTAGCAAATTGGTTAACTCTTTTATAAAGTTGGTTGTAGGTAATGTGTTCTGAGGGCTCATTTGGGTTATTAGGTTCGAATAAAATTGCGGTTTTATTACCTCTAGTTGCCAAATGCCTGTCTATACAATTTTCTGTAATGTTCAATTTAGCACCATCAAACCACTTAACTTCTGGTTTGGTAAAATCCCAGCTTAACACCTTATCCCATTTTTTCTTCCATATAAAATGCTCTTCTGCTATTTCCTCCCAAAACAACGCTGGATTTCTAACCGAATTTCGATATACATGATAATATTCTGGAAAATTTTTGATGTGATAATTACTCATAACTTATAAATAAACGTAAGATACTTTTTAAAGTTTAGTTGGTTAACCAATTCATTTTATAAACAAATTATAACCATATTTGTATCTAAATTAACAAATTTAAATTGGAACTCTTTTATATCTGCTTTTCTTTTTTTTGTGTTGCAGTTTTATATGCCTCAGTTGGTTTTGGTGGTGGCTCAAGTTATTTAGCTATTTTAGCATTAACAGGCCTAGCCTTTACTCAAATTAGAGCTACAGCTTTATTGTGTAATGTAGTTGTTGTAATTAGTAATGTGTATGTATTTCATAAACAGAAAAATATAGATTGGAAAAAAATTATCCCTCTTATTTTATTTAGCATTCCTCTATCTTATGTTGGCGGGTTTTTAAAAATTACACAACAGTTCTTTTTTATTCTGTTAGGTATTACACTGTTATTTGCTGCGGTTACTATGTGGCTATCTAATAAAATTAAATCTGATGAAGAAAGCGCAACTGTTAACTATTCTAAAAACTCAGCTATTGGGGGTTTTGTTGGTTTTATATCGGGTATGGTTGGTATAGGTGGAGGCATTTTTTTAGCTCCTTATCTACACCTAAGTAAATGGGATACACCAAAAAAAATTGCGGCAACCTCTAGTGTATTTATTCTAGTTAACTCTATTGCTGGGTTATTTGGACAAGTAAACAACCCTTCTTTTGAAATTGATTGGAATTTAACAGGACTATTATTAGTTACAGTGTTTGTAGGAGGGTTAATTGGCAACACACTAAGTAAAAACTACTTTACTCCCTTGCAAATAAAAAAAGCTACTGCGCTTTTAATTGCTTTTGTAAGTTTAAGAATTCTTTGGAAATACCTGCTTATGTAACTTAAATCATAACTTTAAGGTTTTGTTTAATTTATTTAACATATAATTAAACATAATATGATTTAATCTAAGTTAACTTTGCTATGAACTTAAAACACAAGATTATGAAACTTAAAAAAATTATTACCTCAGCATTTTTTACATTAGCTATTGTTGGAACAAGCTTTGCTACTGAAAAAGATCCAATAAAAAAGAAAAAAGAAACTAAAGAAATAAAGACAATAGAAACAATTGTTGGTGTAGCTGCTGCAAACAAAAACTTTACAACTTTAGTAGCCGCAGTTAAAGCAGCTGGTTTAGTAGACGTACTTAACAGCAAGGGTCTTTTTACAGTATTTGCACCTACAAACGATGCTTTTGACAAACTACCAGAAGGGACTGTTAGCACATTATTGAAA
Source organism: Flavobacteriaceae bacterium (assembly GCA_013373105.1). GTDB lineage: Bacteria > Bacteroidota > Bacteroidia > Flavobacteriales > Flavobacteriaceae > Polaribacter. The sequence goes on along the minus strand of JABXIJ010000015.1, from coordinate 9,055 downwards.
AAAGAAAACTTAAAGACATTGTCGGCTATTTTAACATACCACGTTGTAGCTGGTAAGTTTAAAGCTAAAGAGGTTATACAAGCAATAAAAGACAATAATGGCAAGTTTGTAATAAAAACTGTACAAGGAAACAATTTAACAGCTACTATTGATAGTGGAAAAGTTATTTTAACTGATGCTAAAGGCGGTAAATCTACAATTATACTGACTGATGTAGAAGCATCTAATGGAGTTATTCATGCTATTGATACAGTAGTAATGCCACAATAAAAACTATAAGTAACTATTATAATATAATAATAAGACTTTATAAATGTTTACTCTTTTTAACATTTTATTAAACAATTAAGTTTTATCTTTGATGTATTATTAAAGTTAAGTAGTATTAAAGTAAATACTTCTCAAAGTATTCGCATTTCCTGCGAAGTTATAAAAGAAGTTTTTTGGTTGATTGATTGAAACCGCTACATTTTGTAGCGGTTTTTATTTTTACATAATTTCTGTAACTGAATCTGAATATCTTTGCGTAATAATTTGAAGTATTCTTCTATTGTATTCCGAAGAATTTTCTATGTATACATTTAATTCTGAATCTGAGAATTGCCCTATTATAACTCCATGTAAAATCTTTTTAAAAGTATTATCTTTTTTAAGTGTGGTTTTTATTACCCCAACTAATTTATCTGAAGAAAGTTCTGAAACGTTAATTTTTTTTCGTGTTAAATTATCTTTCAATAAAGTTATTAGCGTTTGGTGTTGCATTTTAATTATTGCGCGAATAGTAGCGTTCTGAAAGTTTTCAGTAACTAAGGTATCCTTTAAAATAATATTTTTTAAAACAGGTCTTTTAGCCATTACCTAACAATTCGTCTAATTCAATTTTATAATCGTATTGCAAATCTACATGAAGTTTGTCTATAGCCTTTTTAATCATTCTAATTTGTGCATCAAAAACATTTTGTAATCGTTGACTTCTCTTAAAATTCGGATGAAATTCTTGTAACGATTTGCAAAAATGCAACAACAGTTCTGTTTCTGTTTCCTTTTTCTTAGAATAGCGTATGTATTTTTTTGTTTGAGACAATATTTTACGAACACTTTTTCTAATGTAAAAAAAACTCTTGGTATTAATTTCTGAAAACTCTAATGTTATTTGTTGCTTAATACCCATAATGTACGCTTCCTCATCATGTGCTTCAAATAACAAATAGGTAAGTAGTTCTTTGTTTTCTTTTTTAAAACGAGCTAAATGCAAACACAATTCTTTTAATTCGCTTTGCGTCTTAAAATTGAGTTCATCTTTTAACTGTTTTATGCTTGCTGTTTTCATTGAGCTAGAAAAGCTTTCACATTTTGCTCAATTCTTTCTAAAACATTATCTGTTTGTGCTTTTACAAAAGTATCTCCTGTAATTTGTTCAAATAACTCAATATACCTGTTCGATATTTCAAGAATTTTATCGTCTGTCATTTCAGGTATTTGTTGCCCTTCTTTTCCTTGAAAACCATTTTCTATTAACCATTGACGAACAAATTCTTTAGATAATTGTTTTTGCTTTTCGCCTTTTTGTTGTCTTTCTTCGTAACCATCTGCATAAAAGTAACGTGAAGAATCTGGTGTATGAATTTCGTCAATTAAAACAATTTTACCATCTTTAGTTTTACCAAATTCATATTTAGTATCTACTAAAATCAACCCTCTTTTAGCAGCTATTTCTGTACCTCTTTTAAAGAGTTTTCGAGTATAATCTTCTAAAACTAGGTAATCTTCTTTTGCCACAATACCTTTTGCAAGAATGTCTTCTCTAGAAATATCTTCATCATGTTCGCCATTATCGGCTTTTGTTGATGGTGTTATTATTGGTTCTGGAAATTTATCGTTTTCTTGTAAACCTTCTGGCATTGCTACACCACATAAGGTTCTTTTACCAGCTTTGTATTCTCGAGCTGCATGCCCAGATAAATACCCACGAATAACCATTTCTACCTTAAAAGGAGTACATAAATGACCAACAGCTACATTTTCATCTGGATTCGCAATTAACCAGTTTGGCACTAAATCTTCTGTATCTTTCATCATTTTAGTAGCAATCTGATTTAGTATCTGTCCTTTAAATGGAATTTGTCTAGGTAAAATAACATCAAATGCAGAAAGTCTATCTGAGGCTATCATTACTAAAAGTTCGTCATTAATATTGTAAACTTCTCTTACTTTTCCTTTGTAAACAGACTTTTGATTTGGAAAATTAAAATTGGTTTCATTAATAGTATTCATAAAAAGTATTTTGCACAAAAGTAAGTTTAATTTTAATGATTTATTTTCTTAAAATATAAAAATTTGATGGAAATTATAACTTTAAAAAAGCACCATACCTATTCAAGTATCAGAAAAATAATTTGTAAAAATTATTCAGTTTCTATGCTTTTATAAGCCGTTATAATTTTCTTTACCAATCGATGTCTTACCACGTCTTTATCGTCTAAATACACCTGGGCAATTCCTGTAATATCTTTAAGAGCCAAAAGCGATTCTTTTAAACCAGAAACTTGCTTACGAGGCAAATCTATCTGACCAGGATCGCCGGTAATAATAAATTTTGCATGCATACCCATTCTGGTTAAAAACATTTTCATTTGGTTATGTGTAGTGTTTTGTGCTTCATCTAAAATTACAAAGGCATTGTCTAATGTTCTACCTCTCATAAACGCTAAAGGTGCAATTTGAATGACTCCTTTTTCTAAATGCGATTGTAGCTTTTCATGAGGAATCATGTCTCGTAATGCATCGTATAAAGGTTGCATATAAGGGTCTAATTTTTCTTTTAAATCTCCTGGAAGAAATCCTAAATTTTCTCCAGACTCTACAGCAGGCCTTGTAAGAATAATTCTTTTAACCTCTTTCTCTTTTAATGCTTTAACCGCTAAAGCTACAGCAGTATAGGTTTTACCAGTACCAGCAGGACCAACAGCAAAAAGCATATCGTTCTTTGCCATTAGTGTAACCATTTTACGCTGGTTTTCTGTTTGTGCTTGAATTAATTTACCATTAACACCGTGTACTAAAACATCTTTGGTATTTTTAGAAGCATCATTTTTTTCTTCTTTACCTGTAGAAGTTAATATACGCTCGATACTGTTTTCGTCTAACTTATTATATCGATTAAAATACTTGATTAATCGTTCGAAACGAATTTCAAATTCGTCTAAAATTTCGGCCTCACCATAAATTTTAAGCTTAGACCCTCTTGCTACAATTTTAATTTTCGGAAAGTACGTTTTTAATTGTGCTATTGTACTATTTTGAGTACCAAAAAAATCTTTTGGGTTTATTTCCGTTAACTCTATAATGCGTTCGTTCAAATGTTTAATTTTTAGGATTGATTGACTCAGAATTATTTAATTAAAAATAGTAATTAAAACTTCTAAATTGATTAGATTTGCTTAAAATAGTTAACAACTTTTACACAATTAATTAACAGCATAAGCAGTAATGGCATTTATTACCTTAACTACAGATTTTGGCACTAAAGATCATTTTGTGGGCGCAGTAAAAGGTGCTATTTATACAGAATTGAATGATGCTAAGATTATAGACATTACGCATCAAATTTCTCCGTTTAACATTACAGAAACCGCCTACATTTTAAAAAACTCGTACAAGAGTTTTCCTAAAGGTTCTATTCATATTGTGGGTGTAGATTCTGAACTTAGCGAAACCAATAAACACATTGCGCTAGAATTAGATGGCCATTATTTTGTATGCCCAGATAATGGGTTAATTTCTATGATAGCCTCTGAAGTACAACCTACTAAAATTGTAGAAATAAACATACACGATAGAATAGAAAGCAGTTTTCCTGTGTTAGATGTATTTGTACAAGTTGCCTGTTTTATTGCTAGAGGGGGTAATTTAACTGTTATTGGTAAAGAAATATTCGATTATAAAAAGTTAGTAGAAATTCAGCCTAAAGTAAATTTGGAGCAAAATCAAATTATAGGCGGAGTATTGTACATAGACAATTATGGTAATGTTATTACCAACATTACTCAGAAAATGTTTCAAGAAGTAGGTAAAGGAAGTGAGTATACCCTAAAAGCTTCTCGTTACACGTTTCAAAAAATATACAATAGATACAACGAAATCGAAGGCACAAGTAGTAAAGAAAGCAAACAGTTTCATGGCGAAAAATTGGCCTTATTTAATTCTGCTGGTTATTTAGAAATTGCCATTTATAGAAGCAACTTAAAAACAGTTGGTGGTGCTTCGTCTTTATTAGGTTTAGAATATAGAGATGTAGTTACTATCGATTTTTATAAAGAAGCTTCACCAAATTATACAATACTAAATTAAATTATGTTTGTACGTATCGTAAAAATGAGTTTTCACACCAAACACATTCCAGCATTCCTAAAAATGTTCGATGAAAAGAAAGCATTAATTAGAGCCAATAAAGGTTGTGAATTATTAGAACTCTATCAAGATAAAAACAATCCAGAAATCTTTTTTACCTACTCGTACTGGAACTCAGAAGACGATTTAGAAAATTATCGAAACTCTGCGTTGTTTAAAGCTACTTGGGCACAAACCAAAACCTATTTTAACGACAAGCCCTTGGCTTGGAGTGTCGATAAAAAAGTTAGCTTACCTTAAAACTTTTAAAGTAGTTATGCTGTCGATAATTAAAAAAGAAATTAATTCGTTTTTTGCAAGTCTAATAGCCTATTTGGTTATTGGTATTTTCTTGCTATTAAATGGTTTGTCCTTATTTATTTTTAATGATGATTTTAACATCTTAAATGCAGGTTTTGCAGATGTAAATGCCTTTTTTTACCTGTCGCCTTGGGTTTTTCTTTTTTTAATTCCTGCTATTACTATGAAAAGTTTTGCAGACGAATACAACGCTGGTACCATAGAGTTGTTAAAAACCAAACCCATTACCCATTGGCAAATTGTATTGGGTAAGTTTTGGGCTTCGTTGTTACTCGTTGCCATTGCTATAGTACCAACTTTGGTATATGTTTTTACAGTTTATCAATTGGGCAACCCTGTTGGGAATATAGATTTTGGTTCTACCATAGGTTCTTATATCGGCTTAGTTTTTTTAGCAACTACGTATACTGCTGTTGGGCTTTTTACCTCTACCCTATCTAAAAATCAAATTGTAGCTTTTATAGGTAGCGTTTTTATTATTTTTATTTTATACTATGGTTTCGACGCCCTTGCAGCACTTATGAATGGTAGTATAACCCTACAAAAACTAGGAATTAACGAGCATTTTAAAAGCATTTCTAGAGGAGTTATAGATACCAGAGATATTATATATTTTATAAGTGTTACTTTTTTCTTTTTATTCATTACTAAAGCAAGATTAGCCCATGAATAACAAAGTAAAAAATACAGCTTTAGTAATACTTGGGTTACTAGTTTTAAATAGTGTAAACCAATTTTTTTACAAAAGGTTCGATTTAACGCAAGACCAACGTTATACCCTATCTAAAACCACAAAAAATATTTTAAACAAGGTTGAAAAGCCATTGTATATTACTGTGTATTTAGAGGGCGATTTTCCTGCGGAGTTTAAACGTTTGCAATTAGAAACCAAGCAGTATTTAGAAGAATTAAGTGCCGAGAATAAGAATGTAATCATTCATTTCGAAAACCCAGATAATGAGCGCGAAGCTTTAATAAAAAAAGGCATGATGCCTAGTCAGCTTACGGTTGAAGAAGATGGTAAATTATCTGAAGCCATTATTTTTCCCTGGGCAGAAATTAATTACGAGAGTAAAACTCAATTGGTATCGTTGTTACCAGATGGTATTGTAGCTAGCCAAGAAGAACAATTGCAAAAAGCTGTAGAAAATTTAGAGTATAGTTTTTCTAATGGCATCCATTTAATTACACAACAACAGAAAAAAAGTGTAGCTGTACTTTATGGCAATGGTGAGTTAGCCGATATTTATCAATACAGCTACTTAAGTGAAATTGCTAAAAAATACAACTTAGCAAAATTCACATTAGATTCTGTAGCTAGCAATCCACAACAAACGTTAAAAGATGTACTCAATTTAGATTTAGCTATAATTACTAAGCCTACCGAAAAGTTTACAGAGGCCGAAAAATTTACCTTAGATCAATTTATTACCAATGGTGGCAAAACTTTGTGGTTATTAGATAATGTACAAGCAGATCAAGACAGTTTATTAGCTACTGGTAAAATGCTTGCCTACCCAAGAGATTTAAACCTAACAGACTTGTTATTTTCGTATGGTGTTCGAATAAACACAAGTTTGGTTAAAGATTTATATGCGGCTAAAATTGCATTGGCTACAGGTAGGGTTGGTAACCAAACACAATTTCAAAACTTAGATTGGTACTACCATCCTTTGGTAGGTGGTAATCCAAATCATCCCATTACAAAAAACACAGCACCCATAAGATTTCAGTTTGCAAACCAAATAGACACTTTAAAAAATAGCATTGTAAAAACACCTTTATTAGTAAGTTCGCCCTTAACCCAAAAGGTGGGTACACCTACTTTTATAGAATTACAATCTATTGCAGAAGAACCTACAGAAGACCAATACAAAGCGGGTAACCAACTTTTGGCGGTACTGCTAGAAGGCAATTTTAAATCGGCTTACAAAAACAGAATTAAGCCTTTTGAAACTAGCTTATTTAAAGCAGATGCTACTCAGAATAAAATGATTGTAATTGCCGATGGCGATGTAGGAAAAAACCAACTCCTTAAAGGCAAACCTTTTGATTTAAATAGAGATAAATGGACCAACCAAACCTTTGGTAATAAAGACTTTTTAATAAATGCTGTAGATTATTTATTAGACGATTCTGGCCTAATTCAACTTAGAAACAAAACCCTTACAATTAACTTACTAGACAAGCAAAAAGCATATAAACAACGTAATTTTTGGCAGTTTATAAATGTTGTATTACCCTTAGTATTGCTGTTTGCATTTGGTTTATTATATACCTTTTTTAGAAAAAGAAAATACCAAAAAGCAACCCCTTAAATGGCTAGTAAATTTTTGTGCTTAAAGGTATAATTTAATGCTTTTTGTACTTTTTTAGATGAAACTATCTTCCAAGCTAACGCTTCATTTTTTTCAAACTCAGGGGTAGGTAAATTATTACTTTCTTTAACATAGGTATAAAACTCTTTTCGAGTTGGATGATGATCTGCACAAGCATTAAACAGAGCTCCAAAACAATCTTTTTCGATAATTCGCATTAGAATACCAATACAATCATCTAAATGAATCATATTAACAAAACCATTGGGCTGTGGAATTTTTCTGCCATTAGTAAACCAATTTGCAGGATGCCTTTCGCCACCAAATAAACCAGCAAAGCGTACTACTGTAGTTTTAAAGTTTATACTATTTCTAAACAACTCTTCTATTTTAAAATGTATTGTTTCTAAAGTTTCGTCTTCTTCGGTTGTTACTTTATTTAAGCTAGGGTATACAGAAGTAGTACTACTATAAATTATACGGTTAACCGATGACTTTTCTATACGTTCGATTAAGCCTTTAAAATCGTTTAATTCTTTATGAGTAATGGCAACAATTAAAACATCGGTATTTAAAAAATCGTTGATATTTTTAGCTATAGCCAAATCAATTAAAAAAGGCTGTATGCCTAATTTTCTTAATACCTCTATTTTAGCCATAGTAGTGGTAGAACCTTTAACCAAATAACCTTTGTTTAGCAATGCAACTGCTAAGGCTTTACCTAGCCAGCCACAACCCAAAATACTTATAGATTTCATAATAAAGTTTATAATACACAAAGATACAAGGTCTTATTTTATGCTTTTGTTAACAAACGACCAATTTTGAAATTGTAATTTTAAAATATAAAAGAAAACTAATTATATATGAAAACACAGTTATTTAAACCGTTAGGGATAAGCGTTTTATTTACTTTATTTTTAGTAGCATGTGTACAAAATGAAACTAAAAAAGAAGTAGAAAAAGAAGAAGTAACAGAAAAAGTTGCCCCAGCTAAAATTGCTGCCCCACAGCCAAGCCCTGCTACTACTATCAAACAAGTGGTAGGTTTAACAAACATTACCTTAAATTACTCTAGACCTGGTATGAAAGGCAGAACCATTTTTGGAAATTTAGTACCTTTTGACAAAGTATGGAGAACAGGTGCTAATGCAAACACTACTATTGAGTTTGATACTGAAATTACTTTAGGCGAAACTACAGTTCCTGCTGGTAAATATGCTATTTATACAAAGCCAGGTAAAGACAGCTGGGAAGTAATGCTGTATAGTAAAACAGACAACTGGGGTACTCCTCAAACTTGGGATGACGCTTTAGTAGTGGCTAAAACCACTGCAAAATCTGAGCAAATGCCAATGCCAGTAGAATCGTTTATGATGGTATTTGACGAATTAACCAATAGTGCTGGAGTTTTAGGTATTCTTTGGGAAAACACGTATGTTGGTGTACCGTTTACAGTACCTACAGACAAAACAGTTATGGCTTCAATAGCTACTGTAATGAAAGGCAACCCAAATGAAAAAGCATTTTATGATGCTGCTGTATATTACTTAGCTGAAAATAAAGATATTAACCAAGCAGTGGAGTGGATTGACAAAGCTGTTGAAATGGGTAAAAATGACCCTAAATACTGGATGCTTAGACAACAATCGTTAATACACACCAAAGCTGGTAAAAAAGAAACTGCCATTGCTGCGGCTAAACAATCGTTAGAATTAGCTAAAAAAGTAGGTAATGCAGATTATGTAAAAATGAACGAAAATTCGTTAAAAGAATGGGGTGCAATGTAGCCCAAACGCATACAATTATTAAAAAAACCAAAAAACTACCTAAAAAAAGCAATTTTCAGCCATGAAAGTGTCCTTTTTTGGTGGTATAAGAGGTAGTTTTAACTGCATCAAGAGGCAATATGAGTTGCATCAGGACGCAAGTTATAATGCATCAGGACGCAATTTTAATTGCGTACGGACGCAATAACACCTATTTTTAACCAAAAAAAGCCCCAATACATTGCTGTATTGGGGCTT
>JABXIJ010000012.1 GCA_013373105.1 Flavobacteriaceae bacterium | reverse complement strand
AGATAGTGTTCTGCGTTTTCTTTTTTCTTGTGATGCCTTTGATAGAGATCAATTGCAGTAATTGTTCCAAGAGCATTGAGTTCAGAGGCTGAAGATGACATCGCAGCCGACATAATCACAGCTAGAAGTAAACCGATCAGGCCAATGGGTAGATTGTTGAGTATGTAATGTATAAATACGTAATCCTTGTCGTTAGATTCTAGTTCTGGAGCTGCTTTTTCAAGGAGTTCCTTTGCAGCTTTTCTGTAGTATTTTTCATCTGAGTCGATGGACTTAAGGACTTTCTTAGTGCTGTTTATTTGTGATTCATCCTCAGAATTTAAAGCCTCGATATAATTTAATTGTGCTTTCTTTTTATCCTTTTCAAGATTTTGATATTTGCCCTCTAATGCCTTAAAGTTTTCTCTGTAATTAGATTCGATCAAACGCTCTTTGGTCAAGGGATTAAAGTGAATAGGGCTTGGATTGATTTGATAAAAAACAAAGACCATAACACCTGTTAGCAATATGAAAAACTGCATAGGCACTTTTAAGAGTCCGTTAAAGATAAGTCCAAGACGACTTTCTCTGATGGATTTACCTGTTAAATAGCGTTGAACCTGGCTTTGATCTGTTCCAAAATAAGACAATGCTAAGAAGAATCCTCCGGTGAGTCCGCTCCAAATGGTATATCTACTACTGGTATCAAAACTAAAATCTAAGATATTGAGTTTGTCATGTACTGCTGCTAATGAGAGTGCATTGTTAAAATTTAGCTCAGATGGAAAACTCTTTAAGATGTAGAAAAAAGCGAGTGTCATTCCAGAAAACATGATAAACATCTGTTGTTTCTGAGTCACATTTACTGCTTTGGTTCCACCACTTACGGTATAGATCATCACCGATATTCCAATGATTATGACCAGTATTCGAAGTGGCCAACCCAAAATAGCCGATAGGATAATAGCCGGTGCAAAGATGGTAATTCCAGCAGCAAGACCTCTTTGCACTAAAAAGAGTAGGGCAGTAAGCGTTCTTGTTTGAACTCCAAAGCGATTTTCTAAGAATTCATAGGCTGTTCTAACCTTAAGTTTGTAATAAAGAGGAATAAACACCACACATATGACAATCATGGCCAAGGGAAGTCCAAAATAGAACTGAACAAATCCCATTCCATCGTGGAAGGCCTGTCCAGGAGTGGATAAGAATGTAATTGCAGATGCTTGTGTGGCCATGACCGACAAACCGATCGTCCACCAAGGAGTGTTGTTACCAGCGAGTACATAATCTTCTACACTTTGAGCCCCTCTTGTTTTCCAATAACCGTATCCAATAATGAACAATAGTGTACCTATAAGGATCATCCAATCAATAGTGCTCATATTAGTAGTTAGTCATTAAAAGGTAAAACAAAAGTATATAGATCGCATTTGCAGCTAGTACCAGACCATACCAAGATTTCCACTTCATATTAATTGTTGTTTTGTGATAATAGGTTTGCAAATAGTTTATAAGCACCCGCAACTCCTGCAGGTAGTTCTCTAAAGAAGCTGATACCTGTATAGATATAGGTTCCCTTTCCATAAGGAGCAATCAATAAGCTACCTTGTTTTGGAGTTTCACCTAAATCGTTCATATCCAATGGTGCGGCGAATTTAGAATCCCATTGATTTGGAAAATACAAGCCTCTTTCTTGAACCCAATTGTCAAAATCTCCCTCAGTAATTTTATTGGGATAGTTTAAAACAGGATGTTTAGGAAGTAAAAATCTAACTTCTGCATTTTCTTCAGCAACACGATCTCTTGACAATTGAAGCGAATAGGGTGATACGTCTGATAAATCCAAACCAGATCTTCCACTGGTGTTGTATTGGGTAATCATGATTCCTCCCTTATAAACATAATCCAGTAATATGGCTTGTTTAGTTTTCAATTCAGGATAGACATTGTAGGCTCTTATACCTAAAACTACAGCATCATAGGCTTCTAAAAGATCTGAAGTAATCGATTCTATAGAAATTAAGTCGACTTGATATCCAATTTGTTCTAAACTCTCAGGAATCTGATCTCCAGCTCCCATGATATAAGCGATACGTTCTCCTCTTTTTTCAATGGAGAGTTTAACTGCTTTAAATGAGGCGGGTAGTAAGACATCTTGTTTGGGTATATGATCGTAATCAATAACTATGTGTTGTTTGTCGAAGATCTGATTGTCAATTTTTGCTTTAGCCATGATGGTATAGCTTCCCTGGGTTTTGGATGGAGTCAGTTTAAAAGATAACAGTTGCGATTCGCCTTGGCTTTCAAAGTCAAATATGTGTTTTTTAGGTTCAATACTCCATGAGTCGGGAATCTCTAAATAGACTTCACCATCGATAGAATTGCTGAGCGCTTTGACTTCTACCTGAATGGTCTTGGGGTGTAAATCGGTAAAGAGACTCACTTGGTCTTTGAATTCTAAGCTAATTTTAGGAAGAACACTAAAATTTGTTAGCAGTTCCCCTTTGTCAGGTTTAGAAGTGCGATGGACGGCAGTTCTTTCAATTGGAATTGCAACTCCATTTATCGTTAAAAGGATTTTAAACTTTATGGGATTAGGAGTATTTGGAAGACCGATAAAGTCGGTATTATTAGTGGAGTACATTCCAATACCATCGGTGGATTTATCGAGCCAATAGGGAGTATTGTATGGTGTTCCTTGGTCTAGATGCACATTTAATTTAGTGCTTGTCTTTTGATTGTTTTCAAGTGAGAATTCTTTGATTGAATTCGTTGTTTGATAATTGGATTCAACCCTTTGAATGCTTACTCGATTGTTTGATCGATTGATGGCTTCAAGAATGAATTCAACATCACTACCAGGGTTTGTATAAGCTTTGGTTGCATTTGTTTCAATAAAAATTCCATTTACTGCCAAAATAAAATCAATCAATTCCTTTGTTTTCTCTCGTTTCCAAAAACTGTCTTCTAAATTATTGAGTAGGGTATAGGCTTGAAGTAAAACAGGAGTATGAGATGAAGGATGGGCGTAATTAAAATTTTCTTCCAGTGGCTTGAGAAGTTGTTCTATCGCCTGACCACCTTTAATTCGATTCCAAGAGGTGTCAATTCCTTCAAATAGATCTCCTGTTGAGAGTTTACTTCCCTTGATGAGTTCTAAGTATTCGTTTTCTGAACCTCTTTGTAAACGTCTTCCAAAACCTTGACAAAGGTGTTGACTGCTAGCTATGGAGGCAATCTCATTGTTAGAGATTCCCAGTGAAGGGTAATAAACTCCTACATCGTATTTCAAAAGGTTATTTTTGTTAGCCTCTTCAAATTTTTCAACTGATCCGTAAAACCACCAAGAGGTATTGTAAAACAAACGTTTGGGTTTCCAAGATTCAGTTGCAGTTCTGAGCGGAAATAATTTTGTATTATCGATTAAATCAAAGGCTTCCACAGAAAGAATGGCAGATGTGGTGTGATGACCATGAGTACTGCCAGGAGTTCGGTGATCAAATCGATTGATAATGACGTCTGGTTTAAACAATCGAATCCGATCGATTATATCAGTTAATAGTTCTTGTTTGTCCCATATTCTTAAGGTTTCGTCTGGATGCTTTGAATAACCAAAATCAATTGCTCTCGTAAAATACTGCTCTCCACCGTCAATGGAACGCGCTTTTTTGAGTTCCTCTGTCCTTAAAACTCCCAAGAGCTCACGTATCTCTGTACCTATAAGGTTTTGGCCTCCATCACCCCTTGTCATTGCTAAATAGGCTGTTTTAGCGTGTAATTGATGGGTTAAATAAGATATTAATCGTGTGTTTTCATCATCAGGGTGCGCTGCTACAAACATCACTCTTCCTAAGAAATTGAGCTTTTGTAAGTCTAAATGTAGTTCAGAAGAAGATTTAGTGCTGTGTTGTTGTGCAAACAGATGAAGGTTACAAAAAAGAAGTAAACTAAAAAAGATTGAGCGTGTGTTCATGGAATTCCTTTTGAACCAAAATACAATATTTTAGTTCTTAGGAATTACAAAATTTTGTTAATGTTTGGTAGACTAGTGCTGTTGGTAAACCCACAACATTGTTAAAAGAACCCTCTATTTTTTCGACAGCAATTAAGCCTATCCACTCTTGGATTCCATAAGCTCCAGCCTTGTCATATGGTTGGTATTCATTAATGTAATACTCAATGTCCTCTCTTGAAATATCATTGAATTTAACCTTAGTAATCGCATTGACTACCACTTGTTTTTGAGAAGAAGTAAAGCACACAGAGGTATAGACCTCGTGCCAATTACCAGAGAGTAGCTCTAAGATTTCTACAGCGTGATTATAATCTGATGGTTTGCCAAGAGCTTTGTTTTCAAACCATACAATGGTATCCGAAGTAATGAGGACCTCATCATCAGAAAGTCCCTTTTTTAATGGTTCAGCCTTTAAAATAGATAAGTAATCGGTGATTTCTTCTTTGACTAAATGATTTGGATATTCTTCTGCAACTTCTTGGGTCCTGATTTCAACATCAATTCCCATATCCTTAAAAAAGTTTTTCCTTCTAGGAGAAGAAGATCCCAATACTACCTTACAATTCAAATCCATGAACTAGTCGTTTTTAGCATCATAAGCAGGAGGCCAATCACCTCTCACTTTAAGTACTTGTTCAATCACATCTCTAACGCACTCATCACCTCCAATTCGATGAGATATATAATGGGATAGTTCCTTTACTTCAGGAACAGCATCTTGAGGGCAGGTCGCTAATCCTACTGCTTTTAAAGGTGGAATATCTGGAATATCATCTCCCATATAGAGGATGTTTTCTGGTTTAGTGCCTGTTTTATGAATAAAATCTTCAAAGGCCTCCATCTTGTATGAAGCTCCTAAGTATATATGTTCAACCCCAAGTGCAGCAAATCGCTTTTGTACTCCAGGATCTGTTCCTCCGGAGATCAAACAAATGGTATATCCTAGGTTTAGTGCTTGCTTTACAGCATAACCGTCTTTAACACTGACAGTTCGTAATAATTGTCCTTGTTCACTAATTTGAACGGTTCCATCGGTAAATACACCGTCCACATCAAATATAAAGGTGTCAATTTTATGTAAGTATTCTTTATAACTCATTATATAGGTCTTTTATAGCATTGCTTAACTGCTCGTATCTTTTTTTGTGATTTGGATCTTTGATCATTTTTAAATGTTCTTCAATGGTTTCTAGATCCTTTCTTCTAGCGGGGCCTGATTGAATCATTTTGGGATCAAAAGCTACTGCATTTTTAGCAGTTTGAAGAATTAATTCATTCAATAAATCACCAGGAAGTTCAAAATCAGTTAATAGTTCTTTGCTCAAACCAAATAAATAATTGCTAAAATTATTAGCAAAGACTGCAGCTAAATGAGCTTCTTTGCGCTTGTTAGAATCGAGCTCTCGGACATCAGTTGATAGGATGCTAGCCAAATTCTTTAAAGCATTAAATGTCTTTTTGTTTTTAGCTTCAAGTAAAACTGGTACGCTATCAAAATTGACAAAACTTTTGTCATTATAGGTTTGCAGAGGGTAAAAGACACCAGCATTTTCTGATGTTAAATTGTTTAAAGGAAACGACCCTGCGCAATGAGCAATCACCGATTGATGAACTCCTATAGCAGCTTCGCATTCTTTGATTGCTGAATCTGATACCGCCAACAGTATTACTTCAGATAATTTGGCTTTTTTAAAGTCAGTTGTGGTAGTTGAATTTGTGAAAAATTGAAGTGCTTCTTTGGATCTACCAATAATTTGAAGATGGACCTGATCACTTTCGATAAAAGCGTGATATAAATTTCGAGCAAGAGCTCCAGTTCCTATAATAGTTACTTCAATCATACGAGCGAAAATACAAAAAGGGAAGTCAATTTCCTTAAATGCATCTTAAATTTTAAGCTAAAATTTATTTAGTAGATAAGAAGTACTTACTTTTGCTCTGCTATTTATTTTACTATGGATTTAATCAAAAATTATTTGTTTTCAACCCGTTTGATGGCGGTATTGTTTATTGCTTTTGCTGTTGCAATGGCACTTGGAACTTTTATTGAGAGTTGGTACAGTACTGAAACTGCAAGAATTTGGATCTATAATACGAGTTGGTTTGAAGCAATCATGCTCTTTTTTATGATTAATTTCATTGGAAATATTGCAAAGTATCGATTGCTTAGAAAGGAAAAATTAGCAGTTCTTGTTCTTCACCTTGCTTGGATCTTTATAATTCTTGGTGCTTTTGTAACTCGTTATATCAGTTTTGAAGGAATGATGCCCATTAGAGAAGGGGTTTCTGAAAAGGTTTTTTATTCAGATAAAACCTATTTAACATTGATGGTTGATGGTGAAATGGACGGTCAGATACTCAGAAGAAATTTTCAAGACGACATCCTTGTAACCCCACAGGCAATCAAATCATCACTTCCGTGGAAGAAAAACTTTGATCAAACAGACTTTAAAATGGAGTTTGTAGATTTTAGAGCAGGGATGACATCTGGTATTGTCGCAGATGAAAATGGAGAGGCATTTTTAAAAATCGTTACTTCTTCTACTGGATCAAGAGACGAACACTATATCAAAGAAGGAACTGTTGAAAACATTCACAACGTATTATTTGCTTTTAATTCTCCCACCGATGGAGCCATTAATATTAGTTTAAAAGACGGTAGTTACTCTATTAATTCTCCTTTTGAGGGAAGTTTTTTGAGAATGGCTGATCAATATACTGATCGTGTTGTAGCGGATCAGACTACTGAATTGCAGTTGCGTTCACTTTATAATTTCTCTGAATTTCAATTTGTGATTCCTGAGCCGATTATCTACG
This sequence comes from Flavobacteriaceae bacterium, assembly GCA_013373105.1. Taxonomy (GTDB): domain Bacteria; phylum Bacteroidota; class Bacteroidia; order Flavobacteriales; family Flavobacteriaceae; genus Polaribacter. The sequence continues at coordinate 60,386 of JABXIJ010000012.1, read as the reverse complement.
GTAAAAAGGGGATCGTCAAAGCTGAAATGGGAGCTGCTGAAGCTAAAGATGCGGTTCGTTTTAAAATCACCGTAGGGGACCAATCAGAGGAAATCACTGTTCTAGGACAAAAGGGAATGAGTTCCTATTCAGAACCCTTAGAACTAGGGGGGCTAAAATTCACCGTAGGCTATGGGTCTAAAGTTTACGAATTGCCATTTGCAATTCACCTCAAAGATTTTATCGCAGAAAAGTATCCTGGTACCGAGAAAGGATACTCTTCATTTATGAGTAAGATTACAGTAGAAGATGAGCAGTCATTTGATTTCGATATCTATATGAACCACGTATTGGATCACAAAGGCTATCGCTTTTTTCAATCGAGCTTTGATCCAGATGAAAAAGGAACAGTGCTCTCTGTAAATCACGATTGGTGGGGAACCAATATCACTTATTTAGGATATATTCTACTTTATATAGGAATGATTGCAATTTTCTTCTTTGGTGAAACTCGCTTTAAAAAGCTTTCTAGATCCATTGATGAAATTAAAAACAAAAAAGCGGCTTTAACAGTTTTGATGGTCTTGATGAGTATGGGTATTCAAGCACAAACTGTAGAAGACGATCATAAGCACCAAACAGAAAACACATCTGATCCCTTAAAATGGGTAAAAGAGTATATGGTCGATAAGGAGCATGCGAATCAATTTGGTTATCTGGTCATCCAAGATGATAATGGTCGTATGAAGCCCATCAACACCTATGCTTCTGAATTACTCAGAAAATTGAGTCGCAAGGATCATTTCGAAGGTTATGATGCCAATCAGGTCTTCTTATCCATGCAACTCAACCCTGAAATGTGGTATAATGTTGAGTTTATCACATTAGATAAACAAGGAAAGAACGATAGTCTTCGCAAGATTATAGGGATTCCAAAGGGTAAGAAATTAGTAAAAGCGGTCGATTTTTTTGATGCACAGGGGAGGTATAAATTAGCCCCTTACCTTCAAGAGGCCTATGCGACCAATACACCGAATCAATTTCAAAAAGACTTTAGAGAAATCGATCTTAAATTAGGACTCTTAAACAGAGCATTGTCTGGAGAAATTGTCAAAGTATTTCCTTTAGTGAACGATGAGAACAACAAATGGATTTCTGATGTTGAATATCAAAGAGATGGCTATGAAGTTAGAGATTCACTCTATGCTAATTTTGTTAAGAATGGATTACGCTATTACAAATCAACACTTTACAATGCTTTAAATAATTCTGATTACCAAGAGTCAAACAAAGTATTAGAAGCTCTTAAAATCAACCAAAAACAAAATGGAGCAGAAGTGATGCCCTCGGATCAAAAAATTGATGTTGAAATCAGATATAACAAAGCAGATCCTTTTAATAGATTGTATCACTACAACATTATGTTTGGTGTATTGATGTTCTTAGTGTTGATATTTCAAATTTTTAAAGACCGAAAAATATACAATTACGCCATTAAAGGTTTTGCAATACTCATTGGAATTTCCTTTTTAATTCACACTATTGGTCTTGGAGTTCGTTGGTATATTTCAGGACACGCTCCATGGAGTGATGCCTATGAGAGTGTTTTATACGTTTCCTGGGCGACTCTTGGAATGGGATTGTATTTGGGTAGAAAGAGTCCTTTAAGTCTCGCTTCTGCAACCTTTGTGGCTTCTATGCTACTCTGGATTGCTCATCAAAGTTGGGTTGACCCTTCAATTGCAAATTTGCAACCAGTACTAGATAGTTATTGGCTGATGATACATGTAGCGATCATCGTTGGAAGTTATGGTCCACTCAGTGTTGGAATGATTATTGGATTTGTTACTATGATTTTGATGTTGTTAATCAATAAGAACAACCAAAAGAAAATGGAACTAAATATAAAGGAGTTGACTGTTTTAAACGAATTGTCGCTTACCGTTGGACTGGTGATGCTCACCATTGGAAATTTCCTTGGTGGAATGTGGGCTAATGAATCCTGGGGTCGTTATTGGGGTTGGGATCCAAAAGAAACATGGGCACTGATTTCAATTATGATCTATGCCTTTGTAATTCACGCTCGTTTGATTCCAGGCCTTAGAGGGAAGTGGACCTTTAGTTTTATGAGTGTCATAGCTTATGCAAGTATCATGATGACTTATTTTGGTGTTAACTTCTATCTCTCTGGACTACATTCTTATGCGAGTGGAGATCAAGTAATTACCCCTAACTTTATTTGGTATACCTTAGGAGTAGTTTTATTATTGGGAGTAACGAGTTATTTGAGATACCGTTCTGTTCAGAATAAATCGTAGAATTTCGATTGAAACGAAGTTTGTATCTTTAATTAAAAATAAAACCATGGCACAAGAACCCTTGGGGATTAATTCCACCTGTGTACATACCGGCGAAGCGGAAGATAAGCAACACAAAGGTGCTGTATCTCCAATATTTGTTAGCTCTTCATTCGCATATGAAAATGTCGATGTAAAACGCTACCCCAGATATTTTAACACACCTAATCAAGAAGGTCTTTCAAAAAAGATTGCTGCATTAGAACACAAAGAAGCAGGAATGATATTTGGAAGTGGTATGGCTGCTATAAGCACTGCTGTTTTAGCCTTTCTAAAGCACGGAGATCACGTTATATTTCAAAATGCACTCTACGGTGGTACAGTTAACTTTATACACAAAGAATTTACTCGATTTGGGATTGAGTACAGTTTTACAAACGGTTTAAACAAAGAAGATTTTGAAAGAGAACTACGACCTAATACAAAGATGGTCTATGTTGAAACTCCATCCAATCCACTTTTAAAAATCACCGATCTTAAAATGGTAGGGGAGTTTGCCAAAAAGAATCAATTGATATCGCTTATCGATAACACTTTTGCAAGCCCCATTATTCAAGTTCCAGATGATTTTGGAATCGATGTTGTGATTCACTCTGCAACAAAATATATGGGAGGTCATTCTGATATTGCCGCAGGAGCTGTGGCAGCATCAAAAGAAAACATCGATAAAATATGGTCTATCGCTATCAATTTTGGAGGTAGTCTCAGTGATTATACCGTATGGCTCTTAGAGCGCTCTATGAAAACGATGGCACTTCGTGTAAACGCTCAATGCGATAATGCGATGACAATGGCTTTATACCTCGAAAATCACCCTTTAGTTGAAAAGGTGTATTATCCAGGTCTTGAAAGTCATACTGAACACGAACTTGCCAAAGAACAAATGACTAAGTTTGGTGCTATTGTCTCTTTTGAGCTTAAAGAACAGCTCAATTCTTCAGAATTCTTTTCAGCTTTAAAACTCATAAAGCCTTCGCTCAGTTTAGCTGGAGTGGAAAGCACAATGCTTGCACCGAGTAAGACCTCACATTCACTTTTAAGTGAACAGGAGCGCAAAGAAGCTGGAATAGAAGACAAGCTTATTCGTTTCTCACTTGGAATCGAAGAAGTATCTGATTTAATTGAGGATATCGAACAAGCATTAAAGCAAATACAATAAGATGAAAGTAGATATATTAGCCTTTGGGGCACATCCAGACGATGTAGAATTAGGAGCAGGAGCAACGATTGCTAAAGCAGTTAAAGAAGGTAAAACAGTTGCTGTTGTCGATTTAACTCAAGGAGAATTAGGAACTAGAGGTTCTGTTGAAATTCGTCAAAAAGAAAGCGCTGCTGCTAATAAAATACTAGGAATATCTTTTAGGGAGAATTTGGATTTAGCGGATGGATTTTTTAAAAATGATAGAGAGAGTCAATTAAAAGTAATTAAAGCCATTCGAAAATACCAACCTAAAATTGTACTCTGTAATGCGATAGATGATCGTCATATAGATCATGGAAAAGGTTCTAAATTAGTAAGTGATTCTTGCTTTTTGAGTGGATTAAAAAGAATTGAAACAGAAGATGAAAATGGTCCCCAACAACAATGGAGGCCTCAAGTAGTATATCATTATATACAGTGGAAAAATATAGATCCAGATTTTGTTGTGGATGTCAGTGACACCATCGAGCAAAAGATGGAATCGATTAAAGCCTATGCTTCTCAAATCTATAATCCCAACACTAAAGAACCCAATACACCAATCAGCAGTAAGAACTTTTTAGACTCGGTACATTACAGAGCTAAAGACTTAGGAAGGCTCATTGGAGTAGAGGCAGCAGAAGGTTTTACAACAGAGCGTTTTGTCGCTGTAAAATCTTTAGACGATTTAATTTAAATTTCCTCAATTTTTTTTTGGGTTTAAAACTAAAAACATATTACATTTGCAATCGCTTAAATGGTGGTTGTAGCTCAGCTGGTTAGAGCGCTGGATTGTGGTTCCAGAGGTCGCCGGTTCGAACCCGGTCTTTCACCCAAACAAAAAAGCCTTTTCATTTTGAAAAGGCTTTTTTTTTAGGGGTAAAATTAAGGGGATTTTTTTTATGGGTATAATTAGGGGGTCATATTTTTTAAAGATATAGTTACTTAAATAAGAAGCGGTCAAATATTGAAGGCCTGTATTTTGTTTTTAATTTTGGCTAGGGAACCGCAATTAAAAAAAAAGTTAATATAACTTTAATTTTTTTTCAATTCAGCTAAAATATTATTCTTTTTTCTGGTTGAAATTGGTATGGTTACATTGTTTTTTAACAGTAAATAACCTCCATCTGATTTGATGTATTCTTTAATGTAAGACTTGTTAACTAAGTAGCTTTGATGAGTTCTCATGAAACCTAATGAAATTAGTAGTATAGAGTAGTGTTTTAGGGTTTTTGACGTAACTATTTTACTACCACTATTTAAGTGAAATGTAGTGTAATTATTATCTGCTTTACAGTAGATAATGGTGCTTATGTCAACTATGTTTACCTTATTTGTGGTATGTAAAAATATCTTACTCTGATTATGGTATGTATTTTTTATATTTTCTTTTAAAAATTCAATTTGATGGCTAGTAATTTGAATTTGTTCTATAGCTTTTTGAATAGAAATTGATAGATCTTCTAACGAATAGGGTTTAAGTATGTAATCTGTTGCGGAAAATTTAAATGCCTTAATAGCATACTCATCATTTGCGGTAATAAATATGGTTTTAGCATTTATTTCAGGCACAATTTCAAGAATATCAAAACCAGTCCCATCTCCAAGCATTATATCTAGAAATATTATATCTGGTTTTAATGTTTTTAACTGTTTTGAAGCGCTTACAACGCTTTTTGCTGTTCCTATTACCTCTAAGTCTTTGAAATACTTTTTTATATCATTACTTAGCATTTCTAAAGCTTCTGGTATGTCTTCAACTATAAATACTGATAGCTTTTTCATTAATATTCTGTTTTTAAAGGTATTTTGAATGATACTTGGGTACCGTTTATTGATCCTTGATTAGTTTTTATGTCGCTTATGTTAAACTCATGTTGTAGAGTTAGAGCTTGAATACGTTCTTTAGTTATATTTAAAGCTAAAGAGTTGTTATTTAAGTTAACTTTATTATTTTTTGATTGACTAAATCCAATACCATTGTCGATAATCTTGAATTTTATGAAATTCGCAATTAGCTTAATTGATACTTTAATTATATTGTTATAACTATTTGTAAAGCCGTGTTTTATAGAGTTTTCTAAAAATGGTTGAATTAACATTGTTGGTATCAATATTTCATCTTTATCAATATTTTGTGTATCAAGATCTATTTGATATGTGAAGTCCTTTGAGCTTATTCTTTTTTCTAGATCTAAGTAGTTTTTTATATTATTTAGCTCTTCTTTCAAACTTATTTCTTCTTTTTTTGAATTGTGTAAGATACTTCTTAGAAGATTTGAAAACTGAGTTACACCTTTGTTAAACTCATCTAATTTTCCTGAATTCCCCAAAGCTTTTATACTATTTAATACATTAAAAATAAAATGAGGATTCATTTGTAATTGTAGTGCTTGTTGTTGCAAAGAAAGAATTTCATTTTTCAATTCTAATTCTTTAACTCTTTTACTGTTTTTTCTTCTAATCTTATTTAAATTATAATTAACAAGTAAATAGATTACAAAAAGAAATAAGATAAAAACTAATATTATAAAGTATGTATTGTAATAGAAAGGAGCACTAATGGTAAAGTTTATGTTTAGAATAGGGCTTTTTTTATCTTTTACTTTAGATTGTAGTTCAATTTTGTATGTACCAAAATTGAGGTTTGCAAGTTGTAATTGGTTATTTGTGGACCAATTTGATATATTTTTATTAATTGAATACCTGTATTGAATACTTTTAGGGTTACGTAAATCAACAGTTTTGTAACTTATAGTGATCGTATTTTCATTAGAAGATAATTCTATGTTGTTATTATAATGAAGTTTATTGGTGCTTGAATAATTCACACTAAAATCCTCAATGAATAGAGTAGGAGTTGTAACCTGTTCTTTTAAATCAGCTTTTTGAATATTGTATAATCCATTATTTAAACCTAACCAAAAATTACTGTTAATACTAGTAAAAACAGTACCTACGTTATTTGTAGTTAACTGATTGTACTTGTTAATTTTTCTTGAAAATGTAAAAGATGGTAAATTATAAATTGATACTCCATTTTTGGTTGATGTTATCCAAAGCACATTTTCAAATCTTTTAATATTAGAAATATTAGGTATAGCAATTACATCTTTTATTATTTTATTGTCAAGTTTTTTTAATTGATTTGAAGTACAAACTAAAATTGAGTTATTAAATTTTAATAAATGATTGACTTCATCATCTAAAATCTTATTTACATTTCTAACTTGTTTAAGATTATCTACATTATATAAGCCACTATTTGTTCCAACATAAAAAGAAGTATTGTTTTGAATGATGGTGTTTACAATTTCAAAATCTATAGTTGAACTAATTTTTAAAGGTTGTAAGTAATTTTCTTTTAATAAATGGACACCTTTATTTGTGCTAACATATACTTCGTTTTTTGCAATTAGAATGTTATTTACTTGCTTAGATTCATAAAAAACGGTTTCATTACTGTCAATTATTAAGAGACCATCTTTACAACCTACCCATAACTTATTATTTTGAAAACTTAAAAAAGTAACAACCTTAGAGTTAACCTTTTTAAAATCATCTCCATCAAACTTAAATAAGCCTTTTTCTGTACCTATCCATAAATATCCAATAGTATCTTGTGCTATTGCTGAAACCTTATCAGAAATAAACCCATTTTCTTTATTGTAAAAAGTATACGACTCTTGTTGTGCAAAACAAGTTATGTTAAGCAAGACTAGAAGTAAAACAATATTTTTTTTAAATAAATACATAAAAAGAAAAATAAAATGCCATTATAGTTATAATGACATTTTACAAATTACAATTTCTATTCCATTTTAATGTGTTTCATACAATCTTTTGTTGTTTGTATCAGGTTTAATGTGTTCTAACTCTCCATATGGTTTAATGAGTGGTTTTAAAACAGTTAAACATGTTGTACTTCCTTTAATTATTAATGTGCTGTTTTTTACACTCCATCTCCATCTAAATTTTTCTAGAGGTATGTTTAACTTTTTAACTTGTGCATACAATTCATCATGTTGTTCTATAAAATCCATCACTTCTTCAGCTATTTTGAATTTTGGTAATTCATCATCTGAATTATGATAGTCTAACTCAAACTTAATAGGAATGTTTACTTTGGTAAAATATGCTTCACCTACATATCTTTCATTCTCATTATTTAAAGCATCATACCAACTAATGTCTTTTTCATTTGGATATTTTTTAGCAATTTCTTTAGATAAATCAACTTTTCCTGGTGAATGTGCTGTAGGATAAAATACATAATATGGCTTTGCTAAGTAGTGTTTAGAAAACTCGCCATTAAATATTGAATAATAAGGTGATGCTATAACATTTGGTAATTCATCAGCATAAAAAGCATCTTTTATTGTTTTTAATAAATCTTCATTTTCACCTAAACCATTAGCGTGCATAATAATTTGTGTTTTTTTATTTACAGCTTCGTTTAAAATTGGTAATTCTCCTTTTACAATAGCTCTCCTTAAAGTTTCAGAACTAAGTTTTTCGCCTTTAACTAATGTTTCTAAAGACAAACCATTATAAGGGTTGCTTTTGTTTACAATATGGATTTCTCCATAAACTTCATTATTTGTATTGTTATTCAACCAATTTATAATCTCTTCAATAGAATATTGTCCGTTTACGATTTTGTAATTTTTCGATTTAAAATATTCACTAGCATTTTTATAAAATGTTTCATTGCCTTTATCATAACCAGTTAAAAAAACAATAGGTTCTTTTACTGTTTTTTTAACTTTATCAGTTTTTGTTTGCTCCTTAACATTAATTGCAAGTGTTTTTTGTTCAACTTTTTTTGATTCAGAATTACAACTAACCAATGTTATACCTAACAATAAAATTGTTGTAAATAGCCAAGATTTTTTTTCTAATGTTTTCATGATTTCTATATTTTAAGATTAATACACTATAAAATTAATGGTGGCTTACTATAAAATTTTGTGTTAATGAGAATTCGTGGCAAATGAATTAGTATTCGTTTTTAAAAAGATTAAGATTCTAAAAACTTAATAATTACTTATTTTTAGCATTCAATCAAATAATTTATTATGAAAACATTACGAGTTTTATTAATCTATTTTTTGTCATCATTTTTATACAGTCAAAATGGAGATGTTTATGTTGGCAAAGATTTTAAAGATAGGTTAGAAGGAAACTCACCACAATTAGACAAAGCCATAGAAATAATAATGAAAAAAATATAAGTCTTAAAAAAGCCTTTTCAGAAATGAAAAGGCTTTTTTATTAAAATAATAATTTATCTTTTAAATACTTTGCTGTATAAGACTTTGTGTTTCTTACCAGTTCTTCAGGTGTTCCTTGAAAAATTAAATCACCACCTTTTTTACCACCTTCTAAACCTAAATCAATTATATAGTCTGCACACTTAATGAGTTCTATATTATGTTCTATTACAATTATAGAATGACCCTTATCTATTAAAGCATTAAAAGAATTTAAAAGCTTTTTTATATCATGAAAATGTAAACCAGTTGTAGGTTCATCAAATATAAATAATGTTTTGTCTTTAGTATTTCCTTTAACTAAAAATGAAGCTAATTTTATTCTTTGGGCTTCACCACCAGAAAGAGTAGAAGAGGACTGACCTAAATTAACATAACCTAAACCTACATCTTGAAGTGGTTTTAATTTATTGGCAATTTTTGGAACTAAATTATCTGTAAAAAACGAAACTGCTTCATCTATAGTCATATTTAAAACATCAAAAATAGATTTACCTTCGAATGTAACTTCTAAAACTTCTTTCTTAAATCTTTTACCATTACAAGCCTCACATTCAAGATGAACATCAGCCATAAATTGCATTTCTATGGTTACTTCACCTTCGCCTTTACAAACCTCACAACGTCCACCTTCTACATTAAAAGAATAATGTTTGGGTTTATAATTTCTGATTTTCGATAATTTTTGATTTGCAAAAAGAGCTCTAATATCATCATAAGCTTTTATGTATGTTACAGGGTTTGAACGTGATGAGCGTCCAATAGGATTTTGATCTATAAACTCAATTGTTTTTAAGGTGTTAAAATCTCCTTCAACAGAAGAATGTTGCCCTATTTTATCTCCATAACCATTTAGTTTTTTTTGTAAAGCAGGATATAGTATTTTCTTTACCAAAGTACTTTTACCAGAACCTGAAACTCCTGTAATAACGGTTAAGCTGTTTAACGGAAAACTAACATTAACATTTTTTAGGTTATGTTCTCTAGCGCCAATAATTTCTATTTTGTTTTTAGTTTTTCTTCGTTTAGTAGGAACTTCTATAGTTAATGATGAATTTAAATATTTAGCAGTTAAAGAATTTGTTTTTAAAATCTTATCAAAACTACCTTCAGCTACAACTTTACCACCATATGTTCCTGCTTCAGGACCTATATCTATAATATAATCTGCTTCTTTCATAATATCCTCATCATGCTCAACAACAATAACTGTGTTACCTAAATTCCGCAAATCTTTAAGTACACTAATTAAACGTTCTGTATCTTTTGGATGTAATCCTATACTAGGTTCATCTAAAATATACATAGAACCAACTAAAGAACTTCCTAAAGATGTAGCTAAATTTATACGTTGACTTTCTCCACCAGAAAGTGTGTTTGAGGTTCTATTTAATGTTAAATAGGATAAGCCAACATTGGTTAAAAATTCTAATCTATTATTGATTTCAGTTAATAATCGTTTTGCAATTTTTTCTTCATACTCATTTAAAGAGATATTCTTAAAAAAATCAATTAATTCATCTAAAGCCAGTGTAACTAGGTCTGAAATTGTTTTATTGTTAATCTTTACGTAATCTGCTTCCTTACGTAAACGTTTACCATTACAGGTTGTACATTTGGTTTTACCTCGATAACGAGATAACATAACTCTATTTTGAATTTTATAACTTTTTTCTTCAAGAGCTTGAAAAAAATGGTGAATCCCATTAAAAGATTTATTACCATTCCAAACTAAATCCTTTTGTAATTCCGTTAATTCAAACCATGGTTTATGAATTGGAATATCAAATTGATAAGCAACAGCAATTAAATCTTCTTTATAGTGTTTAAAAGATTCAGATTTAAATGGGAAAATTGCATCTTCATAAATAGATAATCCTGTGTTGGGTATTACCAAATCTTCATCTATGTCAATTACATTGCCATATCCTTCACAGGTTGGACAAGCTCCATAAGGATTATTAAAACTAAATAAATGTACATTTGGCTCTAAAAACGTTATACCATCTAATTCAAACTTATTACTAAACTCAGTAATTTTTTTAGTTTCTAAGTTTTCAATAAAGCAAATACCTTTACCCTCAAAAAAAGCTGTTTGAACTGCATCTGAAAGCCTGTTATAAAAATCATCATCATCTTTTGTGATAACTCTATCTACAACTAAAAATAACTTTTCATGATTGTATTTATCTAAAGGAAACTCAGATAATCGATAAATATCATTTTTCCATTTTATTCTAGCATAACCTTGCTGTTCTAGTACATTAATAATTGTTTTTAATTCCCTGTCTTTTTCTAATTTTATAGGTGATAATAATAAAAGTTTAGTGCGTTCATTAAAATTTTTCACAAAATTAACAACATCTGAAACAGTGTCTTTTTTAACTTCATTACCAGAAATAGGAGAGTAGGTTTTACCAATTCTAGCGTACAATAACTTTATGTAATCATAAATTTCTGTTGATGTACCAACTGTAGATCTTGGGTTTGTAGAATTTACTTTTTGTTCTATGGCTATTGCAGGTGCAATGCCTTTAATATAGTCTACTTTAGGTTTATCTAATTTACCTAAAAACTGACGTGCATAAGATGACAAGCTTTCTACATAACGTCTTTGTCCTTCTGCATATAATGTATCGAATGCTAAAGATGATTTACCTGAACCAGATAAACCTGTTATTACTACTAATTTGTTTCTTGGAATTACAACATCAACATCTTTAAGGTTATGTAATTTAGCACCTTTTATAATTATGTTTTCCTTAGGATTTACAGTAGATATATCTAATTTCATTCAGCAAAAATTAAGCTATAAAAATACTACTATTATTTATGAAATTGAAAAAACTTAAGTCTTGAATTTGTAAAAAAGATTTGTGGGTTAAAAAATAAATTATATATTTGATTGATTAAGAATCAGAAAATTAACAGTCTATAGTTTAAAACTACTTTAAAAATTAGTATTAATTAATAAGAGAAAAGTTCCCAACTTTTCAATAAAGTAGTTATGATTCGTAAACAAATTATTCCAGATAGTAATCTTGTGGCTAATTACACTAAAGGAGATGAATCTGCTTTAGCTATCTTAATTAATAGACATCAACAAAGATTATTTAGTTTTATTTACAATAAAGTTCAAGATAAAGACATTACTGAAGATATTTTTCAGGATACATTTATAAAAGTAATAAGAACCTTAAAAAAAGGTAACTATAATGAAGAAGGAAAGTTTTTGCCTTGGGTTATGCGTATTGCACATAATTTAGTTATCGATTATTTTAGAAAGAATAATAGAATGCCAACTTTTCAAAATACAGATGAGTTTGATATTTTTTCTATACTAAAAGATGGTTCTCTAAATGCAGAGAAGCAATTAATTCAAGAACAAATATTTTCTGATGTAAGAGAATTAATTAATGAATTGCCAGAAGAACAAAAAGAAGTTTTGTTAATGCGTATGTATAAAGATATGAGCTTTAAGGAAATAAGCGAAAATACAGGGGTTAGCATTAACACAGCTTTAGGTAGAATGCGATATGCATTAATAAATATGAGAAAATTAATAGAAAAACATAATATTATTTTGGTTAATTAACAATAAAGTAAAAAATGTATCGTTACTAGTTTTATAACCAATGAATTAAACTAAGTAATATGATGCAACTTTACTCAAGAAAGTCATCTAACATTAAGATGCAACCTAAAAAAGAAACAATTCAATTTTTGCTAGATTTTTCGAAATCAATAGCAATTGTTAAAACCAAGTCAAAGAGTTTCATTGAATTGAATTTGAATTAAGAGTGGAAAAAGCTTCAACGTTGTTGAGGCTTTTTTTATCATTTTATATTCTTAAAATAATCTTTTAAAACAGATTTTCTACCAATTGTTTTAGTTATAATATCTTTTTCTAAATCCCAACCACGTGCTGGAGAATATTCTCTACCATACCATATTATTTGTAAATGCAAATCGTTCCATAAATCTTTTGGAAATAATCGTTTAGCGTCTTTTTCAGTTTGTGTTACACTTTTACCATTAGATAAATTCCACCTGAACATTAATCGATGAATATGAGTATCTACTGGAAATGCAGGAACTCCAAACGCTTGACTCATAACAACACTTGCAGTTTTATGCCCAACAGCAGGTAAACTTTCTAAAGCCTCAAAACTTTGTGGAACTTTACCATTATATTTTTCAATCAAAATTTTAGACAAACCATAAATGCCTTTGCTTTTCATAGGTGATAAACCACAAGGTCTAATAATATCTTTAATTTGCTCTTGAGTCATCTTAACCATATCAAAAGGATTGTCTGCTTTTGCAAACAATAAAGGTGTTATTTGATTAACCCTAACATCTGTGCATTGTGCTGATAAAAGTACTGCTATAAGCAATGTATATGGGTCTTTATGATCTAAAGGTACAGGGATTTCTGGATAATATTCTTGAAGAGTATCTATAACAAATTGAACTTTTTCTTGCTTAGTCATGTTATTAATTTCATTTAACACAAAAGTAAGAACTCTTATTCTTCTTAAGAAAAGATAAGTTGTATTTTTGTTTACAATAAAAATGAAAACGTAAAACAAAATGACAACATTACAAAAAGGTGATAAAGCACCACAATTTGAAGCAAAAGATCAAGATGGTAATACTGTAAAACTAACTGATTATACAGGTAAAAAATTAGTGTTATTCTTTTATCCTAAAGCAAGTACTCCTGGTTGTACTGCAGAAGCATGTAATTTAAGTGATAATTATCAAACGTTTTTAAACAAAGGTTATGATGTTTTAGGTGTTAGTGCAGATTCTGCTAAAAGACAATCAAACTTTAAAAATAAATATGAATTTCCTTATCCATTATTAGCTGACGAAGAAAAAGAGGTTATTAACGCTTATGGAGTTTGGGGACCTAAAAAATTTATGGGAAAAGAATATGATGGTATACATAGAACTACGTTTATAATTGATGAAAATGGAATTATTGAAGAAGTAATTAGTAAAGTAAAAACTAAAGCTCACGCTGAGCAAATTTTAGGATAATTCAATGAAAGTAAATATGAGTTTAGAAGCTCATATTTACTTTAAAATTTAATACTCTACCTGTCATAAAGTTTGGTATACCAAATTGTGTTTTAGAGTACACATCTCTTACCCAAGTGTTTGTAATTGCATTTTGAATATCAAACATATTAAATAGTTCTATTCCTGCTGTAAATTCTCTAAATTGAGACAACCAACCAGTTTTGTATTGTTTGTTAACATCAACAAAAACATAAGATATACCCAAATCTGCTCTCCTGTAATCTCTTAAACGTTGTTGAAATTGATAAGGATCTGCATAAGCAGGTGAACCTCCAGGTAACCCCGTGTTAAATACTAAATTCAAATATGCTTTTAAATTTGGAAGATTAGGAACATAATCTTGAAATAATATTCCAAATTTAATTCTTTGATCTGTAGGTCTTGCAATAAAACCTCTGTTGTTAATATTTTCATCTGTTTTTAAGTAACCAAAACTTATCCAACTTTCACTACCTGGAACAAACTCACCATTTAAACGTAAATCTAAACCATATGCATAAGCCTGGGTAACATTATCTGCTCTGTAGCGAATTCTAACATTATCTATAGTGTAAGAATTTATATCATTTAAATCTTTGTAGTAAACTTCAGATGTTAACTTAAAAGGTCTATTCCATAAGTTAAAACTATAATCCAAACCTCCAACAATATGAATAGATTGTTGTGCTTTAACTTCAACATTTAAATCTCCATTAAAATCTCTTAACTCTCTGTAGGATGGAGGCTGATAATACCAACCACCAGAAATACGAAAAAGTATGTCTTTTTGCCAATCAGGCTTAATTGCAAATTGTGCTCTAGGACTAATAATAGTTTGATTTTTCCCTGATGTATTATTACCTGTTACTGACCAATTATGAAATCTAACCCCTAAATTATACCATACTTCATGCTCGTTTATAAAAGTTCTTTGGTTAAATTGTGCAAAACCTGATATCCTATTAATATCTACTTCATTGTCTTTTCTAATATTTTGAAAAGGGACAATTGGGCCTTCAAAAGGAGTGTAAGGTTGATCATTTACTGAATGGTGAGGTGGTCTTATTGAAAAACCAACTGAATCTATAATTTCCCACTCACGAATTCTATCTTTTATATTTTCTTTTTGATATTTAATACCAAATTCCCACTGTTTATTTTCTTTTTTAATAATCCCTCTAACTTCTGCATTGGTTATTAATGCATCTAAATCGTTTCTAGCATGATTTAATTGAGATCCAATTCCTTGAGAAAACTCTACATCACCAAAATTTTGAGAACCAATATTTGAATCTACTTCTCCTAAATTATACTGAGCAGCAATATCGAAATATTCCTCCTCTTGTGTATTGTATCTAGATAAAGTAGTAGTTAAAGTAAAGTATTCATTAATCTTATAATCAGATGATAACGCTCCAAATAAAGTTAAAAACTTATCTTCCTCTTGACCTGAATAAAACACAATTAGCTCTAAAGGATTAGCTACAGTTCCAAAACGTGTTCTTCTAGAAATTGGTTGATAATTATATTTGTTTAATGAAAAATTTCCCAAAAATTTTAAAATGAATTTATCAGAAAACTCATAAGCTAGATAAGATTGAACATCTGTAAACTGAGGTCTAAAGTTTACATCTATTTGTTTACTATTAACAAATAAACTATTATCTCTATACCTAACTCCTGTAATTGTACTTAATTTGTTATTTAAAAAACTACCTTCGAAAGTAACACTTGCACCTAATAAACTTGCTTCTAGAGTAGTTCTTGTTTCACTTGGTTTTCTGTAAGTTATATCTAAAACAGAAGAAAGCCTATCACCATATCTAGCTTGAAAACCTCCAGCAGAGAAATTGATATTCTGAACCATATTAGTATTAATGAAACTTAAACCTTCTTGCTGACCAGATCTAATTAAAAAAGGTCTATACACTTGAATTCCATTAATATAAACTAAGTTTTCATCAAAATTACCACCTCTAACATTATATTGAGTACTTAGTTCGTTGTTATTATTAACTCCAGGTAAGGTCATTAAAACATTTTCAACACCAGAATTTGGGCCTACAATTTTTAGAGCTTTATTAACATCTATAGTTTTTAAGCCTTGTGCATTTTTAGTGTTGTCTTTTATAACAATTTCATCTAATTCTTCAGTTTTAAGAATTAAAATAGGAGAGAAGCGAATTGCATTTCTGTTTTTTGCTAAAAACTTTTTTGAAAATATTCTATAGGAAACATGACTAAATACAACAGTTATTTCTTTGTCTACTGGAATTCTAATAGAATATCTTCCATTTTCATCTGAAACTGTTCCATTTTCATCATATTTAATGGAAACTTTGGCAATTGGTTCATTTTGTTGATTTTTTATTACTCCTCTTAAAATGGTAGTTTTTTGAGCAAAAAGAATACTTGGTACAAGGAAAAGAAAGAATAATAAGTTTTTCACAAAGTTTAATTTACTTGTTTTTTGTAAAACGTTGCAGAAAGCTCATTCGTATTTCCAACGTTATCAGAAACTACAATTTTAAAAATATGTTTGCTACCCACCAATTTTTTATCATTAAAATTATAGGTCAATATACCTTTTTTATGGTTGTATTCCATTAAAATCCATTTACCATCAATAGTAGCTCTCCAATTTTTTATTCCAGAACCAATATCACTAATTTTTACTTTAAGAGTTTTAAAGTTAGATATCCATTGATTATTTTTCCAATATAGTAAACTAATTCTTGGTTTAATTTTATCTGATAAGAGCGTATAGTTACCTAATGTTTTTGTTGTTGTAAAAAAGGTTGAGTCTCTTTTTCTTGTGTACTGATATCTAGGGTATTTTGGATATTCTAAATTAGCAATATACAATTGTTGCTTTTCTGCATCGTTGTATTTTTTTACATTGAAAGTTAGGGTATAATTCTTATCAAGTGGAATAGTTGGTGTGTGAATTTTTGCAATACCTTTTTCAAATTTTATATCTAAATATTCGTCTTTATAGAAGGTATTCTTTGGAAAAGCTACAGAAAACTCATTAAAATTAAATTTAGTAAAGTTTTTAGCTACAACTTTAAACTTTGTTGTGTCTATTTGTTTATCAAAAATGGTGTTACTTTCTTTACCTAAAATTGGAATTCTAACAGAACTAGAATTTCCAGCAAAATCTTTAACTATAAGATAAACTATATAATTCGATTTAGGTTCTACAGTAAGCTTACCATTATTAATTAGATTCTTATAAGTTGATAATTTATTAGAACTTTCTTTAAATAATTTTTGATACCTTCTTTTGTATTTTTTGTAGTGCTTATAGTCTATATGAAGGTTTAAATATTTACTCTCAGAAAAAGAAAATGTTTCTACATTATAATAAAAATATAATTTTCCGTTTACTAACATTTCTAGACTATAAATTCCATTTCTATTGTAAGCACCATTAAATCTATCATAAATATCTAAAGCAAAACCAATACTTGAATTAGCGGTTATCCTGTCTGCAGAAAAACTACCATCAGCATTCTTTTTTATGGGAATTTGAAAATCTTGCCTTTTATCATTTATTCTAGTGTCACTAGCAACAGGATAGACTTTTAAACCACGTATAGTTGGAGGTATAGTATCATTTACGTTAATTCCAAAATACAAAGGGTTTATTATATTTTCTGTTTCTGTGTCTCTAATTTCAAAATGTAAATGAGGACCACCAGAACCACCAGTATCTCCAGAATACGCTATAATATCACCCTTTTTATATTGAAATTCCCCTTCTTTAAAAAACAAATTACCAGTAGCGTAACTTTCTTTTTTGTATTGAACTGATTTTACGTAATCTTCAACTTCTGGAACAAACTTTTTTAAATGAGCATAGACTGTAGTATAGCCATTTGGGTGTGTTATGTATAAAGCTTTGCCATAACCAAATTGCTGTACTTTAATTCTAGAAACATAACCATCTGCTGCTGCATAAACTGGTAAACCCTCTTTTCCTTGTGTTTTAATATCTAAACCTGAGTGAAAATGATTACTTCTCAACTCTCCAAAAGAACCTGATAATAAAATGGGTATATCTAGTGGGTTTCTAAAGTAGTTTTTTGGGTATTTTTCTTGTGAATAACTTACAACTTTAAATGTTAATAAGATAAAAAATAGACTTTTCTTCAAAATGCAATTATTTATGATAAAAGTATAAAAAATAGATTTTTTCAAAGAATTTTAATTGTTGATTTCTATTGTAAAAAGAGAATATTTTGTTGGAATATTTAAAAGAGAGTGTTAACTTTGTTGAGATAGTTTATTTTAAAAGTAACTATGGCCAATATTATAGAAGCAATTCATTTATTAGAAAATAAGTTACAGAACTTACTTTCTAATTATGAATTTTTAAAAAAAGAAAATGAAATTTTGCTTCAAAATAATACAGCCTTACAACAAAAACTTTTAGAAAAACAGCAAGAATTATCAGATCAGCAAAAAGAATATGATTTGCTAAAAGTTGCTAAAACTATCGATGGCAGTAGTACAAACACAAAAGATACAAAGTTGAAAATAAATGCATTAATTAGAGAAATTGATAAATGTATAATTCAACTTCAAGAATAAAGTTCTTTTACAAGTGGATAAACTAAAGATAAATGTTGTAATTGCAGGTAGAACATATCCTTTAAGTGTAAAAAACACAAAAGAGGAAGAAGGCATGCGTAAAGCTGCAAATGCAATAAATAATTTAATTTCTTTATATGAAAAAAACTATGCAGTAAGTGATAAACAAGATGTTTTAGCTATGTCTGCTTTACAGTTTGCTTCCAAGATAGAAATATCAGCTTTAGAAAAACAATCTACAGAGAAAGAAACTATTCAAAAAATAGATGAGCTTACCAATTTGGTAAAATCTCATTTAAAATAAGTTCATTTAAATATATTAACAACATACTGCCTACATTAGTAATTGTTTATTAAACTCAACACTATTCTATTATGAAGGATGAGTCATAGCTACTAAAGCAAGCCAACTTAGATTGGATCCTTGAACAGCTAGTTAATCCTATTTATGTCATATTGGAGTTTAAAAGCACATCTAATGTAGGCTTTTTTTATACAATAAATTAAGATCATGAATGAAGCAATACTTCCTATTCTAATTGGTTTAGTAATAGGAGCAGTTATAGGATTTGTAGTTTTTAAAGCTATTGAAAAATCCAAAGGAAAAAAGTTATTAAATAATACTAAAAAACAAGCAGCAGCAATTTTAAAAGAAGCACATAAAGATGCTGAATCAATTAAAAAAGATAAAATACTACAAGCTAAAGAAAAGTTTATAGAACTTAAATCTGAACATGAGAAAGTTATTCTTGCCAGAGAAAAGAAAATGTCTGATGTAGAAAAAAGAATTCGAGACAAAGAATCTTTAGTTTCTTCAGAAATTGATAAAAATAAACGACTTAATAAATCTTTAGAACAAAAAGAAAAAGAATACGACTACAAAATTGAATTCTTAGAAAAGAAAGAAAATGAACTTGAAAAAATTCATAACAGGCATGTAGACATGCTTGAGCAAATATCAGGATTTTCTGCAGAGGAAGCTAAAAAAGAATTGGTAGCATCTTTAAAAGATGAAGCAAAAACAGAAGCTATGGCTTTTGTGCAAACTACTATAGAAGAAGCTAAACTTACAGCAGAACAAGAAGCAAGAAAAATTATTTTAGGAACCATACAAAGAGTTGGAGTAGAACAAGCTGTTGAAAACTGTGTATCTGTTTTTAACCTAGAATCTGATGATGTTAAAGGACGTATTATTGGTCGTGAAGGAAGAAACATTAGAGCATTAGAATCTGCAACTGGTGTAGAAATTATTGTTGATGATACACCTGAAGCAATTATACTTTCTTGTTTTGACCCTGTTAGAAGAGAGATTGCTCGTTTATCTATGCATAAACTAGTAACAGATGGTAGAATACATCCTGCTAGAATTGAAGAAGTAGTTAAAAAAACAGAAAAACAAATTAATCAGGAAATTATAGAGGTTGGTAAAAGAACTGTAATAGATTTAGGAATTCATGGTTTACACCCAGAATTAATAAAAATTGTAGGAAGAATGAAATACAGATCTTCTTACGGTCAGAACTTATTACAGCATTCTAGAGAAGTAGCTAATCTATGTGGAATTATGGCTGCTGAAATGGGATTAAATCCAAAACTAGCAAAAAGAGCAGGATTGTTACACGATATTGGTAAAGTACCTGAAACAGAAAGTGAGTTACCTCATGCTTTATTAGGTATGCAATGGGCAGAAAAATATGGTGAAAAAGATGAAGTTTGTAATGCAATAGGAGCTCACCATGATGAAATTGAAATGAAGTATTTAATTTCTCCAATAATTCAAGTTTGTGATGCAATTTCAGGAGCAAGACCAGGAGCAAGACGTCAGGTTTTAGATTCTTACATACAACGTTTAAAAGATTTAGAAAATATAGCGTTTGAATTTAATGGAGTTCAAAAAGCTTATGCTATACAAGCAGGTCGTGAATTACGTGTTATGGTTGAGAGTGGTAAAGTTAACGATACAAAAGCCGCTGAATTATCATTTAATATTTCACAAAAGATTCAGAATGATATGACTTATCCAGGTCAAGTAAAAGTTACTGTAATTAGAGAAACAAGAGCTATAAACGTAGCTAAATAAATAATAAAAATACAATAAAAAAGGCTCACTGAAAAGTGAGCCTTTTTTTATTTTCTAGGATGATAGGTTTCTACAACTTCTTTTAAATATGTTTTATCTAAATGTACATATACCTCTGTTGTTGTTATACTTTCATGACCTAACATTTGTTGAATTGCTCTTAAATCAGCACCATTTTTTAATAAATGAGTAGCAAAGGAATGACGTAAAGTATGTGGACTAATTTTCTTTTTTAAACCAATATCTGATGCCAAGTTTTTTAAAATCGTAAAAATCATTTGCCTACTTAAACTTTTCCCTCTTCTATTTAAAAATAAAGTGTCATTAAAGCCTTTTAATGGTTTAATATGGTTTCTTATTTCATTAATGTAGGTTGTAATATATTTTTGAGCTTGATAATGAATAGGAACAAATCGTTCTTTATTTCCTTTTCCAAGCACTCTAATAAATCCTTCTTCAAAAAAAAGATCTGAAATTTTTAAAGTAACCAATTCGCTTACCCTTAAACCACAAGAATACATAACTTCTAAAATAGTTCTGTTTCTTTCACCTTGAGGATGACTTAAATCTATAGCTTGTATTAAAGAGTTGATTTCATTTTCAGATAAAGTATCTGGTAATTTTCTACCAATCTTGGGCGTTTCTATTAAATCTGTTGGATTAGTTTTACGATAATCTTCAAAAACTAAATAATCGAAAAAACTTCGTAGACCAGAAATTATTCTTGCCTGACTTCTAGGGTTAACAAGTTTAGCAGTATGATAAATAAAAGCTTGTATAGATTCTTCATCAATTTTAATAGGAGAGGAGTTACTATTATTTTCATCTAGAAATTTTACTAGTTTTTCTAAATCTCTAGAATAACTTTCAATGGTGTTTTTAGAAAGTCCTCTTTCTATTTTTAAATAAAATTGATAATCTTTAATCGCTTGCTGCCATTTCATTTGCTAAAAATAAAGTATATATTTACAACTTTAAAGAATTAGCATGAAACTAATTATAATTAATGGACCAAATTTAAACTTACTTGGCAAACGTGAACCTGAAATTTATGGTTCAACAACTTTCGAAGAATTTTTTAGAAAGCTACAATTAAAGTTTAAGAATGTAGAATTAGCTTATTATCAGTCTAATATAGAAGGTGAATTAATAGACAAATTACATGAGGTTGGTTTTAATTATGATGGTATAATTCTAAATGCAGCTGCTTACACACATACTTCTGTTAGCATAGGTGATGCAATTAAAAGTATAGAAACTCCAGTTGTAGAATTACATATTTCTAACATACATGCTAGAGAAGAATTTAGGCATCAGAGTTTTATTGCGCCAAATGCAAAAGGAGTAATTTTTGGTTTTGGTTTAAAGGGTTATGAATTAGCTGTACAGAGTTTTTTATAGTATTAATTTCATTTTAATATCTGCTCTTTCATAGTACACATCTTTTTCAACTGGTACTTCTTTAAAGCCTACTTTTTTATATAGTGAAATAGCTTTTTCTAGAGACCTATGTGAATATAAAGTAATACTGTCCCAGTTTTCTTGATGTGCAAAATTTATAACATAATCTATTAATTTCTGACCAATTTTTAACCCTTGATATTTAGGGTTTACAGCCATTTTACTCAATTCAAAAAATGTATTTTGATTTATTAATGAAATAACTCCTACAATTTCATCATTATATTTAGCAAAGAATATATAACCACCAGGTTTAATTATATATTCTTCTGGACGACTTAATACTTTTTCATCATAAGGTTCTATATAAAAATACTTTTGTAACCAATAAGCATTTAAATCGTAAAAATCTTTTGCATATTGATTTTCAAATGGTATTATTTCTATAGCATCAGTAATCATGTTTTAAATATTAGCGTCTATAATTTGCATCATTTCATTTTCTAATTCTAATGTTTTGTCGAAAATTACTTTTGCTTCTTTTGATATTTTTTCAACAAAAGTTCTATCTTTTATATCCTTAGCATTTATTCTTACATTAAAATATGCACCAGTTACTGCCGTTTTTGCACAAAGCACTCCAACACCTGTATCAGATAAAGAGCTTTGCATACCTTGCTTTAACATGGTCATCATAACTTCAATTGATTTATAAGCAGTTTGCATAACTTTAAATGGCACTTCAGTTGCGTATTTAGTAGCATTTTCTATGGCTTCCTTTCTTTTGTTTAATTCTTCATCATTAGATTTTGGCATTCTAAAAGCTTCAATTATTTTATTAAAAGCGTTAGTATCTTCATCAACTAAATACAATAAATCATTTTTATATTGTTGTCCTTTTTGAGCCCATTCAGAATAAAATTCCCATTTTTCATCCCAACCAGGCTTGTGAGCAGATAAGTTTGCTACCATTGTGCCAAGCGCAACACCAAGAGTACCAACATAAGCAGAAATACTACCACCTCCTGGAGCAATAGATTCAGCTGCAGTTTCTTCTGCAAAATCTTTTATGGTTAAATCAGCAAGTTTTTTTTCTGCATCTTTGTTCATTACATACTCAATAATCCTTTCTTCTGGATTAAAGGGTTTTAAATCGTCTAATCCTAAAGATTTAATAGCAATTTTAATTTTTTCAGCTTCAGAAATGCCTAGTGACCTCTGTTGTTTTTTCAAGAAAAAGTCTGCTGCATCTAACATTGCCTTTAATGGAACTAATCCTACTAATTCAGAACCTGTTACACGTAAACCACGTTCTGTGGCTGCTAAACTTGTTTCGTAGAAAGCCTGATGCATAGAAGTAATAGAAATATTAGTTAAATTATATGATATTTGAGCAATACCATACTCTTCTATATACCAACCAATACCTTTTACAGCTTTTAATTTACCAGGAATTCTGATAGGCTCACCATTTTTATCTAAAACTTTTTTACCAGTAATTGGGTTTCCTTCTCGTTTAATTCTACCAGCTTCACGAATATCAAAAGCAATTGCATTTGCTCTTCTAGTTGATGTAGAATTTAAATTTATATTATAAGCAATTAGAAAATCTCTTGCAGAAATGGCAGTTACACCAGATTTTACAACTTTATCATTAAACTCTGTAGGTCCAAAATCTGGTTTCCAATTTGGGTTTGCAAATTTATCCTTTAGACCTTCATATTCACCTGCTCTAACAGTAGCTAAGTTTTTTCTAGTTGAAGAAGTAGCAGCATTTTCATAATAATATCCTGATATACCTAATTCTTTACCAACTTTATCACCCAAAATTCTAGCAAATTTTGTTGTTTCTTCCATTGTTATGTTAGCAATTGGCACAAGAGGACAAACATCAGTAGCTCCAAATCTAGGATGTTCTCCTTTTTGTTTACTCATGTCTATTAATTCAGATGCTTTTTTTATTAATCTAAAAGCAGCTTCAACAACACTATTGGGTTCACCAACAAATGTAATTACTGTTCTATTGGTTGCTTTTCCAGGATCTATATCTAAAAGCTTAACACCTTCTACAGTTTTTACAACATTTGCAATTTCTTGAATTTTTGCTAAATCTTTACCTTCACTAATGTTAGGCACACATTCTATAAGCTGTTTTTTCATGGTTGATGATGAGTTTTATTGATTGTCAAAAGTAAAATATTAAGCCAATAAAAGCTATTAGAATTACAAAAAAGAAGTGAATAAATTACTTAATTACCTTAACTAAATATAAATACCTAAAAGCTAAAAAAACAAGTAAAGGAATAATAGCTAATGGGAATAATTGAACTTTAAAAATCCATAAAAATGGTATTAAAGCCAATAAAATGATAAGCAATTTAAAATAGTGACTTAACCACTTTGGATTATTAGATTTTAAAACAAAAAATGCTATTATAATATTTGGAGCAAAAGCCCAAAGTACATTAAAATTATTTAGAGTATTTGAGTGATCTGTAAATAACCACAAAAAGACAAGTAATACACCAATTAGTCCAGTAATAAATAGGAATACAAAATCTAATAACTTTGTTCTTTTTTTGTTTTTATAGTCCCTGTAAGTTAAGTTTAATCCAATAATACTCATAATTAAAAAGATTAGAAATGGACTTGATGATTGTATTTTTTGTTCAATCTCAGGAAATTTTAATAACTCTCTTTCTTTAAGAACTAAAGGTTTTTGCTTTCCATCAATTAAAATTGTACTTCTTTTAAAAATAGAGTATACATAATCTGGTAAATACATGAATTGTTTAGCTTTAATTACTTGATCTAATTTGTTTCCTAATGCTAGATTAATTCCAAAACTCCCCCAAGTATTCCAAGGTATTTCTTTATTCATTAACGTTCTTAAAGTTTGAGATTTACCAACAACTGAATCATTAAAAGTAACTTTTTCTTGTAAGATGTTTTTTACAATATCTCTTGGCTTGGTAGCGCAATTATTAAAAAAAGGATCGTAAAAATAGGATGCATTTTCTGGCATTGCATTTTTCTCTAAATACTCAAAAAATTCTTGTCGTTGAGTTTGATTTAAGTTAAGAACTTGTTGTTTTACCCATCTTTTGTCTTGTTTATAACTATCAAAAAAGAATTTAAAAGGATATCTTCCTAGTTTATAGAGTAGTTTTCCTTTTGTAAAATTTGCATAAAAATTTGGCGCATTAAAGTCGAACATTCCATAATTATAGACTAAATCTAAACGCAACATTGGGTCTTTAATACGTATAGCAGTATGTCCAAAAGCTTCAAATAGCTTATCTCCAGGGCCAGCTGTTATTATACTAACTTCAGAATATACAGAAAGTTTTAGTTGCGCATTTACATGGAAAGTTGAGATACAAAAGAGAAGTACTAAAATAAGTCTTTTCATAATTAACGTCTAAAGAAACTATAATCTAAAGTAACTGAAAAAATGTTTGAATATTGAGCATTTCCTACACTTCCTATATTGGTTAAAGCATAATCTATTTGTATGCCTTTATATTTAAACCCTAAACCCAAATTAGGCTGTGTAGAAAGCGATTGAGAGTTATCAAACTCTGTAATGTATTGAAAATTACCGACGCCAAGACGTAAATATACTAAATCATCATAGTCTAATTGTATACCAACAGCAGGATCTATACTAGCAAAACTGTTAGAAATAATGTCATTTGTTTCAGCAAAACGTATATTTAAATCAACTTCAGATTGTAAGTTAAAAAAGCGGCTAATTCTCCATGTTTTTGCAACACCAATCTGAACTTTAGGTTTTGTTATTTCTGTAGATTCTGGTAACTCTTGATTTTGTCCTGGAATAGCATTACTTATTTTATTGAATTCATCTTCATTTATAGACCAAGTATTATACGTTGTGGTTATATCTCTTACCATAAGTCCAAAATACCAATTATTTCTTTCAAATTGAAGACCAGCATCAAATCCAAAACCCCAAGAAGTAGCAAAATCACCTATAATTCTTCGAACAACTTTTGCATTAATTCCAATTTTTAAATCTTTAAAAATTAATCTTCTAGCGTAAGCTACATTAAAAGCATAATCTACAGCAGAAAATAAACTAACTCTATTAAAATCTATATTTCCATTATTATCAATTAGTTCAGTGGTGTTTAAAATATCATCTACTCCAAATCGAATTATTGAGGCTGCAACAGCACTATTTTTATCAATAGGTATGGCAAATGCTGCATAATTATAGTTTGCAATTCCAGCAAAATAAGAAGCATACATTAAAGACCCTTGATAATCTTCAATACCAACTAAACCAGCAGGATTCCAGTAAATAGCATTTACGTTATTTGTGGTTGCAACTACTGCTTTACTCATTCCTAAAGCAGCTGCATCTACACCAATATTTAAAAATTCATTGGAATAATTTCTAAAAGCTTGTCCTTTTAAAAGGAGAGGTATACCAATAAGTAAAAATGCAATTTTATACTTCACAGAGCTTATAATTAACGAAAACAAATATCTAAAAACCTATTAAAATAACAGTAGTTTTATGTAGATATTGTTTAATGTGTTTTAATTTCAATTACTTGTTTCATAAAACGAGAAATTCTATGTTCTAACCAAGTGTTATCTTCTGGTTTAAAAGATGTCATAAAACCACAATGCCCACCAAATTTTGTTTCTTCGAAAAAGAAATAATCAGATTTTTTTGCTTCTTCATAAGGATAGCATTCTCTTGATAAAAAAGAATCGTCTTTAGCATTTATTAATAATGTTGGTGCTTTAATTTGAGGTAAATGAGGTTTAGAACTAGCTTTGGTCCAATAATCAAGAGGGCTATCAAAACCAAAAACTGGACAAGTATAAAGCTTTTCTAGATGTTTAAATTTTGTAGCTTTATAAAGCTTTTTTTTATCTAAATTAAACTCAGGAAATTTCATAGACTTTTCTAAAACTTTACTTTTCATAGTTTTAAAAAACATTTCCATATAAAATTTGTTTTTTAATTTATCTAGCTCTTTTTCTGCAGATTCTATATGGATTGGTACAGATACTGCTATACCTCCTTTAACGGTTGAAGATAAATTATTACCCTGTTCACCTAAATATTTTAAAGTTAAGTTACCTCCAAGACTAAAACCAACAATTACAATGTTTTGGTAGTTGTAATGTTCTAATAGATAATTGATAACAAATTCAACATCCTCTGTTTTTCCACTATGATATGTAGATAAAAGTAAATTATCTTCACCACTACAACCTCTTAAATTAAAGCAAACTGTATCTAAACCAATATTGTTAAAATGATTTGCATGTGAAATAATGTATTTAGATTGTGAACTTCCTTCTAAACCATGAATTAAAACAACTAGTGTATTTGAGTTTACTGTAGAAAAGTCTAAATCAATAAAATCTTTATCCCAAGTTGTAATTCGTTTTCTGTTATACACAATAGTGTCTTTCATAAAAAGAGGTCTATAAACAGTATTAAAATGACCATTTCTAAATGGTACAGTAGGTTTAAAATTTGATTCAAAAACTGGCATAATTCACGATTTTAAATCTAAATATAATGATATTCGAATATTTATTAAAAATCATTAACTTTATCGACAATCATTTAAAAAACTTCTTTTTTGTTTTCATGAAACAAATTCCTAATATTATTACGCTTGCGAACCTTTTTTGTGGCTGTATTGCTGCAGTTTATGCTGTAGAAGCAAACTTTTTATACGCTTCTTCTTTTGTGCTTTTAGGTATATTTTTTGATTTTTTTGATGGCTTAGCAGCAAGGGTACTTAATGTTGCAGGTCCTTTTGGTAAACAGTTAGATTCTTTAGCTGATGTGGTAACTAGTGGAGTGGTACCAGGAATAATTATGTTTCAGTTAATTCATATTAATTTAAATAGAAACACAAACTCTTTAGTTTACAACGAAGAAACTCATTTAGATGTTGGTTTAATAGGATTGTTATTAGCTTTAGCAGCAGCATACAGATTAGCGAAATTTAATATAGATGAAAGACAAACAAAATCTTTTATTGGTTTGCCAACTCCTGCTATGAGTATGTTTGTAATTTCTTTGCCATTAATTCAGCAATATTCAGATATTGAATTTGCAAAATATTTAATAGCAAACAACTATTTTTTAATATCATTAACTTGGGTGTTGTGTTATTTAATGAATGCAGAAATTCCTTTATTTTCTTTAAAATTTGAAGAGTTTTCATTTTCAGAAAATTACATAAAGTATCTATTTTTATTGATGTCTATAGCTTTAATTTGGTTTATTCCATTTTTATCTATACCTGTTATAATTATATTGTATGTAGTATTGTCTTTAATTAAAAAACCAAAATTTTTTAAAGAAGAATAATCTTTTTACATGTTTAACTCTATAAGTACATTTATTGGTGCTAAAGATTTTAAAGAATCGAAGCAGTTTTATAAAGAGATAGGATTTAAAGAAAGTTCTCTTTCAGATAAAATGAGTTATTTTAACATTAATGAAAATCTAGGGTTTTACTTGCAAGACTATAATGTAGAAGATTGGATAAACAATTCTATGTTATTTTTAGAAATTGAAAATGTTGAAACATATTTAGAAAAATTAAAATCTTTAGACCTTACTTCTAAATATAAAAACTGCAAACTTTCAGAAATTGTAGTAAATGATTGGGGTAAAGAGTTCTTTTTACACGACTCTTCAGGAATTTTATGGCATATAGGCTGTTTTTATTGAAAAATCTTTTTCTTTTTCAATTCGAAATCTTTACCTAAATAAACTTTACGAACCATTTCATCTGATGCTAACTCTTCTGGTGTACCTTCTTTAAGAATACTACCATTATACATTAAATATGTTTTATCTGTTATAGCAAGAGTTGCTTGAACATCATGATCTGTAATTAAAATACCAATATTTTTATGTTTTAAATGGGCAACAATACTCTGTATATCTTCTACAGCAATTGGGTCTACACCAGCAAAAGGTTCGTCTAATAATATAAAATTAGGATCAGAAGCTAAACAACGTGCAATTTCAGTTCTTCGTCTTTCACCTCCAGAAAGTAAATCACCTCTATTTTTTCTAACATGCCCAATATTAAACTCTTCAATTAAAGACTCTAACTTTATCTTTTGTTCTTTTTTAGATAAGTTGGTAAACTGTAGTACAGACATAATATTATCTTCAACAGACAATTTTCTAAATACAGATGCTTCTTGAGCTAAATAACCAATTCCTTTTTGAGCTCTCTTATACATAGCATCTTCTGTAATTTCTTTATCATTAAGAAATATTTTACCATGGTTTGGCTTAATCATGCCAACAATCATATAAAAAGATGTTGTTTTACCAGCTCCATTTGGCCCTAATAATCCAATAATTTCACCTTGTTTTACTTCTAGAGAAATACCTTTTACTACTTTTCTAGAGCCATAAATCTTTTGAATATTTTCTGCACGTAAAATCATAAGGTAAAATTAAAGGATGATTTTTTAAGCTATCTTAATTAAATTATAAATTATATTCTTTTTCTAAAGCTTCCCAAAACTCATAAGCTTTTCTTAAGTGTGGTATAACAATAGTACCTCCAATTAAATTTGCAATTGCCATGGTTTCTAGCATTTCTGCTTTTGTTACACCATTTTTTATTGATGATTCTAAGTGATATTTTATACAATCATCACATCTTAAAACAGTAGATGCCACTAAACCTAATAACTCTTTAGTTTTTACAGGTAAGTGTCCTGCTTGAAAAGCATTTGTATCTAAATTAAATATTCTCTTAATTACTTTATTATCAGTAGCTAAGATTTTATCGTTCATAATTTGACGATAATCATTAAACTCTTGGACTTTTGTTGACATTTTTTTGCTGATTTTTTATAACGCGTTTAGAAACTTTAATACCAATTTCATATAATATTAAAATAGGTATTGCTACAATAACTTGACTTGCAACATCTGGTGGAGTAATAATTGCTGCTAGAATTAAAACAACAACCAATGCATGTTTACGATATCTCTTTAAAAACTCTGGCGTAATTAAACCAATTTTTGTTAAAAAGTAAATTAATACAGGTAATTCAAAAAGAATTGAAACTCCTAATAACATATTTGTTACTAAACCAATATGAGATTCTAAAGTAAAACTATTTTGAATAGCATCTGTAATTTGATAGTTATATAAAAAGTGAATTGAAACTGGTGCTATAACATAGAAACTAAACAAAACTCCAATGAAAAATAGGGTAGAAGCAATTAGAATAAATCCTCTAGATCTTTTAATTTCATTTTCTGTTAAACCAGGTGAAATAAACCTCCAAATTTCCCATAAAATGTATGGAAATGAAACTATTATGCCTAAAATAAGTGATGACCATATTGAGTTCATCAGCTGAGATGTAACTTTAATACTTTGTAGTTTTTTATCTGCAAAAGATATATTGCAAAAAGCACTATCCATATTAAAAAAAGTAAAAAAGTCACAAAATAACTGATAGGTAATAAAATCAGGCTTTATATGTGCCAACAAAAAGTGGTTGTATACTTGTTCTGCAAATGCAAAAAAAACAATTGCTAGAATAAATATTGCAGCTGCACTTCTAACTAAATGCCATCTTAATTCTTCAAGATGGGCTAAAAAAGACATTTCTTTTTGCTCTGCCATTAAAAAACACCTTCTTTAATTAAATCATGTAAATGAACCACACCAACATAATCATTATTATCATCTATCACTAAAAGTTGAGTAATGCTATTGTTTTCCATAACATCTAAAGCTTCAATTGCCATGGCATCTTTATGAATGGTTTTTGGTTTAATTCCCATTATGTCTTTAGCAGTAAAGGCATCAATTTTTGTAGTTTTACTTAGCATTCTTCTAACATCACCATCTGTAATAATACCAATTACTTTATTATTATCTAAAACAGCTGTAACTCCTAATCTTTTTTCAGAAATTTCTACAATAACTTTTGCTATAGAATCTTCTTGATTAACTTTTGGTAATTCATTTTTAAAAATTAAATCTGAAACTCTTAAGTATAAACGTTTTCCTAAAGCACCACCTGGATGATACTTAGCAAAATCTTTACTTGAAAATCCTCTAAGCTCCAATAAAGTTACTGCCAAGGCATCTCCCATAACTAATTGTGCAGTTGTACTTGTAGTTGGTGCTAAGTTATTAGGACAAGCTTCTTTTTCTACATATGTATTTAAAATAAAATCTGCATTTTGTCCTAAAAACGATTCAACATTACCAGTAATTGCAACAATTTTATTGCCATAATTTTTAATTAATGGTACTAATACTTTTATTTCTGGAGTATTACCACTTTTAGAAATACAAATTACAACATCATTTTCTAAAACATTGCCTAAATCACCATGAATAGCATCTGCAGCATGCATAAAAACAGCTGGTGTTCCTGTTGAGTTTAAAGTTGCTACAATTTTAGTTCCAATATTTGCACTTTTACCAATTCCAGTAACAATTACTCTACCTTTAGAATTGTATATGTAATTTATAGCTTTTTCAAAATTATCATCTAGTAAAGTTGCTAAGTTAGCTATAGCTTTACTTTCAATTTCAATTATTTTTTTAGCGTTTTCTAATATGGAAATAGTATTCAATCTTTCTTGTTTTATTAAAATAAAAAAAAGTTATATCTTTAGATAAAAGAAACAAGCAAAGTTAAACTAAAAATAAGATTCGTCAAATATTATACTTATTGTTTCTTACTTAAGTTTTAGTTTTTATGCAAATGGATTTACATAGTTCATTAAAGAAATTTTTTGGCTTTAATACATTTAAAGGTTTACAAGAAGAAGTAATAAAAAGTATTGTTGCAAATAACAATACATTTGTTATAATGCCAACAGGTGGGGGTAAGTCTTTGTGTTATCAACTACCAGCATTAATGAAAGAAGGAACTGCTATAGTAGTTTCACCATTAATTGCACTGATGAAAAATCAGGTTGATGCTATTAGAGGTGTATCAGAAAATAACGGAATAGCACATGTTTTAAACTCATCTTTAAATAAAACAGAGGTAGCTAAAGTAAAAGATGATATTAAAAAAGGTGTTACAAAATTACTTTATGTTGCTCCAGAATCTTTAATAAAAGAAGAGTATGTTAAGTTTTTACGTACTCAAAAAATATCTTTTGTTGCTATAGATGAAGCCCATTGTATTTCTGAATGGGGACATGATTTTAGACCTGAATACAGAAATTTAAAGCATATTATTAAAGCAATTGATAATGTTCCTGTAATTTGTTTAACTGCTACTGCAACAGAAAAGGTTCAAGAAGATATTTTAAAAACTTTAGGCATAACAGATGCAAATAGGTTTAAAGCTTCTTTTAATAGACCAAATTTATTTTATGAAGTTAGACCTAAAACTAAAGAAGTTGAAAAAGATATTATTCGATTTGTAAAACAAAGACCAGGTAAATCTGGAATTATCTACTGTTTAAGTAGAAAAAAAGTAGAAGAAATAGCACAAATACTTCAAGTTAATGGAATAAAAGCTGTGCCTTATCATGCAGGTTTAGATGCTAAAACAAGAGTAAAACATCAGGATATGTTTCTTATGGAAGATTGTGATGTTGTTGTAGCAACTATTGCTTTTGGTATGGGAATTGACAAGCCTGATGTACGTTATGTCATTCATCATGATATACCAAAAAGTTTAGAAAGTTATTACCAAGAAACAGGTAGAGCAGGCAGAGATGATGGTGAAGGCTATTGTTTGGCATTTTATTCTTACAAGGATATTGAAAAGTTAGAAAAGTTTATGGCAAGCAAACCTGTTGCTGAACAAGAAATTGGTCATGCTCTTTTACAGGAAGTAGTTGGTTATGCAGAAACTTCTATGAACAGACGTAAGTATTTATTGCATTATTTTGGAGAAGAGTTTGATGAAGTAAATGGAGAAGGAGCAGATATGGATGATAACTCCAGAAATCCAAAGAAAAAACATGAAGCTAAGGAAGATGTAGTTAAACTTTTAACTGTTGTAAAAAAATCATTACAAAAATATAAAGCTAAGGAAATTGTTAGAACCTTAAAAGGAAAAGAAAACGCATTATTAACTTCTCACAAAACGCATCTACAACCATTTTTTGGTATTGGTAAAGATAAAAGTTCTCATTATTGGATGGCTTTATTGCGTCAAATATTAGTAGTTAACTTTATCAGAAAAGAAATAGAACAATATGGTGTTATTAAATTAACAAAGGAAGGAGAAAAGTTTTTGAAAAACCCTACTTCTTTTATGATGACAGAAGATCACATTTATGATGATGAAAATGAAACATCTATTATAACCAACACTAAATCTTCTGGAGCAGGTACAGATGACAAACTCATTAAACTGCTTAAAGATTTACGTAAAAAAGTTGCAACAAAACAAGGTGTACCTCCATTTGCAGTATTTCAAGATCCATCTTTAGATGATATGGCTTTAAAATATCCAATTACGCTAGACGAACTATCTAAAGTTCATGGTGTAGGAGAAGGAAAAGCTAGAAAATTTGGAAAAGATTTTATAAAATTAATATCTGATTATGTAGAAGAAAATGATATTCTTAGACCAGATGATTTAATTGTAAAAAGTACAGGAGTTAACTCTGGTTTAAAACTCTTTATCATTCAAAATACTGATAAAAAAATACCATTAGAAGATATTGCTAAATCAAAAGGCTTAGAAATGGATGAGCTTATTGGTGAAATGGAAAGTATTATTTATTCTGGTACTAAACTTAATATAGATTACGCTATAGATGAATTGTTAGATGAAGATCAACAAGAAGAAATTCATGATTATTTTATGGATGCTGAAAATGATAAAATTCAAGAAGCATTAGATGAATTTGATGGCGATTACGATGAAGAAGAATTGCGTTTAATGCGTATTAAATTTACTAACGAAGTTGCCAACTAAACTCTTTATAAAGTTGCAATAGTGAGTAAAACTCCTATAATTATAACTGTAAATTTTTGGATATTAAACTTGTGGTTTTCTGTACTTTCAAATAAAATTACAGTAGAAATATGCAAGAAAACACCAATAATCACAGCATTTATATCATTTTCATACTGTGTTAAAAGAGCTATCTTTTCAGATAAAAATAATCCTAAAGGACTCATTATTGCAAAAATGAAAAGATAAATAATTGCTTTAGTTACTGATGTTTTGTTAGCTCTTAAAAATGCTGTTAACACTACAGCAATTGGAATTTTGTGTACGACTACTGCCCATAAAATATTATCATTTGAGTTATGAATTGGTAATCCTTCAGAAAATGCATGAATACATAAACTTATAAATAATAAAATAGGTAGTTTATTAGTTTTACTATGAACATGAATATGACCATGTTCTGCACCTTTAGAAAAAGACTCTAAGATAAATTGAATTAATATTCCAGAAATAATTAAAATACCTGTAATGTTGGTATTTTTTGATTCTAAAAAAACTTCAGGCAATAAGTGTAAAATAGTAACAGAAAGTAAATATGCACCACTAAAAGCTAATAATAAACGAGTTGCTAACTTGTTAGGGTTCCAAACATAGACTATTAATGCTCCAAGTAAAACAGATAAAAATAAAATTTGATAACTCATTTTGCAACAAGTATTAAACGGTCAGAAGTTTGATTATCAAAAGTATTCAAATTATAGTCACCAAAGACATGTTTAATAGAAAAATCAACACAATTAAAAAAATTCTTAAGTTTTGTTTCATCTAAATACTTTACTCTTTCTGTAAAATAGTGTTCTTTACCTTCAGTTTTAAAAGAAATATGTTTTAAAATAAATCCATTTTTAATTTCTCTATGTATTTTAAACTCTATGCCTTCAACAACTTTTACTTCATTTTCAATTATGTTTCTTTTAACTTTAGAAGCATTTAGAAAGTCTAGAACAAAAACTCCATTAGAATTTAGTCCTTCTTTTATATTTTTTAAAACAGCTATATCTTCTTTGTCATCAACAAAATAGCCAAAACTTGTAAAGAGATTGAATACAGCATCATATCTATTCTTGAAAGGCTTACGCATGTCATGAATATTAAAGCTTAAACTTTCATTTTCAAATTGTTTTGCAAAAGTTATACTATTTTCAGATAAATCTCCACCAGTAACTTTGTAACCTAAAGAGTTAAGAAAAATAGAATGTCGTCCTTTACCACAAGGAATATCTAAAATATGGCTGGTTTTAGGTAGTTTTAGAAACTCAGTAATATTTCTCATAAACAACTGAGCATCATCATCATTTCTGTCTTTATATAAGATATGATAATAAGGAGTGTTAAACCAATCTGTAAACCAATCTGTTTTTTCCATCTGAAAAAATAAGATGTAAAAGTAAGTAAATCTTACTTTAAAATATATATGTAAAATCTTATATCTAAATTTGTCGCATGAATAGTGATTTTAAAATGGTAGCTACAACACTTTTTGGTTTAGAAGGTGTGTTAGCAGATGAACTTAAAAAGCTTGGTGCTAAAGAAGTTAAAGAAGGTATTAGAAGTGTTTCTTTTAAAGGTGACAAAGGCTTTTTATATAAAGCAAATATTGCATTAAGAACAGCTATTAGAATCTTAAAACCAATAAAAACTTGTAAGGTTTTTGATGAAGAAGATTTATATGAAGCTATTCAGAAAGTAAAATGGGAAAATTATTTAAGTGAAACCGGAACTTTTGCAATTGGAGCAGTAGTAAACTCACAAAACTTCACTTCAAATTCTCATTATATTTCTTTAAAATCTAAAGATGCAATTGCAGATTATTTTAGACATAAATATCACAAAAGACCAAATGTAGATTTAAAATATCCAGATGTAAAGGTTCATGTTCACATCCATAAAGAATGGCTAACTATTTCTTTAGATTCTTCTGGAGATTCCTTACACAAAAGAGGGTATAGAACATCTACAAATATTGCTCCAATAAATGAAGTTTTAGCTGCAGGAATGGTGTTATTGTCTGGTTATACTGGAGATGAAAACTTTATAGACCCTATGTGTGGTTCTGGAACTATATTAATAGAAGCAGCAATGATTGCTAATAATATACCTGCAAATATAAATAGAAAGCATTTTGCTTTTGAAAACTGGAAAGATTATGATGAAGATTTATATTTTATAATTCAAGATTCTCTTTTGAATAAAATTCGATCTTCTCATTTTAAAATTATGGGTTTTGATAAAGCTCCATCAGCTGTTAATAAAGCTAAACAAAATATAATTTCAGCTAATTTAGATGAGTTTGTTGGTGTACACCATGTAAACTTTTTTAACTCTAAAAAAGAGGTTTTTGGTAATACAACAATTATTTTTAACCCACCTTATGGAGAGCGTTTAAATATAAATGTTGTTGAGTTTTATAAAAAAATTGGAGATACGCTTAAAAACAATTATACAGGTTCTACTGCTTGGTTAATAACCTCAGATATTCAAGCATTAAAGAATGTTGGTTTACGAACTTCTAAACGAATTGCTTTAAAAAATGGTGATTTAGACTGTAAGTATGTTAAATACGAATTATATGAAGGGAGTAAAAAAATGACAGAATAAACTATCTGCCACCAATCCAAACATCACAGTCTTTAATTGAGTAATAGGTGGTTTTTTCACCATTATCATTATACTCAGTAACTCTAGTTTTTTGGTTTTTCATTATGGCTTCAACCCATTTTTTATTGTCTATAAAATCTTGTAAGGAATAATAATCTTCTGGCTCACCTATATCTTTTATAGTAACATGATGTTCCTGATGATGGTATTCCCATTGTAATCCTAAGTCTTCGTCAGGAAAGGGTTTAGCAATAGTTGGTTTGTAAAAAGTAATATCATAAAAGTTTAAAAAATCATCAATAGCACAAACAACTTGACATTTAGAAACATCATGAGGAAAATACCATATTTTTAGATAATAGGGTTTGTCTAAAGAGTTGAGTTGTGTTTCCCAGTTTTTAAAAATTTCAAGAATTCCTTCAATAATTTTCTGTCTTGTTTTTCCTTTTGGAGGAGAAAATTCACTATTTAGAACACTTAAATTTTTAAAAGGAGAAACCCAAACTTTAACATAATCTCGTTTACGACTTTTTAAATAATCTAAATCAAGGGTTTTATTATAATTAACCCAATTTTCGATTTCTTTCCAAATTCTTTTATGACCTCTTATCTTTTTTATCCTTTTCACTCAACTATTTTGTTGTAACTATTTTTTTAATGATTTTTTAAAAATAACTACAATACCTATTGTTGTAGTTTTAAGAATTGGTATTTAAAATAGAAGTTTATTTAAATACTGCTTCTACAAATTCTTTAGGGTTTTCAAGCATTGGGAAATGACCAGATTTTTCAATCCAACAAACATTTTTCTTTTCAACTTTGTAGATTAAACTTTCTGGATAATCATCTTTTTCAGATTCGTTTTTAATACCCCATATTACTTTTATTGGTACAACTGTCTCAATAAATGCAGTTGTCCATCTTGTAAAAGCTATATTCCGTTCTTTTAAATAATTGTATATAAATTTAACTAAACTTCTACCATTATTGCAGTCGACTAAATACCACATCTGTTCTAATTCCTCTTCTGTAATATTGTTTTCATCATAGAACAGTTCTTTAATATTTTTTTTTAAAAAAACCACTAGTAGTTAACATGGTTATAATTTTGGTAGCAACTTCCTTTTTTACATAATCTTTTATGTCTAGAAAATAGGAGTTTTTTATAGGCAATATACCATTACAGTATATAAATTCTTTAATATCAATATTTAAAAGACCTGCATTATCTCTAGTTAAAAGTTCTTGTCCTAAAGCAATACCAAAATCGTGACTTAATATTGATATCTGTTGTAAACCCATTTGTTTACATAATTCTACCAAATAATCTACTTGAGTAATTATTGTAGTGTAATGATTTGCATTTTTTTCAGATAAACCAAAACCAAAAATATCTGGTATTACAACCCTATATTTTTCTGCTAATGCGTCTAAAACTTTATAATAATCGTAAGAAGAAGTTAAATAACCATGCAATATAAATAAGCATTCTTCATGATCTCCTTTTTCGATTATAAAGATTTCTTTACCTAAAACTTCATAAAATCTACCTTTTTTTTCCCATTGATTGGCTGTAAAAGTAGGTGGTGAGTTAAATACTTCTGCCATATCTTATATAGCAAATTTAGATTCAAATTGAAAAACAAGCTGCATCCAATATCTTGGAGATTCTATAATAGAATAATAACGCTCATTTTCTACCCAAGTAATTTTTTCGCTCAAGTTTTCAGTTGCCATAACTATGGCAATTTCTTTTACAGCTATAGGATCGTGTTTCTCCCAAACTATTCTAATAGGTATTTCAGACTCTTTTAAAGCCTATGTCCATATATGCCAATACGTATAGCGTTCGTTTATAGAATTACTTAACAAATGAATGTCTCTTTTACCTTCTGAACTTTCTATTTGATCCTAAATATTGTTTAAATCGAAATCAATATCATTTAAAGCAGGATTGTATGTAGTATTAATTCTCTTTTTAAAGGTTTGATAACTGTTGTTTGTTAAACGCGCAATAAATTTACCTAGTTTCTTATCTTTTAGTAGTTTATCCATATTTCTAATATGCAAATGCTCTAAACGCATACTACTATTACACAAAATAATTCTATTAATTTTTAGTGGAATTAAATTGTGATTTTTTCTAGATAGAATTTCTTTTGCTACAGAGGTTCCATAATCATGAGCTAATATTGTAACTTCCTTAAGGCCCATTGCTGTCCATAGTTGAAGTGCAATATCTGCTTGACTAATTAACGAGTAAGTTAATGAAAATGGTTTGTCAGAAAACCCAAAGCCTAAATGATCGTGAATAACAACTCTGTAATGTTTTGTTAACTCAGGTAATACTCTATGGTAGTCGTAAGATGATGTAGGGTAGCCATGAAGAATAACTATAGTTTCCTTAAAATCACCTTCATCAATAACAAAAATTTTTTTGTTAGCTACTGTTATAAATTTTCCTTTATTTTTTCCAATTTTGGGAGGTTATCATACGAACTGGGGAATTTAAATCATAAATAATAATTTAAAGATACTAATTTATATTTATTTTTGGGTTCGATCCAAAAAAAGATACTATTTACTTTACAGATATTATATTGCCAATACCTCTTCAGAAAACATTTACTTACGCAATATCTGAAGCTGAAGCTAAGTTTTTACAAAAAGGAATGCGTGTAGCAGTTTCTTTTGGAAAAACGAAGATCTATACTGGCTTAGCTTTCAGTATTCACACCAATAAACCAAACTTATATGAGGCTAAAGAGATTCATCAAATTTTAGATGAAACACCTATAGTTAATGAGTTTCAGTTGAAACATTGGCAGTGGTTATCTGAATATTATATGTGTAGTTTAGGCGATGTTTATAGAGCTGCATTACCTTCTGCATTTTTATTAGAAAGTGAAACAATAATCTATTTAAACAACACATTCACTAATGAAGAAGTATTAACTAATGACGAGTTTTTAATCTTTGAAGCATTACAACACCAATCAAGTTTAACAGTTCATCAAGTTTCAGATATTCTTGGTAAGAAAAAGGTAATGCCTATAGTTAATGACTTACTTAAAAAATCTGTTATTTATGTAAAAGAAGAAATTTATGAGACTTATACACCTAAATTAATAAAGTATGTACGTATTAATAAAGTATTAGAAAACGATATTTCTTTAGAACAACTTTTAGAACAATTATCTAGAGCAAAAAAACAACGTGAAGCCTTATTAGCTTTCTTTCAATTAAGTACTTCAAAGAAACCAGTAAAAGCTAAAGATTTAGA
Source organism: Flavobacteriaceae bacterium (assembly GCA_013373105.1). GTDB lineage: Bacteria > Bacteroidota > Bacteroidia > Flavobacteriales > Flavobacteriaceae > Polaribacter. The sequence goes on along the minus strand of JABXIJ010000012.1, from coordinate 20,584 downwards.
AAAATACGCAAAAGTATCGAGTGTTGTTATAAAGTCTTTAGTTGATAAGAATATTCTAGAATTTTATCAATTAAAGACAGATAGAATAAATTTTAAAGGTGATGTTAGTGAATTAAAAACACTTAATAATCATCAAAAAAATGCATTAAGTTCTATTGAAGAAACATTTAAAACTAAAGATGTTACTTTATTGCATGGGGTAACAGGCTCTGGCAAAACAGAAGTATATGCTAAACTGATTCAAAATGTTTTAGACGAAGGAAAACAAGTGTTATTTATGTTGCCTGAAATTGCATTAACAACACAAATTATAAATCGTTTACAAACTTATTTTGGTAAACAAGTTTCTGTTTTTCATTCCAAATATTCTATTAATGAAAGAGTAGAAGTATATCAAAATGTAATGAGTAATAAAACTAAAGCTCAGATAATTTTAGGTGCACGCTCATCACTTTTTTTACCTTTTTCTAATTTAGGATTAATTGTGGTTGATGAAGAACATGAAACTTCATACAAACAATTTGAACCATCACCAAGATATAATGCTAGAGATGCAGCAATTGTGCTCGCAAAAATACATAATGCAAAGTTAATTTTAGGATCTGCTACACCATCTTTAGAAAGTTATTTTAACGCAACACAGAATAAATATGGCTTAGTTGAATTAAATAGACGTTTTAATGATATACAATTACCAAAAATTGAACTGATTGATTTAAAAGAAAAATACAGAAAGAAAGAGATGTCAGGTCGTTTTTCAGATAGATTACTCAAATTAATTACTGAGGCATTAGAAGAAAAAGAACAGGTAATTTTATTTCAAAACAGACGCGGATTTTCTCCAATAGTTGAATGTAAAACATGTGGAGTATCACCTCAATGCCCTAATTGTGATGTTTCTTTAACATACCATAAATTTAAGAGTGAATTACGTTGCCATTATTGTAATTATACAAGAGCAATGCCTAACAGTTGTGGTGCTTGTGGTAGTAATGATTTAGACTCAAAAGGATTTGGAACTGAGCAAATTGAATTAGAGTTAAAAGCACTTTTTCCTGATTATAAAATTGGTAGAATGGATCTTGATACCACAAGAGGTAAACATGGTTATCAAAAAATAATTGGTGCTTTTGAAGCAAGAGAAATTGATGTTTTAGTGGGTACGCAAATGCTTTCTAAAGGGTTAGATTTCGATAATGTTTCTCTAGTAGGAATTCTTAATGCTGATACTATGTTGAACTTCCCAGATTTTAGAGCTCATGAAAGAGCATTTCAATTGATGGTACAAGTTTCTGGTAGGGCAGGAAGAACAAAAAAACAAGGTCATGTGGCAATACAAACCTACAATCCTTATCATCAAATTCTGCAACAAGTATCTACAACAGATTATCAAGCCATGTTTAAGGAACAGCTTCAAGAGCGTTGGCAATTTAAGTATCCACCTTATTTTAGAGTGATAAAAATCACCTTAAAACATAAAGATTATACTAAAGTTGATACAGGTATTCATTGGCTGTTTAAAGCTTTGTATAATGTTTTTGGGGAGCATGTTTTAGGTCCATCTGCTCCTGCTATTGCTAGAATTAGAAATCAATATATTAAAAATGTTGTTATTAAAATTCCACCAAAGCAATCGTTAACAAATACCAAGCAGCAAGTACTTAAAATAAAAAATACATTTGAAGCAGTTAAAGAATTTAGACCTATTAGATTTATAATAGATGTTGATGCTTATTAAGATTTTCTGACTTTCCAAGCCTTAATAATATCTTGTTCTTTAACTAATACAGAACCTTCTTTTTGTTCGAATTGTGCACGTCTTTCATCAGTTAAATTATTTGAGTACCACCAATCATGTGTTTCTTTAATTGAGGATTTAGTATCTCTAAAAGTTAAACCATTTTTTATTGCATGTTTATTGTTGACTCTAGCTGAACCATATAAATTTTCATTTTGCATAATCCAAGGAATAATATAGTAAACACCTTGTTCTCTTAAAAATTCATAATCATCTATTTGAATAATTGTAGACTCTACCTTAAAAGTATCTTTCACTTTATTTACAAATTCGACCATGGTTTCTTTGGTTGATGGACCAACAGCATTATAAGTGCCTGCTATTTTTTGTTCAGCTAAACGAATCATAAACTCAGCAACATCTCTAACATCTATATATTGTACAGGATCTTCAGTTTTACCAGGCACTAAAATCTCACCACCTTTTGCCAATCTCACTGGCCAATGCATAAATCTATCTGTTTTATCTCCAGGACCAAACATATAGGTAGGTCTAACCACTATTGTATTTTCTTTTCCAAATGCTTTTTGAGCTTCAATTTCAGAATTAGCTTTCATTACTCCATAACCATATTCCATTTTTAGCATCTCATCTTCTAAGTCTTCAGGAACTTTTAAAACTACATTTTTAGTTTCTTTTAAGTCTCCAGTTGTATAAGGAAAATAAACACCAGTAGAGGATGTATAAACATAAACGCTACAATTGTCTTTTAGCAGTTCTGCAGTAGCTTTTGTCCAGCTAACTTTTCTACCAGAATTATCGATTACAACATCCCAACTTCTATTTTCTAGTGCTTTTAGGTTATTTTCTCTATCACCTATTAAATGTTCAACTTTATCAAAAACCTCTGTATTTACATTCGGAATTGTCTTTCCTCTTGTAAAAATAGAAACAGTATGACCTCTATCTAAAGCATATTTAATTTGATGTGGTCCTAAAAAACTTGTACCTCCTAAAATTAATATAGATAGTTTTTTATTGTTTGAAACACAAGATGATAAAACTGAACTCATTAGCGATAAACCTGCAGTAAATAAGGCACTGTTCTTGATAAACTTTCTTCTAGAATTAGACATTTTGGTTTTTTTTTGATTAATGCTAACGAAGATAATGAAATAAAAATTAACCTTTAGGCAACCATTTTCACAACCAAGTAGTCTATATATTTGTAAGGATGTAAAAACAGATAAAATAAGCTTGAAAATTATCAACTTACATAATCAGCAAAAGTCGCTTATTATAAAAGCGATTCAAAACAATAGGGAGGCTCAACAACAAATATTTGAGCAATATTCTCCTAAAATGTTAGGTGTTTGCAGGCAATATGTAAAAGATATGCATCACGCAGAAGATTTGTTGTTGCAAGGATTTTTAAAGGTTTTTACCAACTTACACAAGTTCAAATATGAGGGAAGTTTTGAAGGTTGGATTCGTAGAATTGTTGTAAATACCTGCATTTCTTACCTAAGAAAGAAAAATGTAATTGATGTTTCTGATGAAGACTATATGTTTAATGATGCAGCTACAGAAAACTTAGAAAATACGTCTGTAGAAGATATTCAGAAATTAATAGATCAATTACCAGAAGGTTACAAAATGGTATTTAATTTATATGCCATAGAAGGGTATAAGCATTCAGAAATTGCAAAAAAATTAAATATTTCTGAAAGTACATCAAAGTCGCAATTATTTAAAGCACGTATGGTTTAAGTACCTATATAGGTTATAAGTCTACAAGTTTTTATGTGAAGTACGATTTAAATCCATTATTCAAAAATACAGAAACAAGAAATATATCAATTGGTTTACGTTTTGACTTTGATTAATAACTTGTTAAAAACTTATTTTAAAAATAATTCCTTTTAATAGTAACATATTAAAAGGAATTTTATTTTTACTGCATATCAAATTCAAAAGAAATGAAAATAGGAATTCCTAAAGAAATAAAAAACAACGAAAACAGAGTAGGTATGACACCAGCAGGTGTTTTTGAATTAACCAAAAGAAATCATACAGTTTATATTCAATCTACTGCAGGTGAAGGAAGTGGTTTTTTTGACAAGCATTATTTAGAAGTTGGTGCTACAATTTTACCCACCATAGAAGATGTATATGCTAAGAGTGATATGATTGTTAAGGTTAAAGAACCTATTGAATCAGAATATAACTTAATAAAAGAAGGCCAAGTTGTTTTTACATATTTTCATTTTGCTTCTAGTGAAGCATTAACAAGAGCTATGATAAAAAGCAAAGCTGTATGCATTGCTTATGAAACAGTTGAAGATGAAGAAGGAACTTTACCATTATTAACTCCAATGTCTGAAGTAGCAGGAAGAATGGCTGTTCAACAAGGGGCTAAATATCTTGAAAAACCAATAAAAGGTAGAGGAATTTTATTAGGAGGTGTACCAGGTGTAGCTCCAGGTAAAGTTTTAATTCTTGGTGCAGGTGTTGTTGGTGTACAAGCAGCTAAAATGGCAGCAGGTTTAGGTGCACATGTAACAATTATGGACATAAATATGAAACGCTTACGTTACGTAAATGATGTATTGCCAAATCATGTAGTAACAGACTTTTCTAGTGAATATAGTATTCGAAAACATATTAAAACTCACGATTTAATTATTGGTGGCGTATTATTAAAAGGAGGGAAGGCTCCAAAATTAATCACCAAAGACATGCTTAAAGAAATGAGACCTGGAACTGTAATTGTAGATGTAGCTGTAGATCAAGGTGGGTGTTTTGAAACCACAAAAGCTACAACTCATCAAGACCCAACTTATATAATAGATGATGTAGTTCACTATTGTGTAGCAAATATGCCAGGTGCAGTTCCATATACATCAACAATAGCATTAACTAACGTTACGTTATCTTATGTTTTAAAATTGGCAGATTTAGGTTGGGAAAAAGCATGTGCACAAGACGTAACTTTAGAAAAAGGTTTAAATATTGTTAATGGAGAAATAGTTTATAAAGAGTTAGAAGGAATTTTTGATTAAAAGATTTTTTAAAAAATCATAAAAGGTAAGTTTATTGAAGCTTACCTTTTTTTTCTTCCCATTCTTTTCTTAGATCTGATGATAAAATTCCTGTGTTGTCATGTTTCCATCCAGGTGGTTTTATTAAGTATTTAAACTTGTTTAAAATCGATGTTTTAGAAGAAAATAAATCAGAAAACATGTTGTACCACTCAATAAATGCTACTTTAATTGGATTATAAGTATTTATATTTTTAATTAAACCATAAATAGGTTTTTCTACTTCAGGCTCAAAAGTGCCAAATATTTTATCCCAAATAATAAAAATACCAGCATGATTTCTATCTAAATATTGTGGGTTAGTGGCATGATGAACTCTATGATGACTTGGCGTATTAAAAAATGCTTCAAACCATTTTGGCATTTTAGTTATAAGTTCAGTGTGAATCCAATATTGATAAATAAGACTTATAGATATCTGCGTTAATACCATTATTGGATGAAAACCAACTAAAACTAAAGGAATCCAAAATACAAAACTAACAAAACTACCTGTCCAAGTTTGTCGTAATGCAGTACTTAAATTGTATTTTTTAGAAGAATGATGTACTACATGACTCGCCCAAAAAAATCTATTTTCATGACTAATTCTATGAAACCAATAGTAAATAAAGTCTTCGGCAAACAATAATAAAATCCAAGACCACCATTTAAAGGGTAAAGTAAAAAATCGAAATTCATACAAAAAATAAAAAATTCCTAAAATCATTGCCTTAGTAAATAAACCAATAAAAACATTGCCTAATCCCATCAATATTGAAGTCCCAGCATCTTTAAATTCATATTCATCCATTTTTATTTTAATGGTTAAAACAATTTCTAATAAAACTGTTGCTATAAAAAAAGGAATAGCATAATGAATTAAATTAGGTATTTCAGGTACACTCATTTATAAAAGAATTACTAATGAAAATTAATATATTTTTTATTAACTAATTAAACGCTAAATATAAAAAAGTTACTATATTTGCACCCTTAAAAATAAACATTAAATTATTTATTATGAATCATTACGAAACTGTTTTCATTTTGAATCCCGTTTTATCTGATACACAGATAAAGGAAACAGTACAAAAGTTTCATGACTATTTGGTTTCTAAAGGTGCCGAAATGATTTCAAAAGAAGATTGGGGCTTAAAAAAATTAGCTTACCCAATCCAAAACAAAAAAAGTGGTTTTTATCACTTATTTGAATTTAAAGTTGCAGGTTCTGAAATTGCTGCTTTTGAATTAGAGTTCAGAAGAGATGATAGCGTTATGCGTTATTTAACTGTAAAATTAGACAAGCATGCAGCTGATTGGGCTGTTAAAAGAAGAGAACGTTTAACTTCAAAAAAATAACAAATGGCATCAATTGAACAACAAGCAAAAGGAGGAAAGTCTGCTGACGTTAGATATTTAACGCCATTAGATATTGAAACTAAAAAAGAAGAGAAATACTGTAGATTTAAGAAAAAAGGCATTAAATATATCGATTATAAAGATGCAGATTTCTTAATGTATTTAGTTAATGAGCAAGGTAAAATTTTACCAAGACGTTTAACAGGAACTTCATTAAAATACCAACGTAAAGTGGCGCAAGCAATTAAAAGAGCTCGTCATTTAGCTTTAATGCCATACATTGGTGATATGTTAAAATAATTAAGAAGTAGAATATGGAATTGATATTAAAACAAGACGTAGAAAACTTAGGATTTAAAGATGATGTTGTAACTGTAAAAAATGGTTATGGTAGAAATTTTTTAATTCCAACAGGACAAGCAGTTTTAGCTACTTCTTCAGCAAAAAAAGTTTTAGCAGAAAACTTAAAACAACGTGCTTACAAAGAAGCTAAATTAATTGAAGATGCTAATAAAGTAGCAGAATCTATTAAAGGATTAGAGATTAAATTAACTGCTAAAACAGGATCAGGAGACAAATTATTTGGTTCTGTAAACAATATTGACTTAGCTAATGCTTTAGCTAAAGAAGGTATTGAAGTTGATAAAAAATATATTAAAGTAACTGGTGGATCTGTAAAAAGATTAGGTAAATACGAAGCCTCAATTAGATTACACAGAGAAGTTGTTGCAGATATTACTTTTGACGTAGTTGCAGAATAACAACTATTAAAAAACTATAAAAAGCTCGTTATTAATAACGAGCTTTTTTATTTATATTACTATGAAGTACAGACAGTTAACGAAAGAACAATTTGAAGCACTACATAAAGAGTTTGCTACTTTTTTAGCAACACAAAGTATTGATTCAAAAGAATGGAATGATATAAAGCAAAATAAACCTAAAGTTGCTGAAGAAGAATTAAATATTTTTTCTGATTTAGTTTGGGACGATGTATTAACTAAAACCAAATACCTAGAACACTATTCTAAAACTCATTTAAACATATTTAAATGTAAAGAAGATGTATTAGAAAGAATCTTTATAAAAGTTACTTCAGATATTAACTTACTTAAAGAAGATGGTTTTAATTGGTTAATGAAAAACCCTCAAGATAATGCAGTTGAAATATATAAAGGATCTAAAGCATTTCAAGAAGAAAGAAATATTGAATTATTTAAGTTAATAGAACAAGGAGCAATAATTAGCAAAGGCGAAATTTTTGAATATTTTAAAAAAATCACAAGCTAACCTCTAAATTTCAGCAATTCGTCGATGCTTTTTCCTAATTCATCTTAACTGTATTGCTTTTAAACACAAGATTTTTATATTTTATTAAAACTTTAAAAAATCCACCTAAAATTATCTTTATAACTTCAGATCCAAAATTTGCAATAGAAGTTTTTGAATACGATTTTATTGTTGATTATTTATTAAAACCTATTGAATTACCAAGGTTCGAAAAAGCTATAAAAAAAGCAGAAAGATTAATACTTTCTACACCTTCTAATAGCACTAAACAATCTGAAGTAAAAAACGATTTCTATATTAATATTGATAGAAGGCTTATTAAAATTGATTTACCAAGTGTTTATTTAATTCAATCTCAAGGAGATTATATTAAAATTAAAACAGAGGATAAAGACTATACTGTGCATTATACATTAAAAAAGATGTTGTGCCTGTTAGTCGCTCAAAAAGACCTGAGTTAATGAAAAGATTAGACTTGCTTTAATTCACTTGCCGAAACTTAAACTCCTTTAATCGGAACTTTAAAACGTTAAACCGTACTTCAACTAACTAAACTTTAACCAAATGTTAGCTTTGTGATACATTAAACATATAATGAAATCTTTTACTATTATAATTATTGCATTATCATTAACTTTTTTGAATTTAAAATCTATTAGAGATTTAAATAATATTTCATTTGAAGAAGTAAAACCTAGTACTACTGAGATTAAATCTTATCAAAATTTTAATAATGTATTTGATTGGTCTATTGGATTTACCTTTTTTAAATTACTTTATGTAACAGAGTTATTATTAGTATCTATAAAAAACTGAAAATCTCTCTGGTAATAATTCATTGTTTATTGTAATATTTTTAATAAACGTTCTGTGCCATTAGAAGCCTTGTCTTTAATAATCGTTAAATTGGCAAAACTATTTTCTGAAACATTTGGCTTTGGATCTATAAAGTAAATTGGTGTATTTTCTTTGATGTAATGTACTAAACTTGCAGCAGGATATACTTGCATAGAAGTTCCAATAATTACTAATATATCTGCAGTTTTTGTAATTTCTATAGCTTTATCTAACAGAGGCACCATTTCACCAAACCAAACTATATGTGGTCTTAATTGATTTCCATTACCATCTACATCACCTAAAACTAAATCCTTTTTCCACTCAAAAATTAAATGTTCATTTGCAGTACTTCTAACTTTAAAGAGTTCTCCATGCAAATGTGTTACATTTTGGCTGCCAGCTCTCTCGTGTAAATCATCAACATTCTGAGTAATTATTTCAACATCAAAATTAGTTTCAAGAGTAACTAAATTTTTATGCCCTTTATTTGGTAAAACTTCTAATAATTGTCTTCTACGTTTATTGTAAAAATCTAGTACTAATTCAGGATTGTTATAAAAACCTTCAGGAGAGGCAACTTTAGTAACATCATGTCCTTCCCATAATCCGTTTTCATCTCTAAATGTTTTTAGACCACTTTCAGCTGACATTCCAGCACCTGTTAATACCACTACTTTTTTTCTCATATTAGTAAAAATAAGAATTAAATGATAAGTTTGTAAGGTATGATAGATAAAAAGCTTTTAGCGTATTTAGAAGGGTATTTAACACCAAAAAGAAAAGATACTTTTCATAAAGTTCTTAGTCAAAGAACTCGTCATTTTACAGTGGTACTTGAAGATATCTATCAAGCTCATAATGCAAGTGCTGTTGTACGAACTTGTGATATATTTGGTGTACAAGATATTTATGCAATTGAAAATAAATACACTAACAAAGTTTCAAGACATGTTGCAAAAGGATCTCAAAAATGGCTTAATATAAAACGCTTTCAAGAAGATGGAAATAATACTGAATTATGCGTAAACAATTTAAAAAAACAAGGTTATAAAATAATTGCAACAACTCCACACAATGATTCTTGTTTATTACAAGATTTCGATATTACTCAGAAAAGTGCTTTTATTTTTGGAGTAGAAGCAGAGGGTGTATCTGACTTTATTAAAGATAATGCAGACGGATTTTTAAAAATTCCAATGGTTGGTTTTACAGAGAGTTTAAATATTTCTGTAGCTGCAGCAATAATTCTACAAGAAGTTACAACTAAACTAAGAAAATCAAACATAGATTGGCAACTATCTGAAGAAGAAAAAGAAATATTATATTTTGATTGGGTACAAAAAACCATCAAGAACGTTACTAAAATTAAAGAACATTATTACCAGAATCAACTAAAATAAATTACAATGAATATAAAAGTTGATAATTATATAGAAAGTAAAGAAATCTGGAAAAATGAATTAATTAAAATTCGTTCAGTTCTTAAAGAATTACCTTTAGAAGAAACTATTAAATGGGGAGCTCCAACTTACGTTTATGGTAAAAAAAATGTGGTTGGTCTCTCTGCATTTAAAAACTATTGTGGCCTCTGGTTTTTTTCAAGGGGCTTTGTTAAAAGATAAAAATAAGGTACTCTTAAATGCACAAGAAGGAAAAACCAAAACAATGCTGCAATGGCGTTTTAATTCTATTGAAGAAATTGATGTTGATTTAATAAAAAGTTATGTTCTTGAAGCTATTGAAAATATAGAAAAAGTAATTGAAATAAAACCTAAAAAAGATACATCAAAGATTAAAATACCAGAAGAATTACTTTACGAATTAAATAAAAATAGTAAGCTGAATGAGTGTTTTAAATCACTGACCGTAAGTAAACAAAGGGAGTAAGTTAATTTTATAACAGAAGCTAAAAGAGAAAGTACAAAAACAAAAAGATTAGAGAAAATACTATCTATGATTCTTGAAAAAAAAGGACTTTACGATAAATATAAAAACTGTTAGTTATTTATCATTATCTTATTAATTGTTGCTGTAGAGTCGCATCTAGTAACGTATAAACTAATATGGTTTAAACTATCTTTTCCTGTAATAAAATACTCAGCACAAGGTTTCTGTCTTGGTTTACTTTTACCAAAATCTACATCAGCAAATTTTAAAACGGAACTTATTTTAGCTGTATCAATATTATATTCTCTAAGTGTTTTTTCAGCATCCTTAGAATAAATTCTATCTTTTATACGAATTGATTTTAAGGTTCTAGCATCCATACCATAATCAAAAGAAGCGTCCTTTTTTTTCCAGAAAAAAGAAACAGCAATAGTTCCAATTGCTAAACCAACCAAATAATAACCAACTCTTTTTAATAACATACATTAAAATTGAATTGCAAAAGTAAGAATTCTTAGAAGTAAAGTAGAATTATAATATCAATAAATTTATATCTCTGTAAGGTAAGTCAAACCAGTCTGCAACAGTTTTATTCGTTAAAATTCCATGATAAAAATACATGCCATTTCGTAAACTTTTATCATAACGTACAGCATTTTCAAATCCACCTTCTTCTGCAATATTTAATAAATATGGTGTAAAAATATTGCTTATAGACAATGATGCAGTTCTGGAATAACGAGCAGGAATATTAGGCACACAGTAATGAATTACACCATGTTTTACAAAAGTAGGCTTATCATGAGAAGTAACTTTAGAAGTTTCAAAACAACCACCTCTGTCTATACTTACATCAACAATTATAGCACCTTCTTTCATTTGTTCAATAATTGTTTCTGTTGCAATAATAGGCGATCTGTTTTTACCACGAATAGCACCAATAGCAACATCACTTCTCATTAATGCTTTTGCAACAGATTTTGGTTGAACAGTTGATGTGTAAATAGGTGAAGGTAAACTATGTTGTAGTTTCCTAAGTTTAGTTATAGAATTGTCGAAAACTTTAACTCTAGCTCCTAAACCTAATGCTGTTCTAGCAGCAAATTCTCCAACTGTACCAGCTCCAAAAATAACAACACTAGATGGAGGTACACCTCCAATATTTCCTAATAGTAATCCATTTCCTTTATTACTACCACTCATTAATTCAGCAGCAATTAAAACTGATGAAATTCCAGCAATTTCACTTAATGATTTAACAATTGGATAAGTATTGTCTCCATCTCTAATATAATCAAAAGCAACAGCTGTAATTCTCTTTTTAGCAAGTAGCTCAAAGTATCTTTTTTCTTGAGTCTTTAACTGTAAAGACGATATTAAAACAGTCTGTGGGTTTATATATTCTATTTCTTTTTCTGTAGGTGGTGCAACTTTTAAAACAATGTTACATTTAAATGCTTCTTCTATATTATAGGATATTTTAGCACCAGCTTCTGAGTATTCATTGTCAGAAAAATTTGCATTATCTCCAGCACCAGTTTCTACAACAATTCTATGTCCATGATTGCATAATGCTGAAACAGCATCTGGTGTTAAACAAACTCTTTTTTCTCCTAAATATGTTTCTTTTGGTAAGCCTATAAATAATTCTCCTTTTTTCTTTTTTATCTCAAGCATTTCTGTTTGAGGAATTAACTCTTCTTTACTGAAAGGAGAAAATGAGCCCATAATTTTATATTATTTAAGTTCTAAGTTACGTTGATTGTTCTCTAAAATAGAGATGTGAATTTCAACAGCATCTAAAGGTAATAAATTTTCAATATTGTTTGGCCATTCTATAAAACACCAATTTCCTGAATCAAAATAATCATCAATACCAATATCAAGCGCTTCTTCTTCATCTGTTATTCTATAAAAATCAAAATGATAAATAGTTTCACCAGAATTAGAAACATATTCATTTACCAATGAAAAAGTAGGAGAGGAGACGACATCTGTAACTCCTAATTGTTTACAAATTTCTTTAATGAGTGTTGTTTTTCCAGCACCCATTTCTGCATAAAAAAGTAATACTTTATTAGATGCTAATTTTATAAGTTCATTAGCAACCTCAGGTAAATCTTTTAGGGTGTAGTTCTTATTCATATTGTAAAAATAACAATTCTCTTATTTAGGACTATAAATAGCACAAGGAATTATCATTTCTTCTAATGAAATACCTCCATGTTGATAAGTGTTTTTGTAATATTTTACAAAATGATTAAAATTATTTGGGTAAGCGAAAAACAGATCTTCTTTTGTGAAAATAAAAGGAGCATTCATAGCTACAGTTGGTAAGAATATATCGTTAGGATTTCTTACTGCATAGACATCTTTTTCTTCATAGGTTAAGCTTCTTCCTGTCTTGTATCTTAAATTTGAACTGATGTTTTTATCTCCAATTACCTTGGTTGGTTGCTTACAATTAATTGTACCATGATCTGTAGTAAGTATTAACTTCTGACCAAGATGTTGTGCTTTTTGAATAATTTCAAATAATGGTGAGTTTTTAAACCAACTCAATGTAAGACTCCTATAAGCCTTATCATCTCCTGCAAGTTCTTTTATAACCTCCATTTCTGTTTTGGAATGAGAGAGAATATCAACAAAATTGTAGACAATTACAGTTAAATCGTTTTGTTTAGTACCATTAAATTTTTCTGCGAGATCTTTACCACTCTTTAAAGTAGAAATCTTATAATATTCGTGTTTTAAATCTAATCCTAAACGTTTTATTTGTGCATTTAAAAATTCATTTTCATGCAAATTCATACCTCCTTCATCTGTATCGTTTTTCCAATAATTAGGAAAGCGCTTTTCCATTTCAGATGGCATTAACCCAGAAAACAAAGCATTTCTTGCATATTGTGTTGCTGTTGGTAGAATTGAAAAATAAGAATGTTCTTCTTCTTTTTTGTAATGATTGTTTAGTAAAGGCTCTAATATTCTGTATTGATCGTATCTTAAATTATCAATAACTACCCATAAAACTCCATTTTCATTATTTTTTAATTCAGGCATAACAAAATCTTTAAACATCGTATGTGAAAATGTTGGTTTTTCTTCAGCAGTTAAAAAATCTTGATAATTCTTTTTAATAAACTTAAAAAATTGGTTATTAGATTCTTGTTTCTGACTTTCTAAAATGCCAAGCATACCAGTATCGCTAATATTTTCTAATTCAAGCTCCCAATGTATTAAACGTTTATAAAGGTCAATCCAATCTTCATAAGAATTTACCATAGCCAAATCCATAGCTATTTTTCTAAATTCTTGTTGATAGTTAGATGTAGTTTTTTCAGTAACTAATCTTGAGTTATCTAAGTTTTTTTTAAGACTTAATAATATTTGACTTGGATTTACAGGCTTAATTAAATAATCTGCAATTTTTGAACCTATAGCTTCTTCCATTATATATTCTTCTTCACTTTTGGTAATCATTACCACAGGTAAATTTGCCTTTTTTTGCTTTATCTCTGCAATAGTTTCTAAACCAGATAAACCAGGCATATTTTCATCTATAAAAACAATATCGAAGTTTTGTTCAGTAACTAAGTCAATAGCATCAGCTCCATTAGTACAAGTAGTAACTTTGTAGTCTTTTCGTTCTAAAAATAGAATATGTGGTTTTAATAATTCTATCTCATCATCAATCCATAAAATTTGACTACTCATAAAGCTTAATATTTTAAATTATAACAACGTTAAAAGTATAAAAATTGTTATGGCTTGTAAGGTTAGATACTTATAAAATTATCCTAAAATGAAAGTATAAAGTTTGTTAAGTTTCTAGTATAAATTGTATTTTGCGTTAAATTGTAGAAAAAACACTTTTGAAGAAAAAAAATGCTAATAAATTAAAGATACTAAACGACCCTATTTATGGGTTTATTCAAATTCCAAATTCACTAATTTTTGATCTTATAGAACATCCTTATTTTCAAAGATTAAGAAGAATATCACAAATGGGTTTGTCTAGCTTGGTTTATCCTGGAGCCAATCATACAAGGTTTCATCATGCTTTAGGTTGTATTTATTTAATGCAAAAAGCTATAAGAGTTTTACGATTTAAACAAGTTGATATTTCTACTGACGAGGAAAATGCTTTACTAGTAGCAATATTATTGCACGATATTGGTCATGGTCCTTTTTCTCATGCTTTAGAGCATAGTATTGTAGATGGTATAACTCATGAAGAAATTTCTTTAAAATTCATGAACGAGTTAAATGACGAATTTAATGGGAGACTTTCGTTAGCTATTAAAATTTTTGAAGGGAAACATCCTAAAAAGTATTTAAATCAACTCATTGCAAGCCAATTAGATATTGATAGATTAGATTATTTAAGAAGAGACAGCTTTTACACAGGGGTTACAGAAGGTAATATTTCATCAGACAGATTAATAGCCATGATGAATGTAAAATACAACGAATTGGTTATTGAACACAAAGGCATATATTCTGTAGAGAAATTTTTAATAGCTAGACGTTTAATGTATTGGCAAGTTTATTTACATAAAACTGGTTTGGTTGCAGAGCAAATGTTAGTAAAACTTTTAAAAAGAGCTAAAGGATTAGCAGAAAATAATGTTGAATTATTTGCTTCAACACCATTAAAATATTTTCTATATAATAAAATAGATGCAACTAATTTTTCAGATGAAACACTTCACACTTTTGCTAAGCTAGATGATTTTGATATTTTTTCTGCTATAAAAGAATGGATTCATCATGAAGATAAGGTTCTTTCATTACTCTCTAAAATGATAGTAAATAGGAATCTTTTTAAAATAGAGTTGCAGAAAAATCCAATTTCTGATGAGAAACTCAATAAAAAAAGAAGTAAAGTGCTAGCTAAAACATCAATAAAAACATCAGAAATAGAATATTTTTTATTAACAGGTAGTATAGAGAATCAAGCTTATAATTTAAACAACCCATTATTTATATTAAATAAAAAAGGGAAGTTGGTAGACATTTCAAAAGCATCAGATCAATTAAACATTCAAGCATTAACAAAACCTGTAATAAAACATTTTATTTGCTATCCTAAATAAGATGTTATTAAACATATCACTATAATTTTATACTTTTGCCTTAATGAAATTTACAGCACAACAAATAGCAGATATTTTAGAAGGTGAGATTGTAGGCAATCCAAATGAAGAGGTATCTAAATTATCTAAAATAGAGGAAGGGGTAAAAGGGTCATTAACTTTTTTATCTAACCCAAAATATAATCCACATTTATATACAACAAACGCATCTGTAGCTATTGTAAATAAATCGTTTAAATTAGAAAAAGAAGTTAAAACTACATTAATAAAAGTAGATGATGCTTATAAATCTTTTTCTAAATTATTAGAACTTTACAACGAAGTAAAAAACAATAAGGAAGGAAGAGAAAACCCTTTATTTATTTCATCAACAGCAAAAATTGGAGAAAACGAATACTTGGGAGCATTTACTTACATAGGTGAAAATGTAACTATTGGTAAAAATGTAAAAATTTATCCTAACTGTTATATTGGAGATAACACTAAAATTGGTGATGATTGTACCATTTTTGCTGGAGTTAAAATTTATTCAGAAACACAAATTGGAAACAATTGTAAAATACATTCAGGTTGTACAATTGGTTCAGATGGATTTGGTTTTGCGCCAGATGAAAACGGAACATTTAAAGCTATTCCACAAATAGGAAATGTAATTATAGAAGATAATGTTGATATAGGTTCAGGGTCTACAATAGATAGAGCAACTTTAGGATCAACAATAATTAGAAGTGGTGTTAAATTAGACAATCAAATACAAATTGCTCACAATGTAGAAGTTGGTAAAAATACAGTAATTGCTGCTCAAACTGGAATTGCAGGTTCTACAAAAGTTGGTGAAAATTGTATGATTGGTGGACAAGTTGGTATTGTAGGTCATCTAACTATTGGAAATGGAGTTAAAATTCAAGCGCAATCTGGTATTACCAAAAATCTAAAAGATGGTGAAGCAGTTCAAGGTACACCAGCATTTGGTTATACAGATTTTAATAAAAGCTATGTTTACTTTAGGAATTTACCAAAAATTGCAGCAACAGTTAACAAATTAGAAAAGGATTTCAGTCAAGAAAATCAAAAAATATGAGTAAGAAACAAAAGACAATAAAATCAGAAATTAGCTTATCTGGTGTAGGATTACATACAGGTAACACAGTTTCCATGACTTTTAAACCTGCCCCTGTAAATCATGGATTTGCTTTTGTTAGAGTAGATTTAGAAGAAAACCCGACTATAGAAGCATGTGCAGATTATGTGGTAAACACACAAAGAGGGACAAATCTTGAAAAAAACGGAGTTCAAGTACAAACTTCCGAGCATGTTTTAGCGGCTGCTGTTGGCTTAAATATAGATAATTTAATCATAGAAATTGATGCTTCTGAGCCACCAATTATGGACGGTTCTTCAAAGTTTTTTGTAGAAGCCTTAGAAAATGCTGGAATACAAGAACAAGATGCTGAAATTGAAGAATATGTTGTTAAAGAAATAATTTCTTATAAAGACGATGTAACAGGAAGTGAAATTATTTTAATGCCATCAGATGAATATCAAATTACAACAATGGTAGATTTTGGTACCAAAATATTAGGTACACAAAATGCAACACTAGATAAAATAAGCGATTTTAAAAAAGAAATTGCTGCAGCTAGAACATTCAGTTTTTTACATGAAATAGAAATGTTATTAGAAAATGACCTTATAAAAGGTGGCGATTTAAATAATGCTATTGTTTATGTTGATAAAGAACTTTCTGAAGCAACTATGCAAAAACTAAAAAAAGCATTTAAAAAAGATAATATTTCTGTAAAGCCTAATGGTATTTTAGATAACCTTAATTTACATTGGGCAAATGAAGCAGCACGTCATAAACTACTAGATGTTATTGGTGATTTAGCTTTAGTAGGAACTAGAATAAGAGGAAAGGTTATTGCCAATAAACCTGGTCATTTAGTTAATACAATGTTTGCGAAGAAATTAGCTAAAATGATAAAAATTGAAAAGAGAAATAATGTTCCTCAATACGATTTGAATCACCCTCCTTTAATGGATATTCATAAAATTATGGATATTCTTCCTCATAGACCTCCATTTTTATTAGTTGATAGAATTTTAGAACTTTCAGATAAACATGTAGTTGGTATGAAAAATGTTACTATGAACGAAAGTTTTTTTGTAGGACATTTTCCTGGAGCACCTGTAATGCCTGGTGTTCTACAAATTGAAGCTATGGCACAATGTGGAGGTATTTTAGTATTAAGCTCTGTTCCAGATCCAGAAAATTACTTAACGTATTTTATGAAAATGGATAAAGTAAAATTTAAGCAAAAAGTATTACCTGGAGATACATTAATATTTAAGAATGAGCTAATTACCCCAATTAGAAGAGGTATTTGTCATATGCAAGCTTATGCCTATGCAAATGGAAAGTTAGTAGCAGAAGCAGAGTTAATGGCACAAATTTCAAAGATAAGATAAGTTATGAATCAACCACTAGCATACGTTCATCCCCAAGCTAAAGTTGCAAGAAATGTTGTAATTGAGCCTTTTACAACTATTCACAATAATGTAGTAATAGGTTCAGGAACATGGATTGGCTCTAATGTAACAATAATGGAAGGTGCTAGAATTGGTAAAAATTGTAGAATTTTTCCTGGTGCAGTAATTTCAGCTATTCCTCAAGACTTGAAATATGATGATGAAGACACTATTGTAGAAATTGGTGACAATGTAACCATTAGAGAATGTGTTACTATAAATAGAGGAACTTCAGACAGAATGAAAACTATCATTGGAAACGATTGTTTAATTATGGCATATTGCCATATTGCACACGATTGTTTTGTTGGAAGTAATTGTATTTTTTCAAACAATTCTACACTAGCAGGTCATGTAACAATTGGAGATAATGTTGTTTTGGCAGGAATGGTTGCAGTACATCAATTTGCATCAGTAGGTAGTCATGCATTTGTTACTGGTGGATCTTTAGTTAGAAAAGATGTTCCACCTTATGTAAAAGCTGCTAGAGAACCATTATCTTATGTCGGTATTAATTCTATAGGATTAAGAAGAAGAGGTTTTAGTTCAGAAAAAATTAGAGAAATTCAAGATATTTATAGAATACTTTTTCAAAGAAACTATAATAACTCACAAGCTATTGATATAATAGAAGCAGAAATGGAAGCAACTCCAGAACGTGATGAAATTGTACAATTTATTAAAGATTCTCACAGAGGTATAATGAAAGGATATTATAAATCAAATTAAAATAGAAAACGATTAATGGCAACAACTTCAGATATTAGAAACGGATTATGCATAAGGTACAATAATGATATTTATAAAATAGTAGAGTTTTTACATGTAAAACCAGGTAAAGGACCAGCGTTTGTAAGAACAAAACTAAAAAGTGTTACCAATGGCAAAGTAATAGACAATACTTTTCCATCTGGTAGAAAGATAGATGATGTTAGAGTTGAAACACATAAATTTCAATATTTATATAAAGATGGTGAGTTCTATCATTTCATGAATGAGCAAGATTATAGTCAAATACGATTATTAGAAGCTGCACTTGATACACCAGAATTAATGAAGGAAGGTGAAGTAGTTACCATTATTATTAATACTGAAGATAACATGCCGCTTTCAGTTGAAATGCCAGCAAGTGTTATTTTAGAAGTAACACACACAGAACCTGGTGTTAAAGGTAATACAGCTACAAACGCTACAAAACCAGCAACAGTTGAAACTGGAGCAACAGTTAACGTTCCTTTATTTATTAATGAAGGTGATAAAATAAAAATTGAAACAGCTTCTGGTTCTTATAAAGAAAGAATTTAAGCAACTTTATAATCGCGAATAATTGAATTTTCCAAAACCACAATCATTAGCTGATATTTCTAAAATAATTCAATGCGAATTTGTTGGAGATAAAGACTTTAAAATACTTGGAATTAATGAAATTCATGTAGTTAAAGAAGGAGATATTGTTTTTGTAGATCATCCTAAGTATTATGATAAAGCATTAAACTCAAACGCAACAGTTATTTTAATTAATAAAAAAGTTGATTGCCCAGAAGGTAAAGCGCTTTTAATTTCTGATGATCCTTTTCGAGATTTCAATAAACTAACCAAATTCTTTAACCCTTTTATAGCATCAAAAGAAAGTATATCAGATTCTGCTGTAATAGGAGAAGGTACTGTAATTCAACCCAATGTTTTTATTGGTAATAATGTTAGAATTGGTAAAAATTGTGTTATTCATCCAAATGTTACAATATACGACAACACTATAATTGGCAACAACGTAACTATTCACGCTAATACTGTTCTAGGATCAGATGCTTTTTACTATAAGAAAAGACCTGAAGGTTATGATAAATTAATTTCTGGAGGAAGAGTTGTAGTAGAAGATAATGTTGATTTTGGTTCATCTTGTACGATAGATAAAGGTGTTTCAGGAGATACAACTATAAAAAAAGGAAGCAAGCTAGACAACCAAGTTCATGTTGGTCATGATACTGTAATAGGTGAAAATTGTTTAATAGCCTCTCAAACAGGAATCGCTGGCTGCACAATTGTTGAAGATGATGTAACTATATGGGGACAAGCTGGTTTAATAAGTGGTATACGAATTGGAAAAGGTGCAAATATTATGGCTCAAACAGGAGTAACTAAATCTTTACAAGGAGGTAAATCTTATTTTGGTACACCAGTTTCAGAGTCTAGAGAAAAGCTAAAAGAAATAGCTTTTCTAAAACGATTAATGAAAGATAAAAAGTAATTTAATTTTTTTAGTAAAGCTTAACAATTTTCGTGTAAGAAAACTTACAATTTCTTTTTCAAAAAGACTACAATAAACTATTTTTGCGACACAATAAAAAAATATAAACCATGAGCGTTTTAGTAGATAAAAATTCAAAAATAATTGTACAAGGATTTACAGGTAGTGAAGGGACTTTTCATGCTGGACAAATGATAGAGTATGGAACCAATGTTGTTGGTGGTGTTACCCCAGGTAAAGGCGGTCAAGAACACCTTGGTAAACCAGTATTTAATACAGTTGTTGAGGCAGTAGAAAAAGTAGAAGCAAATACTTCTATTATTTTTGTACCACCAGCATTTGCTGCAGATGCAATTATGGAATCTGCTGACGCAGGAATAAAAGTAATTATTTGTATTACAGAAGGTATTCCTGTTGCAGACATGGTAAAAGTAAAAGAATACATTGCAGATAAAGATTGTAGACTAGTGGGGCCAAACTGTCCAGGAGTTATTACTCCAGATGAAGCTAAAGT
>JABXIJ010000052.1 GCA_013373105.1 Flavobacteriaceae bacterium | reverse complement strand
GTAGATAACTCTATCGAAATATCGAACATAAGTCTAACTCCAAAAAACTTAATCGACACTCATCACATAATGACTCTTATTATGAAAAGTTGAACTAATGTAATATTGATTTCCCCTCACCCTATTATTCAATTCTACAGCAAAACTGAAGAGATTGTTTACTTAACTACCTGCAAAAGGAGTTCCAAAAAGACCTACTGCCAACTCTGCCCATATTAACATAAACATTATAACCAATATTCCAATGTATAGGACTCGATTTTTTAAATTCTTTGTACGATTACTCACAAAATTAATTCCAATACTAAAGAAGATTAGTTGAGAACCCATAATAATGAAATCAAATGGACTCCAGTTAATTTCATCAGTGATAGTCATTCCAATTAAAGGAATTAATAACAAAAAAAGAGGATAGAAAATTCTTTTTGACATATTCAAAAATAAAGAAACGGTTACACTTTATAAAAGTATAACCGTTTTATTGTTTTAGTAGATAACTCATTCGAAATATCGAACATTAGTTTTACTCCAAGAGATTTAGAGTTAACAATTCAAGGCATGAAATTTTATTACAAAAAAATAAAACTATTGCCTAATTAATTTTAAAGTTTTTGATCCTGCATCAGTTTTTACTTTCAGAAAATACATACCACTACTTAGACGTTTATTAGAAATTTCAACTGAATTATTATTTGGTTTTAGTGACAAAACTTTTTTACCAAACAGGTTAAATAAATTTAACGATTGGATCAAATTATTTGATGTACTAATTGTCCAATTTGAAGACGATGGATTTGGAAAAACTGTAACTTTAATCTCCTCAATGTCATTAATTGAAGCAGTCTGGCTACAAGCATCACCAAAACCATCGTTATCAGAGTCTAATTGATTTGGATTTGATATTGAAGGGCAATTATCTTCAAAGTCAATAACACCATCACCATCTGTATCAGTTATGTCTTCAAATAAAATATTTTTAAACTCTGCATATACATTATAACCTTCACTAACAAAATAAAATCTATTCATAAAATAGTCTCTGTCGTCAGGAATATTGCAATTAGAATTGATTTGTGAATAAATTTGAAAAAATTCTTGATTATTATACCCACCCATATCATATCCTACACGCCAACCCTCTGGATTATTTAATGAGCCACAAGTAGCATAAGGACCAGCATAACCAAGGGTGCTAAATCCAGAAGTATTTAGCCCGCCAACAATTTGATCTATATATTCTGCAGAATTATGGAGAATTTCAGATGTAATCCTGTAAATTCTATCTCTTGAAAAATTAAAATTGTAATACACCAGTGCAGCACCTGATAAATCTTCATCTAATGCGTCGAGCACAAGAGTTCCATTTTGTACATAATTTAAATGAAATGGATTTGATGAATAATATGAGTAAAGATGGTTAGAATAATCTAGGATATTTATATTGTGTCTTTTTTTTAATTCAATGGAATAAGCATCAACGAGATTACCATTATTTAATAGTTGAACTTCTAAGGTTTTAGAAGGTGCATTATTTAATATAGAATATTCGAGTAGGTTATTTCCATTTTGTGATTCTGAATAAACTTCACCATCTACAAGTAATCTATACGAGGTGTTTTCATCTTTCAAATAATTTATACTTCTGATATTTAATGGAATTTGGTCAAATGGACTAACAAACCATAAAATAGGTTGATCAATAATTAACATATCATCTAGTGGAGACAAGGATGATATTTCATTTACCGCATCTTCATTCAGAGTGAACTTCATAACATTTTCAAAGAAATAACTAAGGTCTGCATTAATAGATCTGGAAGCAGCTAACGAAAAATTAGAAAGAGCATCTTCTACTGTCATTGGGTTTTCTATATCTTGTAAGTTTTGGACGAAATCAAAAATATTAATACCAAAAGTTTCTAAAGTACCTCTCAAAAAAGATCCACCTGTGTAAGACGGATCTTCGGTATTCCATCCGTCGTGTCCTCTATTGGGGTCTTGAACACCCAATTTTTCCCATAAACGTATTGTATTATAAGGGGTAGCATCCAAATCATTAATGTAGCCTCTAAATTTTTCTAAATCCCATGTTAAATTCATTAAAGTTTCATTTAGATGGCGCTCAGATGGGTCGGTTATAATTTCGTTGAATGCATTAGTAGTCATTATACCTGCAAAACCTTCGTAAAAGCCCCCATTTTTTTCATCTGTATTAGGGTCAAATGGAAATGAAATTTTATCAATCCCATTATTTGAGAAATTTCTTCCAAACTCATATGCAACAATTACATCAGTGTTAACATTAATACCATGTTTTAAGTTAAAAAAAATATTTTCAAAACCTGACACCTCAATTCCTTTTGCCCCTAATAAACCACAACCTGCTCCACACGATGGAGGACCAAAGAAAACATTAGCTTTGAAAGAATAGTTTTCATTTCCACCCTCTGGTTCATTTGGTAAATTAGTTTTGTAGTAATTGTATAAAGCGTCAACACGATTAAGAATTTTTATAATTGTTTCAGTGTCCTGCAATTGTTCATCAGTTATTTCTGATATTTCAATTTGTACCACACAAAAATTTGTTTCAATTAAGTATACATCGTGACTTACCCCATTAAAATCCGTATAAATAGAATTTATTATTTCATAATTATCATTGTTAATTTGTGCGATAGAAACAAGAGCAGAAAATGTAAACAAGAAACTAAAAAATATTTTTTTCATGAACAAAAAATGCTGATTTTAAGTAAATTTAAAAAAAAACGGTTACACTTTATAATAGTATAACCGTTTTATTGTTATAGTATTGGGTTGTAATTTGATATATAAAAATAGATTTATTGTAAAAGTTAAATTGGATGTTTGGTGGAGTGTAAGTGGCAGAAAAAGTATAAAATATAGTGAAAATGATTTTTATATTGTTGATTATGAGTAGTTTATGAATTATTTTTTATTTGATTGTTTTTTAATTATTTGATGTTTATTTAGATTCAGTTATTTAATAATTGATCTTAATGAGTTATATGTTTTTTTAGTGTAATGATATTAATATTAATTAATTAATTATTTAATTTTATTATATATTATTTTTAGTATAATGATTACTATAATTTAATATTATTAAAATGAGTTCGATTCTGTTACATTACTTGTTTTTACAGTATTCTTCAAATGATATATTTTCAGTTAACCCACTAGTGAGTGCCATTGCTGCTTTCATCATTTCTTTTTTACTAACATCATCGATGGTTTTTTCTTCCATTAATTTTTCTAATTTTTCAGTATCGGTTTTTATCTCTGCGTTAAGAACATCCATACAAACCTTAAATTTCTGTAATTTTTCTCTAAGAATCTTCATTTCACCCATAAACTTTTCAAGTTTTTCTTGAGTATCAGTTGGATTATTTATTTGATTTTGACTCATAGCCGCCATCTCTTTATTTAATTTCATGTATTCTGCTACTCCAGCATCAGCCAATAAGGCTTTTTGAGCTATTGACTCCATTAACAGTTCAATTTCACTTTTAGAGTTGTCACATCCAATGAAAATAATAGTCATTAGAAATAGAATTAGTAGTTTCTTCATTTTTATTTATTTTATGTTAAGGTAATTTTTATAAAGATATAAAAAAAACCCACCTAAAAAAGACGGGTAATTATATTGCTCTGAAAAAGAATGCTCATTTGAGCAATTCAAAATTATCTTTCTTTAATAGGGGGAGCACTTAAACTCTTTTGCGAAAGTAGCTCAGGGGTAGAGCATCACCTTGCCAAGGTGAGGGTCGCGGGTAAAAGAATTAAAAACTCCTATAATAGCTGTACTTCGTAAACAACTCTGGAATGAACAAATTAAAGGTCTAAGTATATGTTCTGTCAATCTGAAAAAGAAACCGTTTACATCATATTTATCTAGGAAAGAATTAGTTAATTTTAAATAATTAATAGCTATTTTGCTTAACTGCTGCAAGAATGAACTCTTTATCCTTTTTCAATGAATCATCAGCATATTCAAGTGCTCTGCCATCTTGCTTAACTGCTGCAAGAACCACCTCTTTATCCTTTTTTAGTGAATCATCAG
>JABXIJ010000061.1 GCA_013373105.1 Flavobacteriaceae bacterium | reverse complement strand
ATATATTTTTTCATTTTTATAATTTATTTATTAAATCTAGGGTTTATTCTTTGGTTAAAAATTCTAAATAAGTTTGGGTAAAATTGTATTCAAATATGGTTTGATAGTACTCTAATTGTTTTTGTGCATATTTAGTTTCTGCAGCTAATAAATCAGCTGTTTTTTCCAAACCTTCTTTAAATCTATTTTTACGAATCCTTAAAGACTCTTCTGATTGTTGCATGGCTAAACTTGTTAATTCTAATCTGTTTTTAGCATCGACTAATTGACGTTTAACCTTGTTTAATTCTAAATTACTTTGAGACACATATTGGTTGTATTCTAGCTTAGATTTCTCTAGTTCAGCTCTACTTTTTTGTACTTTTCCAAAACGTTTAGAACCTTTAAAAATATCCCAACTTAATTGTGCACCAATGATGTATCCATTTGCATCACCAGAAAAAACTTTATTGTCATACATTTCATAACTACCAAAGGCATTTAAACGAGGTAAAAAAGCCATTTTATCTGCTTTATTCATTGCTTCATAAGCTTTTGTAGCTAGTTGCATTGCTTTAATATCTGATCTATTTTCAGAAATTACTTTACTATCAATTGTAATTTTTGAAACCGTTAAACTATCTGTTGGTTTATAGATTACATTACGATCATCGTTCATTAAAAAAGACAGATAATTAGACGC
The DNA here is from genome assembly GCA_013373105.1 of Flavobacteriaceae bacterium. Lineage (GTDB taxonomy): Bacteria > Bacteroidota > Bacteroidia > Flavobacteriales > Flavobacteriaceae > Polaribacter. The sequence continues at coordinate 25,991 of JABXIJ010000061.1, read as the reverse complement.
ATTTTGTATATTACTTTTGGCTGTTTCTAATTCATTTTTAATTTCTGTAACTCTTACTTCTACATTTAATACATCTGCACGTTGTAAAAAACCTTGTTTAAAACTATTGTCTGCTAATTTTTTGTTTTCAATTGCAGTAAGTAATGCTTTCTTTAATACTTGTTCACCTTTAAAGGCTAATTGTAGTTGCATGTAGGCTTTCTCTACTTCAAGAGTCAAATAATCTTCTGTTCTTTGCGTCTGCAAAGACATCGCATCCATTTTAGATTTTGCTGCTTTTCTTTGATAAACCCCATCAAGATTAATTAAGGGCTGTTCAATTTTAATAATGGTAGCAAAATTTTGAGTTCTTTCTGGATTGTTTAATAAAGAAGGATTAAAATCGTTTTGTGTTAAAATTCCTTGATTAAGTTTTGACCCAAATGCCATTAACGGATTTGTGGTAGAAATACCAGTATGACTTGCTGTTATATTTGGTAAAAAAACAGCATTAGACTGTTTATATTGCGCTTTGGCAGCATTAAACGCTTCTTTAGAAATTTTAAGAGATAAGTTGTTCTCAGAAATTTTAGATAAAACTTCAGACTTATCAATCGAAACTATTTCCTGTGCACCTAACTGCAAAGAAAATAAAAAGAGAACTATAAGAATGTTTGTTACTATTTTTTTCATAAATGTTTATTTTAACAGGGCAAAACTAAAGTGAATAAAATCTTTTTTTAGTAACAAGAGTTACCAAAAATTAGGAGAAAGAGTAACAAATGTTACATGCACATATTTTGTTTATTGCTTATATTTGGGCAACTTTTTACTCTTTTATTTAATTGGTCTTTTTTACAAAAAATAAAACCCTTTTTTACGTTATTTTTTTAAGTACTCTTGTTTTATACAATATGTTAAGAGTTTCTTTTACCTATATCTATTACACTATAGATCCTATTGGTTTTATAGAAGAATTGTGTGAAAACAAAGATCAACCAGAGTTACAATGTAATGGTAAATGTCATTTAAAAAAAGTAACAGAAAGTAGTAAAAGTTCTGAAGAAGTTCCTTTACAAATTATTGATTTTAAAAATATTTTACTATATCAAAATACTACTTTAGCTATTGATTTTGGAAAAGCATCTCTTAAAGAAAAAGGAATTTTCAATTATCAGAATTTTTATAAACACTTACATACTAATTCTAGCTTTCATCCACCTCAAGTATAGTTTTTTACATAGTTAAAAATTCTCTTATTAAAACAAATAAGAGAATATAATCTTATAAAAAACTAAAAAATTTAAAAATGAAAACAATTTTTAGTGTGCTTTTATGCGCACTGATTTCTACGGTTTCTTTTTCTCAAGATAAAAAAATAACAAAAAAAGATACCATAAAAAGAGTAAAATTAGATGAAGTAATTGTTACAGGAAAATTAAAGACAGACCCTATACATACCATTATTTCTAACAGATATGCTAAAAACGTTGTACAACCTAAAAACGTTGCAGATTTATTTAATAACATTAATGGTTTTTCTGTAATCAAGAGAGGAAATTATGCCATAGATCCATCTTTTAGAGGAAGTCAGTATGAACAATTAAACATACAATATGATGGAGGAACCAAAGCAATGCATGCTTGTCCTAATAGAATGGATCCTATAACCACTCATATTATTCCAGAAGAAATTTCTAAAATAGAAATTATAAAAGGTCCTTATACAGTGCGTTATGGAGCTACTTTTGGAGGTATTGTAAATATGGTTTCTAAACAAACAAATTATTTAGAAAATGGCTTTCATGGAAAGTTTTCTTCAGGTTTTGAAACCAATGGAAATTCTACTGTAAACATGTTACAATTACAATATATAAAAGACAAATATGATGTGGTTGGAAATTTTGGTTACAGAGATTTTGGAAATTACAAAGATGGTGATGGAACAGAAATTCCTTCTTCTTTTTTAAGCACAGATTATGGAGTAAAAATAGGATACAATTTTTCAGATTTTGAGCGTTTGCAATTTCATTGGAGACAATCTTTTGGACGAGATGTTTTACACGCTGGTTTGCCTATGGACACAGAGTACGACAATAGTAGCATTGCATCTTTAGACTATAAAAAGTCAAATCTATCAGGAAAATTAAATAGTATTTCTGCCAAAGCTTACTATAGCTTTGTAGATCATTTAATGACCAATACCAACAGACCTTCTTTTATGATGACGGAAGCCTCATCTGCTGTTGAAGCAACAACAATGGGTGGTAAAATTGAACTGAATTGGCAACCTTCTAAAAATGTAGATATTTTTACAGGTGTAGATGCAATGTTAATAGCAAGAGATGGTAGTAGAACACGTTTGGTAAAAATGATGAACGGAAATATGTTACCCACTCCAAGAGAATTTAATGACAAAGTCTGGCAAGATTCTTATGTAAATGATTTTGGTTTATTTACAGAAGCAAAATGGTTATTTACAGAAAATACTTTGTTAACTGCTGGAGTAAGATATGATAGAATAATATCTGACATAAAAGACCCAGAAGCAGATTTTGCAGCATTGTATAACTTAGCAAAACGAACAGAAAATAATATTAGTGGAACTGTTTCTTTAAAAAAATTAGTTTCTAAAAACTTTACATTAGAAGCTGCTTTTGGTAGAGGAGTTCGTTCTGCAAATATGATAGAACGTTACATTAATCACTTTACCATCAATCAAGATCCTTATGAATATATAGGGAACCCAAATTTAAAGGCAGAGGTAAACAATCAGTTTGAATTAGGTTTTAAAGCAAAAAACACCAAAAACAGTATTAAATATGCTGCTTCTGTGTATTATTCTGATTTGCAAAATTTTATTGTGGGTATTGTAGATCCAACAAAAACAAGAAAGTTTATGCCAACTGCACAGCCTGTAAATCCTAAGGTGTTTCAAAATTTAGATAACGCTTACAGAACCGGTTTTGAAGCTTCTTTTGAAACCGCAATTTCAACTGATTATTATTTTAAATCAGAAATGGCGTATGTATATGCAAAAAATAAAGATTTAGATGAATCTTTACCTTTAACCCCGACTTTTAATGCAAGATTAATTTTAGGTACTAATAAAGAAAAATATTGGGCAAATGTGCAGTATAACATTACCAGTTCTCAAAACGAAATTGCACCAAGTTTTGGAGAAACAAGCACAGAAGGTTATCAAACTTTTGATGTTCGTTTTGGATTTAAACCATTTAAAAATGCAAGTTTAGGTTTTGCAGCTATTAATGTTTTTGATAAAACCTATAACAATCATTTAAACTTTAGTTTTACTAATCAAGCTAATTTTGGTAGGGTTCCTATTACTGAACCTGGAAGAAACTTTACTGCTTTTTTTCAGTATAATTTTTAAATTATCAAAAAAAGAGGGCATTTAAAATGCCCTCTTTTTTTAATTTGAAAAAATATTATTTATCTAAAATTTCATTTAATACCATTTCTTTATCCAATTTTTTTGTGCAAAAAAACCAATCTTCACATTTTAAATCGTCTGTATTGGTCATTCTTTCTTCTGCAACTCCACAAGAACCTGCAGGAGAAATAATTACATCATCACCTGGTTGCCAATCTGCTGGTGTTGCTACGTTAAATTTATCTGAAGTTTGCATAGCAATTAATGCTCTATACAATTCATCAAAATTACGACCTAAACTTAAAGGGTAATAAATAATGGCTCTTACAGTTCCTGTTGGATCAACAAAAAAAACAGCTCTCACAGCTTGAGTTTTACTTTCGCCAGGCTGAATCATTCCATATTTTTTGGCAACATTCATAGAAATATCGTCAATTAAAGGAAATTTAACTTCTATATTTTTCATCCCATTAAATTTGATTTTATCTTTTATAGTTCTTAACCAAGCAATATGGCTATACAAACCATCTATAGACAAGCCTATTAAACTACAATTTGCTTTAGCAAATTTTTCTTCTAAATGAGCAAATGTCATAAACTCAGAGGTACAAACTGGAGTAAAATCAGCTGGATGACTAAATAAAATTGACCATTTTCCTGCGTAATCTGAAGGGAAATTAATTTCACCTTGTGTTGTTGTTGCTGTAAATTCTGGAGCTTTATCACCAATTCTTGGCATGGTAAAAACTTCTTGTTCTTGTATTGTTTCTTGTGATTTCATTTTTTATTTCTATTAAGTTTTAACAAATGTATTAAATAATAGATATTATCAATGTAACATGAGTTACATTATAAGTTACATCTATAAAGAATCATTTTTATCAGCCTATTTTTTTGCAAATATTTTGGTTTAATACATTCACATTGAAAAACATAACATTTGTTTTCTATTAGTTTTTTACCCTAATGTTGAATATCTAATTACTCTTTTTGAGTAAGAGGGTCTATTAGAATCTTTACAGCTTAAAATATTGTAAATACAAAAAGAGGAAGTGGATTTATCTTTTTTTAAAAAAATAAGATGTCATTTTATTTTTACAGTAACCGTTCTTACAGTTCTAAAACTTTTATACTATTTCTATTAAGTTTTATTTTATGGTCGTTTTCTAATTTCTTTAAAATTCTTGAAATAACTACTCTAGAAGTATGTAAATCATCTGCAATTTTTTTATGTGTAGTAGTAATAACATCATTATGAGTAACCATGGCTTTGTCTTTTAAATATTTAAACAAGCGTTCATCCATTTTTAAAAAAGCTATGGTATCTATGGCATCTATAAGTTCATTCATTCTGTTATGATAACTTAGTAAAATAAAAGATTGCCAAGAAGTGTATTTGCTTAACCAAGCGTTCATGTTTTCTTTTGGTACCAAAAGTAGCTCAACATCATTTTCTGCAACTGCTCTAATTTTACTCTTAGTTTCGCCCATACAACAAGATAAAGTCATAGCGCAAGTATCTCCTTTTTCTAAATAGTACAGTACTAATTCATCACCATTTTCATCTTCTCTCAAAATTTTTATAGCGCCTTTTATAAGTAAGGGCATAGATTTAATAAAATCGCCAATTTCTATGATAATACTATCTTCTTTGAATGATTTGTATATACCCTTTTGTTTTATTTCATTAAGTAAATCGTCTTCAAAAAGATAGTTGTAATATTTGTCGAAATCTTGAATCATGCTTTTAATTTAATAAAAAAATGGTTTACTAATGTATTAATTCTACCATTAAGAAAAAATAGAAAATAACAGAATACTTTTTACAAGTAATTTTAATGAATAAATTTACAATTCTATTTTGTAATTGGATTGAATTTCATTTTTATTCAAAAATTATAGTATCTTTAAACTTAATCAAAAATGGTGACTCAAACACCATAAATTATTAAACTAATTTACCAAACATGAAAAAAATAGTATTATTCATTGGGCTAATGTCTGTGTTACTTTCTTCAGATATTATTTCTGCTCAAGACAAGGTTCTTGAATTAGAAGATTATAGCAAATGGAAACGAGTTGTTTCAACAAATTTATCGCCAAATGGAGAGTGGTTTACTTATGCACATTTACCAAATGGTGGAGATCCAACTTTGTTTATTAAAAAAACGTCTTTAAATAAAGATGCTTTCGATTATAAAATTGAAAATGCAAGCTCACCTTCATTTTCTAATGACAATGCATGGGTAGCTTATTTAATTTCTCCATCTAAAAAAGCTACTGAAAAATTAAGAAAGTCTAGAAAGAAAGTTTTTAGAACAGCAGAACTTAGAAACTTAGCAACAGGAGATTCAATTCAATTTAAAAGAGCTAGTTCTATGAAATTTTCTGAAAACGGAAAATACATTGCAATATCTCTAGAAAAAACAGAAAGTGATAAATCTAAACACAAAGGGCAAGACCTTGTTTTAGTAGATTTAACTTCGCTTGCAACCATGAATTTTGGCAATGTAAGCGATTACAAATTCAATAAAAACTCAACATTATTGGCTTATACTGTAGATGCAGCTGAAATGGTTGGGAATGGACTTTATGTTTACGATTTAAAAAATAATAGTCTTAAAAATTTAGATAGCGATAGAAAAATTTATAGTAGATTAACTTGGGATGATGAAAGAGTATTAAAAAAAGATTGGGCATCAAAAGGAACACAATTAGCTGTATTAAAAGGTGAAGAAGATAAAAAGTTGGAAGAACGTATTAATACATTATTAGTATTTTCTGATGTACATCAAAATCCAATAAAATATGAGTTTAACTCATCAAAATCAGTTCAAAATTTTCCTAAAGATTACGTAGTAAGTGAAAGAGGAAATGTAATGTTTAATAATGATGGTAGCTTGGTGCTTTTTGGTATTAAGGAGCAAGAAAAGAAAATGAAATTAGATAAAGACACCATTGCTAATTTAGATGTTTTTCATTGGAATGATGAAACCATAAATACTGTACAACAAAGAAGAGCTAATAGAAATAGAAATTTTACTTATTGGGTGTCTTATAACTTAAAAAACAACAAGTTTACTAGACTTACAGACGATAGTATGCGTAATTTAATGGTTTCTAGAAATGCTAGTTATTGGATTGGTACTGATCCAAAACCATATATTAATGATGTGAATTGGGGAGTAACACCTGCTGATTATTACAGAGTAGATTTAAAAACTGGTAGTAGAAAACCAATTTTAAAATTAGTAAATAGAACTATGGGATATTCTCCTGATGGTAATTACTATCTTTTTCAAAAAGATTCTGCTATTCATGTAGTAGATATAAATAAAAATAAACTCACAAATATTTCAAAGGTTTCAGGTGTTCAATTTATGAATTTAGACCATCCTTATCCACATGAAAAACCACCTTATGGTATAGCAGGTTGGACTAAAGATGGTAATTCAGTTATTTTAAATCATAAATACGATTTATGGTCTTTAAAATTAGATGGGTCTAAAGCAGAAAATATTACCAAAAATATAGGTAATAAAGATGAAATTGAATTTCGTTATGTACAATTAGATTATGAAAATCCTTATATAGATACTAAAGAGCCAATGCTATTAAGAGCTTATGGCGAATGGACTAAGAAAGCTGGTTTTTACGAGCTTAAAGTTGGTAGAAGTCCAAAGAAATTAATCTTCGATGATTTCGCATTTAGTAGAATTATAAAGGCTAAAGACACAGATAAGGTAGTATTTACTAAAGAATCATTTGTGGTTTTCCCAGATTATCATTTTAGTGATTTATCATTCAGTAAAACGAATAGGTTAACTGATGCAAACCCTCAACAATCAGAATATAAATGGGGTTCTAAAGTATTAGTTGATTATACCAATAGTAAAGGAGATAGGTTACAAGGTACATTAACTTTACCACCAGATTATGTTAAGGGAAAAAAATATCCAATGGTAGTTTATTTCTACGAGAAAATGTCAGACAGACATCATCGTTATTATATGCCTTCTTATGATGATAGACCTCATGGATCTACCTATTCAAGTAATGGGTATTTATTTTTTCAACCAGATAACGTTTATGAAGTAGGTAAGCCAGGAACTAGTTCATTAGATTGTATTACTTCTGCTACCCAAAAAGTTATAGACTTAGGTTATGCAGATCCAGATAAAATTGGATTACAAGGACATAGTTGGGGAGGTTATCAATCTTCTTTTATTTTAACACAAACAGATATGTTTAGATGTGTTGTAACTGGTGCTCCACCAACAGATATAGAGAGCTTTTACAATAATATTTATGGAAACACAGGAACAAACCATGTTGGAATAATGGAAATTGGACAAGTAAGAATGGGAAGAAATGTAACTCCTTGGAATAGTCGTGAAATTTATCAACGAGAAAACCCAATGTTTCATGCTCCTAAAATAAAGGTGCCATTTATGATTTTACATGGTACTGCAGATGGTGCTGTTGATTGGACTCAAGGTTTAGAGTTTTATAACGCTACAAGAAGACTAGGTAAAGAAGTTATATTTTTATCTTACCCAGGAGAACCACATCACCTTAGAAGAGAAGCAAATCAGAAAGATTTTCAAATAAGAATGAAACAATATTTTGATCATTATTTAATGGATAAAGAAGCTCCTAAATGGATGGTAGATGGTATACCACATCTTAAAAAGCTTTATAATAAAGCTAAATAAATTTAAACAAATAAGAATGGGCTTTAATTAGCCCATTTTTTTTAGTATGAAAATAATTTTTAAGAGTTCTAAGGTAATTAAACTTTAAAGCTCTTTTTTATTTGTGTTCAGAAGTTAATTCATCTACAATTAAACCATCTTCAAGTGCTTTAATAACACCTAAAGCAGCTCTTTCTCCAGCAATCATTGCTGCATTTAACGAGCCATTTAATAATTGGTCACCTGCTAAAAATATAGTTGGTTTTAATTTGGTTTCAGTATTAGAAATTTCATACTGAATGTTAGTTAAATGAGGTAGAGCTTTTTTTATTACATACCTTTTTAAGAATCTTGTATTTTTAATTTTACAATGCTCATTTAGTTCTTGTTGCACTTTTTCTATAAGTTGATCTTTAGATAAATTGTGCGGCTTAACAATAGTTACCGATAATAATTCTTTGTTTCCTTTTGTAGATGTTGCAATTGAGGTTGGATAAAATATTGAATTAATTAAGGCATTATCTTCAGCAATTAAACCAATTATAGGTTTATTTATTATTCTTGTATCAGTTTCAAAATACAAGGTATCACAACTCTTCCAGTTGGTTTCTTGGTTTTTTAAATTGCTTATTAAAGAACTGGCCTCAGAAGCAATTATGGTCATATGACTTTTAATAGTTTTACCTTTAACAGTCTTTATCTCATTATCTAGCACTTCTTCAACAGTTGTATTGAATAAAAATGTAGTATTTTTTAAATTGTCTTTTAATTGATTTGGTATTGCTTGCATTCCTTTTTTAGGAATCATAGCCAAACCATCTCCAAACATCTTATAAATAAACTCGAACATTCTACTAGATGTTGATAAGTCTGGCTCTAAAAAAATACCGCTAAAAAAAGGTTTAAAGAAATTATTAATAATGTCATTCGAAAAACCAAAATCTTTTAAATACAATAAAGTTGTTTTTTCTTCATCTTTAAAAATTGCTTCAATACTTTTTTTCTTTAATCGGTTATTAAGGTTTAATATTTTTACTTTATCTGCTACAGAACCAATACTAGCAAACATGGTTGGTAATAAAAAATGAAGATTTCTAAGAGGATCACCTATAGTTTCTGATTTTCCTTTTTTAAATATTGTTGCACCCTCTAAAAACTCCTGTAAATTGAGTTTTGTATAATCTAAATATTTTTTTGCTGCTGGGTAAGAACTAAGTAGCACTTGAAAACCATGATCTAAGATATAACCCTCAATAATATCAGACTTTACTCTACCACCTACTGAGTCTGTAGATTCTATAATTATTGGATGATAACCATAATTCTCTAAAACTTGAGCAGCAATTAAACCACTAACACCTGCACCAACAATATGAATTTTATAGTCAGACTTTTTCATGGGTGCAAAGATAGAATTTCAACAATTTTTGGGGATTTATCATTTGTTATAGTTTAGCTAAAATTACAATTTAATGATGATATATATCATCTTTTTTATGAAAAATAAAGCTGAAATTTGAGTATGTTAATTTTAAAATGAGACAGTAATGAAAAATAAAGCCACAGTTTCAGAGATTATGACTACCAATGTTATTACTTTAAAAAGTGATGATAAATTAGAGACAGCAGAACGTATTTTTAATGAAAAACATATTAGACATATACCCATTACAGATAAGGGTAAAATTGTTGGTATGTTAAGCTATTCAGATATTTTACGATTAAGTTTTGGAGACGTTACTAATGATGAATTCGAAATAGATTCTTTTATTTATGAAATGTTTACCATTAAACAATTAATGGCAAAAAACCTTACAATGGTAACTCCAGAAACTTCAATAAAAGAAGTTGCCCAAATGCTAGTTGAGAAGGAATTCCATGCTTTACCAATTGTTAAAGAAGATGAGTTATTAGGTATAGTAACTTCTACAGATTTAAGTAGATATTTAGTAGCTCAATTAAATTAAACTAGTTAGAAAAAGAGTTGTTACTAAGCTCTTTTTCTTTGTTTAAATACGATTTTAAAATACGTTGTACATCTCTATTATCTCTTTTAGGATTTACATAAAATTGATAATCTTCTGCATTATCTAAATTATAATCTACATCTTTTGGTAGGAAACCAAAACCTTGGTAAGTTCCATTTAAAATTAGTGCAAAACCAATTTCATCTGCTGTTCTACCATTTTCTTTTATCACTAAATTTTGACTTGTTAAACTTACTGATGCTATAGCTTTTTGAACTCTATTGTTGTAATCTGTTTCACTTTCTTTATTAGTACAAATACCTTTACATGACTTTAATTGATAATGAAAACAACTATTTACATTAGTTTGTAAATGGCAGTATTTTGGACAAAGTTCAAAATCCTCACAAAGCTTTTCTATAAAGTTTCTACATTCTTGAATAGAGTAGAAAGTCAAAATGGCATTTGGTACTAATTTTAAAGTGTTATAGGCCAAATGAATAATTCCTTTTTGATCTGTATAAATAAACAAACCAACAGCTGCATTCCTATTTTTTTGGGATTGATTGTATTTAGGGTATATATTTTTTATTTCTGATGATTCTAAGAGTAAGGCTAGTAATTCACTACCAGTTTCTGTAAATGAAATATATGCTATTTCTAAACACATTTCACGTTCTTTCTTCTTTTTGTCATAAAAATGACTAATAACTCTTTGTTTAATATTTATGGCTTTCCCTACATAAATAATTTCTTTAGCAGTATTTTTAAAATAATATACTCCAGGAGTTGAGGGCAAATTTTCTACAATATTTTTATCTAAAAGAGGAGGTAAGGTAGCTTGTTTAGAACGAGGATTTAAAAATGAGTTTACTATAAAATTATTATCTCTTTCTAACAGTCTGCGAAACAATTCTGTGGTTGCTTCAGCATCTCCTTTTGCTCTGTGCCTTCCATGAATAGGTATGTTTTCTGAAGCACAAATATTTCCTAAACTGTAAGACCTTAAACCAGGAATTATTTTTCTAGATAAACGTACAGTACAAAGTTTTTTTCTAGTAAAATTAAATCCTAAACTTTTAAATTCATCTCGAATAATATTATAATCGAAATTTACATTGTGCGCAACAAATATGGTATCTTTTGTTAGTTCTTCTACCTTTTTTGCTATTTCATAAAACTTTGGCGCATACTTTACCATAGCATCTGTAATGCCAGTTAAATTGGTAATAAAAGGAGGAATATGTTGTTCTGGGTTAACAAGTATTGTGTATTCATCAACAATTTGTTTTCCATCAAAAATAAAAATGGAAATTTCTGTTATTTTGTGCCCTTTAAATCCATTTCCTGTAGTTTCTATGTCAACTACACTGTACAATTAATTTGGGTAATTTTTTTGTTTGGCACCTAAATATATTGCTATTGATGCAGAAATAAACATAAGCACACCATATAAAGCAGAAACTAATGCAAAAGTTGAATTATTTAATAAAACTACAGCTACAGTTATACCTAAAGTTCCATTTTGAATACCAGATTCTATTGCAATAGATAAACTTCTTTTGTTATTTATCTTAAAAAGTTTTGCAGAATAATATGCAAAAAACATTACAAATAAATTTAAAATAACAACTACTAAACCAGCTTCTTCAAATGATGTAACTAAGGTTTCTTTTTCTTTAATAATTAATCCCAAAATAATTACTACTAAAAGAATTCCTGAAGCAATTCTTACTGGTTTGCCCATTTTTAAAGCAAATGATTCTTTTTTATTTCTAATATACATGCCAATTGTAATAGGTATAATTACAATTAATAAAATTTGAAGTAATGTTTGCAAAACATCTAACTGAATCACATTACTTTTATCCAAAAATGATTCTAAAGCAAAGTTTACAATAAAAGGAATAGTTAGTATGGTTATAAAACTACTAAATGCAGTTAGCGTAACAGATAAAGCAGTGTCTGCTTTTGCTAAATGAGAAATTAAGTTCGATGTTGGTCCTCCAGGGCAAGCAGCTAAAATCATTAAGCCTACTGAAATTTCTGGTTGTAAAGAAAATGTTGATGCTAATATATAAGCAACAATTGGTAAAATAATTATTTGATTCACTAAACCAATAATTATTGATTTTGGCTGAACAAAAATACGTTTAAAATCATCTACAACTAAAGAAAGTCCCATACCTAGCATTATTATCATTAAGGATATTGCTAGTATAATTGCAGATGTTTGATCCATATGTTTTTTTGGTTAAGTTACAATATTTTTTAATTCTGCGATAGTTGCTGTAGGGTCTTCACTTTTAAATACAAAACTTCCAGCCACTAAAACATTTGCACCTACTTCAATTAAAGGATTGGCATTTTTATTGGTTACACCACCATCTATTTCTATATGACATGTAGTTTTAGAAAACTCGATTAAATTTTTAAGCTGACTCACTTTTTTATAGGTGTTTTCTATAAAAGACTGTCCACCAAAACCAGGATTAACACTCATAATACAAACCAAATCTAAATCAGTAATAATGTCTTCTAATACTGCAATAGGTGTGTGAGGATTTAAAGCTACACCAGCTTTCATACCAGCAGCTTTTATGGCTTGTACAGTTCTGTGTAAATGTGTACAAGCTTCGTAATGCACTGTTAAAATATCTGCTCCTAAATCTGCAAAAGTTTGTATATATCTATCAGGATCTACAATCATTAAATGTACATCTATAGTTTTTTTAGCATGTTTTGCTATGGCTTGTAAAACAGGCATTCCAAATGAAATGTTGGGTACAAAAACACCATCCATAATATCTATGTGAAACCAATCTGCTTCACTATTATTAACTATTTCTATGTCTCTTTGTAAGTTTGCAAAATCTGCTGCTAAAACTGAAGGTGCTATTAAATTATTCATGTAAGATTTTTGTAGGTGCAAAATTAGGTATAAAAAAAAACTCTCGAAAAAAAAATCGAGAGTTTTATGTATTTAATTCTTAAATAATTAACCTAAATACGTCATTAGAATTTTACTTCTAGACGTGTGCTTTAATCTACGAATTGCTTTTTCTTTAATTTGACGAACACGTTCTCTTGTTAAATCGAAAGTTTCACCAATTTCTTCTAAAGTCATTGGTTGGTGTTCACCTAAACCAAAGTAAAGTTTTACAACATCTGCTTCTCTTGGTGTTAATGTTTCAAGTGCTCTGTTAATTTCAATTCTTAACGATTCGTGTAATAATGTTTTATCTGGATTTGGTGACTCACCAGAGTTTAAAACGTCATATAAATTAGAGTCTTCTCCTTCAATTAATGGAGCATCCATAGAAACGTGACGACCAGAGTTTTTCATAGATTCTTTAACATCATTTACAGTCATGTCTAATTTCTTAGCAATTTCTTCAGCACTTGGTGGGCGCTCATTTTCTTGCTCTAAGAAAGCATACATTTTATTGATTTTGTTAATAGAACCAATTTTGTTTAATGGTAAACGTACAATTCTAGATTGTTCAGCTAATGCTTGTAAAATAGATTGACGAATCCACCAAACTGCGTATGAAATAAATTTAAAACCTCTAGTTTCATCAAAACGTTTTGCTGCTTTAATTAAACCTAGGTTTCCTTCGTTAATTAAGTCTGGTAAAGTTAATCCTTGATTTTGATACTGTTTAGCAACTGATACAACAAATCTTAAATTGGCTTTCGTTAATTTTTCTAATGCTCTTTGGTCACCAGCTTTAATAAGCTGTGCTAATTCTACTTCTTCATCAGCAGTAATTAAGTCTACTTTTCCAATTTCTTGTAAGTATTTGTCTAAAGACGCAGTTTCTCTGTTAGTAACCTGCTTTGTAATTTTAAGCTGTCTCATCTAATTTTTGCAAATTTTAAGGATTAATATCTTGCTACAATGTATTGTACGTAAGAATTACAGTTTTTGTTACAAAAAGATGAAAATAATTTTAAAAATTATTTTTTATGACTAAGCTTTAGAAAGCATTAATGTGTTAATAAGTAGTAAGTTAAGAAGAAAAAAAGATTGTATTTTACAGTCTTATTTTTTTAGAAATATTAGTTTAGAATAACCCATTTATCTGAGAGTCTATTCTATCTATTATATATCCTAAATCTTCTTGGTTTTTTACAAAGTCTAAATTATCAACATCTATTACCAATAGTTTTCCTTTGTTATAAGTAGAAATCCAAGCTTCATAGCGTTCGTTCAATCTGCTTAAGTAATCAATAGAAATTGAGTTTTCGTATTCTCTACCTCGTTTGTGAATTTGACCTACTAAAGTAGAAATATCTGCTCTTAGATAAATTAATAAATCTGGTGGTGAAACCAAGTTTTCCATCAACTCAAATAAAGAACTGTAATTGCTATAATCTCTATTGGTCATTAAGCCCATAGCATGTAAGTTAGGCGCAAAAATATGAGCATCTTCGTAGATAGTTCTATCTTGAATAATATTCTTACCAGTTTTTCGTAACTCTAAAATTTGACGAAATCGACTATTAAGAAAGTACACCTGTAAGTTAAACGACCAACGTTCCATTTCTGAATAAAAGTCATCTAAATATGGGTTTTCTTCTACAGACTCATAATGTGGTTTCCATTTATAATGTTTGGCTAAAAGCTTCGTTAAAGTTGTTTTACCAGCACCAATGTTTCCTGCAATAGCAATATGCATACGTTAATTTTCAAAAAAGTTAAAAAGGAGGTTAAAGGTAGTAAAAAATATAGATTATGAAAGGATTAGCAAATTAATTTATAACCAAATCCTCTAACGTTAATAATTTGAATATTTTCGTCCTTTTTTAGTTTTTTTCTGAGTTTACTAATAAAAACATCCATACTCCTAGCGTTAAAGAAATCGTCGTTTCCCCATAACTTATTTAAGATAAATGTTCTGTCTAACACTTCGTTTTTTTTCTCAAAAAGATAAAATAATAATTCAGCTTCTCTATGTGTAAGTTGCTGGGTATTTTCTTCTAAATGAAGTGTTTGTTTAGTGAAATTAAAAAGGTAATTGCCAATTTTAATTTGCTCTACGTTACTTTTTAATTCAACTCTATTTAATAATGCTTTAATTCTAACGATAAGTTCTTCCATTGAAAAAGGTTTTTTAAGATAGTCATTACCTCCTTTGTTAAAACCTTCTAAAACATCACTTGTTTGCGATTTTGCTGTTAAAAATATAATAGGAATTCTCTTGTTTTCTTGACGAATTTCTTGTGCTAAAGTAAAGCCATCTTTTTTAGGCATCATAACATCAAGTACTAAAATATCTGGTTGTTCTGTTCTATAAATCTGCTCAGCTTCTTCGCCATTTTCTGCTAAAAAAACTGTGAAATCTCTAGTTTCTAAACTCTCTTTTACAATCATTCCTAAACTAGTTTCGTCTTCTGCTAATAAAACTTTAACCTTATTCATTTGGTATGTTTATTTTAAAAATAGTTTTATTTTTTTCTGATACCAATTGCAAAGTGCCATTATGTTTTTGAATAATTTTTTTACAATAGTATAAACCAATTCCAAAACCTTTAACATCGTGAGTATTTCCTTTTGGTACTCTGTAAAATTTATCGAATATTTTTTCTTGTTGACTTTTATCTATTCCTACACCATTATCAGCTACCGAAATTTCTGTAGAATTCATAATTGAGTTTATGTTAACTTCTATATCATTGCCACCATATTTAACAGCGTTATCAATTAAGTTTGAGACTACATTTTCGAAGTGAAAAGCATCTACATTTGAGTAAATAGGTTTTAGATTTGTAGAAAAATTTATGTTTTTTACTTTGGTTAATAATTGGTGCTTGTTAACTAATTTTTCAATTATTTCTGTTACATCTATAGTTTCTTTTTTTAGAAGTAACTGCTCACTGTCTAAAGTTGCAGTTTCTAATAATTTCTCTACCATTTGATGTAATTTCTTTAATTGTATAGATGATAGTGAAAGGTATTTTTGAGTTTTTTCCTTATCGTCAATTGCGTTAAAATTTTCAATTGCCTCTATTGCTGTAGAAACTGTAGCAATTGGAGTTTTAAATTCGTGAGTAATATTACTAATTAAGTCGTTTTTAATTAACGATAATTCTTTTTGTTGTTTTATAACTTTTAACAAATAAAACAAACAAGATATAATTAAAAGAGAAAGTAAAAGCGAAAGTAAAATTCCGAAAGAACTTCTTTTTAATGCCTCAATATTAGGGTTTACATAAAACAATTTAAATTGCTCTTTTTCTTTTACAAAAGTAGAATTAGAATCTGCTTCTAAAATAACTCTAGCTTTAAGGATGTCTTTCGATTTATGATAAACAGAATCATTTCTTAGATGAACAAATTGTTTTTTAATTTCAATGCCTTTTTTATTTAACTGATTATCTATTAGTGAATCCAGTTTATCATATTCTATTTTATTGTCTAAAAAAGAGATAAAAATTGGTTGTAGATTTTTAAGTAGTTTTAAACTATCTGCGGCTTTTTTGCCTTTAAAGTATTGTACTTCTTTAGTAGTACCATCTTTATCAAAGTGTATTCCCTTTTTTTTGTCAAAGAATTGTGTAAAACTAGCAGTGGTGTCAATTTTACGATTAGTAGATTCTATTAAATCTTTAGTACTAATCATTAAAGAATCTATTTCTTCTTGAGACAATTCTTCAGTTGAAGAAAACTTTATACTATTTATGGTAAAGCTTGGTTTTTTAAGTCTTATACTATCAATTTTGTTGTTTGTTTTGGAATTGAAAGATGAATTATCAGAATTAATAATTGTTACATAGTTACTCTTTGCAAGAGATGCATAATATTCTTCAATTGCAGTATCAAAACTTAATTGTATATCATTAGTAACTCGTTGTTTATTCTCTTCATAATTTTTATAATTCCAATAAAATTGCACCCCAATTGTAGCTACAATGGTAAGTGTTATAAAGTAGAAAAGCCAAGTATATTTTTTGGTATTCATGCTACAAATATATAATGTAAATTCAAGAAAAATAGCGAGTTAACACTCGTTAACACTCGTTAACCAAATTATATTGATTTGTGTGTCATCTTTGTAGTGAATTTAAAAACCAACAATTATGACTAGATTAATTATAGCCTTATGTTTTTTTATAACTTCAAACTTAATAGCCCAAGAAAGTGAAATAAAATTCACCAATTTAAACATAAATGCACTTGAATTTAAAATCGAATCTGTTGCTGATATTGAAACCTTAGATTGGAATGATATTAAAGAAACGTTTCAAAATAACGATCCAGAAAGTGATATTACATTAAAAGTTATCTTGAATCAGAAAAAAGAAGAAAACAACAAAAGAAGCTTTAGTTATAAAGTAGATGGTAAAGCAAAAAACATAGAAGACTTAATCGTTAAATTAAAAAAAGGGATAACAATCATAAAAAAAATAACAAACAAGAAATAACATGAAAACTAAATTATTCGCAATTGTATTTGCATTAGCAACCCTAGTAACTTACAGTCAAGATTTTTCTGGTAAAGCAATTTACAAAACTAGCAGAAAGTCGAATTTTAAAATCAACGATTCTAAAATGACAGACAAACAAAAAGCTCAATTTGAAGCTAGAGTTCGTAAAATGAACCAAAAAACATACATTCTAAATTTCGATAAGAACACTTCAACGTACGAAGAAGATGTAAAATTAGATGCACCAAAAAAACCAAATGTAGGTGGTTCAACTTTAATGGTAATGTCTTTTGGTGGTTCTGGAGATCAGAGTATTTACTATAAAAATATTAAAGAGAATAGGTTTGTAAACCAAACAGATATTATGAGTAAACCTTTTTTAGTAAAAGATAAACTAAAGGAGTATTCTTGGGAAATGTCTACAGAAACTAAAAATATTGGCAATTATACTTGCTATAAAGCAACACATACTGAAGAGGTAGAAAACACAAAAGTTAGCATTGTAAACGGAGAAACGAAAGAAGTAACCGAAAAGAAAATGGTTACAACTACAGCTTGGTATACACCACAAATTCCAGTGAGTAATGGCCCAAATAACTATCATGGTTTACCAGGTTTAATTTTAGAAATTAACGATGGCACAACTACAACAGTTTGTACTGAGATTATTTTAAATTCAGATGAAAAAATAAAAATAGACGAACCAACTAAAGGTAAAGAAGTTACTCAAGCTGAATTTGACGAAATAAGTGAAAAAAAGTCTAAAGAAATGATGGAACGTTTCAAAAGCAGAAATGGTGTAGATATGGGTAATGGCATTCGAATTAAAATGAATTAAGGTTAATTATTTGTTAAAGCTGTTTAATTAAAAAATAGTCAATTAAACTTTTAAGGTTTTTTTAAGTCTTAGCAGTAGTATTAAAAAGTACTTTTGATTAAAAAATTAAACACTATACAATGAAAAATTTATGTACTCTGCTGTTGTTAACTTTGGCTTTAACCATCAATGCACAGCGTTCTTTTGAAGGAAAAGCAACTTACATGTCTAAAACAACTGTAGATATGAGTTCTTGGGGCGGCAATAGACAATTATCTGAAGCACAAAAAAAACAAATAGCAGCAAGAATGAAATCTATGTTAGAAAAAACATACATTTTAGAATTCAATCAAACAGAATCTCTTTTTAAAGAAGATGAAAAATTAGAATCTCCAGGGAACTCTGGTAGAGGATTTAGATTCGGTGGTTTTGGTGGTGCTGGTACAACGTATAAAAACACTAAAGATAAAGTAGCGCTAGAAGCAACAGAATTTTTTGGAAAAAACTTTTTGGTATCTGATGAAATGGAAACTCCAAAATGGGAAATGTCTACAGAAACAAAAAAAATAGGAAATTATACTTGCTATAAAGCAACTATGATGAAAGATGTAGATCCTTTAGATATGACTAATATGAGGAGAAGAAATAGAAGTAATGATAACAAAGAAGAAACTAAAAAAGACTCAACAAAAACAACTAAAATTTCTGATGAATTAGAGGTGCCAAAACAAATACTTGTAACTGCTTGGTATACACCACAAATACCAGTTACAAATGGGCCAGCAGAATATTGGGGTTTACCAGGTTTAATTTTAGAAGTAAATGCAGGTAGAACAACCATGTTGTGTACAGAACTTGTTTTAAACCCTACAGATGAAATTAAAATAGAAGCTCCAACAAAAGGAGAAAAAATAACTAGAAAAAAATATACCAAAACTGTTACTCAAAAAATGGAAGAAATGAGAAATTCATGGAGAGGTAATAGAAGAGGTAGAAGATTCTAACTTCAATAATAAACTAAACAAATAAAACAGTAATGAAAAAAATATTACTTATAGCTATCTTTTTGATGGCAGGGATATCTAATGCTCAAATTACCTTTAAAGGAGTTGTAAAAGACTCAGTTGGAGAGCCATTAGAAATGGCAAACGTAATAGCCTTAGATACAGTTGCTAAAAAGATAAACTCTTTTGGCTTTACAGATGCAAATGGTAATTTTAAATTAAGCTTAGAAACTAATACAGTTTATAATATTAAAATTAGCTACATAGGTTTCAAAGAAATCAGTGAGTTTATTAAAACAGGTTCAACTGATATTACAAAAAATTATACCATGATAGATGACAACATGTTAGATGGTATAAACATTGTAACCAAAATTCCAGTTATCATTAAAGGAGATACTATTGTTTACAATGCTGACTCTTTTAAAAACGGATCTGAACGTAAACTAGAAGATGTATTAAAGAAATTGCCTGGTGTAGAAATTAATGCACAAGGACAAATTGAAGTAGAAGGTAAACGTGTAGAAAAAATTACAGTTGATGGTAAAGAGTTCTTTAGTGGAGATACCAAATTAGCATCAAAAAACATTCCTTCAAATGCTGTAGATAAAATTCAGGTTTTAAGAAACTTTGCAGATGTTGGACAATTAAGAGGTGTACAAGATAACCAAGATAGAGTTGCTATAGATATTAAACTAAAGGAAGGAAAAAAGAATTTCTGGTTTGGAGATTTATATGCAGGAGCAGGATTTACGCCAAATGATGGTTTATATTTATTTCAACCTAAATTATTTTACTATACGCCAAAATACACCATAAACGTTATTGGAGATGTGAACAACTTAGGCGAAGCTGTATTAGATAGACGAGATATTAGAAACCTAAATGGTGGTTTTGTTAGTCAGAGTCCATCTAATGGAACAAATATAAGTTTAGCAAGTGCAGGCATTGGATTCTTAAATGCAACTGCTAGAAATGCTAATAAAATTGAAACACAACTAGGAGCTATAAACTTTAGTTATTCGCCAAATCCTAAGTTAGATTTAAGTGGATATTTAATTTGGTCTGGTAACACCAATGGTCAAAGAAACAGAAATATTGTTGATTATGTAGATCCAAGCATTCCAGATGATGTTACAGATAACACTACAGATCAAACAAGTAACTCTGGTTTATTTAAGTTCAAATCTGTGTACAGAAAGAACATCAACAATCAAATGAATTACGATATTCTTGGGCGTTTTACTAATGAATTTAGAACAGATAATGGTTTTTCTCAAGTAATTGGAAACAATACTCCAATTTTAGAAAATGAGAATGCTACACCATTTACCATTAACCAAAACTTTAGCTACTTCTATACAGCAAGTGAGAAAAGTATTTTTGCTCTAGAAGTACAGCATTTATTACAAGATGAAGATCCATTTTATGCAGTTTCTATTGAAAACTCAGATACAGACCCTAATAATAATGTAGATGGTTTTGATGATGTTGCTGATGTTTTAGGGATAGACAAAAGCCAAATGTTTTATAACTTAAATCAAGATAGACGTGTAAAGTCTAATCAATTAGATGCTAAGTTAGATTACTATTACATTATAAACGATAAGAGTAACTTTAACTTTGTTGGGGGTACTATTTTAAGTAGACAAAATTTTGACTCACGTTTTTTCCAAGTATTAGATAATGGTACTACTCAAGATCCAAATTTAAATATACCAAATGTACCTAATGCACAAAACACAAACGATACAGAATATAATTTTACAGACTTATATGCAGGTATGCGTTATAGAGTAAAATCAGGAATATTCACTTTTAGACCTGGGTTTACATTGCATTCTTATAATGTAAATAACACTCAATCTGGTGCCAATACTTTTGAAGATACTTTTGTACGAGTATTACCAGAATTAAATGTTATTGCTCAATTTAAAAAGAGCGAAAACATGGTATTTAACTACAGCCAAAGAGTAAATTTTACAGATGTTAATCAAATAGCAGAGGGTATTGTAGCTAATAGTTTTAACTCATTTTTCTTTGGAAATAATGATATCTTAAATGCAAGAGCACATAATGCAAGTTTAAACTATAGAAGCTTTAACTTGTTTAATAACACATTTGTATTTGCAAGATTAAATTACAGTAAAACCATAGAGCAAATTTCTCAAGTGGTAAACTTTGTACCAGGTTCAGTAGTATCTACAAGTACCAACTTAAATTTACCTTTTGATACTGAAGTGTTTTCAGCATTTGCTAACGTTACAAAAACGTTTGGTAAGATTAGAACAAGTTTAGGTGGTAACTATACAAACTCTGAGTTTTATCAGTTATTTGGTCTTGAAACTACTAAGATTAATACTAAAAACTACGCATTTACACCAAGTGTTAGCACAAACTTTATAAAAGCACCAAATGTTGGTTTACGTTACAATGTTTCTTTTTCAGATCAAGATCGTTTAGAACTGGGTTCTGGAAACATGTCAAACTTTGAAACAGTTACACACGCTCCTTCATTAAATTTTGATGCTTACTTATGGAATTCTTTAACTATAAGATCAGATTTTAGCTATAATGAAGTAAGACAAAATGGAGCATTACAAAATTCATTTAAAATATGGGATTTCTCTATGTCTTATAGAAAAGATAGAGATGCTAAATGGGAATATGAATTTGAAGCAAGTAACATCTTAGGAACAGAATCTAGAGTAAGTGTAAATAATGGAAATATTTCAAACAGAATTAATGAAGTATTTATCTTACCAAGATTAATAACATTTAGATTACGTTACCAATTGTAAATCTATATTTGAATTAAATTTAAAAAAGGTACTCTTGCAGTACCTTTTTTTATTTTGTTTAGTATTTTCGTAGCATGAGTTTATTGGCGTCGAAATCACCCTGGTATGCAGCAGGTAAAAGCATTGGATTGCTTTTCTTTTTTATGCTAACAGGTTTATTTTTTGATAGTTATTTTTTTGAAAAAATATCAGATCATGGGCAACTTTATGCCAATGCTGTTATGTTTATAGTTACTGGAATAATTTTTTACCAAGTAACAAAAAGAAATAAAGAACAAATGATTTCAGCGATATTAATTGCTATTGTTGGTGAGTATTTGTTTTCCATTGCCTTAGGAATGTATACTTATAAATTTGAAAATGTACCACATTATATTCCACCAGGTCATGCAGTAGTTTATGTGGCTGTTTTGTATTTTTCAAAAGCTAGTTCAATAATTAAGCACAAAACCAATTTAGAAAAGCTATTTACATATTTTATATTTTGTTACGCTTTGGTTTTTTTAATTCTAAAAAACGATGTTTTTGGTTTTGTAATGACCATAGCAACTTTATTTATATTAAGAAATAAGCCAAGAGAACGATTGTTTTATTTAACAATGTATTTGGCAGTTGCATTTTTAGAAATTGTTGGTACCACTTATCAATGTTGGAAATGGCCGCCAATTGCATGGAATACTTTTGAATTTTTACCAAGCTATAATCCACCAAGTGGAATAAGTTTTTTTTACTTTGGTTTAGATTTAGGTTCACTTTGGTTGTACAAGCAAAGACATAAAATTGCATGGAATAGAATGAAAAATATTAGAAAAATAAGAGCACAACAACTAAATTTTACAACAAACTAATGTCTATAGAAGTTTCATCAATAACAAAATTATATGGCACACAAATAGCCTTAAATAATGTTTCATTTAAAGCTAACAAAGGTGAGGTTATAGGTTTTTTAGGTCCAAATGGTGCAGGAAAATCTACACTTATGAAAATTCTAACAGGGTTTTTAAAACCCAATAGAGGCGAAGTTTTTGTTGATGAAATTGATGTTTTAAAAAATCCAATCAATGCTCAAAAATCAGTTGGATATTTACCAGAACATAATCCACTTTATCAAGATATGTTTGTAAGAGAATATCTTGCTTTTTGTGCATCTATTTACAAGATTAAAAAAACAGAAATAGAGGCATGTATACTGCAGGTAGGTTTACAAAATGAAGCTCACAAAAAAATACATCAGCTTTCAAAAGGATACCAACAAAGAGTAGGTTTAGCTGCAGCTATTTTACATAATCCATCTGTATTAATTTTAGATGAACCTACTACTGGTTTAGATGTAAATCAATTAGTAGAAATTCGAGAACTAATAAAAACTTTAGGTAAAGACAAAACTGTGTTATTTTCTACTCATATTATGCAAGAGGTTGAGGCTGTTTGCGATAGAGTTTTAATCATAAACAAAGGCAATATCTTATTTTATAAAAAATTAAACGAACTTGATAAAAGCAAAAGTTTAGAAACTTTGTTTAGAGAAGTTACTACTTCTTCTTAAGTAAAGGTTTTCCTAATTTATATTTTGGGTCGTAAGTATACACATCTGGAACAACAGAAATCTCTGTTTGTTTTCATGAATTTATGGTGTATTTACCTCTGCTTAAGTCGTAATACAAATTTCTACCTTCAGCATTTACTGAAATGTAAGCTCCATCATGGTTTTTTGATACTTCTTGGAATTCAAAAACTTGGTTGGTAATTCCTTTAAGAAATGTTCTACTAAATCATCTTTTAAAACAGAAAATACAGCTATTTTCCCTTTTTTATCTCTTAAGTGATAGCGAACAAAAGAATCCTCTTTTTTATAAACATCTAAAATTACATTTTCTAAAGGAATATTCACTTTTCCAATTTGTAAATATCCATTTTTTAAAGTTATATGATGATTGCTAAGTTTACCTTTTTTA
This sequence comes from Flavobacteriaceae bacterium, assembly GCA_013373105.1. GTDB lineage: Bacteria > Bacteroidota > Bacteroidia > Flavobacteriales > Flavobacteriaceae > Polaribacter. Next base: position 1,949 of record JABXIJ010000061.1, on the reverse strand, counting down.
GCAAAAATTGCAAAAAGTACAGAGCCACCCATAAAAAAAACAGCAATTAGTTCAAAAAAGTGATCAGATAAATCATCTAAGTCATCAATGAGTGTAAATAAAAAGATAAGTACTGCAAAACCAATAAAAAGTAAACAGCCTTCAGATGCAGAAGTTTCGTTAGATTTTTTTACATCTTTATGATAAAATTTCATTTTAGTTTAATTTAAAGTCAATTTGTTGCTTTTGTAAAGTAGCTAATAATTCGTTTGAAACATGAATTTTTGTATTTCTACTAGGTAAATTCACTTCAATTTTTTCTTTAGCATCCCAAAGTGTAAAACGTAAATTTTGCTTACCAACCTTATTTTTTAAAATACTTTCTAAGTTTAAAATATTCTCTTCATTTACTTCTTGTATGGGTAATTTTATAGTAAGCTTCTTGCAAAGTTCATCCATAATATCGTGTAATAATTTAAAGTCTGTAAACTTAATTCTAGGTTCACCTTCTATACCATCTTTATTTACCCAACCAGGTTTAATGGTAGCTCTAATGTATAAGAATGCATTAGGCATTAAAAAATGCTTAAACTTTAAATATTCTTCACCAAAAATTCTAAACTCATTACTATCATTATAATCTTCAATTGTAAATGAAGCCCAACCTTTACCAGCTTTTGAAACTCTATGTTGAACATCTGTTACAATGCCTGCAAATGATAAATTATTTCCTACAATCTTTTTTAAATCGCCTTTAAAATCTTTTAAAATAGCATTACAAAAAATCATTTCGTTCTTAAAATCATCTAAAGGATGAGCGGAAATGTACATGCCAATTACTTCTTTTTCTTGTGATAGTAATTCCATGGTACCCCAAGTATCACAATTCGGAATTTCTGGTTCTGGAAACTGTACTGAAGAAGCTTCACCAAATAAAGAAACTTGTGCAGAGTTTTCGTTTTCTTGGAACTTATTTCCATATTTAAGCGCACGTTCTAAGAAAGTAATTCCCTTTTCATCTTCGGCAAAATATTGTGCTCTATGAGTATTGCTAAATGAGTCAAAAGCACCTGCTTTTACCAAACTATCAAACGATTTTTTATTAGCAGCCCTTAAATCTACACGTTTTGCTAAATCAAAAATTGATGTGTAATTGCCATTTTCTTTTCGTTCTTTAATAATAGCTCTTACAGCAGCATTACCAACACCTTTTACAGCAGCCATACCAAAACGTACAGCACCAGCTGCATTTACAGAAAACTTTAAATACGATTCATTAATATCTGGTCCTAAAACTTCTAATCCCATGCGTTTGCATTCTTCCATAAAGAACGATACTTGTTTAATATCGTTCATATTATTAGAAAGTACAGAAGCCATATATTCTGCAGGATAATGTGCTTTTAAATACGCTGTTTGATAGGCAATCCAAGCATAACATGTAGAGTGACTTTTGTTAAACGCATAACTAGCAAAAGCTTCCCAATCTTTCCAAATTTTCTCTAACTTATCAGCATCATGACCATTTTTAGAAGCTTGTTCTATAAATTTAGGTTTCATTTTTGCTAGAACTGCTGCTTGCTTTTTACCCATTGCTTTACGCAAAATATCTGCCTCACCTTTAGTAAAGTTTGCTAGTTTTTGCGATAGTAACATTACTTGCTCTTGGTAAACTGTAATACCATACGTTTCTGCCAAATACTCTTCCATGGCTGGTAAATCGTATTCAATTTCTTCTGTACCATGTTTTCTATTGATAAAACTTGGAATATATTCCATTGGACCAGGTCTATACAATGCATTCATAGCAATTAAGTCTTCAAAAACAGTAGGTTTTAAAGAACGCATATGTTTTTGCATTCCAGGAGATTCGTATTGAAAAATACCAATAGTTTCACCACGTTGGAAAAGCTCGTATGTTTTTATATCATCTAAAGGAAAATTCTCAGGATCTAATTCAATACCATGTT
>JABXIJ010000043.1 GCA_013373105.1 Flavobacteriaceae bacterium | reverse complement strand
GATGCAGATAAAGAAGGTTTTTTACGTAACAATAAATCATTAACACAAACAGTTGGTAGAGCAGCTAGAAATGTAAATGGTTTAGCAATAATGTATGCTGATAAAATTACAGATAGCATGCAAAAAACTATTGATGAAACCAATAGAAGAAGAGAAAAGCAGATTGCTTATAACACTGCAAATAATATTACTCCAAAACAAATTAACAAAAGAATTGATAATTCATTAACAAAATCTGCTGTTTCTAGTTACCATTATGATAACGCCAAACAAAAAGCTGCTGAACAAGAACTAGAATATTTACCTAAAGAAGAAATAGAAAAACGTATTCGCCAAAAACGTAAACAAATGGAAGTTGCAGCCAAAGCTTTAGATTTTATTGCTGCAGCAAAACTTAGAGATGAAATTGCAATTCTAAAAGAAAGTATCTAAAAATTTACCATATAGTACTTTCAAAATCACTAACATGAAAGAGATTATTTGGTAATGTTTCTGGTAATTGAATATTGAAATATATTTCTTTTAAAGTTATCTTATTATTACTATAAAAAATTACTTCAGGAGCTATCCAACCCTCACCAAGCTTTTCGTACTTATTAAATTCAATTTTTGAAATAGCTCCATTTTTATTTTTGGTTTCAATTTTATAAAAAACCATTCGTTCTTTTTCAATCCAGACTTTCATTTTATCAGGATTTCCAATTATATAATAATCCTCAGTATCTTCTAATAAACTAAAATCTAAACCAGATGAATTTAATTTTTGAATGGTATTTGCAACAGGTTGCCCATAAACATTAAAACCAAGTTCAAGTATTTCATGAACTCTTTTTCTTTTACCAACTAATTCATTGTTTTTATAAACAAACATAGAGTCGTTTTTAAAAACATAACCACTACCACTATTTATACTATCAAACTTAATAGCCAAGCCTTCACCAACTTTCAATACTTCATGCCAAATTTGTTTATAAGCTACAGTATCATTAGCATAGAATATTGCTTTTTGTTCAAATTTCAAGTTTTTATACCATTTGTCTTTGTAGGTGTTATGCATCAACTCTATGACACTTTCTCCATCAATTGGTTTAGAACATGAAATTAAATTAATAACAAAAGAGAAAAATAGAACTATATATAATGGTTGTTTTCTTAACATAAGATAATTTTTTGATGAAGCAAATTACTAAAATACTTTAAATGCTTTTCTGTTTTAAAATTTCAATTTAACAAAACCTTTTAATATTCTTTTGTTAAATTCGTTGCTAATCAATAAATAAACTTTTAAACATGAAAAAAACCTTAGTTTTAGTTGGTCTTTTATCAATTGCATTTGCTTGCAAGAAAGAGGCAACCAAGGAAGATATTATTAACTATGCAAACTCAATAACAGAAAAAGAGTTAAAAGATCATTTGTATGTCTATGCATCTGATGAATTTGAAGGAAGAAATACAGGTGATCCAGGGCAGAAAAAAGCTGTTGAGTACCTAAAAAAAGAATATGAAGCTCTAGGAATTAGCCCTGTAATAGATGGAAATTACTTTCAAAATGTTCCTTTAAATATTGTAAAAACTCCAAAAGTAAGCATTGCTGTTAACGATAAATCATTTAATTATTTTGATGATTTTATTTCAATGACAGCTGCAGAAACTGGTACAATCTCTGCTTCAGAAATTATTTATGCAGGTTATGGTATAGACGATGAAAAGTATTCAGATTATAAAGATTTAGATGTAAAAGGTAAAGTGGTTGTTGTTAAAGTTGGTGAACCAAAAGACAAAGCAGGAAATTATGTAATTACAGGAGCTAAAACAGTTTCAAAATGGTCTAATGGTCGTCAAGCTATTTCTGCAAAAAGAGATGCAGCAAAAGAAAAAGGCGCTAAAGCAATTTTCTTTGTAGATAACGAACTTTTTACTAGATATTCTAACTGGTATAAAGGTATGGAAGAAAGAGGTGGTAGTAACAGACTTTCTTTACCTACAAAAAAAGATGGTGGTTCAGAAATTTACTACTTTTTAGTGAGTGATAAAATGGGAGCTTCTTTAGTAAAAGACCTAGATAAATCTGTAAAATCAGAAACTATTTCTACTAAATTAGAGATTAACTACACTAGTGTAATTGAATCTAAACCATCAGAAAATGTTGCTGCTATTATTAAGGGAACTGAAAAACCTGATGAATATATTATAATATCATCTCATTTAGACCATGTAGGAGTTAATGATAAAGGAGAAGTATTTAATGGTGCAGATGATGATGGTTCTGGAACTGTAGCAATATTAGAAATTGCTGAAGCTTTTAAAATGGCAGCAGATAAAGGGCATGGACCAAAACGTTCTATTATCTTTTTAAATGTTACAGGAGAAGAAAAAGGTCTTTTAGGTTCTCGTTATTATACAGATTATGAGCCTTTAGTACCTTTAGCAAATACTGTAACTAATTTAAATATTGATATGATTGGTAGAATAGACCCTAAACGTAAAGGTGACAGAAACTATATTTATTTAATTGGTAGTGATAAGTTAAGTACAGATTTACACAATTTATCTGAACAAGTAAACAAAGAGTTTGCTAATATAGAGTTAGATTACACCTACAATGATGAAAACGATCCAAATCGTTTTTACTACAGATCAGATCATTATAATTTTGCTAAAAACAATATTCCAATTATTTTCTATTTTAATGGTACTCACGCAGATTATCACAGAGTGTCAGATACACCAGATAAAATTAATTACGATTTATTAGAAAATAGAGCACGTTTAGTGTTTCATACTGCTTGGGAAGTTGCCAACAGAGAAGCAAGAATTGTAGTTGATAAAGCAGAAGACAAATAACAAAACTCTTGTAACCTCTATATCTACAAGCTATAAACTTAATATATGGAAATTAAGAAATTAAAAAACCTATTAACTATTACCCTTTCAATTTTATTATTTGCATCATGTACAAAAAATGAAGTTGATTATGTTGCGTTAAATAAAAGTTTAATGGGACAAGGAACAGGTATTAATAAGGTCTTTTTTATAGTAAACGATTTAGAGGTTGCAAGAAATTTTTATGCAGACACTTTAGGGTTTAACTTACCTAAATCTAATAGATTTCGACAATCAAATTTTGATGGAGTTACAACTACAAACACAAGATTTCCTGACATGTCTTCTTTAGAGTTTTTAGAAATAAATATAGATTCTGCAACCAATAATACACCAAAAGATTGGATAAATTACACTAAAAATTTTGAAGGAATTCAAAGTTATACCATTTCTACATCTTCAACTTATCAGACTAAAGACTGGTTAGAAAAACAGGGGTTTTTAATGGATTCTATAAATTCCTATAGAACATCAAAAACACCTGCTAAAGGTTGGTCTAGAGATGATGGTAGCAATCAAGAAAGTAGTTTAAGTTTTAGAAAAGCTAACAACACTTACCTACCAAAGTTCATGCAAGCTTTAACTTCTGATTATAAAAAAACTACAGATTGGTGGAACACCTATTATGTGTATTCTAGGAGTTATTCAAAAAACTTAAATGGTGTAGTAGGTATACGTAAAGTTATTCTTGCTGTTGAAGGTTTAAAAAATACTAGTGAGTCCTTTGAGAAAATGGGATTAAAAAAAGTAGCTTCAACAAAAAATTATTCAAGTTTTAAAATTAAAAGACATCAAGAAGTTGAATTAAGAAATGCTTCTAAAAATGAAAAATTGAAATCATTTTTAGTCAACAGAGGTCAAGGTGTTTTTGCTCTTCAATTCGATGTCATAAATATTGATTCTACATTATCTTTTTTCAAGAAAAAACTATCTGATAAAGCTTTTATTTTTGATTCAATTAAGAATAAAATAACAATTGAAAGTAATTATGCAAAAGGTGTTCAGTTAGAGTTTGTTGAAGAGCCAACAGAACAAGCTTTATTAGCAAAACAAACTAGTATTGGTGGAAAGTTAGATTCAGTTGCTGCTAATAATGCAGCTAAAAACTATCAAAAATATTGTGCTTTATGTCATGCAAAAAACAGAGAAGGTTATGCAGCAGATAATGCTCCATCCTTAAAATCTGAGTCTTTATTAGCATCATCTAAGTCAAATAATTTTATGAGATATACCATTCAGTTTGGTAGAGCTAACACTGCTATGGGTGGTTATTTAGATGATCAAGGAGGTCCTTTAGAATATATAGAAATAGAACAATTATTGCAATGGTTATATGAGCAAGCAAATGTTGAAAAAGGAGTAGAAATTTCTAGAGATCCAGTTGTTGGAAATATAGAACTTGGTAAAAAAGTTTACAATAATACTTGCGCTATTTGTCATGGAAAAAATGGTGAAGGTATCTCTGCACCTGCTCTTGGTAACCCAATGCTACTAGCAACTGCAACAGATGGATTTCTAAAATATGCTATTGAAAAAGGTAGAGAAGGCACACCAATGATTGCATACAAAAATATATTATCTGAAGAAGAAATTAATGGTGTTACAGCCTTTTTAAGAACTCGTGCTTCTGGTTGGAATGTTCCGAAAATAAGCGAAATAAAACTACCAACACCTAAAGAATATGTATTAAATGCAAATGGAAAAAATCCTAATTTTACATTAAGAGAAAATCTTTATGTACCTGCAAAACAAGTTTTTGAAGCCTTAAAAGATAGTAGTAAAATGGTAATTTTAGATGCTAGATCTAAAGTAGCTTGGAGGCAAATGCACATTCCAGGAGCTGTTCCTGTTCCTTACTATGAAGATCCTGAAAAGTTTGTGAATGACTTACCTAAAGATGATACTTGGATTGTTGTATATTGTGCCTGTCCTCATGCTGCATCACAAAGAGTTGTGAGTACACTAAAAAGGTATGGCTTTAAAAATACTGCTATAATAGATGAAGGAATACTAGTTTATGCACAAAAAGGATATACTGTTGTAAATGGACAGTGATAAATTATAAACTACAAAAAAGCCACTCTTTGAGTGGCTTTTTTTATATCTATTTT
>JABXIJ010000006.1 GCA_013373105.1 Flavobacteriaceae bacterium | reverse complement strand
TTTGTCGGGGTGGCAGGATTCGAACCTGCGACCTCCGCGTCCCAAACGCGGCGCGATAACCGGGCTACGCTACACCCCGAGAGCAATTTGCGGAGAGACAGGGACTCGAACCCTGGCGACCAATAAGGTCGACAGATTAGCAATCTGCTGCATTACCACTCTGCCACCTCTCCTAATATTTCATAAATAAATATGAAACAAAAATTGCGAGTGCAAATGTAATATTAGAATTACAATTTAGCAAGGTTTTTTTATTTTTTATTCTGGGTATTCTACTCTTAAATGATAGATGTTCATTAATTTCTTTTTAATCGTTTTTTTAATGATGTTTATTTCTCTAAATGTAATGTTAGAATTTACAAATTGATTATCAGAAACTTGTTTGCTAACTATCTTCTCTATTAGATCACTTATACTCTGTGCTGTTGGGTTTTTTAGACTTTTTGATGCTGCTTCAGCAGCATCACACATCATTAAAATTGCAGTTTCTTTTGAAAAAGGTATTGGACCTTTGTATTGAAAATGTTTACTATTTATGGTTGCATCTGGATTTAACTCCTGTTCCATTTTATAAAAATAATAAGTTGTACTAGTACCATGATGTGTTCTAATAAAATCTATAATTCTATCTGGTAAATTATGTTTTTTAGCTAACTCTACTCCTTTTATAACATGATCTATAATAATTTTTGCACTATCTCTAGGTGATAAGTCGTTATGTGGATTTACTCCTGTTGTTTGATTTTCTGTAAAATACATTGGGTTTAGCATTTTACCAATATCATGATACAAAGCACCTGTTCTGACTAACATAGAGTTTGCATCTATTTCATTAGCTGCTGCCTCTGCTAGATTTGCTACTTGCATTGAATGTTGAAATGTACCTGGTGCAAGCTCATTAAGTTCTCTTAAAAGTTTTGTATTGGTATTTGAAAGTTCTAATAGGGTAACATCTGAAACTAAACCAAATAATTTTTCATAGATATATATTAAAATAATAGATAGAAAAGATAACAATCCATTTATGGCAAAAAGCAAGAAATATGTCCAGTTAATTTGATTTGCATTTCCTTCTTTTATAATTGAAAACGCAAAATACGTAATCATATATATTATCGTAATTTGAGCTACAGATATAAATAAATTTGCTCTTTTATATAATTCGGAAACTGTTAAAATGGTTACAATACCTGCAATAATATGTAGGTAAATAAATTCAAAACTATTGGGTACAATATAGCCTAGTAATAACACTGTTAATACATGGGCAAACAGACCAAGTCTAGCATCGAAAAAAGCTTTTAAAATTATAGGTAAAATACTTAAAGGAACTATATATAAATAATCTACATTATATTTTATAACAAATGTTTGAATAGAAATTATAGCAATAATGTTAAAGAAAATAAATGTTACTTTATTATTGTTATTATAGATTTCTAATCGATATTTCTGTAAAAACAATAAGAGCATTAATAAGGCAAGTGAAACCAAAATAATGTAACCAAAAACTATCCAATTATAATTTGATTCTGACCAAATTTGAGATTCTGACTCACTTTTTAAAGAATTTAAAATAGCAAGTTTTTTACCTTCAACAATATCTCCTTTTAAAATAATTAATTCTCCTGCTGAAACTTTACCCTTTGTATAAGAGATTTCACTTATACTTTTATCAATTATTTTATTTGTAAGTTCCTCATCATAAGTAACATTAGGCTTTAATAACCCAGCTATTATATCTAAAAATAGTTTAGAATTGTCACTTGACTGTATACTATTTAAATTAGCATTTATAATATTTAAAACATCTTTTGATGTATATAAAGTTTTAAAAGGAAGGTCGCTAACTTCATTATTAACTTTTAGAGCTACAATATCATTTTCATTACTTGTTCTATTTTCACTAATTGATTCTAAAAATCCATTTTTATAAACCTGGTTTATAATTTTTATTCCTAACTGTTCAAATTCTTTTATTTCTTTTGATGAAAGTGAGTCTCTACTAGTAATTCTAGCTAAATTATTTCTAAAGTTTACTTTTACATCGTTAACTGTAGTTTCATCAAACTGAAAATATAGTTTTGAATTAGCAACAATTTCCTTTTTCTCTATAGTTATTTCTTCTTCAGACTTTTGAATAGCAAAATCAAAAGGGGCATATAAATTATCGTATTTCCAAAGCTGACCATTTGTAAAATCATATTTAAACTGCCCTCCTTTTGGAAACATATAAACAATAGCAAATGTGCTTACTAAGAATAAAATTACCTTGTAAATAATTGCATTATTTCTGTAAATTTTATTTACTAATTCACTCATATAAAAACTTCTAGTTATAACAAACTTAATGTAAAAAAACGAGGGGTAAAAATTGCAGTTGTATTAAGAAATCGTTTTCATTAAAATTGGTTATTTTTGCAAAACTATATACTTAACTTAAACACTATTAAAATATCAATATGAAAGACGTTGTAATTGTATCTGTAGCTAGAACTCCAATGGGAAGTTTTATGGGAAGTTTATCGAACATACCAGCTACAAAATTAGGAGCTGTTGCCATAAAAGCTGCATTAGAAAAAATTAATTTAAATGCTAATTTAGTTGAAGAAGTTTTTATGGGCAATGTTGTATCTGCAGGTTTAGGTCAAGCTCCAGCAAGACAAGCTGCAATTCATGCTGGAATTCCAGATACAGTGCCTTGTACAACTGTTAATAAAGTATGTTCTTCTGGTATGAAATCTATTATGCTAGCTGCTCAAACAATTGCTCTTGGAGATGCTGATATTGTTGTGGCTGGTGGTATGGAAAATATGAGTATGATTCCTCATTATCATCATGCTAGAACTAGTACTAAATTTGGACCAGTTACTTTAGAAGATGGCATGCAGAAAGATGGTTTAGTTGATGCTTACAACAATGTTGCTATGGGTGTTTGCGCAGATGATTGTGCTGTTGAGTATGGTTTTTCTAGAGAAGACCAAGATAATTTTGCTATTGAATCTTACAATAGATCCTCTAAAGCTTGGGCAGAAGGAAAGTTTAATGATGAAGTAACTCCAGTAGAAATTCCACAAAGAAGAGGTGAACCAATTATTTTTTCTGAAGATGAAGAATACAAGAATGTAAAAATGGAAAAAATTCCAAATTTAAGACCTGCATTCACTAAAGAAGGAACTGTAACTGCTGCAAATGCATCTACTATTAACGATGGTGGAGCTGCTTTAGTTTTAATGTCTTTAGAAAAAGCTAACGAACTAAACTTAACTCCATTAGCAAAAATTAGAGGCTATGCAGATGCTGCTCAAGAACCTAAATGGTTTACAACTGCTCCAGCAAAAGCTTTACCAAAAGCATTAGCAAAAGCAAATTTAAGCATTGATGAAATTGATTATTTTGAGTTTAATGAAGCTTTTTCTGTAGTTGGTTTAGCTAACATGAAAATTTTAGGTTTAGATAGCAAAAATGTAAATGTTAATGGTGGTGCTGTTTCTTTAGGCCATCCATTAGGTGTTTCTGGAGCTAGAATTGTTATGGCGTTAACTTCTATTTTAAAACAAAATAATGCTAAATTTGGAGCAGCTGCTATTTGTAATGGTGGTGGTGGTGCAAGCGCCATGGTTTTAGAAAGAATTTAAACTCCTTAATTTGATTTACGGAATTTGTAATCTTGGTATTATTCCTGTTAGAAAAGAACCATTTCACACAAGTGAAATGACTAATCAGTTGTTATTTGGAGAACATTTTATTGTTCTTGAAAGAGACAAAAACTGGAGTAAAATAAAACTAAATTTTGATGGTTCTGAAGGCTATATTAGTAGTGTACAATACCAAGAGATTCCTGAAGACTTTTACTATTCAATCAATAGTGAAAAAACGGTCTTATCTGGTGAAATTTTAGATTTTATAAGCAATGTTGATAACAATCTTATTACAATTCCACTTGGTGCTACTTTACCTAGCTTTAATGGCAAAGAGTTAAAGCTTGATAAAATTACTTATACATTTGATGGAAAAGTTAATAATGGTAAGCTTTCAAAAAAAGAAATAATTCATAATGCATTTGCCTATTTAAACAGCCCTTATTTGTGGGGAGGTAAAACACCTTTTGGTATAGATTGTTCTGGTTTTACACAAATGGTATATAAACTTTGTGGATACCAACTCAATAGAGATGCAAAAGACCAAGCATCACAGGGTGAAGTATTAAGTTTTATTGAAGAAAGTGAACCTGGAGATTTAGCATTTTTTGATAATGAAGAGGGAGAAATTGTTCATGTTGGTATCATTTTAAAAGATTACAACATTATTCACGCACATGGTAAAGTTAGAATTGATACATTAGACCATAGTGGAATTTACAATTCAGATTTACAAACACACACACACAAATTAAGAATTATAAAAAGAATTATTTAGTATGATAAGGTTGATAAAAAAACATAAGCTATTGCTAAAAGAAGCTTTTTTTTCAACCTTATTTTGCCTAACTCTTACCTATTTACTTTCATTAATAATTCTAAATCTTAGTTTTTTAAACCCCTTTAAAGAAGCTTTTAAAGACTTTAGTTTTAGTGATATTTTTTATGCTGAAAAAATTCAAGAGTCTAAAATTAACTCTAATATTATACTTGTTAACATCGAAAGGAGAAATCGATTCGAAATTGGCATGCTACTTGAAAGTATATTAGAAGCTGAGCCTAAAGTAATTGGTGTAGATGCCATTTTTAAAGATCTTAAAGAAGAAGAAAGCGATGCATATTTAGCAAAGTTTTTACAGCATGAAAAGGTTATTTCAGCTAAAAATATAGATAATGATAAAATAATAAAGAATCATCCTTTTTTTAAAACAAAAAACGATGCCTTTATTAATATTAATTTTTCAGGTGAAAATGTAATAAGAACTTTTGATGCTTTTTATAAACAAGACTCATCTTTTGCAACAAAAATTGCGTTAAAATTCACAGATTTTTCAGTTGAAAAATTGAATAACAGAAAAAGAATAAAATATACTGGTAATTATAAATCATTTTTTAACATTGGTTTTGATGAATTAATGTTGTTAAATGATAAAAGTTTTATGAAAGATAAAATTGTTTTACTAGGTTATTTAGGAACACCTTTAGGAAGTAACTATGATGTTGAAGATAAATTTTTTACTCCTTTAAACGAAAAAACTGCTGGTAAATCTTTACCAGATATGTTTGGAGTTGTTATACATGCTAACTTAATTAACATGTTTATTAATAATGAATTTATTTATGAAGTTTCTAATACAACAACCACTATTGTTACTTTATGTTTTGTGTTTTTATTTATGATTTTAGTAGTAAAATTAGAACGAAAAGGAGAAATTTATAACAGAACTTTAAAATGGTTAATTCTACTTTTATTTACTATAATCCTATTATATGTGCATTTATTATTTTTAAGTATAGATATATATGTAAATGTATTTTTCTTAACAGCAATTACTGTTGTTGCTTCTAATATGTTTATATTTTATGTTCATTTTATTAAATTATTAAAGAAAAAAATATCATGGAAAAGTTATCTAGATTAACATTTTTAGCAGTTTTTAGTCTTTTATTATTATCGAATTCTCTTTTTTCACAGAAAAGATTATGTGTTATTGAAACTAAAGGGAACCCACATGTACAAGAAAAAACCAACTACAAAAGCATAAATAAAGGAGATATTTTCACCAAAGATGTTTCCCTACAGTTAGAAAGTGCAGAAACAATAAAGTTTATTGATGAAAAAGGAGATTTATACGTAGTAAACGATCCTGGTACGTTTAGTTTTTCAAAAGTATTAACATTAAAAGTTAACAGCAGTAAAGTAAGTGTAACCAAAAAATATTTTAATTATTTATACAAAAAAATGATTAATGATTATGAAAAAAATTCAAATGCTGGTGTGGTATACAGAACAAGATCTTTTGGCGACTTAATTTATCCTAAAAATAAAAGATTAATTATAAAAGATACCATTCATTTTGAATGGATGAACGATAAATTTAAACCCTTAACTTTCTTATTAGAAGATTTAGATGCAAAAGAAAGTTATAAAATAACTACTAATGGTAATTATTTAACTTTAGTTGTAGATGGTAAATTATTAAAAGAAGGTAAAAATTACAAATGGACAGTTTTCGATGCTACTCATAAAGCTGAATCTTTCAACTTTTCTATTTTAGATAAAACCAAAAAGATTGATTTAACAACTAAAGTTGATATATTTAAAAAAGAGTTAGTTGGTTTAGATTTTGATAAATCTAGAGTTAGTAGTCTTATAGCAGATTATTATAACGTTCAGTATTAAAAAAAAACCCAAATTTTAATTAAAATTTGGGTTTTAGCTTTATGAGGATTTATCCTTACATTTTCTTTTTAATTTCTCTCATTTTAGAAGCTTTATCTTCCATTAAAAGAACATCGTAAATATTAATTAATGTATTTACAGTTTCTTGAGATCTTTTAATTTCATCAGCTTTTTCTAAATAAGGTAATGCTTCTTTGTATAAAGCTTTCTGCTTAGCTTCTAACTCTCTATATTTCTTTTCGTCAGCTAAGTTTTTGTTCATTTCATCAACTATAGCTTGCTCACCTACTAATAAAGCAATTGCTAAGTTCATGTAAGCATCTCCATAATCTGGCTTTAATTCTATAGCTCTTTTATAGTAACCTACAGCTTCTTCTAATTTTTCTTGATTTTGATTTACAACACCTAAATTGAAAAATAAAGTTGGATTATTAGGATCTAAAGCAATAGCTTCTTTCATTAATTCACCAAACTTATCATTTTGACCTAAATCAATATACAATTGTGCTTCATTTAAAAGTAAGTTTAAATCTTTTGGGTTAGACTTTCTTGCCTCTTTGATAGCTTCAATTGCTTCTTTTGTTTTGCCTTGATTAATATAGATGTATCCGATATTTTTTATGATATCTGCTTGTCTAGACTCAGAAGTTTCAACTGTAGGATTGATGTGAGTTTTTAATCTAATATAGGTTTGTTGATTATTTAAGTTACCCATATTTTCTTTTTCACCAGTTTCCTTGTTAACAGCAAAGTATTGTTTTTCAATTCCTGTATATCCAATCTTTTGAAGTTCTTTATAGTATTCTAATGCAGTATCATAATCTTTTGCAAGTGATGCACTTACAGCTGCATTGTATAAATATGATGTATCAATTGGACTTAACTTATAGGTTAAATAAAAATCTTTTGCTGCATTTTTATAGTCTTTATCTTTATTGTATAAATTAGCTCCTCTTTGAGATACTTTTTTAACCAATTCGTTTAACATTGGTTTAGCTTCATCACTATACCATTGTTTTCCGATTTCTTTTTCAAAATCAAATAATTTATTAAAAGCATCTGCTGCTCCTTCAATATCATTTTTACCAGTTAAGGTTTGACCTTGTAAGAAGTAGTATTGTGCTTTGTATTTATCATCCATGTCAGCAAACATACCTTTTACTGAATTTAAAGTAGACATTGCTGAATTAAAATCTCCTTTTTTAAGAGATTTCTCAGCATCTCTAAGTTCTCTTTTTTGTGCAAAAGCTCCAATCATAGTTAAACCTAGAGCTAATGCTAATATTTGTTTTCTCATTTTATTTACTAATTATTATTCTAGTTTATTTTAATTTTCGGTATTAGTATTTTCAATTTCTGTGCCATTTTCCTCTTCACCTGTATCATCGTCTTCATTTACCACTTTTGCAACTGCTGCAATGCTATCGTCTTCTTTAATATTTATAAGCCTTACACCTTGTGTTGCACGTCCCATAACACGTAAATCTTCTACAGACATTCTTATAACAATTCCAGATTTATTAATAATCATTAAATCGTTATTATCATCTACATTTTTAATGGCCACTAAATTACCGGTTTTTTCTGAGATATTCAAGGTTTTAACTCCTTTACCTCCTCTATTGGTAATTCTATAATCCTCTAAGCTTGAGCGTTTTCCATAACCTTTTTCTGATACAACTAAAATATCACTATCAAAATCATTTACAGAAACCATACCTATTACCTCATCTTGATCATTTTGTAAAGTAATTCCTCTTACACCTGAAGCTGTTCTACCCATAGGTCTTGTTTTCTCTTCTTCAAAACGAATAGCTTTTCCAGACTTTAATGCAAGCATTACTTGACTATCTCCTGTTGTTAATTTTGCTTCTAACAACTCATCGCCTTCTTTAATTGTAATTGCATTAATACCATTAGTTCTAGGTCTTGAGTATTGCTCTAAAGAAGTTTTTTTAACCTGACCTTTTTTAGTTGCCATAATTACATAATGACTATTAACGTAATCTTCGTCTTTTAAGTCTTGTGTTACTAAGAACGCTTTAACAGAATCGTCTTGTTCAATATTAATTAAATTCTGCATAGCTCTACCTTTTGTGTTTTTACCACCTTCAGGTATTTCGTAAACACGCATCCAAAAGACTTTTCCTTTTTGAGTAAAGAACAACATATATTGGTGGTTTGTTCCTACAAATAAATGCTCTAGGAAATCTTCATTTCTTGTAGTAGCACCTTTTTGACCTCTTCCTCCTCTATTTTGAACCTTATATTCATCTAAGTTGGTTCTCTTTAAATAACCTGCATTAGAAATAGTAACAACTACTTTGTGGTTAGGAATCATATCCTCAATACGCATGTCACCACCTGCATATTCTATAGTTGATCTACGTTCATCACCATATTTTTCTTTAATATAGATTAACTCATCTTTAATAATTTGATATCTTCTGTCTTCATTAGCTAAAATATCTTTTAAATCTGCAATTGTAGCCATAATTTCTTCATACTCAGCTCTTAACTTGTCTTGTTCTAGGCCTGTTAACTGACGTAATCGCATTTCTACAATTGCTTTAGCTTGAATTTCAGTTAATTCAAAACGCTGCATTAATTTTTCTCTAGCCTCATCTGGACTTTGAGATCCTCTAATTAAAGCAATTACCTCATCTATATTATCTGAAGCTATAATTAAACCTTCTAAAATATGAGCTCTAGCTTCAGCTTTTTTTAATTCGTATTCTGTTCTACGAACAACAACCTCATGTCTATGATCTACAAAATGATGTATTAATTCTTTTAGATTTAATTGCTGAGGTTTTCCTTTTACTAGTGCAATATTATTTACACTAAAAGAGGTTTGTAATTGGGTGTATTTAAAAAGTTTATTTAATACAATATTTGGTATAGCATCTCTTTTTAAAATGTATACAATGCGCATACCATTTCTATCAGATTCATCGCGAATGTTAGCTATTCCTTCTAATTTTTTTTCGTTAACTAAGTCAGCTGTCTTTTTAATCATGTCTGCCTTGTTAACTTGATATGGAATTTCAGTAACTACAATACATTCACGTCCTTTAACTTCTTCTATATTAGCTTTAGCACGCATTACAATTCTTCCACGTCCAGTATGAAAAGCCTCTCTTACACCATCATAACCATAAATAATACCACCTGTTGGAAAATCAGGTGCTTTTACATGTTGCATTAACTCATCTATCTCAATATCTCTATTTTCGATGTAAGCAACAGTACCATTAATTACCTCTGTTAAGTTGTGAGGAGCCATATTTGTTGCCATACCTACTGCAATACCAGATGCACCATTTACTAAAAGATTTGGTATTTTGGTTGGTAAAACTGTAGGCTCATTTAAAGTATCATCGAAGTTTAAGGTATGATCTACTGTTTCTTTTTCAATATCAGCTAACATTTCTTCTGATATCTTCTGCATTCTAACCTCTGTATAACGCATTGCTGCTGGTGAATCTCCATCAACAGAACCAAAGTTTCCTTGTCCATCTACTAACATGTAACGAACACTCCAATCTTGGGCCATACGCACCATAGAGTCATATACTGATGTATCTCCATGTGGATGATATTTACCTAATACTTCACCTACTACTCTTGCTGATTTTTTATATGCACCAGTTGCTTTAATTCCAAGTTCATGCATTCCATACAAAACCCTTCTATGAACTGGTTTTAAACCATCTCTTACATCTGGTAATGCTCTTGAAACTATAACTGACATTGAGTAATCAATGTAGGCAGATTTCATCTGCTCTTCTATGTTAATTGGAATTAATTTTTCGCCATCTGCCATAAATACTAATTATTTGAATTAACTGATTTTTTTTAACAAGGCAAGATACCATTTCTAGCAGTTATTGCAAAGATTTTAAGGCTTAGAAAACACTATAGTTATTAACATTTTTTGATAATTTTTAACAGCAAATTACTTGCTTGGTTTCTAATACTTTTCTACCTTGTTCTGTAAGTCAGAATGACAGTTTTAAGATACTGGCATCTTTTTTGTAATTTTTAAATAAAAAAAGGACTAAATTTACATCAATATATAAGTATTATGGACGATAATTTTTCACCAAAAGTAAGAGATGTAATTACCTTCAGTAAAGAAGAAGCATTACGTTTAGGACACGATTTTATTGGTACTGAGCATCTGTTATTAGGTTTAATTAGAAAAGGAGAAGGAAGAGCTATAGAAATTTTAACAGCATTTGATGTTGATTTAGCATTGTTACGTAAAAAATTAGAGCAACTTAATCCTGCTAATCCAGCTATAAGCGATAGTTCAGAAAAGAAAAGCTTAAGTTTAACAAGACAAGCTGAAAAAGCTTTAAAAACTACGTTTTTAGAAGCTAAACTATATCAAAGTGAATCTATTGATACAGCACATTTATTACTGTGCATTTTAAGAAATGAAAATGACCCAACTACAAAGTTGATTCAGAAATATCATGTTAATTACGATGAAGCTAAAGCTTTATACAAGCAACTTCATGTAGATGACTCAAATACAGATTTACCTGCAAACCCAATTGCAGAAACACCTTCTGATGATGACTATCCATCTGACAAGCAAAATCCATTTGATCAACCAACAAAACCAAAAGCTTCTAAGAAGTCTAAAACTCCTGTATTAGATAATTTTGGACGTGATTTAACAGCACTTGCAGAGTTAGGAAAGTTAGACCCAGTTGTTGGTCGTAAAAAAGAAATTGAACGTGTTTCTCAAATTTTAAGTCGTAGAAAAAAGAATAACCCAATGTTAATTGGGGAGCCTGGTGTTGGTAAATCTGCCATAGCAGAAGGATTAGCTTTAAGAATTGTAGACAGAAAAGTTTCAAGAATTTTATTCGATAAACGTATTGTTTCTCTTGACTTAGCCAGTTTAGTTGCAGGCACAAAATATAGAGGACAGTTTGAAGAGCGTATGAAAGCGCTTATGAACGAATTAGAAAAAAATGATGACATCATTTTATTTATAGATGAAATTCACACCATAGTTGGTGCTGGTGGTGCTACTGGATCATTAGACGCATCAAATATGTTAAAGCCAGCATTAGCAAGAGGTGAAATTCAATGTATTGGCGCTACAACTCTAGATGAGTACAGAACAAATATAGAAAAAGATGGAGCTTTAGAGCGTCGTTTTCAAAAAGTTATTGTAGACCCAACTAGTGTTGAAGAAACTATTCAAATTTTACACAATATTAAAGAAAAATACGAGGAACATCATCATGTAAATTTTACAGATGATGCTATTGAAGCTTGTGTAAAATTGACGAATAGATATATGACAGACAGATATTTACCAGACAAAGCTATTGATGCTTTAGATGAAGCAGGCTCAAGAATACATATCACTAATATTGTAGTTCCAAAACAAGTTTTAGAATTAGAATCTCAATTAGAATTAATTAGAGAAAAGAAAACTAAAGCTGTAAACGGTCAGAAATATGAAGAAGCAGCAAAGTTACGTGATGATGAAAAAAACATGGAAGCTGCTTTAAATTCTGCTCAAAAGCAATGGGAAGAAGACTCTAAACTAAACAGAGAAATAGTTACAGAAGATAATGTAGCTGAAGTTGTTTCTATGATGACAGGAATTCCTGTAAACAGAGTTGCAGAAGCAGAAAGTCATAGATTACATGAATTACCTCAATTAATTAAAGGTAAAGTTATTGGTCAAGATGATGCAGTAACTAAAGTTGTTAAAGCCATACAGCGAAACAGAGTTGGTTTAAAAGACCCAAACAAACCAATTGGTTCTTTTATATTCTTAGGTCAAACTGGTGTTGGTAAAACACAACTAGCAAAAGTGTTAGCAAAAGAATTATTTGATACAGTTGATTCTTTAATTAGAATTGACATGAGTGAATACATGGAAAAATTTGCTATCTCTCGTTTAATTGGAGCACCTCCAGGTTATGTTGGTTATGAAGAAGGTGGTCAGTTAACAGAGAAAGTTAGAAGAAAACCTTATTCTGTAATTCTTTTAGATGAAATTGAAAAAGCTCATCCAGATGTCTTTAATATGTTATTACAAATTTTAGACGATGGTTACATTACAGATAGTTTAGGTCGTAAAATAGACTTTAGAAACACCATTATCATTATGACTTCAAATATTGGAGCTCGTCAATTAAAAGATTTTGGCGGTGGAGTAGGTTTTGGTACAACTGCAAAAGCAGCTCAAGCAGATGCTCATGCTAAGTCTGTAATTGAAGGCGCTTTAAAGAAGTCTTTTGCACCAGAATTTTTAAATAGAATTGATGACGTTATTATCTTTAATGCTTTAGAAAGAGAAGATATACATTCTATAATTGATATTGAATTAGATAAATTATTACAACGTATTTTAGATTTAGGATATACTTTAAATTTATCTACAGAAGCAAAAGATTATATTGCTGAAAAAGGCTTTGATAAAAAATATGGTGCAAGACCGTTAAAAAGAGCCATCCAAAAATATATTGAAGATGCTTTAGCAGAAGAAATTGTAAATAGCAATTTATCTGAAGGAGATACAATTGATATGGATTATAATTCTAAAGAAGATAAACTCACAATTAAAATTAAAAAAGGTGAGAAAAAACCCGAAACTAGGACAGAACCGAAATCGTAAAATAATTAGAAACAAAAAAGCTCAGTTAAAACTGAGCTTTTTTTAATCCAAATAATTTACACGTATTTATTCTAAAAGTCCTGATTAATATCCCACGACTCTAAAATTTCTTTGAATGTTTTTATAAACATACCACCTAACGCACCATTTACAACTCTATGATCGTACGAATGTGATACAAACATTTTTTGTCTAATTCCAATAAAATCACCTTCTGGTGTTTCTATAACTGCAGGTACTTTTCTTATGGCTCCAAGAGCTAAAATAGCTACTTGAGGTTGGTTAATAATAGGTGTTCCCATAACTGAACCAAAGCTACCAACATTGGTTACAGTATAAGTACCATTTTGTATTTCATCTGGCTTTAATTGATTTGCTCTTGCTCTATTTGCCAAATCATTAACCTGCTTTGTCATACCTACTAAATTTAATTGATCTGCATTTTTAATTACAGGTACAATTAAATTTCCATCTGGTAATGCTGCAGCCATACCTAGATTAATATTCTTTTTCTTTATAA
This sequence comes from Flavobacteriaceae bacterium, assembly GCA_013373105.1. Classification (GTDB taxonomy): domain Bacteria; phylum Bacteroidota; class Bacteroidia; order Flavobacteriales; family Flavobacteriaceae; genus Polaribacter. The sequence continues at coordinate 37,724 of JABXIJ010000006.1, read as the reverse complement.
TATTATCTCCATCAACAGTAATATTAATTAATGGATGTTTTTTTATTGAAGATGCAACTGCTTGCATTAATATTGGCGTAAAAGTTAACTTTTCACCTTCTCTTTTAAAGAATGCATCTTTTACTTTATTTCTCCACTTTACAATATTGGTAACATCTATTTCTATAAATGATTGAACATGAGCAGAAGTCTGAACAGAATCAACCATATGCTTCGCAATTAGTTTACCCATTCTAGACATTTCTATAATTTCATCATCTCCATTTACAGAAACTGGCGCAGCTTTAGCTATAGGTTTTTCAGTTGGTTTTGCAACTGCAACTTGTGTTTTAGGCTTAGCTACTTTTGGAGTAGCACCTCTATTTTCTAAATACCCAAGAATATCATCTTTTGTAACTCTACCGTCTTTTCCTGTTCCAGCTATAGCTTCTAATTCATCCATAGAAACACCTTCTGTTTCAGCAATATTTCTTACTAAAGGCGAATAAAATTTGCCTGAATTAGAGGTTTTGGCAATTGGCTCAGATTTAATTTCAGTTGCTTTTTCTATAGTTTTTTCAACTTCAGCTACATTTGACTCTTTTGCTTCTACTACAGTTTCTTTAGAAGTTGTTTCTTGTGAAGAATCTTCCCCTTCTGTTTCAATTACAGCAATAGTTTCACCAACAGCAACAACATCATCTTTTTCAAATAACAATTCAACTAAAGTTCCTTCTACCTCACTTGGCACTTCAGAATCTACTTTATCTGTAGCAATTTCTACAACAGCTTCATCTAATTCAACAGTATCACCAACTTCTTTTAACCAAGAAGTAATTGTTGCTTCTGCAACACTTTCACCCATTTTAGGTAACTTTAATTCAAATCTTGCCATATTGATGCTTTTTTTTGAATTGCAAAAGTACTAAATTCTGATGATATTTTAACTTTTTTTAAATTAAAATATCATTAAAATACATCGCTTAAAATGAATTATTCGTAATATAAAGGAGATTTGTTATATTTTAATTAAAATAAATTCAATATATATGAATTTTATTACGAATATATTAAACCCAAGATTTAGGTTTTTTTAAAGTTTCTAGTAAATAAGCTTCTTGTGAATCCACTTCTGGATGATAATCGTATTTCCATTGTACAATTGGTGGTAAACTCATTAAAATACTTTCAATTCTACCATTTGTTTTCAATCCAAAAAGCGTGCCTTTATCATGCACTAAGTTAAATTCTACATAACGACCTCTTCTAATTTCTTGCCAATTCTTATGTGTTTTAGTGAAGTTTGTATTTTTCCTTTTTTCAACAATAGGCACATAAGAACATAAAAAACTATTACCAACTTCTGTAACAAAGTTATATCTGTCTTTTATTGAAAATTCATCAGTTGCTTTTAAATAATCAAAAAACAAACCTCCTACTCCACGTGCTTCGTTTCTGTGAGCATTCCAAAAATAGTTATCACAAGTTTCTTTAAACTTTTGATAAAATTCAGGGTGATGCTTATCGCATGCTTCTTTACAAACTTTGTGAAAATGTATAACATCTTCGTCGAATAAATAATAAGGAGTTAAATCTTGGCCACCACCAAACCATTGTGTTACAGTATTACCTAACTCATCATACATTTCAAAATAACGCCAATTTGCATGAACTGTGGGTACAAAAGGGTTATTTGGATGCAAAACTAAACTTAAACCACAAGCAAAAAAATTACCTTCATTTACACCAAATTGTTTCCTTAAAGTCTCTGGTAATTCACCAAAAACCTTTGAAATATTTACACCACCTTTTTCAAAAACAGCTCCATTTTCTATAACTCTTGTTCTTCCCCCACCTCCTTCTTTTCTTTTCCATAGATCTTCCTTAAAAGTAGCTTTACCATCAACTTTTTCTAATGTTTCAGTTATAGTATTTTGTAGATTTTCTATGTATTTATAGAATTTATTTTTCATAAACTAATTCTGTTTTTCCATGAATCAATTTCAAAGTCTTTGTAGATGCTGCAGTAACAGATAGAGGTAAAACGATTATAATTCCTAGTATTGGAATTAGCAAAAACAACATAAAAATAATTCCATTTCCTATTGCAAATCCTTTATTTCTAATAACAAACCTGAGGCTTTCTTTGTAGTTTAAATGACGCTCTAATGTATAATCCATATTACCAAAACCAGCATAATAAGCTTGAACAGCAAAGAGTAAAATTGTTGAAAATATATTTACAATTGGTATAAATTTTAAAAGTAAAATAGGAATAGTAAATAGTAATTCTCTAATTAAATTTCTTATGTTAATACGTATACCTCTAATTAGTTGTTGAAAATTACTAGTTCCTCTGTGTTTATGAGAAACATCTCCATAAAAATGATGTTCAATTTTTTCTGAAACTGGGCTCATAAATGGCGCAGATAATGCCAATACAATATGTTTGTATAAAATTAAACCAATAATAATTACAATAATTGCTCCTATAAAATTACTAATGCTCGTAAACGTTTCTTTACCCCAATCCCAAACCCAAATTTGAGCAATATAATTTCCTATATTATCTGAAAGCGCATAAGCTTCTATAAAAATTAGAGTTGCTATTACAATGCTTATAAGTATAGGTATTAAAAAATACTTCCAAAGTTTCAACTTTGATATTAATTCAAAAGCACCTACATAAGCTTTTATTCCTGAAATAATATTTTTTAACATTTTACTCTTCTAGATATACTAAATTTGATTGTATTGCAATTTCGGAAATTTTACTAATCTTCTGAGCTTCTTGTAGTTTCTTCTCTAAAAATTTAACAATTTCACTATCTGAAAGCTCAAGGTTAACTTTAATCCAATGTCTACCTAATTCATTATTTTTTAAGTCCATTGCTCTAGAAATTGCTCTGTTAGGAGAAAGCTCCTCATGTAAATCTGTAATCTTTTTCGTCCAAGTTTCTGCCTTTGAAACATCTTTTGTAAAAACCAAGCTTTTCTTTAAAATCAACATATTCCATAAAGCATGTCTAAAAGCATTTGCCTTATTTTCTTTACCATGTTTATTTGGAAACTTTTGTTGAGAAATTTTAAAGGTAATTATAGTAGCTTGTAGCGTTGCTAAAGAAAATAATGGATGATTAATACCAAACCAAAAAACAGTTTTTAGATAACTGAATTTTAAATTCTTTACAACTTTAACAATTGACATTTATACCTTATACTCTTTAACAGCTTCAACAAAAGCAGCAGCATTTTCTACAGGTATGTTAGGTAAAATTCCATGCCCTAAATTCACAATGTATCTATCTTTACCAAATTCATTAATCATTTGAGTAACCATTTGTTTGATTACTTTCGGTGATGACAATAAACGTGATGGATCAAAATTACCTTGTAATGTAATTCTTCCTCCAGATAAATAACGCGCATTCCTAGCAGAACATGTCCAATCTACACCTAAAGCAGATGCTCCTGATTTTGCCATTTCTTGTAGTGCAAACCAACAACCTTTTCCAAATGCAATAACTGGCGTTCTATCTTTTAATGCATTTATGATTTGTTGAATATACTGCCAAGAAAATTCTTGATAATCTGTTGGAGATAACATACCTCCCCAAGAATCAAAAATCTGAACAGCATCTACACCAGCCTCAACTTTTGCTTTTAAATAAGCTATGGTTGTATCTGTTATTTTTTGTAATAATGAATGAGCAACTATTGGGTTTGTATAACACAACTCTTTAGCTTTTGCAAAGTTTTTAGAACCTTGACCTTCTACACAATAACATAAAATTGTCCATGGTGAACCTGCAAAACCAATTAAAGGAATTTCATTATTTAATTTTTCTTTGGTAGCTTTTATAGCTTCCATAACATAACCTAAAGATTCTTGAATATCTGGTATAATAACATTATTTAAATCTTTCTGGCTACGTATAGGATTAGGTAAATATGGACCAAAATTAGGTTTCATTTCCACTTCTATATTCATAGCTTGTGGAATAACTAAAATATCAGAAAATAAAATAGCAGCATCCATACCATATCTTCTAATGGGTTGCACAGTAATTTCTGATGCTAATTCTGGAGTTCTACATCTTGTAAAGAAATCGTACTTTTCTTTAATCTCCATAAATTCTGGCAAATAACGCCCTGCCTGACGCATCATCCAAACTGGAGGTCTATCTACAGTTTCTCCTTTTAAAGCTCTTAAAAATAAATCGTTTTTAATCATAATTACATTTTTGAAACTGCTAACATTGCTTTATCTGTTGCTTTAGCAATAATTTTTAAATCTTTTTCTGTGATTGCAGATGACAAGAACCAAGCTTCAAATTGACTTGGTGGTAAAAACACTCCGTTTTTAATCATTTCCCAAAAGAACGTAGCAAACTTTTCTGTATCTGATGTTTGTGCTTTCTTAAAATCTGTAACATGTTCTTTGGTAAAAAATGGATTTATCATAGAACCAAATCTATTTACTGTTAGAGCTACATCATATCTTTTTGCAGCATTCAACAAAATGGATTCTATCTTGTTTCCAATTCCACCAAAATAATCATAAGGATTTTGTCTTTTTAACTCTGTAAGTGTTGCTATTCCTCCTGCCATTGCAATTGGGTTTCCAGATAAAGTTCCTGCTTGATACATACCTCCTAATGGCGCAACATTTTCCATAATTTCATTTCTAGCTCCATAAGCTCCAACAGGAAAACCACCTCCAATTACTTTACCTAAACACGTAATATCTGCTTCTACACCTAAAAGTTCTTGAGCTCCTCCAAATTTAGAACGGAAACCCGTCATTACTTCATCTGCAATTAAAAGAGCACCATTTTTATGCGCCAATTCTTTTAGGTCTTTTAAGAAATTATTTTGCGGAACAACAACTCCCATGTTTCCACCAACAGGCTCAATAATTACGCCTGCAATATCATCGTATTTCTCAAAATGTGATTTTACACTCTCTAAGTTATTGTATTCTGCTATTAATGTATTTTTAACTGCTCCTTCTGGAACACCTTTTGAACCTGGTAAACTTAAAGTTGCTAATCCAGAACCTGCAGCAACTAATAACGCATCTTGATGTCCATGATAACAACCCGAAAATTTAATTATTTTATCTTTTCCTGTAAAAGCTCTTGCAAGACGAATTCCACTTAAAACTGCTTCTGTTCCTGAGTTTACAAAACGTACTTTATCCATTCCTGGAAAAGCATCACATACAATTTTTGCTAACTTGATTTCATTTTTAGTTGATGCCCCAAAAGAATACCCTTTTTTTAGGGTCTTTTTTACAGCTTTCTCAACACTTTTATGTCTGTGTCCTAAAATCATTGGTCCATAAGACAATACCAAATCTACATATTCATTATTGTCAACATCAACAATTTTAGAGCCTTTTGCTTTTTTTATAAACAAAGGATTTCCTCCAACAGAAGCAAATGCTCTAACAGGAGAATTTACTGCTCCTACTAGGTTTTCTAATCCTTTATTGTATAGTTTTTTTGAATTTTCGAATTTCATAACCTACAACTTTAGTCTATCTTTTATTTAAAATTCTAGCAGCTTCTTTTGCAAAATAAGTGATTATAATATCTGCACCTGCTCTTTTCATTGATAGTAAGCTTTCCATCATAACTCGCTCGCCATCAATCCAACCTTTTTCTGCTGCTGCTTTTACCATAGCATATTCACCGCTAACATTATAACAAGCAATTGGTCTATCAAAATTATTTTTTAAATCCCTAATAATATCTAAATACGATAATGCTGGTTTTACCATTAAAATATCTGCCCCTTCTTCATCATCAAAAGTTGCTTCACGTAAACCTTCATCTCTGTTAGATGGATCCATTTGATAGGTTCTACGATCGCCAAATGTAGGTGCAGAATCTGCAGCATCTCTAAAAGGACCATAAAATGCTGAAGCATATTTTACAGAATAACCCATTATTGGTAGGTTTGGAAAACCTGAATTATCTAAAGATTGACGAATCATATTAATAGTGCCATCCATCATACCTGATGGTGCAACCATGTCTACTCCAGCTTTTGCATGTGAAATTACTTGTTTTGCTAAGTTGACTAAAGTTGCATCATTATCAACATCATTATTGTGAATAATTCCACAATGTCCATGAGAAGTATATTCACAAAAACATACGTCTGTAATTACATATAAATTTGGATAATTCTTTTTAATAAACCTTACAGCATTTTGCATGATACCATTATCATTCCAAGTTTCAGTTCCTTCTTCATCTTTATGGGTTGGAATACCAAATAATAAAACTGCTGGAATGTTTAATGCAACAACTTCATCTAATTCTTCTGAGATTCTATCTAAAGAGTAACGATGAATACCTGGCATTGAAGTAATTCCTGTTTTTATGTTTTTGCCTTCTTCTATAAAAAGTGGATAGATAAAATCGTCTACAGATAATTTGGTTTCTCTAACCAATCTTCTAATTCCTTCAGTTTTTCTTAATCTTCTAGTTCTAAACATTTACTAAGACTTAAAATAATTTGATACTAGCTCTAATACAGATTCTACACTTGGTAAGTTAGCCACTTGTACATTTTCGAAATGTTTTCTTGCTTCCTTTGCTGTAGATTCACCTATACAAAATGCAATTTTATCTGTAGTGTTTTCATTAAGATAGCTTTGAATTCCTGATGGGCTATAAAACAAAACCCCAGTTACATCGTCTTCTATTTTAATAGAGCTTAGCATAGTTTTATAGGCCTCAACTTCGTTTACAACAATATTATTCAATTGCAAATATGCAGGTAAAATATCTAATCTCACATTACTACAGAAATAAGTAACTTCTTTATTTTTAAGGTTTTCAGATAAATATTCTGCTAATTTTTTAGCGTTTTTGGCAACAAAACTCACCTTTCCAATTCTCTTTTCAATTAGTTTTTTGGTTCTTCTACCAACACAAAAAATACTTTTAAATTTTAATTCATTCTTTGTAAAAGAATTTAATAGAGCTTCTACTCCATTCTGACTAGTAATAACTACATTTTCTATTTCTTCTTTTACTACTTTAGGTGAAATTCTATTAAACCTAATTTTTATAAAATCGCTATCTTCAATTCCAATATGAGTTGGTAAAACACTTTTCTGAGCTTCTGATAATTTTTTAGTAGAATACACTTTTGTACTCACTAAAGAAACCTCATCGTCTTCTAAAATTAATTGTTTACCTCCTCTATTAATAATATAATCTGCACAGTCTTTAGCTAAATATCTATGACGCCCAAGTTTTGCAGTTTTAGTAACTGATATTTTTTTAGAACCATCTCTTTTTAAAAGAACTCCTCTAAAATTAATTTCTTCAGTTCTTTCATCTATAAATGCTAAAGCACCTATTGGTGCAGTACAACCTCCTTCTAATCGATTTAAAAATTCACGTTCAATACCAACACAAACTTGAGTTTCATAATGATTTATTTGCTCACAAGCATCTTTACAAAAATCATCTTCCTCTAAACAAGCTATCATTATTGTGCCTTGCGCAGGTGCAGGTGTCATCCAAGAAAGATTAACTGCTCCTTGAGGTCTTTTACCAATTCTTTCAAGTCCTGCAGCAGCAAACACAGCTCCATTCCAGTTATTATCTTCTAACTTTTGTAAACGGGTGTTCACATTTCCTCTTAAATCAACAACTGTATGAGTTGGATATCTATTAAGCCACATGGCTTTTCTACGCAAACTACCTGTTGCAATAACGCCATTTGGTTGTGCAAAAAACTCCTCATTATCTTTTAACACTAAAATATCATTATAATTTGCACGTTTTAATACTGCTGCTTGAATTATACCCTTTGGTAAAACAGTAGGCACGTCTTTTAAAGAATGTACAGCAATATCTATTTCTTTTTTTATAAGAGCAATATCTAAGTTTTTAGTAAAAATTCCTGTTATACCTAGTTCGTATAAGGGTTTATCTAGAATAATATCACCAGTAGATTTTATAGGAACAATTTCTGTAACATAACCTAATTCTTCTAATTCTTTACGAACTTTATTTGCCTGCCAAAGTGCTAATTCACTTTCGCGAGTTCCTATTCTAATCTTTTTTTGCATGAATTTTGTTTAGTGCTGAAACACTTTATTAATCACTTGTATACTATCTGCAACAGATGTTTCTTCGTGTTTTAAATGCTTAACAAACTGTGTTGTAATTTTTTGTATGATGCGTGAAGTTAATATTTCTGCTTGATTTTCATCAAAATTTTCAATTTTCTTTTTTTGAAAATCTATCTCATCATTTTTAATATTTTCTAGAGATCGCTTTAGTGCAGCAATTGTTGGTGTAAATTTTCTGTGGTTTAACCAATCGTTAAATTCGGTCTTAATTTCGCTAATTATTACTTCTGCTAATGGAATTTCTTTTTCTCTAGCTGCTAAGGTGTCTTGAGTAATTTTTGATAACTCATCTACATTTACCAAGCTTACATTTTTGTAATCTTTTATTTCTTTAGCTACATTTTCTGGCATTGATAAATCTAGAATTAATAACTCTTTATCTTCCTTAATATGTTCTGGCCTAACTGTAGGTAATTCTGCTCCTGTTGAAACTATTAGCACATCTGCCTTATCAATTTCACTGGCTAAATTCTCAATTTTTGAATCTCTAATAACTTTATGCTCTTCTGCGAAAGCATGAGCTTTTTCTCGAGTTCTATTTATTAAACAAATAGAAGATTTAGTATATTCTGCAAGGTTTTTACAAGTATGCTTACCCATTTTACCTAAACCAAAAACTAAAATATTTTTATTGTTGTAATGAGGTAAATTTTCAATTATATATTGAACTGCTGCATAGGAAACAGAAGTTGTACCAGAACTAATTTTTGTTTCGTTTTTAATTCGCTTACTTGCTTGTAAAATACTATTTACCAAACGTTCTGAATAAGCACTAGTTACACCAAGTTTTTTGGCTAATTTAAATGAGCTACGTAATTGACCAACAATTTCAAAATCTCCTAAAATCTGACTTTCTAATCCTGTGCCAATTCTAAATAAATGATCTATAGCTTCTTGATCTTTATATACATTTGAAATTTTCGTAAATTCTTCAATAGAACCTTCAGAAAATTCACAAAGTAATTCTATAAGCTGACAAGGCCTTTCTACAACACCAGAAAGCTCTGTTCTGTTACAAGTAGACAAAACAAAAACATCTTTTAAACCTAAAGATTTTGCTTTTAACAATAATGCCTTTTGATTTTCTTTAGATAAAGAAAATTTACCACGTGTAAAAGCATCTGCTCTTGTGTAGTTAATACCAATATTATAAAAGTATTGTTGATTTTCTAAACGCATATTTTCTAAAAATCGTTCAAAAATAAAAAGTATGGTTAAAAAAAAGTATCGCTAAAAGTACTTTTTATATCGAATTTAGAATTTTAAAATATTTTTTAGAAAAATAGCTGAAAATTAGGTTATTTTTGAATCAATAAAGGTATGGAGAACTAATTTAGATAGAATGATTCTAAATAAAAAGAATTTTTAATGAATTTAAACACTAAAAAAAATAACGAAAGAAGTACTTTTGAAGAAATTAGGTTAGAAAAAGGTTTTCATGTACTTCATTTTCAAAATGAAAGCGATACTTTAGATACATTTGAAAGAGATATTGAAAGTACTTTTATTCAAATGCATTTTTGTTTAAAAGGAAATTCAAAATTCTTATTTAACAACGGTTCTTATTCTTTTGATGTATTAGACAACAGAACCATTCTCTTGTATAACCCCCAAAGAAGTTTACCTATTAATTTAGAAATTCAACCTAAAACAATTTTAGTTTCTTTATTAATATCTATAGAAAAATTTCATGCCTTATTCTCAAAAGAATCGAGCTATATACCATTTTTAAGTGAACAAAATAGCAATAAAAAATATTATGATGATGCCGAAATAAAACCATCTGTTGCTCTAGTATTACAACAAATTATAAACGCCACTATTAATAGTTCTATTCGCGATTTATACATTAAAGGAAAAGTTTATGAATTACTAAGTTTGCATTTTCAAAAAGAAGAAGCAAGTGAAGGTGAATATTGTCCATTTTTAGGTGACGAACAAAATGTTCTTAAAATTAGAAGAGCTAAAGAAATTATTATAGCAAAAATGGCTGAGCCACCTACTCTACAAGAATTAGCTAATGAAGTAGGTTTAAACATAAAACGTTTAAAAGAAGATTTTAAACAAATTTATGGTGATACAGTATATAGTTTTTTATTCGATTACAAAATGGAACACGCTAGACGTTTGTTAGAAACAAATAACTACAATGTAAATGAAGTGGGTTTACAAGTTGGTTACAGCACTGCTAGTCATTTTATTGCTGCATTTAAAAAGAAGTTTGGTACTACTCCAAAAAAATACGTTTTAAGTTTAAATGCCTAATCCATTTTAATTGAAACAATTATCTCACTACGAAACAACAAATAAACAACAACAGTTTCCAATAACTATTGTTTGTGATGCTATTAGAACGCCAGAAAATATTGGTATGTGTTTTAGAGTTGCCGAAAGTTTTGGTGTTTCTAAAATATTTATTCACGAAGATTCTCCAAAATTAGAAAACCGCAAAGTATTAAAAACAGCTAGAAATACAATTAATGAAATTGAACACGAATTCTACGAAGATTTTAATGATTTAATATTTAACCTTAAAGACGATGGCAACACAATTATTGGCATAGAAATTACTGATAAAAGCATCAAAATTCAAGATTTTAATTTTAAAAATCACCATAAAATAGTACTACTTTTGGGCAGTGAAAGAAATGGAATCGAAGACATTTCTTTAGTAGATAAAACCATTGCAATACCAATGTATGGAAGAAATTCTAGTATGAATGTTATACACAGTTTAGCAATTACATTATACGAAATTACAAATCAGATAAATAGTTAATTTATATTAATTAAAATGAAAGGAGTTTTATTAGTAAACTTAGGATCACCAGACAGTACAAAAACTAAAGATGTAAAAAAATATTTAGGCGAGTTTTTAATGGATGAACGTGTTATAGATATTCCTTATCTTTTGCGTTGGATTTTAGTTAAAGGTATCATTTTAAATTTCAGACCGAAAAAATCGGCAAAAGCTTATAAAAAAATATGGTGGGATGAAGGCTCTCCTCTAATTGTATTATCTGAAAGACTTCAAGAAAAAATTCAGCAGAAAGAAGATCTTCCAATTGCACTTGCTATGCGCTATGGAAATCCATCAATTCAAAGTGGCTTACAAGAACTAAAAAATAAAGGTGTTATTGAAGTTCTGTTAGTGCCACTATACCCTCAATTTGCTATGGCAACTACTGAAACTATTTTAGTTTTAGCAGAAGAAATAAGACAGAAACATTTCCCAGAAATGACTTTTACAGACATTCCTGCATTTTATCACAAAAAGGATTATATAAAAGTTTTAGCAGAAAGTATTAAAGACTATTTAAAAGATAAAGAATGGGATAAATTAATGTTTTCTTATCATGGTGTTCCTGAACGACATATAAAAAAGTCAGACGTAACTAAAATTCATTGTAATCCATCAGATCAAAATTTTATTTGTTGCCAGACAAAATCAAAAGCACATGAATTTTGCTATAAACATCAATGTTATGAAACTACAAGACAAGTTGTTGAGTATTTAGATTTAAAGCCAAATCAATATTTTACTACTTTTCAATCTAGACTTGGAAACGATCCTTGGTTACAACCGTACACAGATAAAACTATAGAAGAATTTGCAGAAAAAGGTGTTAAGAATTTAGCTGTAGTAACTCCTGCTTTTGTTTCAGATTGTTTAGAAACTTTAGAAGAAATTGCCATGGAAGGTGGTGAGGAATTTGTTGAAGCTGGTGGTGAGAACTTCTATGCTGTACCTTGCTTAAATGACAACGATGATTGGGTTGATGTTATGGTTTCTTGGATTGATGAATGGAAAAATAAATCTTAGTTTTCTTAGTAACCAAAAATAAATAAGCTTAACTTTAGCTTATAAATCGATTAATTATGGACTTCTTATACATTAAGGCTCTTCATATAATTTTTGTAGTTACTTGGTTTGCAGGTCTTTTTTATATTGTTAGATTATTTATTTATCATGTTGAAGCAGAAAAAAAAGTAGAGCCAGCAAAGTCAATTTTACAAACACAGTATAAGTTAATGAGTAAACGTCTGTGGTATATTATAACATGGCCATCTGCAGTATTAGCTAGTTTTTTTGCTTTTTGGATGTTGTACGAAGCTCCCTATTACTTAACAGAACCATGGATGCATGTAAAATTATCTTTTGTCTTTGGATTGTATTTCTATCATGGTTATTGTCAAAATATTTACAACAAACTTCAAAAAGACATCATAAAAACAACAGCTTTTAAGTTGAGATTATTCAACGAAGTTGCCACAATAATTCTCTTTGCTGTGGTATTTTTAGTATCCTTAAAAAACGAAATTAATTGGATTTGGGGAGTTATTGGTATTATATTGTTTGGTGTATTATTAATGCTTAGTATTAAGCTCTACAAAAGAATAAGAGCTAAAAAATCTTGGGATAAAACTGAGCAAAATATACTAGATGAAATTAAAGAAGAAGATAAAGTTGAAAACAAATAACTTTACTGATTAATTTTTTCTTTATTTGTGGTCTCGTATGAAAAGAAATAAGAGACAAGCTGCTTTAGGTTTTATTTTTATTACCATGCTTATCGATGTTATAGGTTGGGGAATTATTATTCCAGTTATACCAGGATTAATAGAAAAATTAATACAAGGTAATATTAGTGAAGCTGCAAAAGTTGGTGGCTGGTTAACCTTTGCATACGCTATTACTCAATTTGTTTTTGCGCCTTTAGTTGGTAATTTAAGTGATAAATATGGTAGAAGACCAATTATTTTAATTTCACTTTTTGGTTTCACATTAGACTATCTTTTACTAGCAATTGCACCAACCATAACTTGGCTTTTTATTGGACGAATTATAGCTGGAGTTACAGGTGCTAGTATAACAACAGCATCGGCATATATTGCTGATATTAGTACTCCAGAGAATAGAGCTAAAAATTTTGGAATGATAGGTGCTGCCTTTGGATTAGGATTCATTATAGGTCCAGTTATTGGTGGTTTATTAGGTCAATATGGTGCTAGAGTCCCTTTTTATGCAACAGCAGTTTTATGTTTCCTTAACTTTTTATATGGTTATTTTGTATTACCAGAATCGTTAACAAATGAAAACAGAAGAGCTTTTAATATTAAAAGAGCAAATCCTGTTGGTAGCTTTTTAAGTTTAAAAAAATACCCAAGTTTAATAGGCTTAGTACTTGCCATGTTTATTTTATATGTAGCATCTCATGCAATACAGAGTAATTGGAGTTTCTTTACCATGTATAAATTTAATTGGGATGAAAAAATGGTTGGCTTATCATTAGGAATGATTGGGCTTTGTGTAGCTATTGTTCAAGGTGTTTTAATTCGATGGATAAATCCAAAACTAGGCAATGAAAAAAGTATCTATGTTGGTTTTTTCTTATACAGCATAGGAATGTTATTATTTGCTTTTGCTTCTGAAAGTTGGATGATGTTTATCTTTTTAATTCCTTATTGTTTAGGCGGTATTGCAGGCCCTGCTTTGCAAGCGGTTATTTCTATTCAAGTCCCAGAAAATGAACAAGGTGAAATTCAAGGGACTTTAACAAGCTTAATGAGTGCTTCTGCTATTTTGGGCCCACCAATAATGACAGGTGTTTTTTATTATTACACAAAAGAAGATGCTAGTTTTACCTTTGCTGGAGCTCCTTTTTTATTAGGTGGAATTTTAATGGTAATTAGTGCATTTATTGCTTACTATTCTTTTAAAAATAACATTAAGAGAGCAGAAAAAAATACTAACTCTTAAGACTTTGTTCAAAAGGGATTCTATTTAAAATACTTCTTCCTAAGGTAACTTCATCTGCATATTCTAATTCATCGCCAACTGCAATTCCTCTAGCTATAGTTGATGTAGTAATATTATATTTCTCAATTTGCTTAAAAATATAGAAATTGGTGGTATCTCCTTCCATTGTAGAACTTAAGGCAAATATGAGTTCTTTTATTTCCCCTGAAGCTACTTTATTAACTAAAGAATCAATCATTAAATTTTGTGGCCCTATACCTTCAATAGGTGAAATTTTACCACCTAAAACATGATACAAACCTTGAAATTGAGAAGTGTTTTCAATTGCCATTACATCTCTAATATCCTCCACAATACAAACTAATTCTCTATTCCTCTTAGGATTAGAACATATATCGCAAATTTCTGTATCTGAAATATTATGACATTGTTTACAAGACTTTACTTCGTTTCTTAAGCTTAATAAAGCATTAGACAAATAAGAGGTATGTTCTGCAGGTTGTTTTAATAAATGTAGTACCAAACGTAACGCTGTTCGCTTACCAATACCTGGCAAACGTGAAACTTCGTTCACAGCATTTTCTAATAATTTTGATGAATAATCCACATAACAAAATTATGAATAATCAATTATGAAATACCAATTACTTTATTATTTTTTTAAATAGATTATATTCGTATTTCAAAACAAAAAAATTAAAATTTAAGAATGCAGCCCATTCATATTTTACTACTTATAGCTAGTTATTTTTCGGTATTAATTTTAATCTCGTACTTAACAGGAAAATCTGCAAATAACAATACTTTTTTTAAAGCCAATAATTCATCTCCTTGGTATTTAGTAGCCTTTGGTATGATTGGAGCTTCGTTATCTGGAGTTACTTTTATTTCAGTTCCTGGCTGGGTAGAAGCAGACAATATGAGCTACATGCAAATGGTACTTGGTTATGTTGTTGGTTATGCTGTAATTGGTTTAGTACTTCTCCCCTTGTATTATCGATTAAACCTAACATCAATCTATACATATTTGCAAGACAGATTTGGCAATTATTCTTACAAAACAGGCGCGATTTTCTTTCTATTGTCAAGAACAATTGGTGCAGCTTTTCGTTTATTTTTAGTTGCTAACATTCTGCAGTTATTATTATTTGATGAATTTGGAATACCTTTTTGGGTTACTGTTACTATAACAATTTTATTAATTTGGTTGTACACATTTAAAGGAGGTATTAAAACAATTGTTTGGACAGATACACTTCAAACTTTATTCATGTTAATTGCTGTTGGTATATGTATTTACACTATATCAAGTGAAATGCAAATAGACAATTTATTCTCATATATTGCTGATAATGAACTTTCAAAAACTTTCTTTTTTGATGATGTTAAGAGCGGTAATTATTTTTGGAAACGATTTTTAGCAGGTGCTTTTGTAGCAATTGTAATGACAGGTTTAGATCAAGACATGATGCAAAAAAACCTAACGTGTAGAAACTTAAAAGATGCTCAAAAAAACATGTTTTGGTTTACAATTGTTTTGGTTATTGTAAACTTTTTCTTTTTAGCATTAGGAATATTATTAACAGATTATGCTCAACTAAATGGAATTGAAGCTCAAAAAGATGAACTTTTTCCAATAATTGCAACCAAAGGTACTTTAGGTATAGCAACAGCTATTTTCTTTTTACTAGGCTTAATTGCTGCTGCATATTCTAGTGCAGATTCAGCACTAACCTCATTAACCACTTCTTTTAGCATAGATATTTTAGAAATAGACAAAAAGAAAAGCAAACACAATCAAGAGAAAATTAGAAAGAAAATTCATGTATTATTTTCGCTTATACTTATTGCAACCATTATAATTTTTAAATATTATGTAGCTGATGAAAGTGTAATTGCCAAAATTTTCACTTTTGCAAATTACACTTATGGCCCATTGTTAGGTTTATATGCTTTTGGTTTATTCACTAAACATAAGCTAAAAGATAACTGGGTACCTTATGTTTGTATTTTAACACCATTTGCAACTTACTTTCTAAACTCTATTTGTTTAAGTTATTTTAATTTCGATTTTGGCTTTGCACTTTTAATTGTAAATGGATTTTTAACTTTTATAGGACTTTCTCTTATAAAAATAAGATAGCCACAGATAAACGGTTTAGTTAAAGCTTCAATTCAAGATTAGAAACAACAATATAGAATAATGGTAGATTTATCTGAAGAAGAACAAACCTATTATATACCTTTTGAAGCCTTTACTTCTGTAGGCACACAAAAACCAATAAATGCTAATGACTTAACTACGTTAACATTTACATTCTTACCTCTAGAAGCAAATACAACTGAGTTAGATTTATACATTTCTGATGTGAAGTTTACTAAAACTGCTGTTGAAGAATTAATAGTAAATAAGGTAGAGAAGTTTGAGAATGAGTTTGTAGCTTATCCAAACCCATCTAAAGGAAATGTAAACTTACTATTATTTAGTAAAGTAGATACAGATGCTGAAGTAGTTTTAACAGATATTACAGGTAAAACTATTTATAGAGGAAAAGCTGAATTAACTACAGGTAAAAATGAGTTAGAATTTAACTTTACTTCTTTAAAAACAGGTATGCATTTACTAAAAGTAGCAAGTAAAGAAAGTGATTATGGTACTTCTAAATTAATTTTTAGGTAATATAACAATAAATCAATGGATTGATAAATTTAGGGGGATTTTTATCAAAAAATTGACTAAAGGGCTGATTTTAATCAGCTCTTTTTTTATACATAATAAATTCAATCTTTTTTAAAATCAACTAAAACATTTGTATTTTTACAATAGAAATTAGAGCATGAAAAAAGATTTAAGCAACTACAGAAAATCTTATGAAAAAGAAGAGCTTCTAGAAAGCAACTGCCCTGAAAACCCAATGGAATTATTCCAAAAATGGTTTATTAATGCAGATGAGTCTGAAACTGTAGAAGAACCAAACGCAATGACAGTTGCTACTGTTGGTTTAGATGGCTTCCCAAAAAGCAGAGTAGTTTTATTAAAAAAATATACTTGGGAAGGATTTATTTTTTATACTAATTATAAATCAGAAAAAGGCTTAGCTATAGAAAATAATAATAAGGTAAGTGTTTCATTTTTTTGGCCAGCTTTAGAGCAACAAATTATTATAAAAGGTAATGCAGAGAAAATTGCGGAAAATTTATCTGATGGTTATTTTGACTCTAGACCTGATGGTAGTAAATTAGGTGCTTGGGCATCAAATCAAAGTACTGTTGTTAAATCTAGAAAAGAGTTAGAAGAAAGCTTACAAGGCTTTGAAAAGCAATTTAATAATAAAGAAATTCCTAGACCCAAACATTGGGGAGGTTATATGGTTAAGCCAATATCTATAGAATTTTGGCAAGGCAGACCTAATAGATTACATGATAGAATAAGATATACATTAAACCAAGATTTTTTCTGGAAAATGGAAAGATTAGCTCCATAAAATTTTATATTTACAACAATAAATCAAACTGTATGAAAACATTATACATTGTGCGTCATGCAAAATCTTCTTGGGAATATCCTGGTATAGATGATATTGACAGACCTCTAAAGAAAAGAGGAATTAAAGATGCACACTTAATGTCTAAATTTCTATCAAAAACAATTGATAGGCCAGATTTACTTCTATCATCTAGTGCAAACAGAGCATTACATACTGCTGTAATTTTTAGTGAAAACTTAGGTTATCCTTTAGCTAACCTTCAAATAAACAGGCAACTTTATAGCTTTAGCGATGGCTACTTAGTAAAAACAGTATTAGCTTTAGATGATGGATTTAACTCAGCTATGATTTTTAGTCACGATCATGGTATAAATACTTTTGTTAACAAATTTGGTAGCCAACCAATTGCACATGTTACAACTTGTGGTGTTATTGGTTTAAACTTCGATGTTAAGCATTGGAAAAACATAAAAAAAGGAACAACTTTTATGATAGAGTTTCCAAAAAATCATAAATAATTGGTGTGTTAGAAATTAAAAAATATGGAGCTATAGATATAGGCTCAAATGCAATTAGACTTTTAATTTCTAATGTTATTATTAGAGAAAATTTCGACCCACAATTTAAAAAATCTTCTTTAGTAAGAGTACCTATTAGATTAGGGGCAGATGCCTTTGTTTCAGGTGTAATTAGCGAAGCTAATACAACTAGAATGATTGAAGCAATGAAAGCCTTTAAACTATTAATGAATGTTCATAATGTAGAACGTTTTAAAGCTTGTGCAACATCTGCAATGAGAGAAGCAAGTAATGGCGAAGAAGTAGTTGCTAAAATTGAGAAAGAAACAGGAATACCCATAAGCATTATTAAAGGTAAAGAAGAAGCTGCAATAATTTCTTTTACAGATTTAAATACACTTATAGAAGGAGACAATTCTTATTTATATGTAGATGTAGGTGGTGGTAGTACTGAGTTTACCATTTTTTCAAGAGGTAAAATAATAAACTCTAAATCTTTTAAAATGGGTACTGTACGTTTATTAAATAATAAAAAATCAGTAAATAAACTCATTTTTGCTGATGTAGAAAAATGGATTAAAAAAAACACTAAAGACTTAAAAAGACTGGCTTTAATTGGTTCTGGTGGAAACATCAACAAATTATTTAAAATGTCTGGAAGAACAGAAGGAAAACCAATTTCTTATATCTATTTAAACGCTCAGTATCAGTTTCTAAAACAAATGAGCTACCAAGATAGAATTTCTGAACTAAGTTTAAATCCTGATAGAGCAGATGTAATTATACCTGCAACTAAAATTTACTTGTCTGCTATGAAATGGAGTGGAGCCAGAAAAATACATGTGCCAAAAATTGGATTATCAGATGGTATCATCAAAAGCTTGTATTACAACAAGTTATAATTTACCTTTATCATACTGTTTTTATTTTGTTTTTATTACATTTTGCACTCTATTTTTATATTAAAATCAGAATTAGATAAATGCGTAATAGTATGAAAAAAATTGTATTCTTTTTAGCTTTAGCAATGACTGTTACTGTAGGTTTTTCACAAGATTTACCAGAAAACCCTGAACCAGGAAAATGTTATGTACGTTGTAAAACTCCAGATGTATACAAAAACGAGTCTGTACAAGTAGCAGTTTCTCCAGAGTATAAAAAAATAATTACTTACCCTGCAGAATATAAAACCATTCAAAAGAAAGTTTTAATTAAAGAAGCAGGTGAAGAAATAAAAGTTATTCCTGCTGTATGGGGCACTCAAGAAGTAACCTATTACGAAAAAGAGGATGGTACTAAAATTGAAGTTGATGAAGCTACTTTTTTACAAGGTTTTGAAACTGTAGAAACTAGAGCAGCTACTGCAAGCTGGGAAATGAGCGAAAGAATGCCAGATTGTGAATCTACAAATCCAGACGATTGTAGATATTGGTGCTATAAGCCTGTACCTGCTTAGTTTAAAACTATGCCAGTAGAAAAATTAGTAAATGATGCAGTAGTTAGAAAAATTCCTATTCCTGGAGTTAAAAAAACCTACATTAGAAAAGTAATGGTTAAGAAAGGAAGTACTACAGTAATACAAACTCCACCAGAATATAAAACAATAACAAAAACTGTTTTAGTAAAAGATGCTAGAACTGAGGAAGTTGTAGTTCCTGCAGTATACAGATCAGTTACGAAACAAGTATTGGTTAAAAAAGGTGGTTTATCTTCTTGGAAGGCTGTAGACTGTTCTTTAATTGAAAACAATCCTTTACCAATTAACTGTGATTTTGCTAGCGCAGTTTTAAATGAAGGTGCTAAAACAATTATTGATGCTAGATTGTTACCAATCTTAGAAGATGGTGTTGCTGTGTTTATTGAATCTCATACAGATATGAGAGATACTAAAAAAGACAATCAAGATTTATCAGATAGAAGAGCAAAAACTGTTACTGATTATTTAATCTCTAAAGGTATAAACCCAACTCAATTATACGCTAAAGGTTTTGGTGAAACTAGATTATTAAATAAATGTTCTGATGGCGTTAAGTGTTCTGAAGCTGAACATGCTGTAAACAGAAGAACAACGTTTAGAGTTGTAAATCAGAGATAAAAAATATTTAAAAAAAAGAGAGGTTAAATAACCTCTCTTTTTTTTTATAGACTTCACTTTGAATGTAAGGAAAATAATATTCTGGCAAAATATAACCTTTCTTTTCAGAAACTTTTCTACCTTTATGATTTAGAAATAAAATAGTTGGAAAAGTTTTAACGCTATACTTTCTTTGTAAATATAGGTTTTCACTAATTTTTTCATCAGATAATATATCTTGATTTCTTGGTATATCTACTTCTAACAAAACTAGTTCCTTATCAGAAAATTCTTTAAACTTTTCTGTATGAAACAATTCTTTGTCTAATACTTTACAAGGTCCACACCAATCAGATCCAGTAAAATAAACTAAAACTAACTTATTTTCTTTTTTGGCTTTATCAAGCGCATCTTCATAAAATGGCATCCAATCTAATTCTACATTAGACACTATTACAGTTGAATCTTTCTTAACTTCTTCTTGACTAAAAAGAAGTTTTGTATTGAATATAAGAGTTAAAAAGAGGGGATATAATTTATTCATTTCTATTATTAAATTACTTTAAACAAATATTTCATGCCACCAAATATATTTAAATAACAATATATTTTTAGCTATTATTTTTAGAAATATGGATTAAAACAGTAGAATTAAACAATTTCTTATCTTCTAAAAATAGAGTTTTTATGGGTAAATAATTTAAAGTCAATTTTGTAGAAAGCCTAACATAATCTTTTTCTGTAGTTAATATTAACTTATTAGAACTCTTTATTGCTTTATACTCTTCTTTAATTTTTTTAATATCTGCATCTTTAAAATTATAATGATCTGGATAATTTAAATGATGAAAATTAATTGAATTTTGACTTAAAAATTCTAATAAAGGCTTAGGGTTTGCTATTCCTGTAATTAAAAGTAAAGTATAGTTTTTTAACGTACTTAAATTGTAGGTTGTTTCTCCTAAAACTTTATCTGAATAAGATATACAAGAGAAATAAATAGGTTTATTATAGCTACTCAATTTTGCTTTAATCTCTGTTTTTTTTGCTTCAGAAATATGAGAAGGACATTTTGTAACTACTATACAATTAGCTCTTTTTGCACCTATTCTAGATTCTCTTAAGTTACCTGATGGTAGTAAAAAATCATCGGTAAATAAATCATTATATTTAGTTAAGAGTATCTGGAAACTGGCTTTTACTCTTCTATGCTGATATGCATCATCTAGTAAAATTACTTCTGGTTTTAGATCTTTGTTTAAGTTGTTTATCCCTTCTACTCTATTCTCATTTACAGCAACAGAAATATTATCAAATTTTTTAAAATATTGAAGAGGCTCATCACCCACATCAGATACTTTATGATGTTGATTTACTTCTATATAACCTTTAGTACTTCGTTTATAGCCTCTACTTAAAACAGCTACTTTATATTTATCTTGTAATAAGTGAATTAAATACTCTATTTGAGGTGTTTTTCCTGTTCCACCAACACTTAAGTTTCCTACAACAATTATTGGTGTTTTAAATGAATATGATTTAAATATACCATAATCATAAGCAAAATTTCTTATTGATGTAACACAATAATATAATATAGAAAATGGAAATAATATATAGCGAATGTATTTCATCGCCCTAAAAATACATTAAAAATGTTAACTTTGAATTATATTAAAACTACACAATGACAATTAAAGATATTACAAATTCTATAGAAGAAATAGCTCCACTAGAATATGCTGAAGATTTTGATAATGTAGGTTTACTAGTTGGCAGCTACAATACAGAAATCACCAATATTTTAGTAACCTTAGACACATTAGAAGAAACTGTAGACGAAGCTATAGCTAAAGATTGTAATTTAATTATAAGTTTTCATCCAATAATTTTTAGTGGACTAAAAAAAATTAATGGAAATAATTATGTAGAAAGAGTAGTTTTAAAGGCAATTAAAAACAATATTGCAATATACGCAACTCATACTGCATTAGACAACTCTAATAAAGGAGTATCTTATAAAATTTGTGAGGTTTTAGGGTTAGAAAATCCTAAAATTTTAATACCCAAAAAAGGGATAATAAAAAAGCTCTCAACTTATGTACCAAATGATAGTTTAGAAAGTGTTAGAAATGCACTTTTTAAAGCTAATGCAGGAAATATTGGCAATTATAACAATTGCTCTTTTACTTCAGAAGGTAAAGGTACTTTTAAAGGAAACGAAAATGCTAATCCTAAAGTTGGTGAAAAAGGTACATTAGAAACAGTTAATGAAACCAAACTAACGGTAACTTTTGAGAACAAGAATGAACATACTATTCTAGATGCGCTCTTTAAAAACCATCCTTATGAAGAAGTGGCTTACGAAATTGTTACCACTACTAATGTGCACCAAAATATTGGTTTGGGTATGATTGGTGAATTAAAAGAGGTAATATCTGAAAATGAGTTCTTAAATCATTTAGAAAAAAAAATGTATGCAAAAGGAATTAGACACTCTAAATTACTAAACAAAAAAATAAAAAAAGTAGCTGTTTTAGGAGGTTCAGGAAGTTTTGCAATAAATAATGCAATTAAAGCTAAAGCTGATGCTTATGTGAGCGCAGACTTTAAATATCACGATTTTTTTAAAGCAGAAAACAAAATACTTTTAACTGATATTGGACATTATGAAAGTGAGCAGTTTACAAAAAGACTTTTGGTTGATTATCTTACAAAAAAATTTAGTAATTTTGCAATCGTTTTATCAGAAAAAAGTACAAATCCTATTTATTATAAATAAACATGGCAAAAAAGAAAGAAGTTACAGTAGAAGATAAGTTAAGAGCTCTATATGATCTACAACTTATAGATTCTAGAATAGATGATATTAGAAGTGTTAGAGGTGAGCTTCCTTTAGAAGTAGAAGACTTAGAAGATGAGGTAGCTGGTTTAAATAAAAGAATTGCCAATTTAAATGAAGATGTTGCTAATTTAGAAACAGATATCAACAATAAAAAATTAGCAATTGAAGAGTCTAAGACTCTTATGAAGAAGTATGAAGAACAGCAAAAGAAAGTAAGAAACAATAGAGAGTTCGATTCTTTATCTAAAGAAATTGAGTATCAAGATTTAGAGATTCAATTAGCAGAAAAAAGAATTAATGAGTACAAAGCTAAAATTGCTCAGAAGCATGAAGTAATTGAGTCTACTCAAGAAAGATTAGATAAGCAAGAAAAGCATTTAGGTCATAAAAAATCTGAATTAGATGCTATTTTAAAAGAAACTGAAAAAGAGGAACAATTACTTCTTAAAAAATCTGAAGAATTTTCTAAGTCTTTAGACGAGCATTTATTTTCTGCTTACACAAGAATAAGAAACAAAGTAAAAAACGGATTAGCTGTTGTGGCTATAGAAAGAGGTGCTTCTGGAGGTTCTTATTTTACAATTCCACCACAAATTCAGTTAGAAATTGCTAACAGAAAGAAAATTACTATAGATGAATATAGTGGTAGAATATTAGTAGATGCTGCTCTAGCAGAGGAAGAAAAAGAAAAAATTGATAAGTTATTTTCTTAAGAACAATAATGAAAAGATAAAAAAACTCGAAACTTTAAGTTTCGAGTTTTTTGTTTAGTCTAATTTCTTTAAATAATTAAGTTTTTCTTTCCAAAGATTTAATTCGTCTTTGTGTTCTTTAACTTTATTCTTAACATTTAATACTAGTGGGTTTTTATCATCTGTATTCGAAAAGAAACCTAAATTATTTTCTAATTGTTGAATCTCTCTAACAGTTTCATCAATCTTTTTTCTAACAAAAGATTCTTCATTATCTAGCTTTCTAGATTCGTTATTATCTGCATAAGCATCTACCATATTTGTAAACTTTAACATTGCAAACTCATTCTTATCAACAGATAAATTACTAGACAAGGTATCTATTTGCTTGTTAAACTTACTATCTAAATGTCTATATTTTCTTGGAAGTGTTCCAATTGCAGACCAATCGTTTATTGCTTTTTTAAGGCTATCTTCGGTAGCTTTTTTGGTGTTTTTTAATTTTTCTAAAAATTCTTTTTTTGCATCAACAACATCTTGTTGTTCTTTACTGAATGCATTTTTTTGTTGATGATATCTATCAAAATAATGATTACATGCAGCTTTAAACTTTTTCCAAATTTCATCTGAAAACTTTCTTGGTACGTGACCAATTTTTTTCCAATCAGACTGAATTTTTTTCATAGTATTGGTAGTTTCCTCCCAATCTGTACTATCTTTTAATGACTCTGCTATTTCTATTAAGGCCAATTTTTCCTTTAAGTTGTCTTGCTGCTCTCCTTTTTCTTTTTTATAAAATGCATTTTTAGCAGAGTTAAAACGTTTTGTAGCCGCCTTAAATTTTTGCCAAACATCTTCACTTTTTGAATAAGGTAATTTACCAGCATCAAAGTACTTCTTTCTTAAAGTTTCTATTTCTTTAATGCTATTTTGCCAATCGTTATGTGTTTTATTATTTGAGAAATCATAGTTTCTTATTGCTTCTATAACTTCTAATTTTTTTTCTGTTATTTCTTGAACTTTAGAACGCATTTCTTTGTAATATTCATGCCTTCTATCGTGAATCTTTTTAGTTGCTGCACTGAATTTTTTCCAAATTTCTTCACGCATTTCAATGGCAACTGGACCAATATCTTCTTTCCAAGCTTTATGTAAATCTTGTAGTTTTTTTGCAGCTACATTAACATCTTTTTCCTCTACTAAAGCTTCAGCTTGTTGAATAATTTTTAGTTTTTCTTCTAAATTATTTTTAAAATCTAAATCTCTAAAATCTTTACTAAGATGTAATAAATCATAGAACCTTTCTACGTGAAAATGATAAATTTTCCAAGTATCATTATAGCGTGTTTTTGGTACAGGACCAATTTTTCTCCAAGATTCTTGAATTTCTTTAAATACAGTATACATAGTAGTTGGCTCTGCATCTTGAATTAGTGCTTTAAGCCTTTCTATAACTAACAGACGTTTGTCTAAATTTTCATTAAGTCTTTTTTCTAAATCTTTGTAATACGCGTCTCTTTTCTCCTTATATTCAGATAAAAGTGCATTATATTCAGATTTTAAAGGACTAGAAAATTTAAAGTCAATTGAATTACCACCTTCAGCTAAAAAGGCTGCTTTTTTCTCAGCTAATAATTTACCAAATTTCTTATTGAAACTACTTCTAATTCCTTCAACTTGATTTTTAATTTTGTGAGCTTCGTTCTCTTTAAGTAATTTTTTTAGATGAGATACCAAGTCTTCTAAACTTAGTTTAGAGTAATCAATCTCAGGAAGTGTTTCATCCTCTTTTTCTTCATCTTTCTCTGCTTCTTCTGCAACAGAGTTTTCTATTTCTGATACAGCTTCTGATGTATCATCATCTTCAACAGGGGTGAGACTTTTGTTTTCAGTAAGTTCGTTGTTGTTTACATCTTCATTTACACTTACTTCTTTTTCGTCTTTGTCTAACATATATACAATGTTTAAAGGTCGTTATATAATACTATAATTATATAGTCATCAAAAATACCTTTTACTTACAAAAATTACAATAAATATTTATAATTAAAATTTATTTTATGATTAGGAATTCCAAATACGCCAAGATTCTTCTGCTTGAAGTTCAAGCATTTCTAGACCGTTTTTAATTGTTGCTCCTTTTTCTAATCCTTTTGATAAAAATTTTGAAATAGAAGGATTATATATTAAATCAAATAATAAATGATTATCAGATAAAAAATGATAAGGAATATCTGGGCATAATTCTATTTTTGGAGATGTTCCTAATGGTGTACAATTAATGATAATTTTATGATTTTCAATAATTTCTTCAGTCAAGGAATCATAAGTAATTACATCTTTATTTTTTGAGTTTCTAGAGACTAATAAGTAATGAATTTCTAATGATTCTAACACAAAAGCAACTGCTTTTGAAGCTCCTCCTGTACCTAAAATTAATGCTGAATTATGATGTTTTTTTAATAGAGGTTTTAGTGAATACTTAAATCCATAAGCATCTGTATTAAAACCTTTTAAAATACCATCTTCAAAAAATTTAATAGTATTTACAGCACCTATTTTTTTTGCTGTATTATCTAATGCATCTAAATATTGAATAACTTCTTGCTTATAAGGTATAGTTACATTCAAACCTTTCAGTAATTCCTGTTGTTTTACATTTTTAAACTCTTGAATATTAGAAATATCAAAATTTAAATATTGATGATTATCTAGTTTAAGTTTTTTAAACTTTTCTGTAAAATACCCTTTAGAGAAAGAATAAGAAATATTTTTACCAAGCAAACCGAATAGATTATTCTTTTCTCTTTTTGTCATAATAATCTATGGTTAAAACAATTGCAATACCTAAGAAAATAAAGAAAATAGCTAACTTAGTTTCATATTGTAAAAAATCTGGTACATAGCGTTCATAGTTTTCTACTATTTTATTACCAGCTTTATCAATTTGAATTTTATCGTTTACAGTAACATAGATAGTTCTTTTCCATGGCCATACAATTCCTAAAGAACCAGCTATAAAACCAATAATAACAGCGTTAACAAGTTTACTCCACCTGTTTAGCATATATCCTAAAATATGGGAAATAGACACCAAACCAAAAGCAGAACCAGCTGTAAAAATACCTATAATTTTTAAGTATCTTATATTATTTGGGTCTGAAACAACTTCAAAATTACCAGTTAATAAACTTGTAATTACATTAAAAAGAACATTAACAGAATCTACCAGTAATAAAACATAATTACCTAATAAAATTAAAATAAAAGATCCTGATAAACCTGGAAGTGTCATTCCAGAAACTCCAATAATTCCACACAAAAAGACAAACCACAAATTATCATTTTCTGTTGCTGGTGTTAAAAAACTAATAGCTAAACCTAAAGTAATTCCTATCATTAAAAAGGCAAAGCTTACTCTATTCCATTCACCAAAATCTTTTCCAATGTAATAAATAGACCCAATAATCATTCCAAAAAACCAACTCCAAACATAGAGCTCATAATGTTTTAGAAAGTAGTCTAAAATTAAAGAAACGCTAAAATAGCTAAAGATGCTACCTCCCATAACAAGGAGCAAAAACTCACCATTTGTATGTTTGTAAAAACTTCTAAACCTACCTAAAAAAAGTAGCCTAAATGCTTGTAAGTTTACTTTTCTAAAAGAATAAATTAACTCTTCATAAAAATCAAGTACATATGAAATTGTACCACCAGAAACTCCAGGTACTTTATTTGCAGCACCCATAGCTAACCCTTTAAGGAATAGAGATAATTTTTCTTTTAATGTTCTTAATTTCTGCATTTATTCTTTTTGTACAGCTATTTTTTCTAATATTAAAATTAAAACAAAACCTACAATTGCCAAAAGTATAGCATATAATAATTGAGGGTCTCCTTCAAAATTAAATGGCAAAACACTTTTTTGATTGAATGGTACTTTAATCCCATGTGAATTTACTCTCCATGTTAAAGTTTGTTTCCAAGGCCAAATTTTATTTAAAGATCCGATTATAAAACCAGTTAAGGCAGCAAGAGTAAAGTTTTTGTAATGTGCAAAAAGCCATTTTAAAACTTTTGAGAAACTTAGCAAACCAATAATTGCCCCTAAACCAACAATTGCAATAGTTTTAAAATCTCTATCATTTACAGCAGTTAAAATAGGTTTGTAAGCACCTAATAAAACTAATATAAAAGCACCTGAAATACCAGGTAAAATCATTGCACATATTGCTATTGCTCCTGCTATGAATAAGAATAATGAAGACGAATTTTCATTAACTAATGGATTAAGTGTAGTAATATAGTAAGCTAAAAATGCTGCTATTATTAGCATAAAAATGATAAGTATATTCCAGTTTTTTATTTGTTTACCAACATAAATTACACTTGCTAAAACCAAACCAAAGAAGAAAGACCATAATAAAATTGGTTGATGCTCTAAAAGATATTTAATAACTTTTGCTAACGATACAAAACTTATTACTATACCCAAAAAAAGTGAAGCTAAAAAATTACCATTTATTTGTTGCCATGCTTTAGCTAAACCATTCGTTTTTAATTCTTTAAATAGTTTTAAATTTATATTACTAATTGAACCTAATAGCTCTTCATAAATTCCTGAAATAAATGCAATTGTACCACCAGAAACACCAGGTACAACATCTGCTGCACCCATAGCTATTCCTTTAAAACCAATAATAAAATAATCTTTTATAGATCTACTCATTTCACCAATTTAAAAACGAAGATAATAGATTTTAAAGAAAACTTAACAACCGGGATATGTATATCTTTGTATCTTTATTTAATAAAATTTATTTTATGAAAACTAAACTAATCTTTCTATTTTTTTCAATTGTTTTTTTTATTTGTAAAGACAAAAAAAATGATAAACTAGAATCAAAAACAGCAGATAAAATTGAAGTTAAATCAGAAATGGTTAAAATATCTCCAATTTCACATGCAACTGCAGTTTTAGAGTTTAAAAATCAAATTATTTATATTGATCCAACTGGTGGAAAAAAAGCGTTTGAAAATTTTAAATCACCTGATTTTGTTGTAATTACAGATATTCATGGCGATCATATGAATTTAAAAACACTTAATGAGTTAGATTTAAGTAAATCAACTGTTATTGCTCCAGAAGCTGTAGCTAAAGAAATTACAACAGTAAACACTAAAGAAATTGTAGTAATTAACAACGGTGAATCTAAAAAGTTTACTGATTTCTCAATAGAAGCAATTCCAATGTACAATTTAAGGGAAGAAGCTTTAAAGTTTCATACAAAAGGAAGAGGAAATGGCTATATTTTTACAATAAATGATGAAAGGATTTACTTCTCTGGAGATACAGAAGATATCCCTGAAATGAGAAATTTAAATAATATAGACAAGGCTTTTGTTTGTATGAATTTGCCCTACACTATGACTATTGATAGTGCTGCTGATGCAGTTTTAGCTTTTAAACCAAATCAAGTATATCCATATCATTATAGAGGAACAGGTGGATTAAGTGATGTAGCAAAATTTAAAGAAATAGTAAACAAAGGGAATCCAAATATTGAAGTTGTTCAATTAAATTGGTATCCAAACTAATAAATAAAAAAAATCCAGAGAAAATTCTCTGGATTTTTTTTATTCTAATGCTTTTTTAAAGTTAATAAGAAGTTTAGTTACCTTTTCGCAACTATATATTGTTGGAAATAATTCAGAAATAATTATGTGGTAATCGTAATCTATTTTCATTCCAGAAATTAAATGATTAATGCCATATTTTTCTTTGCCAAGTAGCAAAAACAAACCTGCCAATCTATATTCGATTTCTGCAAAATCTTTATATAATTTTTGTGCTTTGTATAACATAGCAATAGCATCATTATATTCTCCAATAAAGTTTAAAACATCTGCTAAAGCCACAAAAACTTCAAGGTCTAAATCATTTAATTCTAAACACTTTTTAAAACCATCTATAGCTTCTTCGTAAAAGTTTAATTTAATTTGTATTTGCGAATAACGTCTCCAATATAAAGGATTGTCTTCATCAATTTTTAAAGCTTTAGCTATATAATAAGCTGCTTTTGGATAGTTTTTTAAATCGTAATATAAATTGGTTAAGAGAATCCAAACTCTATCTAATAAAGGATCTTCTTGTACTGCTTTTTTATAAAAACTAATTGCTTCATTAAACTGATCTAATCTTTGGTAGCACTCTCCTATTCTTACAAATGCAAAAGCAGTTGGGTCGTCTAACTCTAAAGTAATCATATAATTTTCAATTGCCTTTTCATACTCTCCTAATTCTTCTAAAGTCTTCGCTTTTTCTAGGTAACCACCAATAAACGATTCATCAATTAAAACAGCATAATCAAAAGAAACTAATGCTTCTTTATACATATCTAACATAAAATACTGTCTACCTAATTGATGCCAAGCAACTTCACAATATGGATTTTTATCTATGTATTTATTTAAATAATTAATAGCAGCTTCATGCTCTTTTTCCATATCAAAACAATATACTATATTGTATAATGCAGAATAATCTTCGAAATCTACATCTAAACATTTTGCAAAGTTTAAACGAGCATTTTCATAATCATCTAAATACAGATATTCCATACCCATTAAAGACCAAACGTCAACCTTATCTTCTGTAAACTGCAATGCAACTTTTAAATTTTCAATTGCTTCTTTATGATTACCAGACTTAGAGGCTATTGTTGCTTTTTGAATAAAAACCTCGTCGTTATTAGGATCTATATTTTCTATTATTTTTAGTAGCGTTGTTGCTTTTTCTAGATCATTTTCAAAAATAAAGAGTTCTACTTGTAGAAGTTTTAAATCAACAGATTGTGGATGTTGTTCTAAACCTAGTTTAACTGCTTTCTTTGCTAAAGCGTGTTTTCCAGCATCTAAATAATGAATAATGATCTCTTCGAACTCAACCAAATCAAAAAAGTAAATGTTATTGGTTTTGAGCATTTTTTCAAATTTTACTAAAGACATAGCTTGTGAGATAAGATTTGTATATTTAAATGTAATAAGAGTCTTAGCTTAGTTTAGAAAATGTGAATTTTGTTTTCAACAATTTAATTAACAATGTCAATACAGTATTTGATAAGCATAAGTTTTGCATAACCATTTATTTGTGTTAATTTTGATTTTCAATAACTATCAACTTAAATTTGATAGGTCTTTTATGAGCAAAAAAACACTTCTTAACTCAAAAGATATTGAAATTATTTTACACAGATTAGCATGTCAGCTAATTGAAAACCATAATGATTTTTCGAACTCTGTTTTAATTGGTTTACAACCTAGAGGCTCTTATTTAGCCAATAGACTAGTAGCCTTGTTAAAAAGTGACTATAATATAAAAGACCTAGAATTTGGGCTTTTAGACATTACATTTTATAGAGATGATTTTAGAAGAAGAGATGAGCCTTTAAAAGCAACTTCTACAGAAATTGATTTTTTAATTGAAAACAAAAAAGTAGTAATTATTGACGATGTTTTGTTTTCAGGACGAAGTGTAAGAGCTGCTTTAACAGCCTTAGAGTCTTATGGAAGACCAGAAAACATTGAGTTATTAGTATTAATTGATAGAAGATTTAGCAGACATTTACCAATTCAGCCTAATTACAGAGGCAGGCAAGTTGATGCTATAAATCATGAAAGAGTTATTGTTTCTTGGAAAGAAACAAACAAAAAAGATGCAGTTTATATAGAACAAAAATAAAATATGGATCAATTAAGTGTAGCACATTTATTAGGCATTAAATATCTAAACAAAAACGATATTGATCTTATTTTTAAAACTGCAGATGGTTTTAAAGAGGTAATTAATAGACCTATTAAAAAAGTTCCTTCTCTAAGAGATATTACCATTGCAAACTTATTTTTCGAAAATAGTACTCGTACAAAATTATCTTTTGAATTAGCAGAAAAAAGATTATCTGCAGATGTAATTAACTTTTCAGCTGGCCAATCATCTGTAAAAAAAGGAGAAACTTTAATTGACACAGTAAACAATATTCTTTCTATGAAAGTAGATATTGTTGTAATGCGTCATGGAAATGTGGGAGCAGGAGTATTTTTATCTAAACATGTAAATGCTAAAATTATAAATGCTGGTGATGGTACACATGAGCATCCAACTCAAGCACTATTAGATTCTTACTCAATAAGAGAAAAGTTAGGCGATGTTAAAGGTAAAAAGGTAGTTATAGTTGGCGATATTCTACACTCTAGAGTTGCTTTATCAAATATTTTTGCACTCCAACTGCAAGGAGCCGAGGTTAAGGTTTGCGGCCCAACAACCTTAATACCAAAATATATAACTAGTTTAGGAGTTGGTGTGGAAACCAACTTAAGAAAAGCTTTAGAATGGTGTGATGTTGCAAACGTATTAAGAGTGCAACATGAAAGAATGGATATTAAATATTTTCCATCTACAAGAGAATACACTCAACTTTTTGGTATCAACAAAGAACTTCTAAATAGCCTAGATAAAGAAGTTGTAATTATGCATCCTGGTCCTATAAATAGAGGTGTAGAAATTACAAGTGATGTAGCAGATTCTGACCAATCTATTATTCTAAACCAAGTTGAAAATGGAGTAGCTATTAGAATGGCTGTAATTTATTTACTTGCTCAACAAATAAAAAGATAAGTTTTGCAAATAGTAAAAAAGGATACATATACGCTTGTTTCTTCAGAAGGCAAAACCTTTAAAAAATTCTTAGAATCCTTTACAAATTCTCAAAATGATTTAATAAAAAATCATTTAGTTTTAGAACTTTCTAGTTTTGATACTATAAATTCAAGAGATTTTTCATTATTTTTGGAATTATCCAACCAAATGAAAAAGAATGGCATATCGTTTGTAGTTGTTTGTTCAATATTAAATACAGATGATTTTCCAGAAGATTTTAATATTGTTCCAACGCTTACAGAAGCTGAAGACATTTTAGAAATGGAAGCCATTGAAAGAGAGTTAGGATTTTAATAAAATCCCCAAAGCATGATAAAAAAACTACTTTTTATTATAATTTTTTGTACTACAAGTGTTGTTTTTTCTCAAGAAAAAACAATAGAAAAATTATCTGCAGCCCCAAATCCTTTTACACACAACACCAAGATAACTTTTAACACCCAAAAAAGTTCTAAAATATACTTTACCGTAAAAAACATCTTGGGTAAAACTGTTCATAAAGAAAGTATTAAAACTAAATTTGGTAAAAATTCAATACCTTTTTCAAAAGGTAATTTAAGCACTGGTATTTATATTTATTCTATACAAAATGAAAACAAAATTGTGTCTAAACGTTTTGTAATTAAATGAGTATAAAACTTACTATTTTAGGTTGCCATTCTGCAACACCACGAATTAATGCTTTTCCAACTGCTCAATATTTAGAAATTAATAATTTTCATTGTTTAATAGATTGTGGTGAAGGAACTCAACGTCAAATAAGAAAATACAAAGTTGGTTTTTCAAAGTTCAGTCACATATTTATATCTCACTTACATGGCGATCACTTTTTTGGATTAATTGGTCTAATTTCTACTTTAGGTATTTTAGGTAGAGAAAGAGAGTTACATATTTTTGGACCAAAAGGTATTGAAGAAGTAACACGCTTACAATTAAAAATTACACAATCACATGCAAAATTTCCAATAGTATTTTATGAGCTAGCATCAAATGAAAGTGAAGTAATTTTAGATAATGATAAAGTAACTGTAAAAACAATTCCTTTAGACCATAGAATATATACAAATGGATATCTTTTTATTGAAAAAGAAAAACAAAGAAACCTAAACATTGGCAAAATTGAAAAATACTCTGAAATTACCAAAGCAGATTATTTGAATTTGAAAGCAGGTAGAGATTTTACATTAAATGATGGTACAATTATTAAAAACGAGGTTTTAACCAAAAGTCCTAAAAAGCCTTTACGTTATGCTTTTTGTAGTGATACTGCGTACAAACCATCTATTTCAAAAATCATTCAACAAGTAGATTTACTTTACCATGAATCAACATTCTTAGAAGACAAATCTTCATTAGCTAAAAAAACAAAACATTCTACCTCAAAAGAAGCTGCAACAATTGCTTTGAAATCTGATGCAAAACAATTAGTTTTAGGACATTATTCTGGTAGATATAAAGAAATTGCCATTTTTAAAGAAGAAGCACAAAAAGTTTTTAAGAACACAGCATTAGCTGAACCTGGTAAAATTTTTACTGTAGTATGAGAATGGTAAACATAAACGATGTATACAAGAAAATCTTTGATTCTTATCCGAATGTTAAGATCGAAGATCATATAAAAAAATTAATAGAGTTAGATTATTTCTATCCTTATAACTCAACATTTTACTGTATTACAAATACAGTTAATAAGAGTTTCGAATACGTAAGCAAAAACTTTACAGCCTGCACTGGTTTATATAGAGAAGCTATGTTAAATGGCGGTATGGATTATTTCTGGTCGCTTTTTCATCCAGAAGATATTCAACTTTGGCTAAAAAGCTTACAAGAGCTTATGGTGTTCACTATGACAGAACTTAATGATGAACAGTGAAAAAAAATGAGTTATACTTGGAATTACAGAATTAGAAATGCTGAGGGTAACCACGTAAATATTGTTCAAAACACTACTCCACTTCAGTTCGATGAAGAAAATAAACCCATAATTGGCTTAGCACATTATACTGTTTTACATGGTGCAATAGAGATGGATATTTGCGCAAGCGCAAAATATCTTAATGAAAAAAATGAATACGAAACTTTGTTCTATCAAAACGTTTCTAATTCTAATATTTTAGATGCTATTAGTAATCGAGAAAGAGATATTGTTCGTTTATTAATTCTAAAAAAAACTAGTAAAGAAATTGGAAATTCTCTTAATATTAGCAAACATACTGTAGATACTCACAGAAGAAACATTCTAAAAAAACTCAATTTAAGTTCTACTCTAGAACTTATTAGTTACTTTAAAAATAATCATAAACTTATGTAAAAATACTCAAAGTGAGTATTGTATGATTCTAAATTAAAGTCTAATTTTAAACTAATTATAAGAAACTGGGTTGAGGGGGATAAGTTTGGTATTTAATTTAATTGCACGAAAAAGAAGATTTTAACCAAATTAACTCAGCCCATTTTTTTTAATACTGATTCGTTGACAAGAGTACCAATGTACAAGCAAATTCTACCTTAATACCATTTTCACTTAACAATTTTTTGAATTCTAAATTTTCTGTTCCAGGGTTAAAAATTACTCTTCTTGGTTTTAACTCTAGCACATAGTTGTAGTATTCTTCTTGTCTTTTTGGGTTTAAATACAAGGTTACAGTATCTATTGCATCAAAGGCTTTTTTATCAGTTAAAATAGTAACATCTACTACTCTACCTGTTTTAAGTCCAATAGCAATAACAGCTATTTCTTTAGCTCTTAATCTTTTAATGGCAATGTTAGAATATCTATTAGGGTTTGTTGAAGCTCCTAAAACAAGGGTTATATTTTTCATCTGTTAATTATACGTTAAAGACTGTTAATACTAGTAACAAAAATAACGAATAAAGCGTCTTTAAAACATCAATTAGAAATCAATCAACTTAAAATGAAAAAATTATTAGCCTTTGTTATAGTTTTTGTAACACTAAATTCCTTTGCACAATTAAAGTTTAAAAGGTTTTTTATTTGAGGTTCCTCTAAAAATGGCTAATTTCAAACTCTTAAACAGAATTTATGGAGCCTAAAATAATTGAACTCAAAGAAAAACATTTAATTGGTATTTCTACTAACATGAGTATTGCAAACAATGAAACAAAACAACTTTGGGGAAATTTTATCCCAAGAGTTAAAGATATTAAACACAGAGTAAATACTGATAAAATTTCTTTACAAGAATATCCTGTTGATTATTTTCAAGTATTCAATCCAACTAAAGAGTTCACAAAATGGGCAACAGTAGAAGTAAGTTCTTTTGATAATATTCCTAATGGAATGAATTCGTTTATCTTAAAAAGTGGACTATATGCAGTTTTTCATTACAAAGGCTCTAGTGATGATACTAGTATTTTTCAATACATATTTTCTGAGTGGATTCCAAAATCTAAATACAGAATAGATAATAGGCCTCATTTTGAGGTTTTAGGTAAAAAATATGTAAATAGCAACTCAAATTCTGAAGAAGAAATTTGGATTCCTATTACATTAAAAGCATAAATTTTGTGAGCAATACTTTTTTATAAAAATCGCTTTTATAGTTATTAATCCTTTGTGTTATTTCTCTTAAAAGATTAAAGTCACAATATAAAAGCTTATGAATTAGAACCTGTATATATCTGTATTATAAATATATACATCAAATATTATTTTTTTTTTTTGTAAATTTAATCCAAACTTAAATTAATAAATTATGAAAAAACTATTGTTATTAATTTGTATTGCGTTATTTTCTTTTTCAAGTGCAAATGCGCAAACATTTAAATTAGGAGGTTCAGTTGGTTTACCAGCTGCAGATGCTTCAGATATCACTAGCTTAGTTATTGGTGTTGATGCATATTATTATTTTACAAACATAGACGCTCCTATTGAGTTTGGATTAAATGCAGGTTTTAGAAATTTTTTTGGTGATGAAATTCAAGTATTAGGACAAACTGTTAGTGTTGACGATGCACAGTTTTTACCAATCGCTGCTGCTGCACGTTTAAAACTATTTAGTATTTTTACTGGTGGTATAGACGCTGGTTATGCCTTAGGTTTATCTGATGGTTTAGATGGTGGGTTTTATTATAGACCAGTTGTTGGAATAGATATAGCAGACACCATAGAATTAAATGTTTCTTATGAAAGTATTTCAGACGCAGCCAATTGGGGTAATTTCAATGTAGGTATCTTATTCCAGTTTTAAAAAAATTTACATATTTTAAAAAGAGAAGCGTTTGGCTTCTCTTTTTTTTTATTAAAATATTAGTATTTAAGAATAATCAATTTTAACTTGGCTAGTTAAATCTAAAAAAATACAATTAACACGTTTCAATAAGATGTGAAAGTTTCAAAAAAAATTATTCTACCAATTATAGTAATTGCTCAATTTTGTTGTACATCTTTATGGTTTGCAGGTAATGCTATTTTAGAAGATTTAATTATTACATATAATTTAAACCCAAACATACTTGGAAGTTTGACTTCAGTTGTTCAGTTTGGGTTTATTTTAGGTACTCTAAGTTTTGCTGTATTAACAATAGCAGATCGCTTCTCCCCTTCAAAAGTTTTCTTTGTAAGTGCTATTTTAGGAGCCCTTGCTAACCTATCAATTATTAATAGTCAAAATACATATATAAGTATATTATTATTTAGGTTTTTAACAGGTTTTTTCTTGGCAGGTATTTATCCTGTAGGAATGAAAATAGCTGCAGATTATTTTGAAAAAGGATTAGGCAAAGCGCTTGGTTTTTTAGTTGGTGCTCTAGTTTTAGGAACTGCATTTCCACATCTACTAAAAGACACAATTAGTAATTTTAATTGGAGAATAATTTTAATTGTAATATCAGCAACTGCTATTCTTGGTGGATTTTTAATACTACTTTTTGTGCCAAATGGACCATATAGAAAGCAAAGTCAAAAATTGCAGATTTTTGCCTTTGCAAAAGTGTTCGAAAAGAAAGAATTTAAAGGTGCTGCTTTTGGTTATTTTGGTCATATGTGGGAACTCTACACCTTTTGGGCGTTTGTACCAGTTATGTTACTAACTTTCAAAAACAAATTTGAAATTGAATATTTAAATGTTTCATTTTTAAGCTTTTTAATAATTGGAGTTGGTTGTTTGAGTTGTTTTATTAGTGGATTCATATCACAAAAAATTGGATTAAAAAAAACAGCTTTCTTTAGTTTACTTATATCAGGTATATGCTGTCTGTTAGCTCCTATTATTTTAAGCTTTGCATCGTTGTCAACTTTAATTGTTTTTTTAGTTTTTTGGGGCTTTTTTGTTATTTCAGATTCTCCTATGTTTTCTAGTCTTGTAGCACTTAATGCTAGCCCTAAGTTAAAGGGCACAGCTTTAACAATAGTTAATTGTATAGGGTTTGCAATTACAATTCTAAGTATTCAATTAGTAAATTATCTGCATATAAATTTTTCAACTAATTTAATATTTTTAGTACTAGCAATTGGTCCTATTTTTGGTC
>JABXIJ010000018.1 GCA_013373105.1 Flavobacteriaceae bacterium | reverse complement strand
CCTCCAACAGTTTTTCCTTGAATTCTACCAATTATTAATTTACCACAAGATCGCATAGCATTGATTACATTTGCAAAACCTGAAAAGAATTTTTCACCATCATCTAAATTCGAAATAGCTACTAGCTCATTAAAAGAAGCACCAGCACAAAAGGCTCTTTCACCTTCAGATTTAAGAATTACTACATGTACAGCATCATTTTTTGCAATATAATTTAACTCATTTGTTAAACGAGCCAAAAGCTCACTTGGAAAAGAATTACTTGCTGGGTGACCAAATTCTATAGTTGCTATTTTGTTTTGGATAGAAACGTAAAGACTTCCTTGTTGTCTTTCTGTAGTCATGAAAATTTGTTTTATCAAAAATACTATTTTAAACCGTATTTTCAATGGTTAAACAACCAAAAAAGTCATTACAATTAAGTAATGACTTTCTATATTTTAATATTTGTAAAATAAAAATTACCCTACAATATTTACAATTTTTCCAGGAACAATAATTACTTTTTTAGGTGTTCTTCCTTGCAATTGGGCTTGTGTTTTTTCGTGAGCCATAACAGTTTGCTCAATTTCATCTTTTGATAAATCTAAAGATAACTCTAAGGTAAAACGCATTTTACCATTAAACGAAATTGGATACACTTTTGTACTTTCTACCAAGTGTTTTTCCTCAAATTTTGGAAAAGTTGCAAAACTAATTGTTTCTTTATGACCTAATTTACTCCATAATTCTTCTGCTATATGAGGTGCATAAGGTGATATTAATACCAACAATGGCTCTAAAATTTCTCGCTTGTTACATTTTAAAGCAGTTAGTTCATTTACAGCAATCATAAAAGTAGAAACTGAAGTATTGAAAGAGAAGTTTTCGATATCTTCTTCAACTTTTTTAATGGTTTTATGTAATGTTTTTAATTCTTCTTTAGTTGGTGCATCATTTGAAATAGATAACTCTTCTCCATTATAAAACAGTTTCCATAATTTTTTTAAGAAAGAATAAACTCC
The DNA here is from genome assembly GCA_013373105.1 of Flavobacteriaceae bacterium. Classification (GTDB taxonomy): domain Bacteria; phylum Bacteroidota; class Bacteroidia; order Flavobacteriales; family Flavobacteriaceae; genus Polaribacter. Next base: position 13,723 of record JABXIJ010000018.1, on the reverse strand, counting down.
AGAAATACCAGAAGTTTTCCACGGTTTAGATTGTTCTAAAGGACCTAAAAACATCTCAAATAAACGCAAGGCATCTGCTCCATATTCTTCACAAATATCATCTGGATTTACCACATTGTATTTTGACTTGGACATTTTTTCTACTTCTCTAGAAACTTTAAAAGTGCCATCTTCTTCTGTGATAAATTCTGCATCTTTAAATTCTGGTCTCCATTTTTTAAAAGCCTCAATATCTAATTCATCTGAAGAGTTCACAAAAGAAACGTTTGCATGAATTGGTTGAGTTTTCAACCCCTCAATTTTAGATGACGTAACAATTTTATTCTCTCCTTCAACTCGAAAAACAAAAGCACTAGTTCCCAAAATCATACCTTGATTTATAAGTTTTTTTGCAAACTCATCTACAGGAACTAAGCCTCTATCAAACATAAATTTTTGCCAAAAACGTGCATACAATAAATGTCCTGTTGCATGTTCTGAACCTCCAATATATAAATCTACTTGTTGCCAATAGTCAATATTTTCTTTAGAGAAAATTTCGTTCTCATTTCTAGGATCCATATACCTGTTAAAATACTGAGAACTTCCTGCCCAACCAGGCATGGTATTTAATTCTAATGGAAAAACTGTTTTATGGTCAATTAAATGATTATTAACCACTTCATTCTTCTCTGTATTCCAAGCCCAAACCTCTGCGTTTCCTAAAGGTGGTCTCCCATCTTCTGTGGGTAAATACTTTTCTACTTCAGGTAATTCAATTGGCAAATGTTCTGCATCAATCATTTGTGGTATGCCCTCTTTGTAATATACAGGAAAAGGTTCTCCCCAATAACGTTGTCTGCTAAACACAGCATCTCTTAAACGATAGTTAATTTTTCCATAACCAACACCTTTTTTTTCTAACTCATAAATGGCCAATTTTGAGGCTTTCTTATATTTTAATCCCGATAAAAAATCTGAATTCGCAATGACAATTCCTTCTTTATCTGAATGAGCTGCTTCTGAAATATCTACATTTTCAAAGATATTTGGAATTGGTATTCCAAAATGTTTTGCAAAATCATAATCGCGCTGATCTCCACAAGGAACAGCCATTACAGCTCCAGTTCCATAACTTGCTAATACGTAATCTCCAATCCAGATTTGAACTTTTTCTCCTGAAAAAGGATGTATTGCAAAAGCTCCTGTAAATACTCCTGAAATGGTTTTTACATCTGCCATTCTATCACGTTCAGAACGTTTTGCTGTAGCTTCTACATACGCTTCAACTTCTGCTTTTTGAGCATCAGTCGTAATTTTTGATACTATTTCGTGTTCTGGAGCAAGTGTCATAAAAGACACGCCAAAAATGGTATCAGGTCTTGTAGTAAATACTTCTATTTTTTCTCCTTCATGTCCATCAACAGCAAAAGAAACCATTGCACCTTCACTTCTACCAATCCAATTCGTTTGCGAATCTTTTAAAGGTTGTGGCCAATCAATAGTTTCTAAACCATCTAACAAACGTTGTGCGTATGCAGAAATTCGCATAGACCATTGTGTCATTTTTTTACGAACTACAGGATGACCTCCTCTTTCTGAAACTCCATTTACAATTTCGTCATTCGCTAAAACAGTTCCTAAAGCTGGACACCAGTTTACTTCTGTATCCGATAAAAAAGTAAGTCTATATTGTAATAATATTTCTTGTTTTTTGGTATTTGAAAAACTGTCCCAATCTTCAGAATTAAAAGAAATGATATCTTCATCGCAAGCTGCATTTACTTTTAAATTTCCTTCTTTTTCAAAAACGGCAATTAAGGTTGAAATATCTTCTGCTTTATTAGAATCGTTATTATACCAAGAGTTAAAAAGCTGAATAAAAATCCATTGTGTCCATTTGTAATATTCTGGATTAGAAGTTCGCACTTCTCTACTCCAATCAAAAGAAAACCCAATTTGGTCTAATTGTCTTCTATAGGTTTTAATATTTTCCTCAGTGGTTTTTGCAGGATGTTGCCCAGTTTGAATGGCGTACTGTTCTGCAGGCAAACCAAAAGAATCATACCCTTGAGGATGTAATACGTTAAACCCTTTATGGCGCTTGTATCGCGCATAAATATCTGATGCAATATATCCTAAAGGATGCCCAACATGTAAACCAGCACCTGAAGGATAAGGAAACATATCTAATACATAATATTTAGGTTTATCTGAAGAATTTAAAGCTTTAAAAGTTTGGTTTTGTGCCCAAAACTCTTGCCATTTTTTTTCTATTTCTTGATGATTGTATTGCATCACTAATTATTTTTAAGGGTGCAAATTTACGGTTATTCTTTAAAAGATTAAACGCTTAAAGGCTTTTATAATTCAGATATATTTAACAAAATAAAATTTATTAAGTACATGCATTTTGTAAATTGCAGTTTAAAACTTTTCCAAATGAAAAAAATCTTTTTAGCAAGTTTCTTATTAACTTTTTTATGGGCTTGTAATACTAAAAAAAATGATGTTCCAGAATTAAGTATCAACTACAAAAAAATTGAATTAGATAATGGTTTAGATGTTATATTTCATGTAGACAAATCAGATCCTGTTGTTGCAGTTGAATTAATGGTTCATGTTGGTTCTGCTAGAGAAGTTGAAGGCAGAACAGGTTTTGCACATTTATTTGAACACTTGTTATTTTTAGAATCTGAAAATTTAGGCAAAGGTGGATTAGATAAAATGAGTGCTAGAATTGGTGGTTCTGGCGCAAATGGTTCAACCTCTAGAGATAGAACAAATTACTTGCAAACTGTACCAAAAGATGCATTAGAAAAAATGATTTGGGCAGAAGCTGATAAATTAGGTTGGTTTATAAACACAGTAACAGAACCTGTTTTAGCTAAAGAAAAACAAGTGGTTAAAAACGAAAAAAGACAAAGTGTAGACAACAGACCTTATGGACACAATCAATATGTTATAGGTAAAAATTTATACCCAAAAGATCATCCATATAATTGGCAGGTAATTGGTTCTTTAGAAGATTTAGATAATGCTACTTTAGAAGATGTAAAAACATTTTTTAGAAAATGGTATGTACCCAACAACGCAACTTTAGTTTTATCTGGTGATTTAGATATTGAGCAAGCAACTAAATGGGTAAAAAAGTATTTTGATGAAATTCCAAAAGGTGATGAAATAAAACCATTAGATAAAAGACCTGGTGAGGTAAAAGAAACTAAATTCTTATACTATGAAGATAATTTTGCACGAGTTCCTCAATTAACAATGGTTTGGCCAAGTGTGGAATTATATCATCCAGACAGTTATGCATTAGACGTTTTAACAGAATATTTGAGTTCTGGTAAATCTGCTCCCTTAAATAAAGTCTTGGTCGATGATTTAAAACTTACTTCTAACGTTAGCATGTATAATTACTCAACTGAATTAGCAGGTCAAACACAACTTTTAGTTAGAGCTTTCAACGGTATTGAGTTAGATAAAGTAAAAGATGCTATAGAAAAAGCATTACAAGTTTTTGAAGAAAATGGTATTTCTGAAAAAGATTTAAATAGAATAAAAGCAGGACAAGAAACAAGTTTTTATAGAAGTCTTTCTAGTGTTTTAGGAAAAGGAACAAATTTAGCAAGTTATAATACTTACACTGACAACCCTGGTTTTGTTAGTGAAGATATTAAAAGAACGCTTTCAGTTTCTACAGCAGATGTAATGAGAGTTTATGAAAAATACATTAAAGACAAAAACTTTATCGCTACTAGTTTTGTGCCAAAGAATTCTGCAAAACTAGCTTTAAAAGGATCTGAATTAGCTGAAGTTGTAGAAGAAAAAATTGTAATTGGAGCAGAAGAAAAGTTTGATGCATCTTTAAAAGCAACTTACGAAAAAACACCATCAAAAATTGACAGAAGTAAAGAGCCTCCTTATGGGGAAACTCCTTCATTAAAAGTACCTGAAGTTTATGAAGCAAGCTTAAATAATGGGGTTGAAATCTATGGTATAGAAAATAATGAAGTTCCACTGGTACGTTTCAATTTAGTTGTAAAAGGTGGGCAACTTTTAGAATCTATGGATAAACTTGGAGTTGCTAATTTAACTGCTGCATTATTAAGCAAAGGAACTGCAAATAAAACTGCTCAACAGTTAGAAGAAGCTATTCAAGAGTTAGGAGCAAGCATAAATGTTTATGCTTCTAAGGAAGATATTACAATAGATGTTACTTCATTGAAAAGAAACTATACAAAAGTATTAAGCTTAGTTGAAGAAATTTTGTTATCTCCAAGATTTGATAAAACTGAATTTGAACTTCTTAAAAAAGCTACATTAACTAGATTAAGGCAACAACAAGCTAGCCCAAATGCAATAGCTTCTAATAAATTTAATGAGCTAATTTATGGTGAAGAAAACATTAGGTCTAAAAATACTTTAGGTACCATAGAGAGTGTTTCTAAAATAGAATTAGCCGATATTAAAAACTATTACAAAAATTATATATCGCCTTCTGTTTCTAAAATGTTGGTAGTTGGTGATATTGATAAAGCTACCATAGTTGCATCTTTAGAAAATTTAGAAAACTCTTGGGAAGCAAAAACAGTTGAAATTCCAGAATATAAAACTCCAGACGCTCCTACTAAACCAACAGTTTATTTTTATGATATTCCAAATGCAAAGCAATCTGTATTACAATTTGGTGCACCAGCATTAGCAGCTACAGATAAAGATTTTTATCCTGCAAATGTTATGAATTATATTTTAGGAAGTGGTGGTTTTGCCTCTAGATTAACTCAAGAGTTAAGAGAAGGTAAAGGGTACACTTATGGAATTCGATCAAGATTTTCTGGCACTACAGCAAAAGGTGCATTTTCAATATCTAGTGGTGTAAGAAGTAATGTTACTTTAGAAGCATCTCAATTGGTTAAGAAAATATTAGAAGATTATCCAAGTACATTTTCTGACAAAGATTTAGAAACAACTAAAAGTTTCTTAATTAAGAGTAATGCTAGAGCTTTTGAAACTGATAGAGCCAAACTGAGTATGCTAACAAATATCAGTGAATATGGTATGAAACCAGATTATGTTAAGGATAGAGAAAATATTGTTAAAGGAATGACCAAAGAGCGAATTCAAGAATTAGCTAAGAAATATGTAGATCCGAATAAAATGATTTGGTTAATAGTTGGTGATGCAGAAACTCAGCTTAATAGAATGAAAGAACTAGGTTATGGAGAACCTATTCTACTTAATAAAAGACAAGAAAAAATTAAAAACTAGTTTAAAAAAAACCCACTCATTTGAGTGGGTTTTAAATTTTATAAACTAGCTCCGCTAGCTGTTACAGACCTATCTATTTTTCGCATTAAACCTTGTAAAACTTTACCTGGCCCAACTTCAATAAATTCAGTTCCCCCGTCTGCAATCATTGCTTGTACACATTGTGTCCATTTTACAGGAGCAGTTAATTGAGCAATTAAATTTTCTTTTATTTCTTCTGGATTAGTAACTGCCTTTGCAACCACATTTTGATAAACAGGACAAATTGGTGTATTAAATTTTGTATTTTCTATTGCTGCAGCTAATTCTTCTCTAGCTGGCTCCATTAAAGGCGAGTGAAATGCACCTCCTACAGGTAAAACTAATGCTCTTTTTGCACCTTTTTCAGTCAAAACCTCACATGCTTTTTCAACTGCTTCAACTTCTCCTGAAATTACTAATTGACCAGGACAATTATAGTTTGCAGCTACTACCACACCATCTATTTCTGCACAAGTATTTTCTACTATATCATCTTCTAAACCTAAAACTGCTGCCATAGTAGATGGTTTAATTTCACAAGCTTTCTGCATCGCTAAAGCACGTTTAGAAACTAATTGTAAACCATCTTCAAATGATAAAACACCATTTGCAACTAAAGCAGATAATTCTCCTAGAGAATGGCCTGCTACCATTTCTGGTTTAAAATCATCACCTAAAACTTTTGCTAAAATTACAGAGTGTAAAAATATTGCAGGCTGTGTTACTTTGGTTTGTTTTAATTCCTCTGCAGAACCTTCAAACATTACATCTGTAATAGAAAACCCTAAAATATCATTAGCTTTTTCAAAATATTCCTGTGCTAAAGAAGAGTTTTCGTATAAATCTAAACCCATTCCTGTAAACTGTGCCCCTTGACCAGGAAAAATATATGCTTTCATAAATAAATTTTGTTGTTTGCGATGCAAAAATAATCATTTTTATTAGATGAGTTTTATTTAGTAAATTCGCATATATGACTGCAAACGACAAACTGTTAGCAAATAGAATTTATTTAATTCTAGCTGCTTTATTTATTGCTTCACTTGTAACTTCTAACTTAATTTTTCAGAAATTCTTTTATTGGTATCCTTTTAATGTAGAAATTTTTAACACAAAACTATTTGAGGTTTCTGTAGGTTTATTACCATATCCTATTACCTTTTTAATTACTGATATTTTATCTGAAATTTACGGTAGAAAAAAAGCCAATGAAGTAGTTATTGCTGGTATTTTTGCTTCGTTTTTTTCTTTGTTAATAATTTATATTTCTAAAAGTGTACCAGCAACTTCATGGTCACCAGTTAATGATACAATATTTACAAAGGTATTTGGTGCAGCTCCACTAGCTGTTTTATCGTCTATGCTAGCCTATTTATTTGCTCAGTTTTTAGATATTAGAATTTATCACTTTTGGAAAAAATTTACCAAAGGAAAACATCTTTGGTTAAGAAATAACTTTTCTACATTTTCTTCTCAATTTATAGATACACTTACAGTACTTGTTCTACTTTGTTCATTTGGTATTATAGATTGGAGTAATTTTTTAGGTTTGCTTTTAAGTGGTGTTATTTTTAAAATTATAGTTGCTGCATTAGATACTCCAATTTTATATTTGGTAGTATATGCCTTTAGAAAAAGGTTTAATCTAGATCTAAATTCTGAAATTGATGATGCAGCATTAATGCATACAAATAACAATTAATTTTTTGTAATTAAAACTAAAACCATTCGTCTAAAATAAACGTATATAATTATATGAAGAATACATTTATTTTATTTCTAATCTTATTCGTTAGCTTAAATTCTGACGCACAGACTACTATTTTCAATAGCTTACTTCAAAAACATGTTTCTAATAATGGAGTTGTTAATTATGAAGCCTTTAAAAAAGATGAGCAAAAACTAGAAATCTTTATTAAATATTTAAAAAATACAACTCCAAATACATCTTGGTCAATTAACAAAAAAAGAGCCTTTTGGATTAATGTCTACAATGCTTACACAATTCAACTTATTTTAGATAATTATCCAGTAGAAAGTATTATGGACATTAAAAAAAATGGTACATCTGCTTGGAAAATTCCTTTTGTTAAGGTTGGTGGTAAAACATATACACTAGACCAAATAGAGCATGAAATTCTAAGAAAAGAATTGTTTGACCCAAGAATTCATGTAGGTGTAAATTGTGCATCAATATCTTGCCCAAAATTAGCTAACAAAGCTTTTACAGAAGAAAACATCGATAAAGAATTAACCAATTTAATGACAGCATTTGTTAATGATAAAACCAGAAATAAAATCACTAAGAATAGTATCGAAATTTCAGAAATATTCAATTGGTTTAAAGATGATTTTACTAAAAATGGTTCTTTGGTAGATTATTTAAATAAATATTCAAGTACACAAATAAATTCAAATGCAAAAATTTCTTTTTTAACGTACAATTGGAAATTAAACCGTAAATAAAATATTATCTTTTGCTTTTTTAAAACAAAAAATTTATGTCTAAAAATTATTATGATGCAGCAGACTTAAGAAAGTTTGGTAAAATAACAGAATGGAGTGAAGAATTAGGAAACAAATTCTTTGATTATTATGGAAAAGTTTTTGAAGAAGGCGCATTAACTGCTCGTGAAAAAAGTTTAATAGCACTAGCTGTTGCTCATACAGAAATGTGTCCTTATTGCATAGATGCTTATACCAAAGATGGTTTACAAAGAGGTATTACTAAAGAAGAAATGATGGAAGCTGTTCATGTAGGTGCAGCTATAAAAAGTGGTGCTTCTCTAGTTCATGGAGTACAAATGATGAATAAAGTGAATAAACTAGAAATGTAAATTAGTATATGGCTACAAAATCGCTAAAAGCAAGAAATAACGATATCGCAAATACAGAGCGTCAGATGGAAATTTTATCTAATGGTATTTTTGCTGATGGAGAAATACCCACTTTCGCTAACAAATTAAAAGAAACAAATCAATTTCCTCTTAAACCAAATAAACTTGAGATTTTACAAATAAATCTTGGCTATATGTGTAATCAAGTTTGTGAACATTGCCATGTAGATGCAGGTCCTGATCGTAAAGAAATAATGACTGTAGAAACTATGCAACAATGTTTAGACGTCATTAAAAAAACTGGTGCTCATACTTTAGATTTAACTGGTGGCGCTCCAGAAATGAATCCTAATTTTAGATGGTTTGTTGAAGAAGCTTCAAAAGCTGGAATTAAAGATTTTATTGTACGTTCTAATCTTACCATAATTAGAGCCAATAAAAAGTACTACGATTTACCTGATTTTTTCAAAAAACATAATGTACATGTAGTCTCTTCTTTACCACATTACACACGTGGAAAAACCGATAAACAAAGAGGTAATGGTGTTTTTGACAAATCTATTAAAGCTTTACAAGAGTTAAATGCAGTTGGTTATGGAATGCCAAATTCTGATTTAAAACTAGACTTAGTGTATAATCCTTCAGGAGCATTTTTACCTGGAGATCAAAAGGCTTTAGAAAACGATTTTAAGAAAGCATTAAAAGAAGATTTTAACATCGAGTTTCATAGTTTATTTGCCATTACAAATTTACCAATCAGTAGATTTTTAGATTATTTAATAGCTTCAGAAAATTATGAAGATTATATGTATGCTTTGGTTGATGCTTATAATCCATCTGCAGTTGCAAATGTTATGTGTACAAATACACTATCTGTAAGTTGGGATGGTTGGTTGTACGATTGCGATTTTAATCAGATGTTGAATTTAAAAGTTGCAAGTAAAGTAAAACATATTTCTGAGTATAATGAAGATTTGCTACAAGACCGAAAAATTATTATTAATCAACATTGTTATGGCTGCACAGCAGGTGCAGGAAGTAGTTGTCAAGGAACAGTTGCTTAATTTTTATTCGTAAATATTGATTCAACAAACTGCCATATTAATTTTTGCTAACTCTGCTTCAAAAGAAATAGAGAATAAGCCTTTTTTATCATTTGATGCAATTGCAAAATTAAATTCTCAAACTAAAGCAATTGTAGAGAAAACCAAGCTACCTTATTTTCATTTTTCTGAAAATGATCAAATAGGAGATTGTTTTGGTGAACGATTTACAAATGCTATTCAAGCCATTTTTGACAAAGGTTTTGAAAATGTAATTGCCATTGGTAATGACACACCACATTTAAAAGCGAATCATATTACTATTGCAAACCAAGAATTACAAAGTAAAAGTTTGGTTTTAGGTCCATCAAAAGATGGTGGCTTTTATTTGATGGGGTTACAAAAAAAACACTTCATCAAATCTACTTTTTTAAATTTCCCTTGGCAAACTGCTGAATTACAACACAGCATAAATAAGTTAATTAGCACAAATAATTTAAAGGTATCTTATTTGTCTATTTTAAGAGATATTGACTCTTTTGATGATGTAAAATCTATCATTAGTAGTTTTCATAAAATTTCATCAGATTTAATAACGGCTTTACGAAAACTTATATTTAAGTCAACACCATTTTTTTCTTACTTTCTTCCTAAGGAAACAATTTTTTTCTTTCTACCGAACTTCAATAAAGGCTCTCCAAATTTTTGTTTATAGATTAACTTTTAGCTCAAAATTACTAGCTAAAATCAAAAAATATTTAAAAGCAAAAAATTTAATTAATGAAACACATTTATATGTGGATATTAATGCTTTTTACAGCAATTATGTATTCACAAACGCAAATTTCTGGAACTATTACTGATAAAAGTTCTGGAGAAAAATTACCCTTTGTTAGTATAACATCATCTAGTGGAAAAGGAACAACATCAAACGAAAATGGCGAATATACTTTACTTATAAATACTTCTGACACAAGCTTAAAATTTACTTATTTAGGTTACAAAACACAAATAATTGCCATTGCTAATCAGAGCATAATTAATGTAGCTTTAGAAGAAGTTGAAACTAGCTTAAATGAAGTTGTTGTAACTGCTTTAGGTTTAAATAGAAAAACAAAAGAACTAGGTTATGTAGTTCAAGAGATAAAATCTAAAGATATTACAAGGGTAAGAACAACAAATTTTATAGACAATTTAGCTGGTAAATTAGCTGGTATAACAGTTACTCAAGGTGCTACAGGTGTTGGCTCATCTTCTAAAATTACAATACGTGGTGAAGCCTCTTTTTCAAACAATAATCCATTATTTATATTAGATGGAACACCCATAAACAATAATACAGTTTTCAATTTTACCAACGAAGCTGCAGCTGGTTTTCAAGAAATAGATTTTGGTAATGGAGCTATGGAGGTAAATCCTGATGATATTGAATCTGTTACTGTTTTAAAAGGCCCAAGTGCTGCTGCATTGTATGGAACACGCGCATCTAATGGTGTTATTGTTATTAAAACTAAAGACGGTTCTAAGAAGAAAGGTTTAGGTATAAGTATAAATTCTTCTATAACTTTTGATAGTGCTTTTCGTTTACCAGATTTTCAAAATAAGTATGGTCAGGGAAATTCTGGTCAGTTTGAATTTGTTGATGGTTTAGGTGGTGGAGTTAATGATATTATTACCTATTCTTGGGGGCCTGAATTAGATACAGGACTTTTAGTTCCACAATTTGATTCGCCAGTTACCTTACCAAATGGAACAACAGTAAGAGGTGGAGATACATCTTTGTATACTGGTTTACCTATTACTCCAACTCCATTTGTTTCTAACCCAGATAATCTAAAAGATTTCTACGAAACAGGTATCACAACTATTAATAATGTAGCAATAAATGATAGTTTTAAAACAGGCTCTTATCGATTATCATTTACAAATTTAGATAGTGAATCTATAATTCCTGGTGTTAACTTGGCGCGTAAAACAGTATCTTTAAAATTCAATTTTAAGCCAACTGATAAAACTAAAATTACCTCAACTTTAAATTATGTAAATTCTAACAGCGACAATAGACCATCTAATGGTTATGGAAGCGAAAATGTTAATTACTCTTTGGTTGCTTGGGGACCAAGAACTTTAAATATAAATAGTTTAAGAGATTATTGGCAACCAGGTTTAGAAGGCGTTCAACAATATTCATTCAATTATACATATTTTGATAATCCTTTCTTTATTTTATATGAAAATACCAACTCATTTAAAAGAGATAGAATTTTTGGTAATGTTTTAGTAACTCATAATTTTACAGAAAATTTAAGTCTTTCTCTACGCTCAGGAATGGATTATTCTTCAGAATTACGAAAACTTAAACGTAATTTTAGCAGTAATCGTTTTAAGAATGGTGCTTATGCAGAAGACGATGTGTTTTATAGAGAAATAAACACCGATTTTTTAATAAACTATAAGAATGTTTTTGGAAACATTTCTTTAGATATTTCTATTGGTGGAAATCGTTTAGACCAAAAAGCTTCAACCAAACAAACTCAAACTACTAATTTAGCTCAACCAGGTATTTTTAGTTTAAATAATGCTGCATCACCAATAGAGGTTTTTGAATTTCAATCTAAAAAAAGAATAAATTCTTTATACGGGTTACTAAAATTTGGGTATAAAAACTACTTATTTGTAGATATTACTGGTAGAAATGATTGGTCTAGTGCATTAGCAACTCCTTTTTCTGTCGATAATACTTCTTTTTTCTATCCTTCAATTTCAACGAGTTTTATTGTATCTAACGTGGCCAAATTACCAGAAGTTTTTTCATTTGCAAAGCTAAGAGCAAGTGTTGCTCAAGTTGGTAACGATACGAATCCTTACCAAACTTCAGGAGCATTTATTTCACAAACTCCTTTTAATGGTCAACCAACTTTTAGCAATCAAAACTTTATACCAAATGCTAATTTAAAACCAGAAATAACAACATCTTTTGAAGTTGGTACAGATATTCGTTTGTTTAAAGATCGATTAAATCTAGATTTTACTTATTATAATGCTACAACTAAAGATCAAATTATTTCACTGCCAATTCCTATATCATCTGGTTACAATCAACAAGTGGTAAATGGTGGTAAGGTTAATACGCAAGGTGTAGAAATTATTTTAGGAGCAACTCCAATTAAAAATGAAAATTTTAGCTGGAATACAACTTTTAACTTCTCAACTTACAAATCTGTTATTAAAGATTTACCTCAGCAAAATGGTCGTTTAACATTAGCATACAGTAGAGTTTATGATAGTGCTAACCAAACTGTTTGGTTTCAGGTAGAAGAAGGTGGTGAAATTGGAGATATGTATGGAACAGGATATCAAAAAAATGCAAATGGCGAATTTTTAATTGATGATAATGGACGATTTATAGCCGACAATACACTCATAAAAATTGGTAATTACAATCTAGACTTTACATTAGGTTGGAATAATACTTTTCAATATAAAAATTGGAGTGCAAGTTTTTTATTTGATTGGAGAAATGGAGGCGAAATTGTTTCTAGAACAAGAGCGCTTGGTAATGTTGGTGGACAATTAGCAGAAACAGCATTTAGACCATCAAGTGGTATTACTGCAGCAGGTGTAAATGTAAATTCAGGTTTACCCAATACTGTAGCTGTTACTGCAGAAAGTTATTACAGGCAATTCTATGATAGAAATCACGAAGAAAATAACGTTTACGATGCCTCATTTTTAAAATTAAGACAGTTATCGATTGGTTATCGATTAAACCTTAAAGAAGGGTTTTTAGGATTACGAGATGCTTCAACTATGGATTTTTCTTTCATTGGTAACAATTTATTTGTTATAACAGAAAACCCTCATTTTGACCCAGAACAATTAGCCGTTCAAGGAAATGGTTTTATAAGTGGTGTTGAAGATATGAGTTATGCAACCACTAGAAGTTTAGGATTTAAAGTTGGGTTTAATTTTTAAAAATTTAATGATGAAAAACATACTATATATTATATTTTTTGTAGGATTTTTAACGTCTTGTACCAAAGATTTTGAAGATCTAAATACAAATCCAAACGCGCCAAATAGTGTACAACCAAGTTTATTATTACGTCAAGTAATTTATGATTTTGGCGAACAAATGAGTTATGAAGGCTTTGTTGCTGGTGATTTGCTGGGGCAACATAGAACAGCTGTAGATTTTAATTTATTTGATAGACATGATTTAAAAAGTCCTCAATTAGGAGGAAATCCATGGGATATTTTTTACACAAATTTACGCGACAATGAAATCATTTTAAATCAGGCAAGAAATACTGCTGCATTTGCAGTATATGAAGGACCTGCTTTAATTTTAAAAGCATACATGGCTGCTGGTTTAACAGATTTATTTGGTGATGTTCCTTATTTTGAAGCATTTGATGGAGTAAATGGTACAGTAAAAGCAAAGTATGACTCACAAGAAGATATTTACCAAAGTGTAAATGGAATTTTAGACAATTTAGAAAAAGGAATTACAGCAATAAATGGATATACAGGTTCAATTTCTTTAGAAGGCGATATTTTATTTGATGG